>NZ_JBSSDZ010000001.1:4447500-4815000 GCF_054061215.1 Luteibacter sp. HA06
GATGATCGTCGGCCACAACCATCCGGCCGTGCGCGAGGCCGTCGAACGGGCGATCCGTAACGGCCTGTCGTTCGGTACGCCCTGCCCGGCCGAGGTGACCATGGCCGAGACGATCGTCTCGCTCATTCCTTCGGTGGACATGGTGCGCATGGTCAATTCGGGCACGGAGGCCACGATGTCCGCGATCCGTCTGGCCCGTGGCGCGACCGGCCGCTCGAAGATCGTCAAGTTCGAAGGCTGCTACCACGGCCACGGGGACAGCTTCCTGGTGAAGGCAGGCTCGGGCGCACTCACCTTCGGCGTACCGACATCACCTGGCGTGCCCAAGGCCTCGGCCGACCTGACACTCACCCTGCCCTACAACGACATCGACGCTGCACGACTGCTCTTCAGCCAGGAGGGTAAGGAGATCGCCGGCCTGATCATCGAGCCGGTCGCCGGCAACATGAACTGCATTCCGCCGAAAGAGGGCTACCTGCAGGCGCTGCGCGAACTGTGCACTGAGCATGGCGTGCTGCTCATCTTCGACGAGGTGATGACCGGCTTCCGCGTGGCCCTCGGCGGCGCGCAGGCCTACTACGGCATCACCCCGGACCTGACCTGCTTCGGCAAGATCATCGGCGGCGGCATGCCGGTCGGTGCCTACGGCGGCCGACGGGACCTGATGGAACAGATCGCACCCTCGGGCCCGATCTACCAGGCCGGCACGCTGTCGGGTAACCCGGTGGCCATGGCCGCTGGTCTTGCCATGCTGCAGCTGATCCAGGCGCCTGACTTCTACGACGACCTGACAGCGCGAACCGTGCGCCTGACCGACGGCATCCTCGCCGAAGCGAACAAGGCTGGCGTCCCTTTCAGCGTGAATCGAGTGGGCGGCATGTTCGGCCTGTTTTTCACCGGGGAGACGGTGGAGACCTACGCGCAGGCGACGACGGCGGATGTCGCCGCGTTCAATCGCTTCTTCCACGGCATGCTGGAGCGAGGCGTGTATCTTGCGCCGTCGGCGTTCGAGGCGGGCTTCGTTTCGAGCGCCCACGATGATGACGTCATCGCCGCGACCGTGAAGACCGCGGGCGAGGTGTTTGCCTCGCTCTGAACGCAAAAGGCGAGGTCCCCGCTGATTCGGGGACCTCGCCATGCTGCCGTACTCTGAGCCGACCGGACTGTTACCAGCTCAAACCCGCGCCGACGCCAATCGTGCTTTCCGATCCGGACGACGACGCCCCGATCGATACGCTCGCCCGGTTCTCGTGGAACGCGCGCTGATAGCCCAGGGCGATGGCCGACTGGCCGCTGTAGTTGCCCGCACCCATGCCCACACGATTTTCGCCGGCAAGCCCCGACGTATTCATGCTCATCTGTGACAAGGCGGTCCCCATCGCGCCCACGCGATCGAGCCGCTGGTTGACCTGGTGGAACTGGTCATCCACGTGGGTGCGGAGCGAATCGAAGTCCGCGCGTGAGACGGAATTGCCCAGCTTGCTGTCGGTGTAAGCATTGGCTTTCGAGAGTGTCTGCTGATCCCCGTTGTCCGCGTAGGACTTGGCGGTGGCAAGGGCCTGGTCGACCTGGCTGACATTCGCCGCATCCGTGGGTGCCGATCCCGCGGCGACATTGACGACGCGACGCTGGTTACCCGCCGAACCGACCGACACCGTATTGGCCTGGTCGGCCACGGCATTGGCGCCGAGCGCCACGCTGTTCTGCGCCGTGGCCGAAGCGCCCTGCCCGATCGCGGTGGCGGACGCGGCCGTGACACTGGTATCCGCGCCGACTGCGACCGCGTTTGTCGCCGCGGCACTGATCGTCGCATTACTGCCGACCGCGGTACTGCCGTCGGCACCGATGGTGGCGTTGTGACCCACGGCGGTGTCCCGTGGATCGGTCGCCATGCTTCCGCCACCCACCGCCAGCCCATTGCCACCGCCCGAGGGCACGTTGCTACCGCCGTTGCCAGGCTGGCCACCACCCAGCTGCGACCGGATGTCCGCGATGCTCTGCAATGCGCCGCTCAGCGCTCCATCGACAGCCGTGAACGCATCGCCCGCGTTGCGATACGTCATGCCCTGCATGGCGTAGCTCGGCGGGACGAAACCAGCGAGACCGAGGCCGGCGCCGCCACCAAACGCGCCGGCCAGTGCGGCATTTACCGCGGAGTCGCCGACACTCACCTGCCCGATGGCTGCATTGAGCTGGCCGACATTCACCGCGTCGGTATCGAGTGTGCCCGCGCCTACATTGACGATCTGCCTGGTGAAGGCCGGCGTGTGCTCGCCATAGCGGTTCGGCACCGTCCCATCACCACCGACCGACACGGCGTAATTGCGGTCCGTGCTGGAGTCCGTGCCGAGGGCAACGCTGTGCTCGGTGAAATCGGCGACGGTTGCGTAATGACCCAGCGCCACCGAGTTATCGCCCTTCGCCAGAGCCAGGTCGCCAATGGCGATGCTGTTCACTCCATAAGCCCACGTGGACGAACGACTATCACCGCCGATAGCAATGGAGTTGGTACCGGTGGCCGCCGCGTTGTAGCCGATCGCGGTGTTGTTGGCCTCCTGCGCATAGGCGTTGTAGCCGACCGCAATGCTGGCGTTACCGGCGGCGTACGCGTACGAACCGATCGCCGTCGCGTTGTCGTTCGCCGCGCGTGCGGCCGCACCGATCGCCGTCGCCTGATAGCCGGATGCGATCGTCTGGTCATAGACGCCGGGAAACGGCTGGGCGAGGCCACCAATGGCGACGGCGCTCTCGCCACTCGCGGACGCCACGTTGCCGATCGCCGTGGTGTTGTCGCCGTTGGCCTGCGCTTCGTTGCCAAGCGTCACGGCGCCAAAGCCGTAGCTGCCCGCCGTTGCTCCGATTGCAATCGCGCTATCGCCCTGCGCCTGCGCGCTGCCACCGATGGCCATCGCGAGATTGCCCGCCGCCGTCGTGACCTGATCGGAGACGGGGGTGCCGCCGCTGTCGACGGCCTGGCCACCGATGGCGATGGCGCCTGCGTTGCCCGCGGTAGATCCCGTTCCCAGCGCCAGCGCATTGGTGCCCGATGCGGACGCGCCGTAGCCCACCGCTGTCGCGAAGTCGCCAGCGGTGTTGGCGGACTGGCCGACAGCAAGGCTGCCGACACCCTGGGCAATCGCTCCCGTGCCAACCGCGGTGCTACCGGCGTCGAACGCGACGGCGCCCGAGCCGATTGCCGTAGCGTCATCGCTACTTGCCAGGGCATTGGCGCCGATAGCGATGCTGTGGAAACCGTCAGCGTAGGCATCATCACTGCCATCGGCCGGACCGTTTGACGCGAAGTAGTTGGAGGTGGTGATGTTCTGCGCGCGAAGCACGCTGTGCGCGGCATCGACACGCGGTGCGACGGCGAGCGGTGCCGCGACGGACTGACCGGCAAAGGCGGCCGCGCACGCGGCGGCAAGCGCGGTGCTCAGGAGCGGGTTCTTGATCAAACGATTCATGGATGTCTCCGGAAAGGGCAAGGATCAGGGGGCGATGAAGCTCGCCTGCACACTGAGGTTCTGGGCGTCTTTCACGCCGAGCACGCGCACGAAATACGTTCCGGCGGCCGGACGTGCGAGCACGACCGACTCGGCGTTGCCGGCGTGGGCGGACTGGTAGTCGTAGCTGCTGTCGGACGGACGCGCGCCGAGCTTCACCTGCAACGTCACGTCGCCACTGCCGCCGAACGTGCGGATGACCAGACTGCGTGCGCCTGCCGGAACGGGAATCTGGTACCAGGCAGAGGTTCCGGCGAAGCTGTTGAGCCCGTTGAGCAGGCCACCATTCGCCAGCGTCGCGGTGTAGCTGTCGCCGAGCACGGCCAGCTGCACGGCAGCAGCCGCGTCGACGATCCCGGCGCCCGCAAGCGTCGCCGCGGGCGTCGGCACCTTCGGCCGATGCGCAGTCTGCTTCAGCGCCGCGAGCACCTGGGCAGGCGTCATCAGCGGCTGGGATGAGGCAAGGCGTGCGCTTTGCATCAGCGCGACGGTGCCGGCCACGTGTGGGGTTGCCTGCGACGTACCGGCGTAACCGCCATACGTCGGTTCACCCACCACGGTGGTGCCCGCGTTGAGCGCCTGGTAGACGAAGCCCGCGGTCACGGTGGCACCGCTGCTGGCATCTCCTGCGTATACGCCGCCGCCGGGTGCGGCGATGGCGACGATCGAACCGTAGTTCGAATAGAACGCCAGCTTGCTGGTGATGCCGACGGACGCGACAGCGATGGCGCCCGGGCAACTGGCAGGAGAGAAGTTGACGGCATCCGCCGCCGAGTTGCCTGCGGCCACGACGACCACCGTGCCGCGCGCATTGGCGAGCGCGATTGCCTGCGACTGCGGATCGTCCGCCGTGCATGCGCCTTCACCGCCCAGGCTCATGTTGATGATCTGTGCCGGATGCGTGTTGTCCGGCACCCCATCGACGTGGCCGCCGGCCGCCCAGACGATGCCGTCCGCGATGTCGCTGCTGTAGCCACCACAATGGCCGAGCACGCGGACGGGCAGCACCTTCGCACGATACGCCACGCCCGACACACCGACCGTGTTGTTGGTCAGCTCGGAGATGGTGCCGCTGACATGCGTGCCATGCCACGAACTGGCTTCGGGCTGGCAGCTGTCGACCCACGGTTCTTCGGTGGTCCAGTCGCCGGTATCCCAGCCACCGGGCACGCGACTGTCGTCCGCGCGACCGGAGACGAAGGGATCGCTGATGAAGTCGTAGCCAGCATCGGCAAGCGAGGTATCCAGATCGGGATGAGCCGTGATGCCGGTATCGACCACGGCCACGGTGATGCCTGTGCCATCGGCGAGCGACCACGCGTTGGCGACATTGGCACCGCCGTAGTTCGGGACCATGTCCGGCGTATCGGGCGTGCCATCCGGTCCGCGAAGATGCCACTGGTCCTTCAGGTAATACGGGTCATCCGGCACGAAGGCGTCAGTGGCACGGATGTCCTTCACCGCGTGCAGCATGCGGTCCGGCACGATGCTCTTCACCGAAGGATCGGCTTTCATGCTTGCGACGAAGGCGGCGGACTCGGTGGCATCAAGCTTGCGCGACAGCTTCAGCACGCGCGCGCCGATGGCAAGGCGACGCAGGTCCCTGACCGAAGGCGACGCGACACGCGAACCGTTTCCTGCCTTGAAGGTAATGCGGCTGAGCGCAAGCGACGCTGCCTGCGAGGAGACCGCGGCGTTCGTCTGTGCGGACGCTCCGTCGCGGTAGGTCACGATGTAGCGGTCGCCGTCTTGCGCGGCGAAGACCGGTGCGGAAGCGGCGATGGCGAAGACGCCGAGCAGGCGCATGGATAGGCAATGCATGGTGCGGTTGCTCCCCGTTGATGGATAGTTGGGCGCCTGTGCGGTCCCCTTCGCGTCCCTGTCCCCGTGACCGGTCGTGCCGGTCTTACAGCGCTGTGTCGAACGGATGTCAGATCCGTGTCGAGGGCCGACGTTATGCCAAAGCGTTCGTGCGATCACGCACCGTCACTGTCGAAACCTGTCGAAAACTCACCGACAGTTTTGGTGCGTGTATTGCGTTGAGGCCTGCGCTATACATCCCCGAACGGGCAGACAGATCGGAAGAAAACAGGGTGCTGAAGACCTATCGAAAAGCGGCCATCGCCTGGCTGCGAAACGTGCCCGGGCAGGATGAAACCGCGCGCGGAAACGGCATGGCGTTACAACTGCTGCTGATCATGATCGGCGTGACGATCCCGCTGATATGGCCCTACCGCATGGCCCTGGTGACCAATCCGCTCAACTCGGCCGACCTGCTTGACCTGGCGAGCGATTCGGTCGTCGTCATCGCGGCGTGGACCGGCGTGATCCAGATCCGCCGCGGCTTCGTGCATCGGGCAACGCGCATCTTCGTCGGTACGATGCTGGTCGCCCTGGGGGTCACATATATCGAACGCGGCCTCATGAGCTCGATGCTCGACCAGACCTACGTCGTGCTGACGATTGTGCTCGGTGGACTTATCCTGGGCCGTACCGCGTTGTGGTGGCTCTACGCGGCCCTCATCACGTTGTTCATTGCCGGTGGCGCGGTCGATGTTGCCCGGTTCGTTGCCAAGGGGGTGCATCACCCGCTGATGGGTGCCATCAACGTCCTTCCATTGTCGCTCAGCTACCTTGCCATAACGCTGGTAATCGACCAGTGCGTGTCGACGCTGCGCGGCAGCGTCGAGAGCGCCGAACAGCGCGAGTTGCGTCTTGGCGAAATCAATCGGGTACTCGAGGAAGAGATCGCGGCACACGGCAAATCGCGCGAGCAGCTGATCCATGCGCAGAAGGTGGAGGCCGTGGGCCGGCTCGCGGGCGGTGTCGCGCACGACTTCAACAACATCCTCAGCGTGATCGCCGGCTATGCGGAGGCTCGCGAGGACACCGATGACCCTGCCGTGCTTCGCTCGGCACTGTACGGCGTGGCCGCGGCAGCGAGGCGAGGTGGCGCGATCAGCCGCAAGTTGCTCAGTTTCGGTCGCCGCGATGTTTCGCGGAGTGAACTGATCGACCTCAAGCGCGCGCTCCGCGAAGTGAAGCACGTGCTGCGCCAGCTGTTCAGTCACGCCACCACACTGGTGGTCGAGGTCGACGAGGGAGCACGCTTCATTCGTTTCGATCCAGACCAGCTCGAACTGATGATCCTCAACATCGCAGCGAACGCGCGTGATGCAATGCAGGCTGACGGCATCTTCGAGATCCGGGTGCGCAGCGCCTCCGACGTCGGTCGAGTGCGTATCGAATTCCGCGACAATGGCCACGGCATGCCCGAAAGCGTGAAGCACGAGGTCTTCGAACCGTTCTTCACTACCAAGCCCTCAGACTCCGGCAGCGGCCTCGGCCTGGCCGTCGTACGGGACCTGGTGCAGGCTTTCGGTGGAGACGTGGACGTACGCAGCACGGAAGGCAGTGGCACGACGATCGGCATCGAACTGCCCGGTGCATCCGTGCTCGAAGGAGACGCGCTGCGTCACCAACCCATCGTGCACACCCTGCTCGTCGAGGACGAAGATGTGCTGCGCGAGATGTGGCGCCGGCGGCTGGAAGCGGACGGCTTTCTCGTCATCGAGGCGGGCAGCCGCGCGCAGGCACTGCGCATGACGATGGAGGCGGGCCACTCGCTGCATCTGGTCGTGACCGACCTCCGCCTGGGCGACAACGACCCCGCGACCTGGCTACAGGAACTGCGTGCGTGCCTTCCCGATGTCCCCGTGCTCGTCGTCTCGTCGCACTTTCCCGCGACGGTACGCCAATCGCACGATGTCGCCATCCTCAACAAGCCATGCTCGCCAGATACCCTCGTTTCCGAGGCACGCCGCTTGCTGGATGCCTCGCGTCGGACGGTGGCGGAACCGGTGTCACATGGTGAAAACGTAGCCACTTCCACGCACGGCGCTTAGCGGAAGCACAAGGCCCGAGGCGGTACCAACCTTGCTGCGAAGCCGATAGACCAGCACTTCCAGCCGGTGAGGATCGAACAGCTCGTCGCCGCCCAGCGCGGCGATGAGCGCGTCGCGTGTCACCGGCTCGCCTGGCAGCTCGAGCAGGGCGCGCAGCATGCATCGTTCATGGGCTTTCAGCGGTATCGACGTCCCATTTGGCGCCAGCAGGCACCAGCCCTGGTTATCCAGCTGCCAGGTTGGCGAGGACAACGGTGCATGAGGTGAGGGGCGTGGTTCGGGCCGAAGGCGCCGCATCAGGCTGCGCAGGGTCGCTGCCAACTCGGACATCACGACCGGTTTGGACAGATAGGCGTCCGCGCCGTTGCTCAGGCCGCGGACGCGATCCGCTTCGGCATGACGGCCGGAGAGCATCACGATGCCGACGCGGGAATTCAGGTGCAGTCGCTCGGCAATCGTGAAGCCGTCGCCATCCGGCAGGCCGACGTCGAGTACCACGATATCCGGCTGGTCTTCCTGCAGGACACGTTGCAACTGCCCGGCCGTGCCCAGCGCCGTGACGCGAAAACCGAAGTCACGCAATCCTGGCGCGACCAACTGGTCCCGCAGCACCTCGTCGTCTTCGACGAGGGCGATGTGTGGCTGTCTGGCGTCCTGCGTTGTTCGAGAGCGACCGCTTCCCGGCGGATCCTGGTGTGGCGTGAGCATGAGGGACATCATTCAAGCCAGGAAGAACTTGCGATGTTTCATATCAGGTAAACAGGAGGATGGGAAGGAACTCGTACTCCAAAAGAAATGCAACGCGCCGAATGACGGCAAGTTCGTTACGGGAGCCGCTTCAGCGGCGACAGGCAGATTGCGTCAAACCCATCGCCGGCACAGCCGGCTCCCACACGAAGCTCAGGCGACTTTCGTTTCCTGGGCGAATGCCGCGAGGGACGCGTGCAGCCTTTCGAGGCCTTCGGCGGTTTCTTCGTCGGTGATGGTCAGCGGCGGCACGATGCGCAGCACATCCGGCCCAGCCTGCAGGATCAGCAGGCCATGGGCGGCGGCGAGATCGAGGATTTCACCAGCGCGACCCTTGTGCGCGTCGTCCAGCACGGCACCGATCATCAGGCCGCGGCCACGGATTTCCGAGAACAGGTGGAACTCGTGGTTGAGCTTGTTCAGGCCATTGCGGATGTCGTTGGCCTGACGCTCGACGTTGAGCATGACCGCCGGCGAGGCGATCTTGGCCAGCGCCACGCGAGCGACCGCCGCGGCCATCGGGTTGCCGCCGAATGTGGTGCCATGGGAGCCGAACTGCATCACCTCGGACACCTTCGGGCCGACCAGCATGGCGCCGATCGGGAAGCCGGCACCGAGTGCCTTCGCAAGAGTGACGATGTCGGGCGTGACGTGGTCGTGCGTATGCGCGAAGAGCGTGCCCGTGCGGCCCATGCCGCACTGGATTTCGTCGAGGACCATGAGCGCGTCGTGTGCGTCGCACAGTTCGCGCACCTTCTTCAGGAAACCCTGCTCCGCCGGCATGACGCCGCCCTCGCCCTGGATGGGCTCGAGCATCACCGCAGCGACATCGCCGTGGGCCATGGCCTCTTCGAGCGCCGCGGTGTCGTTGAACGGCACGTAGCGGAATCCGCCGGGCAGCGGCTCATAGCCTTCCTGGTACTTCGGCTGGGCTGTCGCGGTGACCGAGGCCAGCGTGCGGCCGTGGAAGGAGCCCTTGAAGGTGATGATGACGCGCTTCTCGGGAGGACGCCCCAGCGAGGAAGCCCACTTGCGGACCAGCTTGATCGCGGCCTCGTTGGCCTCGGTGCCGGAGTTGCACAGGAAGACGCGCTCGGCGAACGGCGCCAGCTCGACGATTTCCTGGGCCAGCCGCAGCGGCGGCTCGGAATAGAAGACGTTGCTGGCATGCCAGAGCTTGTTCGCCTGGCCGACGAGGGCGGCGACAAGGTCCGGATCCTGGTGACCCAGCGCATTCACGGCGATACCGGCACCGAAATCGATGTAATCGCGACCTTCGGTATCCCAGACGCGGGAGCCTTTCCCGTGATCGAGGATGACATCGCGTGGGCGGTATACGGACAGCCAGTAACGCTTGCCCAAGCCAACGAGATCGGAGGGTTCGACGGGGTGCGACGACATGGTACGGACTCCTGTAAGTACGGATGGAATCGCACGGTACGCTCAGAGGTCCGACATCGATCCGAAGGGGTCATCGTATAAGGCGCGGGCCGCGCCGACAACGCGTGGCGCGGTGCGGCATGTACAGCCGCTGCAACGATTTGTTACACCCCGCTACACCGCCTGAACGCCCCGCCCGGAACGACGTGCCGGAAATTCCTTGCGAATCAAAGGAAGGCTCCCGTGGCACGGCGCTTGCTGCCGTATTGGGTAAGGCCCTGTGAAGCCGCGATGTTCGTTGCCCGACGACCCTGCCAAGCCGGACGACGAATGGGAACTCCCGGTCCCCAGAGGGCCGGGAGTTTTCTTTACGTCGCGTGTCGGCGAGGGCCGAACCCGCTCAGCGCAGCTGATCGAGTGCGAGCTGGTGCTTTTTGCAAAGGCGGTACACCGTCACGCGGGAGACGCGCAGGCGCCGTGCGCACTCGCTGATATTGAAGGCGCTCGCGCGCAGGCAATCGACGATCGCCTCGCGTTCGGCGGAGGTGCGGGCGCTGCCCAGGCTATCCCGGTCCGTGCCAGGGAGGTCGGCGATCAGCTCCAGGTCTTCCGGCGTAATCAGCGCATCGTCGGCGATGACGGCTGCGCGCTGCACACGATTCATCAATTCACGCACATTGCCCGGCCAGGCGAAGGCGTTCATCGCCTTGCGGGCCGCCGAGCTGAAGGCCCGGGCGCGCGTGCCATAGCTTTCGCGGAAGGTGTCGAGGAAATATTGGGCGAGCAGCTCGATGTCGCCATTGCGCTCGCGCAGTGGCGGCATGCGCAGCCGGAGGACGTTGAGGCGGTAGAACAGGTCCTCGCGGAACCGCCCCTGCGAAACGGCTTTCTCCAGGTCCACGTGGGTGGCGGCCAGGACCCGCACGTCCACCTTGATGGACTGGCAGCTGCCGATGCGCTCGATCGTGCCTTCCTGGAGCACCCTCAGAAGGTTGGTCTGGGCGTCGAGCGGCAGGTCGCCGATCTCGTCCAGGAAGACCGTGCCGCCGTCGGCGGATTCGAAGTGGCCGATGCGCCGCGCCGTGGCCCCGGTGAAGGAACCCCGTTCATGGCCGAAGAGTTCGGACTGGACGAGGTTGGCCGGCAGCGCCCCGCAGTTGATCGCCGCGAAGGGGCGCTCGTGCCGGGCGGACAGCTGGTGCAGGGCGCGGGCCGCCATCTCCTTGCCGGTACCAGTTTCGCCGGTGATCAGCAGGGGCAGTTCGACCGGCGCGAATTTCCGGATGTTTAAAGACAGCGTCCGAATGGCCGGGCTGTCGCCTGTCAGGACGCTCGGGCGGGTGTCGGCGGGCAGCGGGGCATCGCCCGGCACCCGTTGCAGTGCCTGGCGTAGCGCGCTGAACGAAGACACCCCTTCGATGATCTCCAGGGCCAGCGGCAAGGCCTGGCGGATCAGGGGTTCATGGGCGGGCGTACGTGAGCCGGTCAGCCCGATCCAGGCGATGCCCGGATGGTTTTCCCGCAACTGATGAAGGATGCGTACGGCCGCCAGCGCACTCGCCCGCAGGTCGACCACGGCGATCGCCGCGTCACCGCATTCTGGTAGTGCTTCGTTCTGGCTGGCCGGATCGGCAACCAAGGTGCGCCAGCCCGCCCGGAGCAGCCCAAAGTGTTCTTCAACGCTCGGCCTGCCTACCCAGACGACACAACGCCCCGACATTTCCCCGCGCGACATGCCTGCTCCTCACCCGTTACGTGGCCTGCTGCCGGCTTCGCGGATTCACTCCTGGACCCGCCGCCGGCACCCCCTGCAGGCCGGCAAGCCCCACATCGTCGCGCGTGTGTCAGACGACAGCGACGTGGATCGAAGTTATACCGGCGTGCCGGATGCGGCCATACACCAAACGGGCTAGCCTCCGGAGCCATACGGGTGCATCGACGCGCTAGCTACAGAAACAGATCCGGTAGTAGCGGCTGGCCAGGTGCCACGGCGTAGCGATCGAAATCGGTGACGCCCTCTTCGCGCAGCACGTCTTCGTCGATGTAGAAACGCCCGGTGTAATCACGCGAGGGGCGTGTAAGGACAGCGTGCGCCGCGTCCGCGACGATGTCAGGCGTCCGGCAATTTTCGGCACGAACGCCGTCGATCATGGCAATGGCTGCCGTGGCGATCACTGTTTTCGGCCACAGCGCGTTAACGGCGATGCCAAGTGATTTGAACTCGGGCGCCATGCCCAGCACGCACAGGCTCATACCGAACTTGGCAATGGTGTACGCGACATGTGGTTCATACCAGGCGGGATCGATGCTCGGCGGCGGCGAAAGCATGAGCACCTGAGGGTTCTCGGCCTTCTTCAGGAAAGGCAGGCAGGCCTGGGTGGTCAGGAAGGTGCCGCGCGTGTTGACCTGATGCATGAGGTCGAAGCGCTTCATCGGCGTGTTCTCAACGCCTGCCAGCCAGATCGCGCTGGCATTGTTCACCACGATATCGATGCCGCCAAAGCGTTCCGCGGCCGTGGCTGCGGCCATCTTCACTTCGGACTCTTCGCGGATATCCACCTTCAGTGGCAGGGCATGACCACCCGCTGCTTCGATCTCGGCGGCCGCACTGTGGATCGTGCCGGGCAGCTTCGGATTGGCGACGCTGCTCTTCGCGGCAATCACGATGTTGGCGCCGTCGCGCGCTGCGCGCAGGGCGATGGCCAGCCCGATGCCGCGGGACGCCCCGGTGATGAAGAGCGTCTTCCCTGCAAGTGACGTCATGGCAAATCCTTAAGGGCGCTGGAAGCGCGGGAGGATGTCACGCAATTCGGCGAGCCGCTCGAGTGGGTCGTCGAGCTCGAGCATATGCTGGCACTCGTTCGGATCCAGCGGCAGCAATTCGGAAAGGCGGAAGCCCACCCAGCTGGCATCGTCGGAACGGGTGGCAACGTCGTAGCGCCACGGCGGCTGCATCTGGTCGACGAGGCGTTCGAGGATGGTGGCGAGCAGGCCGAACTCCGGCGGCACCGGGGAAATCTCTTCCGCACGCCACGTGGCGATGTCGCCGCGAACCTGCCCATCGGAACGAATGCGCGTACGACTGACGCGGAAGCGCAAACCGCCCTCGGCGACGATACCGAGCAGGCCGTCGTCACCCGTGTGGAAGTCCGTAATCGTCGCCAGCGTGCCGACTGCCGCGGGCACGGCCGGTTGCCCGGCTTCGTTGCCTTCGAGAATCATGCAGACGCCGAAGGGTCGCCCCGTGCGTGCGCATTCGCGAACGAGGTCGATGTACCTCGGCTCGAAAATGCGCAACTGCAGCTGACCGCCCGGGAAAAGGACGTTCGACAGGGGAAACAGCGGGAAGTCTTGTCCGGGCGTCGTGGCAGCCATGCCCGCCAGTCTAACCTGCGTGCAGTGCGGTAAAAAAGCGCCTTGGTGCACCTTCGAAGCCACCGTTCGACATGAAGACGACATGGTCGCCCTCTTGCGCGTCGGCAGCGAGCGCCGCAACCAGCGCGTCGACGGTGGGCACGGCCGTGCCCCGGCCGTCGAGCGACGCCGTGACGCGCGCCGCGTCCCACGCAAGCTCCGGACGATGCAGGAAAACCACGCGATCGGCGTCGGCCAGCGACGGTGCCAGCGCATCCGCGTGCGCGCCCAGGCGCATCGAGTTGGAACGCGGCTCGAGGGCGACGACGATGCGCGCACTGCCGACCTTTGCGCGCAGGCCGGCCAGGGTCGTGGCGATCGCCGTCGGATGATGTGCGAAGTCATCGTAAACGGTCACGCCGCGCGCTTCGCCGATGACTTCCATGCGACGACGCACGCTGGTGAAGCTGGCGAACGCCGGCAGTAGCGCTACCGGATCGGCGCCCGCCGCGGTGGCCGCCGCAAGCGCGGCCAGTCCGTTCATCACATTGTGCCGGCCCAGCGAATTCCAGCGGATCTCGCCGAGTACGTGGTCGCCGCGAAGCACACGGAAGTGCGAACCGTCGGCAGCGATCAGCTCCGCGCGCCAGTCGCCCTTGTCGATACCGAAGGTTTCCACCGGCGTCCACGCACCCATCGCGAGTACTTCGGCGAGGTAGGCATCTTCGGCGTTGACGATAAGGCGGCCATTGGCCGGCACCGTGCGCACGAGGTGGTGGAACTGGCGCTGGATGGCGGCCACGTCCGGGAAAATATCCGCGTGGTCGTATTCGAGGTTGTTGAGGATGGCGATGCGCGGGCGGTAATGGACGAACTTGGAGCGCTTGTCGAAGAACGCGGAGTCGTACTCATCGGCTTCGATGACGAAGGGCTTGCCCTGGCCGCGACGGGCCGAGACATCGAAGTTGCCGGGCACACCGCCGATCAGGAAGCCGGGCGAGAGGCCGGCCGACTCCAGCAGGTGCGCGAGCAGGCTGGTGGTCGTCGTCTTGCCGTGCGTGCCGGCCACGGCCAGCACCTCGCGGCCGCCGAGCAGGGTTTCACCCAGCCACTGCGGTCCGGAGATATAGCGCAGGCCTTCGTCGAGCATGTACTCGACCGCCGGATTTCCGCGCACCATGGCATTGCCGACGACCACGAGGTCCGGCGCCGGTTGCAGGTATTCGGCCTTGTAGCCCTGCATCAGGCTGATACCGAGGGCTTCGAGCTGGTCGCTCATGGGCGGATAGACGTTGGCGTCCGAGCCCTCGACGGTGAGGCCGAGCTCGCGGGCGAGCGCAGCGACGCCGCCCATGAAGGTGCCGCAGATACCAAGGATATGGACGCGCATGGGTCGCTTCATTTGGGCCCGCCGGAGCGGGCCGTGAGGGTCAGGCGCTGGCGGCCTGGACGCCGCCGGGCAGCACATCGAGCACGCGCTGGGTCACGTCGTCGAGCTCGCCGACGCCGTCGATGACCTGCAGCTTGCCGCGCTGCTCGTAGAAGCTGGCGACCGGGGCGGTCTGCTCGGCATAGATGCCCAGACGCTTCTTGACGGTGTCCGGGTTGTCATCCGGACGGCCTTCCTTCTCGAAGCGCACTTCGCAGCGGCCGACGATAGCCTGGTCGGGCACGTCGAGCTTGACCACCACGTCGAGCGGCTGGCCGATGCGGGCGAGTACGTCGTCCAGCGCGGCAGCCTGGGCCAGGTTGCGCGGGTAGCCGTCGAGGATGAAGCCCGGCTTGGCGTCCGGCTGGCTGAGACGATGTTCGATGATGCCGAGCATGATGTCGTCGGACAGCAGGATGCCCTGGTCCATCAGGCCCTTGGCCTTGAGACCCAGCTCCGTGCCTTCCTTGATCTCCGCGCGAAGCAGGTCGCCCGTGGAGATATGTGGGACGCCGAGGCGTTCCTTGAGGCGGGTGGCCTGGGTACCCTTCCCGGAACCGGGGGCGCCGAATAGCACGAGTCGCATTGATGCTCCGTTACGTCGGACGCGCGGGGATAAACCCGTCGCCGGACACAAGAAAATGGGTCTCAAGGTAACGGCACGGCCGCGCTCGCGTCAAACAGCCGACACCGGAGCCGTGTAGGCAGCGGCCCGCTTCCAGCGCGGAGCGACCAGCCGGCCCCGTTTCCGGGCCAGCAGGAACAGCCCCAGGGAAACCAGGCTGCAGGCGACCAGGGCGACGATCGAGGCCTCCGCGCCGAACTCCCCGCCGGACAGCCAGTCCGGTCCGGCGAGGTGCGAGGCCACCAGGCCATGCATCCGGGTCCCCGAAGTAGGCACCCCATAAACCAGCGACTGGGTGATGTTCCAGCCAGCGTGCAGGCCCATGCAGGCCAGCAGCGAGCGGGTCGCCACGTAGAGCAGTCCCAGCATCACCCCCGCTTCCAGGGCGATGGCCAGGCTGGTGCCGACCGTAGCGTGGGGGTTGAAGGCGTGAGCGAAGCCGAAGAACAGGGACGAAATGAGCAGGGCCCAGCCCGTGCCCAGCGCCTCCTCGCAGGCCCGGAACAGCACGCCCCGGGAGATGAGCTCCTCACCAATGGCCGCACCGACGCCGGCGCCGAGGACGATGCCCGGCCAGTCGGCGGCGGTGTCCGGCCCGTCGACCACGTAGGCGCCGCAAAGCCAGAGGGTGCCGACAACAACGCTCATCAGGACCACGCCACCCACCAGCCAGACAAGACCGGCTGGCCATGTCGGCCGTGAGAATTCGAGCAGGGGCCGGCGTTCAACCAGGCGGACGAGGACGAGGTAGGCGATGATCGCCGGCACGGCTCGTATCAGCATCTCACCCACGGCACGTGCCAGGGTGCTCGCCTCCTTGCCCGCCAAGCCGATCGGCTTGAGCCCATGGGCGAGTGCCATGGTCAGCACGATCGTCATGATGGCGAAGAGGCCGATACGCGCCCCGGCGCTGTAAAGCAGCCCAAGCTGCCAGCGCGACGCGCCCGCGGGTGGCGCATATAACGTATTCGGTAAACGCACGGCGAGCCCCTTCCCCTGATACATACCTGAGTCTAGCGTGTCATCGTCATGCCGCACGCGCTACGCTCGGCACTCCCAAGGTGACGAGGAAGTACGCATGGCCGCCGGCAAAATCCTTTACGCCCAGTCGGGCGGCGTATCCGCCGTCATCAACGCCTCCGCTGCCGGTGTCATCGAGACCGCGCGCGACAAGGGCATCGTCGTTTACGCGGCGCGCAACGGCATCCTCGGCGCACTGCGCGAGGAGCTCATCGACACCTCCAAGGAAGCCAAGGCCAATATCGCCGCGCTGAAGCACACGCCGGGCGGCGCCTTCGGCTCGTGCCGTTACAAGCTCAAGTCACTGGAAGAGAACCGCGCGGAGTACGAGCGGCTCATCGAGGTGTTCAAGGCGCACGACATCCGCACCTTCCTCTACAACGGCGGCAACGATTCGGCCGATACCGCGAACAAGGTCTCGAAGATCGGCCAGACCCTCGGCTACGAGGTCAACTGCATCGGTGTGCCGAAAACGATCGACAACGATCTCGTCGTGACCGACACCTGCCCCGGCTTCGGCTCCGTGGCGAAATACACCGCCATCGCAGTGCGTGAGGCCAGCATGGACGTGGTCTCGATGATGGACACCTCGACCAAGGTCTTCATCATCGAGGTGATGGGCCGGCATGCGGGCTGGATCGCCGCTGCGGCCGGCCTTGCCGGATCCGCACCCGGTGACGCGCCGCATGTCATTCTTTTTCCCGAGAACGTGTTCAACCCCGAAACCTTCCTCGCCAAGGTCAAGGCCACGGTCGAGAAGGTCGGTTACTGCACGGTCGTCGTCTCCGAGGGCGTCAAGGACAGCGACGGTACCTTCCTCGCCGAATCCGGCGCGCGCGACGCCTTCGGTCATGCGCAGCTCGGCGGTGCCGCACCGGTACTCGCGGCGCTGGTGCGCGAGAAGCTGGGCTACAAGTACCACTGGGCCCTTCCCGATTACCTCCAGCGCTCCGCGCGCCATATCGCTTCGAAGACCGATCTCGAGCAGGCCTATGCCGTGGGCAAAAAGGCCGTGGAATATGCGGCCGAAGGCCTCAACGCGGTGATGCCGGTGATCGTGCGCATCTCCGACGAGCCGTACAAGTGGAAGATCGAAGCGGCGCCGCTGGACAAGATCGCCAACCATGAGAAGAAGATGCCGAGGAATTTCATCTCTAAGGATGGATTCGGCATTACCGCTGCGGCACGTCGTTACCTGGCACCGTTGATTCAGGGAGAAGCCCCCCCGCCCTACGGCCCGGACGGCCTGCCGATCTACGTGACGCTGAAAAATGCCTCGGTACCCAAGAAGCTGAAGAAGTTCAAGATCTGACTCCTGGCCTAATGTGGGAGCCGCTTCAGCGGCGAGCTCTACTGTGGGAGCCGCTTCAGCGGCGATTGCCCCCTTCACCGCTCCGTTGGCTTTTCGCCGATGAATCGGCTCCCACAAGAGCCGGTTACAGCGCGTCACAGCATGTCGCGCATCAGCTTGAGGTCGCGGACGAACTCGGCATAACCTTCTTCGCGCGCCTGCTCATCCGGCAGGCGCAGCAGGTACGACGGGTGCACGGTGGCCATGGCGCGCGCGCCGTCCGGCAGGTCGAGCCATTGACCGCGCTGCGCCATCAGGCGGAACGACGCACCGAAGACCGCCTGCGCCGCCATGGCGCCAAGACAGACGATCGCCTGTGGACGAATACGATCGATTTCGGCAGCCAACCAGGGGCGGCACGCTGCCTGCTCCTCGGCGTTTGCTCGCTTGTGCAGCCGACGCTTGCCACGCGGCTCGAACTTGAAATGCTTCACCGCATTGGTGACGTACAACGCGGCGCGATCCACGCCTGCTTCTTCAAGGGCTCGATCGAACAACTTCCCCGCCGGACCGATAAAGGGCTTGCCGGCGAGATCCTCCTGATCGCCCGGCTGTTCACCGATGACGACGACGCGTGCGTCAGCCGGACCGATGCCGAAGACCGTCTGCGTTGCCGGCTTCCAGAGGTCGCAGTTGCGACACTCCTTCGCCTGCTTGCGCAACGCCGCGAGGCTCCCTTCCGGCGCATCGATAGCCGCCTTCTGCAACGGCGTGATTTTCTTTCGCGGAATGGTGGGCTGCTTCTCGACCATCGCCTGCATCCTCGGTAATGCATCGCGCACCAGTTCGGGAATGAGCCGGGCTTCCGGAAGGTTCTTCCAGTATTTCACCGGCATCTCCCGGCGCATCGCATCCACCTTCAGGCGCGCAGGATTGAAGATGTTCGCGTAATACGTGCGCCAGAGGTCTTCGAGCGCGTCGGCGGTTGGCGCATCGCCGCGCTGCGCACCCGGTCCGAAGGTCAGCGTCGCGCCGTCCCAGTGGGCGCTGCGTGAGGGCGTCAGCAGGGACCAGCGCATGCCGGTGAAGCGACGCACGAAGAAAGGTGCGACGCGGGTAACGATGTCGTGGTCGGGCTCGAACCAGGCCACGTACACCGTGCCATCGTCGACCGGCAACTCGCGGAAACGCACGAAGGCCTTCATCTTATGCATGTCGCGATTGACCTGCTTCACGCAGGTGTGTGCCCAGGCCACGTCGTCATCCGTCGCGATGGCGAGCAGGTTGCGTTCGCCATGGGCGAGCCGCCAGAGCATCCGGTAAAGCGCGGCGTGCCGGCGCGGATCCGAATGCGCGAGCACGGTGTTGACCAGGTTGAGGAAGTCGCGGGGAACGGCGGGCGCCTGCGCATGAACCGGCGGCGGTATCGCCGAGCCGCTCCCACCATTACCCCCGAAGAGGCTCGTGTCCGGTCCGGCCATCCACGCCACGTCGGCCGGATCGACCTCCGCCAGCAGCAGCGCTCGTGCTTTTGCGCGCCACTCTTCCACATCCGACGCGTCGTCCAGCGTGACGCCGATCATCAGCCGAACAGGTCGGGCTGCGCCGGTTCGCGCAGGTCGCGCTGCAGGGCGGCACTTTCGCGGTCGCCACGAGGACGATGGTCTACCGTTTCAACGAACGGCGCGACCTTCTTCACCGGCACACGAAGTCGGATCAGGTCGGCATAGCGGATACGTTGATGCGCGCGCATCGCGATCATCCGGTCCACCGTTTTCACACCCAGGCCAGGGACGCGAAGCAACATGTCCCGCGACGCACGGTTGACGTCGACGGGGAAACTCTCGCGATGCCGCAGCGCCCAGGCAAGCTTCGGATCGACCTCCAGCGAAAGCATGCCGCTGTCGCCGGGCGGCGCGATTTCATCGGCACGAAAGCCATAGAAGCGCATCAGCCAATCCGCCTGGTAAAGACGATGCTCGCGCACCAGCGGCGGCGGTTTAAGCGGCAGGATTTTCGAGGCGTCGGGAATCGGGCTGAACGCCGAGTAGTAGACGCGGCGCAGGTGGTAGTTCGTATAGAGGTTGGTACTCGCCGTGAGCACGTCGCGATCCGTGGCCGCATCGGCGCCGACGATCATCTGCGTGCTCTGGCCGGCGGGCGCGAACTTCGGCGCCTTCTTCTCGGCTTTCGCTTCGTCGATAGACAACCGCAGGCGACCCATGGCGCTGCGGATATCGCCGAGGTCCTTCTCAGGCGCAAGCGACTTAAGGCCCTCGGCAGTCGGCATCTCGACGTTGATGCTCAGGCGATCGGCCCAGCGGCCGGCCGCGTCGATCAGTTCCGGCGAGGCGTCGGGAATCGTCTTCAGATGGATGTAGCCACCGAACTTATGCTCGGTGCGCAGGCTGCGCGCCACACGCACCAGCTGCTCCATGGTGTAGTCCGGCGACTGGATGATGCCCGAGGACAGGAACAGGCCTTCGATGTAGTTACGCCGGTAGAACTCCATCGTCAGCTCGACCACTTCCTCGGGCGTGAAGCGCGCACGCTGCACGTTGCTGCTGCGACGGTTCACGCAGTACACGCAGTCGTAAACGCAGAAGTTGGTCAGCAATATTTTCAGCAGGGAGATGCAACGCCCGTCCGGCGCATAGGCATGGCAGATACCCATGCCCTCGGTCGAGCCAATACCGCCCGAGCGCAGCGAGTTACGGCCCTTGCCGCCGCTCGACGAGCAGGACGCGTCGTACTTGGCCGCGTCGGCCAGGATGGCAAGTTTGTCGGACAGTTTCATGGGGAAAGCCATGGTGCCAAATGACGCCAGCCTCCGCGTGAAACCCCGAATCACAAACCGCCCGCAGCCCGGCAGGAACCGAGCTCTATGTGGGAGCCGATTCAGCGGTGATGCCCTGTGTGGGAGCAACTGTCTTTTTCAGACAGCCGCCTCATGCCGCCAGCCGACCTGGTCACGGACCATCGCATTGATCGCCGTGATCAGCCATCGCATGCAGGCGACGAGAGCCACCTTGGCCACTTTTCCTCGCGCCCGTAGGGCGCGGTAGCGCTCTCCGAGGGCGCTGCCTTTGGTTCGGATGGCTCCCCAAGCCGCCATATACAGCGCGCGCCGCACGATCCAGCGGCCGGCACGCACATGCCGGGCGCCGTCGCGGCGACCGCTCTGGTCGACGTAAGGCGCCACACCGACCAGGGCGGCAATCTGCTGCCGTGTCAGCTGGCCCAGTTCGGGTAAATACGCGATCAGCGTCGCTTGCACGACGGGTCCGACGCCCGGCACCTCGCGCAATCGCGATGCCGGATCAACGTCCTTCGTCGCCGTTGCAATCTGTCGGTCCAGGTCGCGGATTTGCATGCTGGCCGCATCGATCATGGCCTGTAACGCTTGGCGAGCCGCCGTCAGCCTCGTCTGCTTCAGCCGCCGGAAGTTATCGTCGCGCTGGCTCACCATCTGCAAACGGCAACGTACCAGCTCGGCCAGGTCGGCGCGCTCGGGTGCCGGCGTCTGATAAGGCTGCGGCGTGATATGCGCGGCCATCCGCGCCAGGATCTGCGCGTCGAGCGAGTCGTTCTTGGCGAAACGCCCCATCGCTCTTGCGTAAGCCGTGGCGCGATGCGATGCCAGCCGGGTGACGCAATAACCCGCTTGCGCCAAGGCATCGACGATGCCTCGCTCGTAACCGCCCGTCGCTTCGATCGCGATATGCGGCACGTCCAAAGGCGCCAGAACGTGCAGTAAAGCACGGTGGCCTTCGGCCGTATTAGCGAAGCGCTCGCAGCGCTCCCCAGGAAAAAAACCCACGTCCAGCATGGATTTACCGGTGTCGATTCCTACATGGATGCTCATGACTTCACTCCGGAGTACGATCGGAAGTGAGAGCACCTCCACCATGCCCCGGCTTGTGAATTCGAGGTACGACTCGGGCAACTGTTCGGGCTATTGGTGGAGGGAGTGCGGCAGCCCCAGCTCCCACACGTGCTCGCAGCACCGCCGATGACGGGCTTGCCGCACTCCGCTCTCACCCCTAAGCCTACGCCGGTCCTAAGACACAAGCCGATTCATCGGCGATTGGGTGCTAGCCTGATCCCGCCCCGTTAGCAGCCCCGCTGCCGCGGGATCGCCGATGAATCAGCTCCCACAGAAAAAAAGAGGCACGCCCCGCATGGATCTGATCGTCCGCCACGCCACCCTCCCCGACGGCCGCCGTGACGTTGATATCGGCATCGTCGATGGGCGTTTCGCGGCGATCCAGCCCGGGCTACCGGCGAAGGGGGCGGAGGAGATCGATGCGGGTGGCCGCCTGGTAACACCGCCCTTCATCGACGCCCACTTCCACATGGATGCGACGCTGTCGCTCGGCCTGCCCCGCCTCAATGCCTCGGGCACCCTGCTCGAAGGCATTGCGCTGTGGGGCGAGCTCAAGCCGGACCTCACGATCGACGCGCTGGTGGCGCGGGCCATGGCCTATTGCGACATGGCGGTGGCGCAGGGTCTGCTCGCCATCCGCAGCCATGTCGATATCTGCGACGACCGACTCCTCGCCACAGAGGCCCTGCTCGAAGTAAAACGTCGCGTGGCGCCCTACCTGCACTTGGAACTCGTGGCTTTCCCCCAGGACGGCCTGCTGCGCTCGCCCACCGCCAGGGCCAACCTGATCCGCGCGCTGGACATGGGTGTGGACGTGGTCGGCGGCATTCCCCACTTCGAGCGCACGATGGCCGACGGCGCGGCATCGATTCGCTGGCTTTGCGAACTGGCCGCGGAGCGCGGGCTGCGCGTCGACATGCACTGCGACGAGTCCGACGACCCGCTGTCGCGGCACATTGAAACACTGGCCGCCGAGACGATCCGCTGCGGCCTGCAGGGTCGCGTCACCGGTTCCCATCTCACGTCGATGCATTCGATGGACAACTACTACGTGCCCAAGCTGCTCCCGCTGATCGCAGAAGCGGGCGTGCACGCCATCGCCAACCCCCTGATCAACATCACCTTGCAGGGTCGACACGACACCTATCCCAAACGCCGCGGCATGACGCGCGTACCGGAACTGCTCGCCGCCGGCGTCAACGTCGCCTTCGGCCACGACTGCGTGATGGACCCCTGGTACGGCCTGGGCTCGGGCGACATGCTCGAAGTCGCGCATATGGGGCTGCACGTGGCGCAGATGACCTCGACGGCGGGGGTCGCCCAGTGCTTCGAGGCGGTAACGTCGAATGCCGCGCGCGTGCTTGGACTCGAGGACTACGGGGTCGCCCCGGGGAACCGGGCTGACTTCGTCCTGCTCCAGGCCGGCGATACCTACGAAGCCATCCGCCTCAAAGCGACCCGTTTGCTGGTCGTCCGGGGCGGAAAAATCCTTGCCTGCACACCTGAACGGCGCACTTCGCTAAATCTTGCGGAGCGGGCGCCAGAACTCACTCTGGAGTTCCGTCCAGGATCGATTTTCTGAACGCGCGGGTTCATTAGCTGTCGCGTCAGTGAATGCTTTCGCGAAACTTTCGATTCGTAGGACTTCGCGTTCAGGAAACTCTGCATATCTTCCAATCGTCGATCAGCCGTAGCGACTTGCGGCGTGATGATCGTCCTGGAGAGATGCGATGAAACTGATGCTGCGTACTGCGTTTGCCGCCCTTGCCCTGGTCGCCACGACAGCGGCCTTCGCCGACGATCACCACGATCACGATCACGATCGCGGCCGCGACAACCATGGTTACGACCGTGGCCATGACCGCGGCCATGACAACCGTGACTGGCATCACGACAACGGCTGGCACGGCAACCGCCCGCCGCCGCCGCGCTACTACGGCCACGGTTATGACAACGGCCCGTCCTATTACCATCGCCCGCCCCCGCCGCGTTATTACGGCCATTGGGAACGCGGTCATCGCTACTACGGTGGTAACACGGTTGTGTACGACTACGGCAGCTACCGCCTGCGTCCGCCGCCGCGTGGTTACCACTGGGTGCGCGAAAACAACGATTTCCTGTTGGTCGCCGTGGCGACCGGCATCATCTTCGACATTGCCACACGCTAAACCGGGAGAATCCGCATGAAACTGCTTAGCAAGATCGCTCTCACCATCGCCGCCTCGGCAGTCATCGCCCCTGCGTTTGCCTTCAGCCCGGCACCGTTCCAGCCGGCTGGCATCCAGCAGTATCACGATGACCACGGCAACGACCATGGCAACGACCATGGCAACGATCACCGTGACGACCATCGCGATGATCATCGTGACGATCACCGCGATGACCACCGCGACGGCCACTACGACAATCATGCCAACAACTGGCGTCCGGGCCCGGGCGGTCATTGGGAGCGTGGTCACCGCTACGACGGCCGCGTGGTCATCGTGAACGACTACCGCGCCCGCCACCTGCGCGAACCGCCACGCGGTTACCGCTGGCAGCGCGCCGACAACAACGACTTCCTCCTCGTCGCTGTTGCCACGGGCGTGATTGCGGACATCATTTCGCAGTAATGACGCGCTGAAGGCCGGGCTCCCGTTGCGGGGGCCCGGCTTTTTTTGTCTCATGCCGCGGCGGGTGTGGACGGCGTGGCGCAGAGCCCTAGGTGCCTGGACGTAGTGGCGCAGAGCCTTCGGTGCCCACCCTCGCTGCTCAGACACCCCTCCGCGTTTCGTACCGGAAGGCCGCTACCGCGGCTCATGTTCTTATCTGGCCTACGGCCGCTCCACTTGTCGGGAACTCGCCTCGAGGGTGGGCACCGAAGACTCTTCCCATCCCTGAGGTTCGTGTGGGTCGAGCGGATGGAGCAACGCCGCTTTGGCTGCTGGCTCTCCGTCCGGCTGACCGCATCGTCGTGAGAGACCTTGGTGTCCACCCTCGAGGCGAGTTCCGCACAAGTGGAGCGGCCGTAGGCCAATAAGAACATGGCCGCGGAGCGGCTTTCCTTTTCGAACGCGGAGGACGTGTCTGAGCAGCGAGGGTGGACACCAAGGTCTCCCCGCGAAACGCCCAAGTGTAGAAAGCGATGGCGAAGCCAAGCCAGCGAGGCCGGAGGCGAGCCGTCCCGCAGCGCACAACGCCTTCTGGCGCCTCCCCTGCCTATACTCGGGGCGAGCCCTTGGCGGGCTCCCACAATTCGGGGAGGCTTCGATGCTGCAACAGTACGGTTTATGGATCGCGCTGGCATGTGCGGTCGTTGCAATACTTTACGGCGCGTTTTCGGTCCGCTGGGTACTGGCCAAATCGCCGGGCAACGAACGAATGCAGGAGATCGCCGCGGCCATCCAGGAAGGCGCGCGCGCATACCTCAACCGCCAATACGCCACCATCGGCGCTGTCGGCATCGTCCTTCTTCTCCTTATAGGTATCTTCCTCGACTGGGGAACGGGCATCGGCTTCGCCGTGGGAGCGATCCTCTCGGGGGCTACCGGCTACATCGGCATGAACGTGTCGGTTCGTGCCAATGTTCGCACCGCCGAGGCCGCCAGAAGCGGCCTTTCTTCTGCCCTCGCGGTGGCTTTCCGCGGCGGCGCCGTCACCGGCATGCTGGTGGTCGGGCTGGCCCTTCTGGGCGTGGCAGGCTATTACGGCGTGCTCCTGCACATGGGCTACGAGCGCACGCACGCCCTGCATGCGCTGATCGGCCTGGCCTTCGGTTCCTCGCTCATCTCGATCTTCGCCCGCCTGGGCGGCGGCATCTTCACCAAGGGTGCGGATGTCGGCGCGGACCTCGTGGGTAAGGTGGAAGCCGGCATTCCCGAGGACGATCCGCGCAATCCGGCCGTCATCGCGGACAACGTGGGCGACAACGTGGGCGATTGCGCCGGCATGGCCGCCGACCTGTTCGAAACCTACGCGGTGACCCTGATCGCCACGATGCTGCTCGGCGGCGTGATGGCGACCGAGACCGGTCCGTCCGGCGTGCTGTTCCCGCTGGTGCTGGGCGGCGCATCGATCATTGCCTCGGTGATCGGCACGTTCTTCGTGAAGACCCGCGGCGGCAAGATCATGAATGCGCTGTACGCCGGCGTGTTTGTCTCCGCGCTGCTCGCCGCGATCGCTTTCTGGCCGATCACCCAGTCGATGATGGCCGACTCCGCCTATGGCGCCGGTCGCATCTACGGTTGCGCGATCATCGGCCTGGTGCTCACCGGGGCCATGGTGGTGATCACCGAGTACTACACGGCGACGGAATACGGGCCGGTGCGGCACGTGGCGCAGTCATCCACGACCGGCCATGCGACGAACATCATCGCTGGCCTCGGCGTCTCGATGAAATCCACCGCCCTGCCGGTACTCGCCGTCTGCGCGGCGATCTGGGGTGCCTTCGAATTCGCCGGCTTGTACGGCATCGCCATCGCGGCAACGGCCATGCTCAGCATGACCGGCATGATCGTGGCGCTGGACGCTTATGGCCCGATCACCGACAACGCCGGCGGTATCGCCGAAATGGCGGACCTGCCGCCCGAGGTGCGTGGCGTCACGGATCCGCTCGACGCGGTCGGCAACACGACGAAGGCCGTGACCAAGGGCTATGCGATCGGTTCGGCAGGTCTGGCCGCGCTGGTGCTGTTCGCCGACTACACGCACAACCTCAACGAACACTTCGGCGGCACGGAAATTCGCTTCGACCTCTCCAACCACTACGTGATCATCGGCCTGCTTATTGGCGGCCTGATTCCCTATCTGTTCGCGGCCATGGCGATGGAAGCCGTGGGTCGTGCCGCAGGTGCCGTTGTGGAAGAAGTGCGGCGGCAGTTCCGCGAGATCGCCGGCATCATGGAGGGCACGACCAAGCCCGATTATTCGCGCGCGGTCGACATGCTCACCCGCTCGGCGATTCGCGAGATGCTGGTGCCTTCGCTGCTTCCGGTGCTGGTTCCCGTCGTAGTGATTTTCGGCTTCAAATGGCTTGGCGGTCCTGAAGCAGGTGCGCAGGCACTCGGCGGTGTGCTGATCGGCACCATCGTGACCGGCCTGTTCGTGGCTATTTCGATGACCACCGGCGGCGGCGCCTGGGACAACGCCAAGAAGTACATCGAAGACGGCCACTTCGGCGGTAAGGGCTCGGACGCGCACAAGGCGGCTGTCACCGGCGACACCGTCGGTGATCCCTATAAGGACACGGCGGGGCCGGCGGTGAATCCGCTGATCAAGATCATCAATATCGTGGCGCTGTTGTTGATTCCATTTCTGTAAGCAGACATGTGGGAGCCGCTTCAGCGGCGAATGGGACATGTGGGAGCCGCTTCAGCGGCGAAAAGCCAACGGAGCGGCGATGCTGCAACTCCCATCGCCGATGAATCGGCTCCCACAAAGAGCCGGCTTCCACAGGTCCTGATTAGCCCGCCACAGGTCCTCGCTAGCCCGGAAGTCATGGGCTCCAGGGGCCGCCCGGTAAGCTAGGCTCGGGGTTCCGCTCAATCTCGGAACCCCGAACCATGCATCGACGCTGGATTGCGCTCGTCATCGCCCTTACCTTCAGTGGCATGACCCAAGCCCACGACACCCCGCATACCGCCGCTCCCGCCGCCCAGGCCGGAGCCGATGACGAAAACCTCTGGCTGGACGACATCGACGGCGCCAAACCGCTCGACTGGGTCAAGGCGCGTAACGCCGAGACCGTGTCGAAGTACGCCGAGAGCCAGGATTTCAAGACGCTGGACGGGCGCATCCTCGAGATGCTCGACTCGGATGCCAGGATCCCGATGGTCTCCAAGATTGGCGACCACTTCTACAATTTCTGGCGCGATAAGCAGCACCCGAAGGGACTGTGGCGCCGGACCACGCTGGCCGAGTACCGCAAGGACAAGCCGGCCTGGGAAACCGTGATCGATCTCGACGCACTGGCTGCGTCCGAGAAAGAGAACTGGGTGTGGCACAGCGCGCAGTGCCTGAAGCCTGAATACCGCCGCTGCCTCGTCTCGCTGTCGCGAGGCGGTGCCGACGCCGACGTGGTCCGCGAGTTCGACCTGACGACCAAGAGCTTCATCAAGGACGGCTTCGCGCTGCCGGAAGCCAAGAGCCAGGTCGCCTGGATCGATGACGACCATATCTATGTCGCCACGGATTTCGGCCCGGGGTCGATGACCACGTCGAGCTATCCGCGCATCGTCAAGGAATGGAAGCGCGGCACACCGCTGGCTTCCGCGCAGACGGTGTATGAGGGCAAGCCCGACGACATGTCGATCTACGCCTACCGCGACCTCACGCCGGGCTTCCAGCGGGACTTCGTCCAGCGCGCGCTGGAGTTCTATAACTCCGAGACCTTCCTGCGTGGCAAGGATGGCAAGCTGACCAGGATCGATGTGCCCAACGACGCCGAGACCGATGTCGAGCGCGAATGGCTGCTGGTCGAGCCGCGTACGGCTTGGACGGTCGGTGGCAAGACCTTCCCATCCGGCTCGCTCGTGGCGACGAAGTTCGATGACTTCATGGCCGGCAAGCGCGAGTTCACCGTACTGTTCACACCCGACGAACACACGTCGCTGGCGGGTCATTCGTGGACGCGCCACCATCTTATCCTCACCGTGTCACACGACGTGGTCAGCCAGATCAAGGTGCTGACGCCCGCCGCCAAAGGCGCATGGAAGGAAGATACGCTCAGCGGCGCACCCGCCCTGAGCAACATGCAGGCCGGCGGGATCGACGCCGACGAAACGGACGAGTACTTCCTCACCGTCTCGGGCTTCCTCCAGCCGACCACGCTCTACTACGGCACGCTGGGCCAGGGTGAGCGCGAGGAGATCAAGCACAGTCCCGCCTTTTTCGATGCCTCGAAGTTCGTCGTGAGTCAGCACTTCGCAACCTCGAAGGACGGGACCAAGGTGCCTTATTTCGAAATCGCGCCGAAGGCTCTGAAGACCGACGGCAACAATCCGACCCTGGTCTACGGCTACGGCGGCTTCGAGATTTCGCTTGAGCCCGCTTACGCGGCCGGCGCCGGTCGCGCCTGGCTGGAGAAGGGCGGCGTCTACGTCGTCGCCAATATCCGCGGCGGCGGTGAATACGGCCCGCGTTGGCACCAGGCGGCCCTCAAGGCTAATCGCCCGCGCGCCTACGAGGACTTCGCGGCGGTGTCGCAGGACCTGATCGACCGCAAGATCACCAGCCCGAAGCACATGGGCATGATGGGCGGGAGCAACGGCGGACTGCTCGCGGGCAACATGCTGACCCAGTACCCGCAGCTGTACGGCGCGGTGGTCAGCCAGGTGGCCCTGCTGGACATGAAGCGCTACACGCACATGTCCGCCGGCGCCTCGTGGATGGCCGAGTACGGTGACCCGGACAAGCCGGAAGAATGGAAGTACATCCAGACCTTCTCGCCGTACCAGAACCTGCACAAGGGTACGAAATACCCGCCGGTGCTGTTCACCACCTCCACGCGCGACGACCGCGTGGGCCCGGTCCACGCCCGCAAGATGGCCGCGCGCATGCAGGCCATGGGTTTCGACGCCAGCCTTTACGAGAACCTCGAGGGGGGCCACGGCGCAGCGGCGGACAACAAGCAATCGGCCTTCATGAGCGCCCTGGCTTATACCTACCTCTGGGAACACCTGAAATAAGCGGGCCCCAGACCGGCTCGGACGCCCGTCCGGAGCACCGGCTTTGCCGGAGGGCCGGACGGGCGTTATCCTATTCGGCCGACTTAACCCCCCGAATCACCAAGGAATCCCATGGGCCTGCACCTCGTTCCCGCCGGCAAGAATGTGCCGGACGAAATCAACGTCATCATCGAAATCCCCAAGGATGCCGAGCCCGTCAAGTACGAAGTGGACAAGGAAAGCGGCGCGATCTTCGTCGACCGCATCCTGTCGACCCCGATGCGCTACCCGTGTAACTACGGCTACGTGCCGGGCACCCTGGGTGGCGACGGCGATCCGCTCGACGCCCTCGTGATCCTGCCGCTATCGCTGGTGCCGGGCTCGGTGATCCGCTGCCATCCGGTCGGTATGCTGAAGATGACCGACGAAGCGGGCGCCGACGAGAAGCTCGTCGTGGTCCCGGTCGACAAGGTGTTCGCCGGTTACGCGCATATCAAGGATATCGGCCAGGTGTCCGGCCACTGGCTCGAGCGCATCGGCCACTTCTTCGAGCACTACAAGGATCTCGAGAAGGGCAAGTGGGTCAAGATCGACGGTTGGGTCGGCGCGGAAGAGGCGAAGGCTGAGATCGTTGCGGGCATGGGTCGTTACAAGGCTGATCACTGATCTGACGCGACCTGCTTGGTAGGAGCCGATTTATCGGCGATCCCTGCGAAGCCCGGCGACCATGATCGCCGATGAATCGGCTCCCACAAGGGAGCCGATTTTTTTCAACCGCGGCCTAACAACGTGCGCAGGTCGATGATCGCCGCGTTGGCGCGCGAGATGTAATTCGCCATCACCAGCGAGTGGTTCGCGAAGAAGCCGAACGGCGAGCCGTTCAGGACTACCGGGCTACCCAGCGCCTTCTGCGATTCTTCAAGTTCGCGAATGACCTGCTGCAGGCTCGCATCCGCATTCTTGCTGCGCAGGATCGGAGCGAAGTCGTGGCGGATCGCCTTCAACTGCTCCAGTAACGCCCAGGTGTATCCGCGGGCTTCGTAGAAGTTGTCGTCGATCTTGTTCCAGGGTGTCTTCACGTAAACCGCCTTCGACTGCCCGGCATTACCGGCGACATCGGCGTTCGGCGCCGCATCCACTTTCAACTGACCGACGCTCGCAGAGAGACGCTGCGAAAGCGAGCCCAGGCGCGCCGAAACGGTTTGCAGGTAATCGGCAAGATTGTCGGCGCGTGCATAGAAATGTGCGTTCGCATCCTCGCTGTCACTCAACCGCACGAGGTACTTCTCGAGGTCGTCAGTGGCCTTGCCGTACTGCGATTCGGAACTCGGCAGCAGCCAGCGATCGTTCGGGCTGTTGAGCAGGGGATCGGCTTCGCCAAGGTCCTTGTCTTCGGTGGACTGGGTCTGCGAGCGGCTGAAGCTATTGCGAAGGGCCTGGGCGAGATCGCGCGAGGCCATGAGGGATCCGAATTCCCAATTGGGAATGTTATCCATGAACACGCCCGGCGGCAGCTTGTCGTTGCTCAGGTAACCGCCGCGCTTGTCCAGCAGCGTCTTCACCGATGCGATCAGCGTGTACGTCGTCACCGCGCCGGTGGCCATCGGTCGCCCGATCTCCTTCATGTGCGCCGTAGTCACGGTGACCGGGTCGAACTGCTCCGGCTCCTTGTCCCACCACCACATGGTGATCAACACCCACAGGATCAGCAGCGCGATCACGACGGCCACGGTGAGGCTGATGGGGTTGCGTCGGCGACGGGTGGGCGATGGCGAGGGGGCGGCGTTCGCGTTCATGCCTGTCCTTTATGTGGGGGAACGTGAGGGGCTTAGCTTACCCCGCCGGCATTCGGTCGATGCTTACGAATTTTCTCGATATGGCTGGTAACAGCGGGTGAAGAGGCACGCCAGCTCCCTGTGGGAGCCGATTCATCGGCGAAAAGCTGACGGAGCGGAGATGCCCGAAGAGCATCGCCGCTGAAGCGGCTCCCACAGGGGCGAAGAGCATCGCCGCTGAAGCGGCTCCCACAGTGCGTTTAGGCTTTGCTGTAGACCTCGCTTCCCTGGGCGCGGAATTCCTGCGCCTTCCCCTCCATGCCGGCTGCCTTTTCTTCCATGCCGGCGGCGTAGTCGCGGACGTCCTGGGTGATTTTCATCGAGCAGAACTTCGGCCCGCACATCGAGCAAAAGTGGGCCGACTTGTGCGCGTCTTTCGGCATCGTCTCGTCGTGGAATTCGCGAGCCTTGTCCGGATCGAGGCCGAGGTTGAACTGGTCGTCCCAGCGGAACTCGAAACGTGCTTTCGACAGGGCGTTGTCGCGCACCTGTGCGCCCGGGTGTCCCTTGGCGAGATCCGCCGCGTGCGCGGCGATCTTGTACGCGATGATGCCGTCGCGCACGTCCTGGCGGTTCGGCAGGCCGAGGTGTTCCTTGGGCGTGACATAGCAGAGCATGGCCGTGCCAAACCAGCCGATCATCGCCGCGCCGATCGCGCTGGTGATGTGGTCGTAGCCGGGCGCGATATCCGTGGTCAGAGGGCCCAGGGTGTAGAACGGCGCCTCGTCGCATACCGCCAGCTGACGATCCATGTTTTCCTTGATCAGGTGCATCGGCACGTGCCCGGGACCTTCGATCATGGTCTGCACGTCATGCTTCCAGGCCAGTTTGGTCAGTTCACCCAATGTGTCGAGTTCACCGAACTGCGCGGCGTCGTTGGCGTCGGCTATGCAGCCCGGACGCAGGCCATCGCCGAGACTGAAGGACACGTCGTAAGACTTCATGATCTCGCAGATGTCTTCGAAGTGCGTGTAGAGGAAGTTCTCGCGATGATGCGCAAGACACCACTTGGCCATGATCGAGCCGCCACGCGAGACGATGCCCGTCACACGCTTTGCCGTCAGCGGAACGAAGCGCAGCAGCACGCCGGCGTGGATGGTGAAGTAATCGACGCCCTGCTCCGCCTGTTCGATCAGCGTGTCGCGAAAGATCTCCCAGGTGAGGTCCTCGGCAACGCCACCCACCTTCTCCAGCGCCTGGTAAATCGGTACCGTGCCGATTGGCACCGGCGCATTGCGGATGATCCATTCGCGCGTTTCATGGATGTGCTTGCCGGTGGAAAGATCCATCACGGTATCGCCGCCCCAGCGTATCGCCCAGACCAGCTTCTCCACTTCCTCGGCGATCCCGGAGCTCACCGCACTGTTGCCGATATTCGCGTTGACCTTGGTCAGGAAGTTGCGGCCGATGATCATCGGCTCGACTTCCGGATGGTTGATGTTGGCGGGAATGATCGCGCGGCCACGCGCCACTTCGTCGCGCACGAATTCGGGTGTGATCCGGTTCGGCAGCGAGGCACCAAAGGATTCGCCCGGATGCTGCACGCGAAGCGCGCTGTCGACGAGGGCATCCAGACGCTGGTTCTCGCGGATGGCGATGTATTCCATCTCCGGTGTCACGATGCCGCGGCGGGCGTAGTGCATCTGCGTGACATTGGCTCCCGCCTTCGCGCGCAGGGGCATGCGAGGGAAGGCAAAGCGAATGGGGTCCAGGCGCGCATCGTCGGCACGCGCCCGCCCGAAGGCGGAAGACAGGCCATCCAGACGCTCGACATCACCCCGCTCGGCGATCCATCGCGCGCGCAGTGCTGGAAGACCGCTGGCCAGATCGACGGCGTGCTCGGGATCGGTGTAGGGACCAGAGGTGTCGTAGACCACGATCGGGGGATTTTCTTCGCCGCCGAACAGGGTCGGCGTGGGGGCCTGGACGATCTCTCGCAGCGGCACGCGCAGATCGGGGCGGCTACCGGTCACGTGAATCTTGCGCGAGCCGGCGATCGGCGTGGTAACGGCTTCGGAGAGCTCGCGCGCGGCGCGGGCAAGATCGGAGGGCATGGCGTTCATTGGCTTCTCGTTCCTTGCGGATAAGGGGAGAAGCGGACGGCGCCGCCACGGAAGCACACGTGCGCGGACGCACGTTACCCGTGGACGAAGCTTCCTACGCCGGTACGGACCGGATCAGGTTCGAAGGGACTCTCTCAGCCCACGCAATTGCTTGGGCACCCCCGCTTCGAGGCGGATTCAACCACGAAGCGGGTGCCGGAAGCGAGTGCTCAGCAGTTCGGACGCGGCTCGTAGGCGAGAATGAACATCTCGACGGCCGCCAGGGCGTTGGCCTTGACCTCTTCGCCGAACTGCACGGCGCAGTCTTCGCAACCGAACAGGCGGCGGAGCAGGAGATCACCCTTGAGCAGGGCGAGGAACTGCGTGGTGGCGCGAGAGGTGTCCGCGATTTCGAGCTGGCCGCGCGCCGTGGCGCCGTCGAGCAGGCGCTGCATCAGCTTGTGCATGCGCACCGGGCCTTCTTCCCAGACCAGCCGGCCGAAACGCGGGTTACCACCGGCCTGGCAGTCCGAGAGGATGGCGCGGAAGGTGCCAACCGATTCGACGTTGGTTTCCATCGCCGCATGACGGCTGGCGATGTTATTCAGGGTGACGCGAATATCCGCGCCCGGGCTGAAGTCGAAGAGATCGTCCGGCAGGCGTTCCTGCACATGGGCGCGGATGACCTCGCGGAAGAGGTTGTCCTTGTCGCCGAAATGGCTGTAGACGGTGAGCTTGGATACGCCGGCGGAGGCCGCGACGGCGTCCATGCTGGTTCCCGCGAAGCCGCCCTGGGTGAAGAGCGCCTTGGCGGCATCGAGGATGGCCGCGCGCTTCTCCATATCCTTCGGACGCCCGGGACCCTGCGTTTTCATTTTCGGGCTGGCGTTCATGGCTACACCTTCACAAACAAAAATTATGACTTTATTATACGCAGCGGTTCAGTTATTTCCAGCACGTCATGGTTGTCATCCACGCCGCAGGAAAAAGTGAGAGCCTGACCACCCGTCTACCTTAGAATGAAGTGGGGCCAGCCGACTCGGTTCCCATGGGCATCAGGGACTTGCGCCATCAGGCCGTTCAGGCGCCAGCGAGCCACAGTAGGGGATGGGGCATGACTTCCGTCAGCCCCGTCCGGTGACTTCCGGCACTTAGTAGCAGCGGTACGGGGCCCTCAGCCTTAACACATTGGGAAAGCAGGCTCCGAACGCTTATCCTTTCGAACCTTTTCATAGCTTTTCGTACGGAATCCAACACCATGGCGATGAATTTCGAGCAGGCCCGGCAGAACATGGTTGAGAACCAGGTTCGCCCGTGGGAAGTCCTGGACTTCGACGTCCTCGAGACCCTGAAGGGTATCCGCCGCGAAGACTTCGTCGCAGCGGCCCACCGCAACGTGTCTTTCGCCGACCTGACCCTGCCCCTGGGCCACGGCGAAGTGATGATGAAGCCGGTCGTGGAAGGCCGCGTGCTGCAGGCCCTCGAGCTCAAGAAGTCCGACGCCGTGCTGGAAATCGGCACCGGTTCGGGCTTCCTGACCGCCTGCCTGGCCCGCCTTTCTGCCCACGTGACCAGCATCGACATGCACGCCGACTTCGTCGAGGCCGCTCGTCAGCGCCTTGCCGCCACCGGCGTGACCAACATCTCGCTGGAGACCGCCGAGGCCGTCAACGGTTACAACCCGACCGGCGTTTTCGATGCCGTCGTGATCACCGGTGCCGTCCACACGGTTCCGGAAAAGTTCGTGCGCTGGCTCAAGCCGGGTGGGCGCATGTTCGTCGTACGCGGCGATTCCCCCGCGCAGACGGCAGTGCTCCTCACCCACGAGGGTGAAGGCCGCTTCCGCGAGGAATCGCTGTTCGAAACGGACCTTCCTTACCTGGCGCACGCTGCGCCGGTGAAGCGCTTCGTGCTCTGACCCACAGATTACCCATCACCCACGAGGCGAAACCATGCGCTTGAAGCTGCTCACCGTCGCGCTGGCATTGGCCGCGACGCCGTTCGCGAGCCATGCTGAAGATCTGCTCGACGCCTACCGCCAGGCCCGCGCAAACGATCCGGTGCTGTCGCAGGCCGATTCCACCCGTCTCGCCACCGGCGAAGGCGTGGACCAGGCACGTGCGTTGCTGCTCCCGCAGGTCAACGGCTCGCTCGGCATCACCCAGAGCAATCCCGCCGGCCCCTCGCGTGAGGTGCTGACCGACGCCGCCGGCAATCCGCTGGTCGACGGCGCCGGCAATCCGCTCCTGTCGAGCGACATCGGCCACACCCGCCAGCGCACGCTGAGCGCGACCGTGACGCAGAGCGTGTTCAACCTGAGTCAGATCGCCGACCTGCAGGCCGCCCATTCATCGGCGGACTCGCAGAACGCGACCTATGAAGCAGCCGTCCAGCAGCTTCTGACGCGCGTCGCCACGGCCTACTTCCAGGTCCTGACCAACGACGACGCCCTGACGTTCGCCAAGGCCAACGAGCAGGCCCTCGCCCGCCAGCTCGAGCAGGCCCAGCAGCGTTTCGACGTCGGCCTGTCCGCCATCACGGACGTGCAGGACGCCAAGGCCCAGCACGACACTTCGGTCGCCTCCGTCATCACGGCCGAGAACACGCTTGCCGATTCGCGTGAAGCGCTCACCCAGATCACCGGCAAGCCGGCAGACAACCTGAAGAAGCTGCGCGAGCAGCTGCCGATGGATGCCCCGACGCCGAACGATCCGAAGGCCTGGGTCGCCGAAGCGGTCAAGAGCAGCCCGAGCATCCTCGCCGCGCAGTACAGCGTCGACTCGAGCGAGCACAGCATCTCGTCCGCGCGCGCCGGCCACCTGCCGACGATCGACGCCTCGCTGGGCTACAACAAGACCACGGCATGGGCGCAGAACGGCGGCGTCGGTTCTGCTGCCACCGCGGGCACCCTTGGTTCGTCGTCCGGCAGCAACGGCCGTGGCGCGACTTCGGTCGGCCTCACGCTCAACGTGCCGATCTTCTCCGGCGGCCTCACGCAGTCGCGTGTCCGCCAGTCGATCTACCAGCGCGACGCCGCCCAGGACTCCCTGGAATCGGTACGCCGCCAGGTGGTCCGCGACACGCTGAACTTTTACCGCTCCGTCGTCGCCGGCATCAGCAAGGTCGGCGCGACCAAGGCGGCCGTCGAGTCGTCGGAGAGCGCCCGCGACGCCACGCAGGCCGGCTTCGAAGTCGGTACCCGCACTATCGTCGACGTGCTGATCGCCCAGCAGAACCTCACCTCGTCGCTCAGCGACTACTCGCAGGCCCGCCACCAGTTCATCCTCGACAAGCTCCTGCTCAAGCAGACAGCCGGCACGGTGGACATCAAGGACCTCGAAGCGGTGAACTCGCTGCTGCAGTAAGGGCCACGTTCCATCGCGCGATGAAAAGGCGGGCCTTCGGGTCCGCCTTTTTTATTCCGCTTCTTATTCCTGCAGCAGGCGGTCGACCAGTTCCATCACTTTGCCGACGGAGCCGCGCTCGCTGTCGAAGACGTGGCGGGCGGCGGTGCCCATGGCCTGGCGGCGCTCGTGGTCGCGCAGGAGGGCGAGCACCTGCTCGCCGAGTTCGCCGCCGCTGGCGACACGCTGGCCACCGGATTCATCGAGCAGGGCCTGGGTGATCTCTTCGAAATTGAACGTGTACGGGCCGACCAGGACCGGCTTCGACAGTGCCGCGGGCTCGAGTACGTTATGGCCGCCGATAGGGACCAGGCTACCGCCGACGAAGGCGACATCGCAGGCGGCGAAGAAGCGCAGCAGCTCGCCCATCGAGTCGATCACGAAGCACTGGGTGTTCTGGCCGGGCACGCCATCGTTGCTGCGCGTACCCACGTGGAAACCCAGGCTGCGCACGGACGATTCCACCGCCTTGAAGCGCTCGGGGTGTCGCGGGGCGATCAACAGCAACGCATCCGGCAGGCGCCGCATCACGTCGAGGTGTGCTTCGAGCACGCTCATCTCTTCGCCCTCGTGCGTGCTCGCCGCGATCCACACCGGGCGTCCGGTGCCCCAGGCCTCGCGCATGGTCTTGCCGGCCGCCCAGGCATCCTCGGGGACAGGCATGTCGAACTTGAGGTTGCCGCAGACAGTGAGCTGGCTGGGTTCGGCGCCGAGCAGGCGATAACGTGCGGCGTCCGTGCGCGACTGTGCGGCGATGTGGCTGACGCAGCGCAGTGCACCCTTCACCAGCGAACTCATGCGCGAATAACCACGCAGCGAGCGCTCGGAGAGACGCGCGTTGGCGATCAGTAGCGGAATGCCGTGCCGGCGGCAGGCGAAGTACAGGTTCGGCCAGATCTCGGTCTCGACGATCACGGCCAGCCGCGGGCGCGTGTTGCGCAGAAAGCTCCGCACCGCGAACGGCAGGTCGTAGGGCAGGTAGACGCTGTGGACGCGGTCGCCGAACAACTGGCGGACACGTTCGGATCCCGTCGGCGTCACCGTCGTGACGAGCATGGGCGCCTCCGGATAAGCCTCCATCAAGGCCTTGACCAGGGGCTCGGCCGCATTGACCTCGCCGACCGACACCGCGTGCACCCAAAGACACCCATGCAGGCGCGGCAGCGGGAAGCGGCCGAAGCGCTCGCGCCAGCGCACGTGGTAGTCGCCGTAACGCATGCCGCGCGCCATCAGCCGCAGCATCACCAGCGGCGTGAACAGGTACATGGCGCAGTTGTAGATCAGACGCAGCAGCACGCGGTTCCCTGGGACTTCCCGGTGACCCGGCAGTATAGCCGCCCCCATTCGTTACAATGCCGGGACATGCCCGGAATGCCCCGCCCCTCCTTCACCCTGCGCCTGCTTGCTCCTCGTCACTGGGCGGCGTGGATCGGCGTCGGCGTCATCTGGCTGATCGCCCACCTGCCCTTTCGCGCGCTGATGCGCCTGGGCCGCACGACGGGCCGGCTCGCCCTGCACCTGAATCCCGAGCGCCGGCGCATCGCCGCGACCAATATCGCCCTCTGCTTCCCCGAACTGGGCGAAGCTGCCCAGAAGGCCCTGCTGCGGGCCAACCTCTTCGATGTCGGCATGATGCTGGCCGAATTCGCGCTCGGCTGGATGGGCTCGGACCGCGCCATCGCGAAGGTCCCGGTCACCGTCGACGGTCTCGAGCACCTGGAGGCCGCGCGCGCCGCGGGTCGTGGTGTCCTGCTTGTCGGCGGACATTTTTCGCATCTGGAACTCAGTGCGCGCCTGGTTTCCTCGCGCATCCGCATCGCCGGGATGTACCGGCGCATGGATTCGGACGTGTTCGAGTTCGCCGTGCTGCGTTCGCGCCTGCACTATGCCGATGCGATGTTCGAGAAGGACGATATCCGCGGCACCGTGCGCTACCTGAAGAAAGGCGGCACGCTGTGGTACGCGCCCGACCAGGACATGCGCAGCAAGGACAACGTCTTCGTGCCGTTCTTCGGCGTCAGGGCGGCAACGATTACCGCTACCCACCACCTTGCCCGCTTGTCCGGCGCACTGGTGATTCCGTTCTATCACCGCCGACTGCCCGACGACGCCGGTTACGCCATGCGCCTGGGTGCACCGCTTGCGGATTTTCCGAGCGACGATGCCGAGCGCGACACGGCGTCGGTCAACGCACAGATCGAAAGCATGGCGCGGGAAGCACCCGAGCAATACCTCTGGGTGCACAAGCGATTCAAGACGCGCCCGCCTGGCGAGCCGAAGATCTACTGATCCCGCACGATCGCGTTTAAGTACGGTCCTAGGCAACTATTTCCCGTCAGCCACGACGAAAGCTCCGCGAAAAAATGCGAGCGTAAATAAGGTTCGTCTTCCCCCTTAGACGGACCTACCCCATGCAGTCGCTCTTCCGCTTCGCGCGATCCCTGCGCGGCCGGGCCGAATGGCATAGCTCGCGCTCACGTGGCTTCAATGCCACGATGACCTATGTCGCTCGCTCCCTGCTCAACTGGCGGCAGCACGCGGCATGGCTGGCTTTCCTGGAAACACGGGCCATGTTCGGCGTCTCGGTACTCGATCGCACGTTGATCGAGCGCTACCAGCACCGTTACATGAACCGTCACTGGTCGATGCGCCAGCGCCTGGTCGCGACACGCGAACACTATGCGTTCGCGCTCGAGCGCTTTCCCGGCAAGCTGTTCGATCGCCTTTACCGGGCACGTAGCGTGCCTCTGGGCCGACTGGTGCTGCGCGATGGCAGCAACCTGTCGCTCGTCCTGAAGGCACCGACGCTTCGCGCACGCGAAGGCGAATTGAGCATCTCGCTGATGAACGAGGAGGGACTGCAGATATCCTGCGCCACGATTTCGTTCGTGGACGCAGGCCGCACCGTGATCATCGGCTGCCTGCAGGGCGCCGCCAACAACGCGGGGCGCGATGCCATTCGCGAACTCACGCGGCAATGCCATGGCCTGCGTCCGAAGAACCTGCTCCTGTCCATGGTTCGTTCGCTCGCCGAGGCCATGGGCGCGGAACGCATCCTGGGCATCGGCAACGAGGCGCACCCGTTCGCCAGCAGGAAAAAAATCAAGGCGGACTACGACGGGTTCTGGCAGGAGAACGGCGGCGTGGCCGATGCACATGGCTTCTTTGCCATGCCCGTGCACGAGCCGATCCGGGACGAATCGACGGTGGAGAGCAAGCGTCGTAGCGAGTTCCGGCGCCGGGAGGCGCTGCGCCGCGAAGCCTGCGAGCTACTGGTCGCCGCGTTCGGCGTGCGAGGCGCCGCCCTTGCCCGCGCGGCGTGAGACCCGGAGCTCGTAGAGCTTCGCGTACTTCAGGAATGCGTAAAAGGCGTGCACGCGCGCCGCGATGAAGCCTGCCCAGCCGCCACGCCAGTGGCCGCGCCACAGGTAGTAACGGAGGAAGGCCACCGCGGGATACACGACCATGCGTGCGCGCAGGTAGCGCGGTGTGCGTGTGTGGCGATCATGCACCTGCAGCGATGAGTAGCGATTGGCCTTATCGACCCGGCCTTCGATATCGCGTTCGCCGTAGTGATCGATGATGGCGTCGAGGCGACGCACCGGCCCGTCGACCACGACGCTCTCATGCACCTCATGCCCGCTCATGCGAGCGCGGGTGCGATCGAACAGGCGCACGTAGTGATTCAGCCGTGCGCGTTCGGGCTGCCAGCGCCAGAACACCCACTCGCGACGAAGCAGTTCGAACCCGGCGACTTCTGGCGATTCCAGCGCCGCGCGAACACGGTCCGCAGCGGCGGCGGGGAGGGCTTCGTCCGAGTCCAGCAGGAGCACCCACCGGTGTGCGGCCAGATCGATTGCTGCCTGTTTCTGCGCGCTATAACCGGCAAAAGGCTGCACTTCAACGCGTGCCCCCCGTCGCGCGGCGATGTCGCATGTCGCGTCCGTGGAGCCGGAATCGAGGACCAGGATATCGTCGGCGAAGCTCGCGGATGCCAGGCAAGCATCGATCGTGTCGGCGTTGTTGAACGTCGTGACGACGACCGACAGCGGCTCACGCGCCATCCCGCGGCTCCAGGTCCGGCAGGTCCGCGAAGAGCGCGGCGCACCACACCGACAAAAGCCACGCGGCGAGCAGACCCCACCAGGCCGAATAGAAGGCCATATGGGTGTTCAGGGGAAAGAGGATGACGACCAGCGACAGCGTGGCGGGAAAGGCGCGGTAGCGTGCGACCACGCCGGCGCGCCACCACGTACGCACGGCCAGGACGACCGCCGCCAGCCAGGCCAGCAACCCGATGATGCCTGTCTCGGTCGCCACTTCCAGCACGACCTGGTGCGCATGACAGGCACCTTCGCCGTCCGCGCATTTTTCCATCGTCAGGAAATGGTCGCCCGCTGGCGCCACCGCCGGATAGGCATAGCGGAACCCGCGCACGCCCACGCCGTTCACCGGATGCGCGGCGAACATGCGCAGCGAGGTGGTCCAGATGTCCAGGCGCCCGGTCAGCGCGGCGTCGACGCCTGCGCTGGTGCCCGACAAGACCGGCAAGGTATGCGCCACGCGATCGCGGAAGCGCGGCGATACCTGCCAGGCGAGCAAGGCGACGAGGGCGAGTGTCGCTCCGGCGGCGAGGCAGGCCACGGCAAACCGGCGCGGCGTTTTTGCTTCGTTCCAGAGGAAGCCCAGGGCGACGAGGCCGTAGCAGAGCCATGACGCGCGGGAACCGGAAAGGAGTACGGGTCCCAGCGCCAGCAGGAAGGCGAGGATCAGGCCGCGACGTCCCCAGCGCTCACGGGCACCCCAAAGCAGAAACGGCGACAGCGCAGAGAGCGCCGGACCGAGCTTGAGATTGTCGGCGCCGAAGATGCCCGACAGACGCTCGGCATTGGAGGCGCCCGCCAGGCTGTAACCGGTGAGGGCCTGCACCCAGGCATCCGCCACCCAGATCGCGACGACGACGGCGGTGGCGAGATAGAGGGCGCGGACCTTGCCCGGCCGACGCATGGCGAAACAGGTGTACACGCCAAGAGGTGCGAAACGCAGGATTCCTGCCAGCGTAAGCCAGGTTTTCCCTGGTGCCACGGCGTCGATAGCCGATACCAGGGCGGCGCCTGCGTAGGCTGCGAATAACCAGAGGAACAGCTTCGCGCCGGGGTGGTGACGAATCGCCTGCGGCTCGCGGACCAGCAGCAGGATCGCCCCGACGAGGGAAAGAAAGACGCCCAGTTCCGCACTGCGCCCGAACGGCAACAGCGCCGGCACGAGCCAGATGGGCAGCAGCGGAGACGCGAGGCCGGCTTTGATCGAACGGGCGATAGTCCCACTCACGCGGCGGGGACGCCCTGGAGAACGTCGGCATAGAGCGCGAGCGTGGCCTCCTGCATGTCGACAAGGCGATAGCTGCGCGGGGGCGGGATCGGCGGAGCGAAGCGCAGCAGCTCGGCGGCGCGCTCGACCAGCTTTTCACGGTCGCCCAGGGGGACGCGGCCGGCCGGATAGAGCTCAGCCAGCAGTTCGCCGACGCCGCCGTGTGCGTAGCCCATGACCGGCCGACACAACGCCAGCGCCTCGACCACGGTCCGCCCGAACGACTCGGGGCGCACGGAAAGCTGCAGGACGAGCGCCGACATGGCGAAGACATCACGTACGTCGTCGCGGGCGGGAGAGATCACGACCTTGTCGTCCAGGCCTCGGGTATGGATGAGCTGGCGCAACTCGGTAACGTAGGCCTCGCGACCGGGCTCGTCCGCGCCGAGCAGGAGCAGGCGCGCGTCGATAGCCCGATGCTGGAGGTCGGCGAGCAACTCGATCGCGTCCGCATGGCCCTTCAGGCGCGTGCCGCGCCCGGGAAGGGTCAGCAGCGGCGCGCCGGCCAGCTGCGGGTATTCCTCGAAGAAACCGCGCTGCCAGGTGTCGTCCGGACGATATCCATAGGGGAAAGCGTCGGTGTCGATGCCGCGAGGGATGACGGCGACGCGTGCCGTGTCGATGTCGTCCGGATAATGGCGCAGGACATAGTCGCGCAATGTCTGCGAGACGACGATGACGCGCTCACCCCTCAGGAGGATGGCGCTGTAACGCCCTGGCGAATTCAGCCCGTGCACCGTGGTGACGAAGTGGGGGCGCGGCTTCACGCCACGCATGGCCCACCAGCCGATCCACGCCGGCAGCCGCGAGCGGGCGTGGACGATGTCCGGCTTCACCTCGCGAAAGATGCGGCGAAGCTTGCCGACGGTGAACAACGTGCCGAGCGACTTGTGCCCGATCGGCAAGATGACATGCTCGCTACCCTCGGCCTCGAGCTGCGCAACCAGCCGGCCTCCCGCGGAGACCACGACCGACCGATGCCCGGCAGCAACCAGCGCCCTGGCAATTTCCAGGGTCGAACGCTCGGCACCACCCGAATGAAGGGCGGGGATGAGCTGTACGACGGTCATCGTCCGATCGGGAAAGACGGTGGCCATGGGCGGTCCGAGAGGAAGGAGTGTCACGGGCAATGCATCAAGCATGCCCGCGCGGGGCCGTTCAGTCTTTCAACACGTAATTGGCGCCGCAATAGGGGCACTTTGAGGTACCACCGTCGTCGACAATGGGCAGGTAGACCTTGGGATGCGAGTTCCAAAGGTACATGCCCGGCATGGGGCAGGACAGCGGAAGGTCCGCTTTGGTCACTTCGTAGCGGTTCTCGGCGTTGGCCGGGATGAGCTTGGCGGCCGCGGGATTGGCATGCATGGGGAAACTCCGGACTGGGCCGTGGAACGTGGGTCTGCGATGGTAGCAAAAAACGCCATTCGCTCTTGGCGGAATCGCTGGACCTGGGGGGGGTCCGGACGTCACGGCGCAGAGCCTTCGGTGCCCACCCTCGCTGCTCAGACACCCCTTCGCGTTTCGTATCGGAAAGGCCGCTGCGCGGCCCATGTACTCATTTGGCCTACGGCCGCTCCACTTGTCGGGAACTCGCCTCGAGGGTGGGCACCGAAGACTCTCCCGAACCCTGAGGTTCGTGCGGTCGAGCCGACGAAGCAAAGCCGCTTCGGCGGTCGGGTCATCGCCATCGTCAAGCGGTCAACTGTCTCGCCAGTCGCGATCGTTCGCGCGAGGCGGCGCAGCGGCGAGGAAGTCGCTCAGCGCGCCGGAATGTACGTACCAGCACGACGGCCGTGACGACCGGCTTCGGCAGCGACACCGCTCAACGGCTCTCCTTCCCGCTGACCGTATCGTCGTGAGAGACCTTGGTGTCCACCCTCGAGGCGAGTTCCGGACAAGTGGAGCGGCCGTAGGCCAATAAGTACATGGCCGCGGAGCGGCTTTCCCTTTCGAACGCGGAGGACTGTCTGAGCAGCGAGGGTGGGCACCAAGGTCTCCTCGCGAGACGAAAAACCCGCGCCGTTGCCGGCGCGGGTCTGGAAGCATGAAACCTGGTGCTTGCTTACTTCTTGTCAGCGGCCGCAGCGTCGTGCGCTTCGGTGGTGATGCGGATCTTGATCTCGTCGGAGACGTTCGGCACGTAGGCGCCGACGCCGAAGTCCGAGCGCTTGATCGTCGCCGTGGCGTCGAAGCCGGCGGTCTGGACCTTCATCATCGGGTGCGGGCCGACCTTGTTGACGGTGACGTGGAGGGTGACCGGCTTGGTGACGCCGTGAACGGTGAGGTCGCCGACGACCTTGAGCTTGTCCTTACCCGCCGAGGTGACCTTGGTGCTCTTGAAGGTCACGGTCGGGAACTTGGCGGCATCGAGGAAATCAGCCGACTTCAGGTGCTCGTCGAGCTTCGGCACGAAGGTGTCGAGGCCGGCCAGCGGCAGGGTCGCTTCCACGGTGGACTTGGTCGGGGCGGCTTCGTCATAGACGAGGGTGCCGTCGACCTGGCCGAGGTTGGCGGTCGGGTTGGAGAAGCCGAAGTGGTTCCAGCTGAACAGGACCATGGTGTGGCCCGGGTCGAGCTTGTAGGTGACCGGAGCGGCGGCGGCGGTGCCGGCGGTGGCGAGCAGGCCCGCGAGGGCGACGTAACGGAGAGCGCGCATGGTGAATCTCCTGCAGTGGGATGGGTACTGCTGATGGCAGCGGGACCGGTTGGTCACCGCGGGAAGTGAGGTCAGGCTATTTGTGCCGCTTCGTCGAAAGAAAGACGCGGCAGCCGGTCGAAAAGATTCTTGTCCGGATTGCCGTAGCCGATGTTGATCAGGAAGTTCGACTTGATCTGGGTGCCTGCGAAGAACTCCGCGTCCACGCCGGCCTGGTCGAAACCGGACATCGGGCCGCAATCGAGGCCGAGTGCGCGGGCTGCCATGATCAGGTAGGCGCCCTGCAGCGAGCCATTGCGGGTACCGGAAGCCTGGACCAGCGCTTCGTTGCCGACGAACCAGCTGCGGGCATCGGCATGCGGGAACAGCTTGGGCAGGTGCTCGTGGAACGCGAAGTCCGTTGCGACGATGGCGGTGACCGGGGCCAGCATCGTCTTCTCGGCGTTGCTCTCGGACAGATACGGCTTGAGGCGCGCCTTGGCGTCCTGCGACTTCACGAAGACGATGCGCATGGGCGAGGAGTTGGCTGCGGTGGGACCGAACTTGGCCAGCTCGTACAAGCGGCGGATCTGCTCGTCGGTCACTTCCTTCGGGAGCCACGCGTTGTAGGTGCGGGCAGTGAGGAAGAGCTGGTCAAGCGAAGCATCGGACAACGGAGCGCTCATGGATATCCTTGTACAGTGATGGATCGCCGGGGCCCCGGCATCCCGACAGTGTAAGCGTCATGGGCGGGTCCGTGACCGGTCAGCCAGGGAACGAACTGTGGCAAATTCGACAACAATGCTGCCCCAGGATGCCTGCTGGGTCGTGACAGACGGCGCCGCCGGTAATCGCCGGCAGGCGCTGGCCCTGGCTGAGGCGCTGACCCCCACGATCCGCGAGATCGTGGTCGAGCTGCGCGCGCCCTGGTCCTGGTTCGCGCCGCGGCAGCTGCCGGGTTCGCGCATCGCCCTGGACCGCAACAACGACAGTCTCCTGCCGCCCTGGCCTAATCTGGTCATTGGCTGCGGCCGCAGCGCCGCCTGGGCGACGCGACAGATCCGCCAGTGGTCGGACGGCAAGACGCTGGCCGTGCAGGTGCTCGATCCGCGGATCGACCCGGTGCACTGGGACCTGGTGATCGCGCCAAAGCACGACACCCTTCGCGGCGAGAATGTCCTCAATCCTCTCGGCTCACTGCACCCGATCGACGATGCCTGGCTGGCCGACGGTCGCGATGGCTTCGCGCAGTTCGCCGGATTGCCGTCGCCGAGGCTCGGCGTGCTGATCGGCGGCGCCCGGCGCGGCGCGCCGTTCGACGACAACGCGGCCGCCGCCTTTCTTGCCGCAGTGAAGGCACGGCATGCTGTCGATGGCGGGTCAGTGTTGGTGGCGGCCTCACGTCGAACACCGGGCACGCAACGGACGCGGATCCGCGAAGCGTTCGCCGGGCTGCCCGGCGTGGTCTGGGCGGACAGCACGGACGGCGCGAACCCCTATCCTGGCATCCTTGGTTGGGCTGACCGGCTCGTGGTCACGCCCGACTCCGTGAACATGCTTTCCGAGGCGTGCGCGACCGGTCGGCCGGTACATACCTTCGTGTCCCGGCCGCTGCCGGAGAAGCTACAGAGGTTCCATCAGGAACTGCGCGCAGCGGGGTTGCTGCACGATATCGATGCGCAGACGCCGCCGACGCAGACACCACTGAGGGAAACGGCGGCGATCGCCTCGGAAGTGCGCAGACACCTGGGCCTGGCCAAGCCGCCGCTCGCCCGGTAAGAGCATCGCCGCTGAAGCGGCTCCCACAGGGTTTGTGTGGGAGCCGCTTCAGCGGCGATGCCTCAGGCGTCGACGTAGCGCGCCGCGTCACCCACCCAGCGCGCGATCAACTGCTCACACCGCGCCGGATGCCCCTTCATCATCGCTTCGGCAACGCGCTGCACTTCCGGCATGAGATGCCCGTCGCGGGTGAGGTCGGCGATACGGAACTGCAGCTGCCCGGTCTGCCGGGTGCCCAGGACTTCACCTGGGCCCCGCAGTTCGAGATCCTTCTCCGCAATGCGAAAACCGTCGTTCGTCTCACGCATCACCTGCAGGCGTTCGCGTGCGAGTCGCGACAGCGGATTCTGGTAAAGCAGCACGCAGTTCGACGCGATCGCACCACGGCCCACGCGGCCGCGTAGCTGGTGCAACTGTGCCAGGCCCAGGCGCTCGCTGTTCTCGATCACCATGAGGCTGGCATTGGGCACATCCACGCCGACTTCGATCACGGTGGTCGCGACCAGCACAGCCAGTTCGCCGGCCTTGAACGCGTCCATCACGGCCTGCTTTTCTTTCGGCTTCATGCGGCCATGAATCAGGCCAACAGCGAGATCCGGCAAGGCGACCGTGAGTTCCGCATGCGCGACTTCCGCCGCCTGCGCATTGAGCTGCTCGGATTCTTCGATGAGCGTGCAGACCCAGTAAATCTGCCGCCCTTCCATGCACGCGGCGTGGATGCGCTCCATCACGTCGTAGCGGCGCTCGTTGGAGATAGCGACGGTCTGCACCGGCGTGCGGCCCGGCGGAAGCTCGTCGATCGACGAGACATCGAGATCCGCGTACGCGCTCATGGCAAGCGTGCGTGGAATCGGCGTTGCGGTGAGGACAAGCTGATGCGGAATGAGATCGCCCTCCGCACCTTTGTCGCGCAAGGCGAGGCGCTGATGGACGCCGAAGCGATGCTGCTCGTCGACGATCACGAGTCCGAGTTTCGCGAAACTCACTCCTTCCTGCATGAGCGCGTGCGTGCCGACGAGCACATGCGCGCCACCAGCGGCACGCGCCAGCGCGCTCTTGCGCGCCTTGCCCTGCACCTTGCCGGCGAGCCATTCCACCTCGAGGCCAAGTGGCTCAAACCACGCACGGAAGTTGCGCAGGTGCTGTTCGGCAAGGAGTTCAGTCGGCGCCATCAGCGCGACCTGGTAACCACTTTCGATCGCCGCCAGCGCAGCGAGCGCGGCAACGACCGTCTTGCCACTGCCTACGTCACCCTGGACCAGACGCAGCATGGGGTGCGCGCGGGCAAGGTCGCGGGCGACTTCTTTCGATACGCGGGACTGGGCCTTGGTGAGTGCGAACGGCAGCGACGCGAGGAGTTGGTCGCGGAGCGTACCTGCGCTTTTCAGCGCCGGCGACTTTCGTTTCTTCACCGCAGCGCGCATGCGCCGCAAGGTCAGATGCTGGGTGAGCAGTTCTTCGAACGCGAGGCGTTGTTGCGCGGGGTGCGTGCCTTCGCCCAGTTGCCGCAGGTCCACGTCGGGCGGCGGGCGATGCACATGAAGCAAGGCATTGCGCAGCGAGGTCAGCCCCATGGGCCGACCGATCTCGTCGGGGATCAGTTCCAGCCGGTCGTCTGTCGGCAAATGGGCGAGCGCACGCGAGATCACGCTGGCGAGGCGTCGCGGCCCGAGACCTTCCGTCGTGGGATACACCGGCGTCAGGCGCTCGTCCACGAGTACCTGCTCGTCGACTTCGATGCGCTGGTATTGCGGATGGACAATCTCGAAACCTTGCGGCCCCTGCCTCACTTCACCGAAGCAGAGTAAACGCGTGCCCTTGGCGAGCAGGTCCACCTGCGACTTGCGGAAGTGGAAGAAGCGCAGCAGCAACGGACGACCGGAGTCGTCGCCGATAATCACCTTGAGCTGCGGTCGAAAGCGGAAGCCGCGCTCCACATGCTCGACGATGCCTTCCACCTGCGCGCGATCGCCCGGGCGGAGGTCGGCGATAGGCACGACCGTGGTGCGATCTTCGTAGCGCAGCGGAAGGTGGAACCAGAGGTCCTGCACCTCGCGGAGGCCGAGTTTGCCCAACGTGTCGGCAAGCGCGGGCCCGACACCACCGAGCGTTGTCAGCGGTGCGCGTCCGGGATCCGCCGGCGATGTCACCGGCGTGGTCACTGCGCTTCGGGCCACGGATCGTGCCGCGGATTACGGCAGGACGAGGATCGCGTCGACTTCGACCTGGGCGCCCTTGGGCAGGCCCGAGACCTCGATCGTCGAGCGCGCCGGATACGGCTGCTGAAAGTATTCGGCCATCACCGCGTTCACGGCGGCGAAGTTGCCGAGGTCCGTCACGTAGATGCCCACGCGAACGATATCCGCCAGCTTGCCGCCGGCGGCTTCGGCCACGGCGACGAGGTTGTCGAACACGCGGCGCGTCTGCAGGGTGATATCGCCCTCGACGAGATTGCCAGTAGCCGGATCGAGCGGGATCTGGCCCGAGAAATACACCGTGTTGCCGGCGCGAACCGCCTGGGAATACGGGCCGATGGCCGACGGTGCCTTGTCAGTGGCGATGGTGCTGCGGGTCATGGGGCGTCCTCGGCAAATGATCCCCAGAGTCTATCGCATGCTCCCTGGCTGAATGCTTTGGCTGAATGCCTTGGCTGAATGCTTTGTCGCTGAATGCTTCTTGTGGGAGCCGCTTCAGCGGCGATTGGGTGCTTGCGTACACCTGGCCCGCTGCCGCGGGATCGCCGATGAATCGGCTCCCACATTCAGAAGGCCCTTACAGCCGAAGGGTCTACAGCGGGTGGCGGTAGACGCCGCTGACTACGCCGGTACGGCGGACGCGGCGCATCACATCGGCCAGGTGCTTGCGGTCCTTCACCTCGATGGCGAAGAGCAGCGTGGCAGCCGTGCTGTCTCGTTCGATGTACTCGACGTTCTCGATGTTCGAGCCGGCGTCCGCGATGGCCGCCGCGACCGTGGCGAGTACGCCCGGACGGTTCAGGACCTCGATACGCAGTTCGGCGCGGTAGTCGCCCTGCACGTCGCGGTCCCATTCGATGGCGACGATGCGCTCGGGGGTCTTACGGAACTCGACGACGTTCGGGCATTCGACCCGGTGCACCACGATGCCCTTGCCTGAAGACAGGAAGCCGACGATTTCATCGCCGGGCAGCGGATGACAGCAGTTGCCGAAGCTGAGCACGCCGCGCTCCGCACCACTGATGCGAATCTTCTCGGCGTTGTGCTCCGGCGGTGCCTGCGGGTGGCTACCCTCCCTAGGACCGAGCAAGGCGACGAGCTGCGTGGCGACCTGGTCGGCGAAGCGGTTGCCGAGAGCGATTTCGGAGAGCAGTTCCTCAAGGCGCTTGAGCTTGGCGTCGTCGAGGAAGCGATCAAGCGCCGCGGCGGGCACCGAGTCAAGACTCAGGCCGCGCGCGTCGAGGGCGCGATCGAGCATGCGGTGACCGAAGTCCACTGCATCCTCGTGCTGGAGATGCTTGAGGTACTGACGGATGGCCGTACGAGCCTTGCCGGTGACGACCGCTTCCAGCCAGGCTGGGTTCGGCACGGCGGACGGCGCGGTGATGATTTCCACCTGCTGGCCGGAAACCAGCCGCGTGCGCAGCGGCACCAGCTTCTTGTCGACACGCGCCGCGACGGCGTGATCGCCGACGTCGGTGTGCACGGCGTAGGCGAAATCCAGGGCCGTGGCATTACGCGGCAGCGAGAAGATCTCGCCGCGCGGGGTGAACAGGTAGACCTCGTCCGGGAACAGGTCGATCTTGACGTTCTCGAGGAACTCGGCCGCCGAAGGCGTGTTGGCCTGGCTGTCTGCGAGGGCGGAGAGCCATTCGCGTGCACGGGCCTGCGCGCTATTCGCGGGACCGGAATCGGACTTGTACGCCCAGTGTGCCGCGACACCGCGCTCGGCGACGGACTCCATCTCCGAGGTACGGATCTGGATTTCGATCGGCGCACCGAAGGGCCCGAGGAGCACGGTATGCAGCGACTGGTAGCCATTGCCCTTGGGAATGGCGATGAAATCCTTGAAGCGGGCGTCGACCGGCTTGTAAAGGCCATGCACGGCGCCGAGCGCCATGTAGCAGTGCATGGCCGAATCGGTGATGACGCGGAAACCGTAGACGTCCATCAGCTGGGCGAACGATTTGTGTTCGCCGCGCATCTTCGAATAGATGCTCCAGGCCGACTTGATACGACTGACCGCGCGACCGGGAATCTTCTCGGCGGCAAGGCGCCCTTCCAGCGCCATCTCGATCTTGGCCATCGCTTCGCGCCGATTGCCCAGCGCGGCACGGATACGCTCGCCGATAATGCGATGGCGATCCGGATACAGCGCCTTGAAGCCGAGATCCTGAAGCTCGGCCTTGAATTTGTTCATGCCCAGGCGCTGCGCGATCGGGGCGTAAATCTCCAGCGTTTCGCGCGCAATGCGGCGGCGCGAGGCGCCGTCCTTCGCACCCAGCGTACGCATGTTATGCAGGCGATCGGAGAGCTTGATCAGGATGACGCGCAGATCGCGCGCCATCGCCAGCAGCATCTTGCGGAAGCTTTCGGCGTCCGCTTCCTGCCGGCTGGAAAAACGCATCTTGTCGAGCTTGGTGACGCCGTCGACCAGCTCGGCCACGGTTTCACCGAACTCGCCGGCGAGTTCCTCTCGCGCGAGCTTGGTGTCTTCCAGCGTGTCGTGGAGGATCGCGGCGATGATCGTTTCGGCGTCCAGGCCGAGTTCGGCCAGCACCTGCGCCACGGCCACGGGATGCGTGATGTACGGCTCGCCGGACTTGCGGGTCTGGCCGTCGTGCGCGGCAGCGCCGATGAGGAAGGCGCGGCGGATGCGCAGCACCTGGTCGCGCGGCAGGTACGCGCCCACGCGATCTTCCAGCGCCTGCACATAGGGCGGCACCGATCCATCGTCGACCACGTCGGTCAGTTTTTTCGCAGGGACGACTTCCATGGGAGGGTCTCGCGCCTTAAACGGCGCAGCCTCCCGCGCGCGGCCTCAGCAGCCGCGCGTCAACATGCGCAGTGTTCCATTGATGACAGGGCCGACAGCGACCCGGGGTCATCAGTCATCCCCACCCTTCGAGAGGTCGTCGTCCACTTCCGTGGCGGCCCACTCGAGGGCTTCACGCTCGGCACGCTCGCGGGCGGCACGGTCGATTTCGTCGATCATTTCGTCGTTGACGCGACGGTCGGCGATCTCGCGCAGGGCCAGCACGGTCGGCTTGTCGTTGGCGGGATCGATGGTCGGCTCGGCGCCCTTGGAGAGCTGACGGGCACGCTTGGTCGCCATGAGCACCAGCTCAAAGCGGTTGTCGACTACCTCTAGGCAGTCTTCGACGGTAATACGGGCCATTTCAAATCCTTGACAATAAAGACACTTCTGGTTGTGCAGTTTAGCGGTCCGGCCGGTTGGCTGGCAATCAGGGGAGGGGTATCATGCGCGGTTCTGGCCAGGACGGACGGGTATTAGTGCAAATAATAAAACCAAGCGGTACACTAAAGTATCGCCCTACCCGCAAAGTCGCCTCGATGCACCTCAATCTGATTTCCCGGTTCGCCAGACCCGCGCTGGCAGCGCTCGCCACCGCCCTTCTCGCCGCGTGCCACATCGCGCCGCCGCGGACGGACGACCCGAACGAGCACTTCAACCGGAACATGTACGCCTTCAACGACAAGCTCGACAAGGCGGTCATCCGCCCCGTCGCTGTGGGCTATCGGAAGGTGACCACGCCCGCGGTGCGTACGGCGGTCAGCGACTTCTACACCAACATCCGACTGCCGATCACGGTGGCCAACGACCTGCTCCAGGCTCGCCCGAAGCAGGCCCTGCAGTCGACCAGCCGGTTCGTCGTGAACCTGACGATCGGCTTCCTTGGCTTCAAGGATCCCGCCAGCCTGCTCGGTATTCCGCTGGAAGACAACGACTTTGGCGTGACCCTGGCCCGCTGGGGCGTGCCCGAGGGCGATTACCTGGTCCTGCCGCTGGTCGGCCCGACCACGGCCCGCGACGTCTGGCGCCTGCCGGTCGACAGCTACTTCTTCGACCCGCTCAGCTACTACTCGCGTAACCACAGCTACAAGTACGGCCAGGAATACATCCCTTCGGCGCTCTATCTGGTGACCCTGCGCTCGCGCGGTATCGACGCGGAGAGCTTCCTCGCCTCGGCCTACGACCCGTACGTGTTCATGCGTGATGCCTACCGCCAGCAGCGTCTGTACCAGATCTACGACGGCAACCCGCCGGACGCGGTCATCGAACAGATGCAGGGCCTGAACGACAATCAGGGCTTCGATCCCGACAAGCTGCTCGACGAGCAGCACAAGTGGGAACAGAAGAACGGCGAAAAGCCGGAATAAAAAAGGGCCCCTCGGGGCCTTTTTTATGTCTGACTTTCAGGGTGACGGAAAACCCTGTGGGAGTCGCTTCAGCGGCGATCCCGCGGCAGCGGGAGGGGTTGCGGCAAGCACCCTATCGCCGATGAATCGGCTCCCACAGAAAGCGTAGGCATCTGCAGAGAAAGCAGGCCGCCGTCAGAGCAGGTTTTCTACGCCTGAAACGCGCGCCAGGGCTTGCAGGCCTTCCGGCGTGTGGGTGACGACGAGCGCCTTGCCCTGCGTCCGGGCGTGCGCGAGCAGGGCCAGAAGCGTCGCCAGGCCGGCGCTGTCGGCGTGCGTGACACCGCTCAGGTCCAGCGTGGTCTGGCCGCTACGATCCAGTTCGGCACGCGCCGACTGCAATGCCTCGGCCGCCGTGGCGAACGTGAGTGCGCCGGACACCCCGAGGGTGCCCGGCACCGTGGTCGTCAGCGAGAACGACGCCGGGATCACTTCTGCGCGCCGCCCTTGCCGCCGCCGTCTTTCTCGAGCTGGTCGATGGCCGCACTGCCCTTCGACTCGAGATCGACGGTCAACTTGTCGAGGCCCTCCTTCTTGATCTCGGCATCCACCTGGTTGCGGTAGTTGGTGATGTACGAGATGCCCTCGATGATCACGTCATATGCCTTCCAGTCACCGCTGGCGCTCTTGCGGAACGCGTAGTCGACCGAGACCGATTTGCCGTCGTCGAGCATGACCTGCGTGCGGACAATCGTGCGCTTGTTGTTGAGATCCCCACTGAACGGGAGCACCTTGACCCGGCCGCGGGTGTAATTGAGCAAGCCCTCGGCATAGCGGTGCGTGATCGAGTTGTAGAACGCCTTGGCGAAACGCTGGCGCTGTTCCGGCGAAGCCTTGCTGGCGTTCTGGCCGAGCACGAGGATGGACGCGTAGTCGATGTCGAAATGCGGCAGGAAGGTGTCGTCGATCACCGCGATCAACTTTTCCTTGTCGTTCTTGAGCTCGGCCTGATGGCCTTCGATGGCCTTGGCCAGGTCATCGGAGATCGTCTGCACGATCTGCTGGGGACCCTGGCCCTGGGTAGCGGACGCCGGAGCCGCATCCTGGGCGAACGCGGGAGCGGCGATGACGCCACCGACGGCGAGGGCAATGGCAAGGGAAAGCTGACGCAGCATGCGATGTCTCCTGGGGTCCGGCCTTACTTCTTGCCGGAGTTGTCGGGTTGGGTGCCGCCCTGGGCGCCACCGGATTTGTTGTCGCTCGGCGAACCGTTCACGAGGAACTTGCCGATCAGGTCTTCAAGCTGGAGTGCGGACTGCGTGAGGATCAGCTCATCGCCTTCGGCGAGGAAGGTCGGCGAGCCACCCGGCTGGATCGCAACATACTGGCTGCCGATCAAACCGCTTGTGAACACCGCGCCAGCCGAGTCATCAGGTATCTGGGAGTAGCGCTTGTCGATCGCAAGGGTCACCGTGGCTTCGCTGCTGCCCGGCTTGATGACCACCGAATCGACGCTGCCGATAGGTACACCGGCCATTTTCACGGCCGCACCCGGCTGAAGGGCACCGACGTTGGTGAAGTTGCCGGTGACATGGAACGTGCCGCCCAGGCGATCCGGCGCGCTGCCGCCGCCGAAGAACTTACCGATCATCTCTTCCAGCTGCTGGGCCGGACGGGTCAGGCCGATTTCGCCGCCTTCCTTCACCGGGGTCTTGGACTGACCGAACTGGATGCCTACGTACTGGTCGCCGAGCAGGCCGCTGGTGAAGATCGTGGCCACGGAATCGACGGGGATGTCCTTGTGACGGTCGTCGATCGACAGGGTGACCTTCGCCTCTTCCTTGCCGGGAACGAGGTCGATCGCCTGCACGGAGCCGACGCGAACGCCGGCGATCTTCACCGGGGCGCGGTTCTTCAGCTGGCCGATGTTGGCGAAATGGGTTTCGACCGTGTAACTGGAGCCCTGGCTGGCGTTGGCCACCGAGGTGGTCTGGGTCGCCAGGTAAGCGAGGGCGGCAAAGCCGAGCACGATGAACAGGCCGGTGCCGAAGGCATAGGAACGTCTCTGGGTCACGGCGCGGTCCTCGAACGGGTAAAGAAGGAAGGAGTAGTCATGGCGGGTCTCCGGTGCCTCAGATCAGGAACGAGGTGAGGACGAAGTCCAGCGCCAGGATGGCGATGGACGAAGCGACCACCGTGCGGGTCGTCGCATAGGCGACGCCCTCGCTGGTGGGCGGCGTGGTGTAGCCCTGGAACACCGCGATCAGGGAGACCACGATGCCGAAGGCGATGGATTTGAGCAGCACGCCGTCGATGATGTCCTTGTGGACATCCACCGTGGCGGTCATGTTCGACCAGAACGTGCCGTTGTCGATGCCGAGCCAGGTCACCCCGACCAGGTGTCCACCGAACACGCCCATGGCGCAGAACACCACGGCAAGCAGGGGCAGCGCGATGACGCCGGCAAGGAAACGTGGTGCGATGACGTAGGCGATCGGATCGACCGCCATCATCTCCATGGCGTCGAGCTGGTCGGTCGCGCGCATCAGGCCGATCTCGGCGGTGACCGAGGTGCCGGCGCGGCCAGCGAACAACAGCGCGGTTACCACCGGCCCCAGCTCACGATAGATCGCGATGGCGACCACGGTACCGGTGGCCGAGGTGCCGCCGAAGATCGAGAGCACGTCGTACAGCTGCAGGCCGAGCACCATGCCGACGAACAGGCCGCAGGTCATCACGATGGTCAGGCTCATCGCGCCGACGAACCAGATCTGCCGTATGGTCTCGCGACCATGACGGAAGCTGCGCGGGATCGCCGCGAGGATCGTCAGCAGGAAGATGCCACAGGCACCGATCTGGCTGAGGCTGCGGACGACGACATTGTCATTCCTTGCCGTCGTCATGCCTTTTCTCCGGGAAAACCAAGCGCCGTGGCGTAATCGCCGGCGGGATACTGGAACGGCACCGGACCGTCGATCTGGCCGCCGAAGAACTGCGCGGTCCACGGCGAACCGTCGTTGGCCAGCGTGGCCGGCGCACCCTGCGCCACGACCTTGCCGTTGGCGATCAGGTACACGTGGTCAGCCACCTTTTGCACTGCCGCCAGTTCGTGGGCCACCAGCACGGAAGTGATGCCGAGCGTGTGGTTCAGCGTGCGGATAAGCAGCAACACCTGGTTGAGCGAGATGGGATCCAGGCCGACGAAGGGCTCGTCGTAGAGGATCAGGGCGGGGTCGAAGACGATGGCGCGGGCCAGCGCCACGCGCCGGGCCATGCCGCCGGAAAGCTCGGTAGGCGACAACTTCGCGGCGCCGCGAAGGCCGACCGCTTCGAGCTTGTTGAGCACGATGTTGCGGATCAGTTCTTCCGGCAGCTCGGTGTGCTGGCGCAGCGGGAAGGCCACGTTCTCGAAGACGTCGAAGTCGGTCAGGAGGGCCGAGTTCTGGAACAGGTAACCGATACGCTCGCGCAGCTCGAAAAGCTTCTCGCGCGACAGCGACGGCACGTTCTCACCGTCTACCTCGATCGTGCCGGCATCGCCACGCATCTGCCCGGTGATGTGCTTCAGCAGGGTGGTCTTGCCGGTACCGCTGGGACCCATGATCGCGGTGACTTTGCCGCGAGGGATGTCCAGGTCGAGATTGTCGAAGATGGTCTTGCCGTTGAGGACCGTGGTCAGTCCGCGTACGCGGACGATGGCGTCGTCGGTCATGGTGCGAGAAGCTCCTCGATCAGCGCCTCGTGGCGGCGAGCCGACGCAGGCGTGCGCTGGCGGACGGCGCGAACGATCGCCTGGAGGTCCGCCAGGGCGTCCTCGAAGCGGTCGTTGACGATGATGTAGTCGAACTCGTGCGCGTGGGCGATTTCCTCGCGCGAATTGAACAGGCGGCGTTCGATGACCTCGGGCGCGTCGGAACCTCGACCGCGCAGGCGGCGTTCGAGTTCCTGGCGCGACGGCGGCAGGATGAAAACGCTCACGCAATCCGGCTTGCCCTTGCGGACCTGGCGCGCACCCTGCCAGTCGATTTCCAGCAGCACGTCCGCGCCCTCGCACAGCTTTCCCTCGACGACGGTGCGCGAGGTGCCGTAGAGGTTGCTATGCACCTCGGCGTGCTCGAGGAAAATGCCTTCGGCAATTTCTTTCTCGAAGTCGGTGCGCTCGACGAAGAAGTAGTGGCGTCCGTACTGCTCGCCCACGCGCGGCGGCCGCGTCGTATGCGAAATGGACAGCGAGATGTCTGGCTCGCGCTCGAGCAAGGCGTTGACGAGCGTGGACTTTCCGGCTCCCGAAGGCGCGGCGACCACGAACAGGGTGCCGTCGATCATCCGAGGGTCTCAGGTTGGGCGTGCATGGATTCTCCCGGCGCTGGCATCGCGAGCTGGGCAAAACGCGATTGTAGCGAACTCTTCCATGTGGGAGCCGCTTCAGCGGCAATCGGACCATGTGGGAGCCGCTTCAGCGGCGAAAAGCCTACGGAGCGGCCTAGCCGCAGCCCAATCGCCGGCATAGCCGGCTCCCACATAGAGCCGGACGCTGTCAGGAAGAGGCCCGGTCGCCGGCGTATCGGCTGGGCGATACCCCAACGATCCGCTTGAAGGCATGGCTGAACGCGCTTTCCGACGCATAGCCCAGATCCCTCGCCAGCACCGCCACGGGCACCTCGCCCTGGCGCAGGGCGCGCTCCGCAAGCCGCATGCGCCACCGCGCCAGATAGGCCAGCGGAGCCACGCCTGCGGCCGCCTTGAACTGGGAAGCGAAGATGGTGCGCGACATCGCTGCCGCGCCGGCCAGCTGATCAAGGCGCCAGGGCTTGCCCGGCTCCCCGTGCATCAAGCGCAGGGCTGCGCCCAGGCGCGGATCAGCCGCCGCCCGCAGCCACCCCGCCTGCAACGGACCTCCCGCCGAGAGGTGCGCCCTCAGTATCTGTACGAACAACAGGTGGGCCAGCTGCGTCCTGGCCATGCCGGAACCCGGAAGGTCACCACGACTTTCCTCAACCATGCGGTCGAGAATCCAGCGCATGGTGGTCGCTTCCGGTGCCGAGCCACGAACGTGGATCAGCGACGGCAAGGCCTCATGAAGCATGGGCGCATACGTAGGGTGTAGCCGCACGTGGCCGCCGATCTGCAGGACGTCATCACCCTCGCCTACCGGGACGATCGGGGTCGTACGGCCTGCGAATACCTCACGCGCATCTATCGTCGGCAGCGAGAGATCGCTGGCCAGAACGAATCCGCGCTCAGCGATGAGCAAGACCACGTCGCCCTCTTCCATCCGGACCGTCGAGCCACCGTCCGTGCGCAGCCAGCACCCGCCGCGCAGGACGGCGAAGAACTTCAGCTTGTCCGGCGCCGGAAAGCGGATCGCCCAGTCCCCGCCGGCGCGGAAACCGCCGGAAACGACTGACTCGACGTCCGCCAGCCGTAACACCTCAGAGATCGGATCGTCAGCCATGCCCGTACGATTGCGCATGGATGGCGGACTTTCAAGCATTCATCGTTCGGCGAGAGGGGCCTAACCTTGTGAGCATCCCCAGAGGAGATTCCCCATGTCCAGCGTCCAGACCCCCATCCATTCCGGTTTCACCATGGCCAGCACGGCGGACGAGGTGCTCGCCGGCATCGACCTGACCGGCAAAACCGCCATCGTCACCGGCGGCTACTCGGGCATCGGTACCGAGACCAGCCGTGCGCTACGCGCCGCCGGGGCACGCGTGATCGTCCCGGCCCGCGACCTGGCCAAGGCGCGCAAGGCCCTCGAGGGCATCGATGTCGAGATCGAGCCGATGGACCTCGCCGACCCGGCCTCCATCGACGCCTTCGCCGAGCGCTTCCTCGCCCGTGGCGAGCCACTGCACGTCCTGGTCAACAGCGCTGGCGTGATGGCGATGCCGCTGACACGCGACGCGCGCGGCTACGAAATGCAGTTCGCGACCAACCACCTGGGCCACTTCCAGCTGACCGCACGGTTGTGGCCCGCCCTCCGGCGTGCTGGCGGCGCACGCGTCGTTTCGGTGTCGTCGCGCGGCCACCGCTTCGCCGGCGTCGACTTCGACGACCCGAACTTCGAGCACCGCGCCTATGACCCCTGGGTCGCCTATGGTCAGTCGAAGACGGCGAACGTGCTGTTCGCCCTCGGCGTGGACAAGCGTGGCGAGGCCGACGGCATCCGCGCGTTTGCCTTGCACCCCGGCGCGATCATGACGGACCTGGTCCGACACATCAGCCAGGACGAACTCCGCGCGTTTGGCGCGATCGACGAGGAAGGGCGTCCCGTCGTCGACCTCGAACGCGGCTTCAAGAGTGTGCCGCAGGGCGCGGCGACGAGCGTCTGGTGCGCCACCAGCCCACAGCTGGATGGCATGGGTGGCGTGTATTGCGAGGACGTCGAGGTGTCGCCGATTCTGGTGGAGGCAGACAACACGCCGGGGCGAGTGAGTAGTGATGTCGGTGTGCGCCCGTGGGCGATCGACCCGGCGGCAGCGGAAAGCCTGTGGGCGCTGAGCGAAACGCTCACGGGTGTATCGCTCGCTTTACGCTGATCCATCAGGGAACCGACGCGCGGTTGAGAGGCCGGGAAACCTCCGACGTTATTGAGGCGAAGCGGGATTTCCCGCAGGCGACGGCTGCTTGTAGACCACCCCACCCTTCATGACGAAGGCGACATGCGCAAGCGTGCCGATGTCCCGCGTCGGATCACCCGGCACCGCGATGATGTCGGCATCGAGCCCGGCTTTGAGCTGGCCGATATGGTCCTGCTGGCGAAGCACCTTCGCGTTGACTGCGGTGGCGGCGAGGAGTGCGCGGACGGGTGACATGCCATCGCGCACCATCCAGGCAAGTTCCTTGTAGTTGTCGCCGTGGGTGAACACGCCGACGTCGCTGCCGTTGCCGATGATCACGCCCGCATCGAGCGCAAGCTTGAACGCGTGCGCCGCCTTCTGCATGGATTCGGTCGGCGGATCGCCCGGCTTCCAGCCACCGAAGTATTCCGAGGTGGCCGCGCTGGCTTCGAGCGTGGGCATGTACGCAACCCCGTGCTGCTTCATCAGCGCGAAGACTTCCGGAGTGCCGTCATAGCCATGTTCGATGGTATCGACGCCGGCCAGCACCGAGCGACGCATGCCTTCGGCCGTGGTCGAGTGCACGGCGACGGGCAGGCCCATACCGTGCGCCGCGTCCACTGCCGTTTTCAACTCTTCTTCGCTGAAGGTCGGCACTGAGCCCTTCGCCTTGCCGCAGTGGTAGTCGGCATACAGCTTGATCCAGTCCGCGCCATGTGCGGCCTGGTCGCGCACGGCGTCCAGCATCTGCGCCGGACCGCTTACCGGGATGCCACCCTGCGGGATGTCCATGTCGTCACGAAAGCCCAGGGGCCCGGGACCATAACAATGCGCCGCGATAGTCGCGCGCGTTGCAACAAAGAGATGTGGACCCGGGATCACGCCCTTGTCGATGGCCCGCTGCACGTCGACATCGGCATAACCCGCGCCTTCCGTGCCGAGGTCCCGCAGCGCGGTAAAGCCGGCCATGAGGGTGTCGTTGGCGTGCTTCACCGCTTCCACCGTGCGGAAGGCCAGCGTTTCCTTGAGGACCTGGTCGTTCCAGGTCGTCTCGTTATACGGGTGCAGGAAGATATGCGAGTGCGCGTCGATAAGGCCAGGGAGGATCGTCGTACCCGGCAGGTCGATGGTCTGCGTGCCGGCCGGAAGCGTTACGTCCTTCGCCGCACCAACCGCGACGATCTTGTCGCCCTGGACGAGAACGACCCAGCCTGCGTGCGTCTGCTCGCTCCTTGCGTCGAAGACACGCTCGCCCTTGATCAGCCAGGCGTGATCCGCCGCTTTTGACCCGGCCACCTGCCCTGCTCCCGTGGCGCTGCACGCAACGGCCATACCACCCACCAGCGCAAGCGCCTTGCTCCACCCCGCCACCTTGCTCATACCATCACCCCTGATCGATTCATCACTGCCCCGGATGATAGGTCCGCTCGATGTGCCCCTGCTGTTCCTCGGGCCAGAAATACACGGTCCGCAGGTTGCCCGTGGTGTAACGCTCTGCCTCATCGTTGAAATGCGGCGAATCCGGGTGACCACTTTCGCCGCCTGCCGTGATGGCCCGCGCATGCACCTTGTCGCCGAACTCCACCACCGCCACGAAGCTGTTCCCGCTGGTGCCGTAGTAGCGTTTGGTGCCCGGCCAGCGGTGCGCGCCGAATGAGGCAAGTGAACCCCACCGCGATGACGTAAACGGCTCAGGGATGCTCGGCTTCGCATCGTCGAAGGGCTGCACGATCGCACCGTCGATCCGCTGGAAGCGATTGACCTCGCCCCAGGGCACGCCCCAGCTGCCGAAGTCGTGCTCGAGCCGTTCCGTCGCCTCGGCCAGGGCGTTAAGCCGCATCTGCGGCCCCGCCTTGTCGGCCATCCTGTCGTAGACCGACAGGCCTTCCTCCGTATCCAGCTTGCTGGCCTTGTCCCAGAGGATGTCTCCCCAGAATACGGCCAGCGAGGTTGGCATTGAGGAGATACCCCAACGGTAGTCCCAGGTCCGCAACATCGCGATGGGGCCGGCGAGTTTCTGTTTGAGGGGGTCAGCCGGGGGCAACGCGTCGAAGTCGGCGATAAGAATCGGCAACTGCCGCGCGAAGGCCGGCAGGTAGGGATCAAAGGCCGTGTCGATCAGCGAGGCCAGGGTGAAGTCACGGCGGCCGGTGAGCACGCGCGTCGCATGCAGACCGCGCGGGTTCTCACCAACAGCATCCATGTAGCGCGGGAAGTCGGCCTGCTTCGGGCTGTCCGGACCGGCCGCGGAGTACGGCCAGTCGTTGGTATTGAAGATCCAGCCCGTCGGCGGATTGAGCAGGTGCGGTGCCTTGTCCAGCGGAAGCAAACCCTGCCAGTCGGTGGATGGATCGCTGCCATCGACCGGCTTCGTGTAGTCGAAGCGGTCATCGCGCTTGGGGATGAACTGCGGGTGGAGGTAAGCGATGTTGCCTTTGTCGTCCGCGTAGATCGTATTGTTCGACGAGTTGGCCTTGAGCTCAGCCACCTTCATGTAGGCCGCGTAGTCGTTCGCCCTGGTCCGCAGCCAGCTCTGCTGCAAGGCCTCCAAGGGCTTGTTCATCAGTGCAACGGCGATCCACTTATCACCCTCGCTGCGCACGACGGGGCCATGGCGCGTCGCGTACACCGTGAAGGTGCGCGCGGTGCGAGTACCGTCGGCTGCACGGTAAGGCACGACGATCTCACGCGATGTCACCGCACGCAGTTCCTTGCCGTACCGATAGAACGCTTTGCCATCTTTCTGCACGATGGTCTCGGCGAATTCGTCGACGACGTCCGCACCGGTAGAAGTGTGCATCCAGCCTATGTGCTGGTTGAAGCCCTGGTAGATGAAGAACTGACCCCACGTGACTGCACCATACGCATCGAGTCCTTCGTCGCTCGACATCTGCAGCTCCGAACGAAAGAAGAACGACGTGTGCGGGTTGATGAGCAGCAGTGCGTGGCCGTTCGCCGTGAGCTTCCGCGCGATGGCGATGCCGTTCGAGCCCGTTGGCTCTTCCCAGCTGGAGGGCGGCGTGAACTGCGCAAGCGCCGCCCCCGGGTCCTTGCCGTAGAAAGCCTGCAATCCCCTGGTCGAGACCCGCTCGATGTCACCACCGATACTGCCTTCGCTGAAGCTAAGGGCCATCCAGGGTTCGAAGTGCGTGATGACGCGCGGATGCACTTCGGGATGCGTCGCGAGGTAATCGTTGAGTCCATCGGCCCAGGCGTCCATCAACGCTACCAGCCAACGTGGACTGCGTTCGTACATCGCCTTGAGCTGTGCCGGATCGACAAAGAGCTTCTGCCGGAGGTCCTGCCAGATGGCGGACTCGCCGTCGGCCTCGGCGGTGCGGCCAAGCGAGGTCAGATAATTAGACTCGATGCGATTGAAGTCGTCTTCCGCCTGGGCATAGGCCATGCCGAAAACGGCATCGGCGTCGGTCTTGCCGTGGACGTGCGCAATGCCCCAGTCGTCGCGCTGGATCGTCACGGATTGCGCTTCGTGCTTCCAGCGGGCGGCGTCGTCAGCGCCTCGTGCGTCCACCGTCGCCAAGGACAGCAGCATGAAGATGGACAATGGCAGGCCGCGTGTACGCATCCGATAGTCCCCGGGTCACCGACTAAGGCGTGCCCCTGCACGCGAGATGGAAGTATAGCCGCGAGTGCTCGCGCGGCGAGTTGTACTGCGCGCGCCGTTTGACCGAAGATGGCCCTGCCATCGTTGGCAAGGGAACAAGGAACGTACATGCGTCCATTTGCGTGGCTCGTCGTGCTTCTGCTGACCCCCACGGACGTTGGTGCTCGGGCGGCAGATGTCCCGCCGATCCAAGTGACCCCATGCCAGCTACTGAGTGATCCGGGGCGTTACAACCATGAACTGGTCCAGGTCTACGGCCTCATCTCTCATGGCTTCGAACAATTCGACATGTCGTCCGGGAAGTGCCCGATTCACGACGGCATGAGCACTGGCCTCTGGCTCGAGTACGGCGGCAAGCGCCAGTCACAAACCGCCTACTGTTGCTCGAACGCGACCGGTCCCGACCGCGCGGAAGTTCTCGTCGTCGAGAGCCTGAAATGCGATCTCGTGGATGATGCGCGGTTCAAGCAGTTCGACCATCTCCTTCACCGTCGACACGAGAGCTCAGTCACGGCGACCATCGTTGCGCGCTTCTTCGCCGGAGAAGAGTCGAAGATCAACGGAAAAAAGTTCTGGGGCGGCTACGGCCACATGGGATTTGGAAGTCTCCTCGTTGTCGAACAGGTCCTATCCGTATCACCTGCTGCCTACGCTCCGTATTCGAACGATCCCCTGCCGGTCCTTACGGGCAAACTTCCCAACATCGACGCTCGACTGCTCGCGCCTGCGAAGTAAAGAAGGCTTGACGCCTTACCGGAAAGGTCGCGAATCGCCGACGAGCTGCGAAAGTTCTCACAGCTTATCTTTCGCTTAGCAGCCACACCTGCTTCGCACGCAATGTGACGAAGCAACAACCACGAACCAAGCCCCACCACTCGTGTCGGTTAGCACGCCTTGCACGACAGTGCTTTCGGCCAGCTTACGTCCGGCTTAGCGACGAAGTGCACGTCGATGTCCGCGTCTATAAGTGTCGAATACATCGACAGCGATTTCGTTCGCTACGAACTTTAGCGACACGAAACCTGCACGAAACCAACCCGGCGTACGTTCGCATCTCCGTACTACACGTCGTGGAGTGCGCCTCAAGAAATCGCGGATATCCGATGCGCATCCATTACGTTGTTACGAGTCTTGAAAGCGGCGGCGCGGAGTTCAGCATCCCCGACATCGCCAAGGTCATCCGCGGCCTCGGGCATGACTTCCATGTCTTCGCCCTCGAGCCCCGCGACCGCCTGGCAGAACCGCGCCTGATCGACGCCGGCGTGCCCTACACGCTGATGTCCGAGGGGAAAGCCTCGAAGCTGGCCAGCATGTACCGATATGCCCGGGCAGTCAGGACATCCCGACCCGACGTCATATGGACCTCGCTGAGCCAGGCGACTCGTGTCGGCCAGATCGTCGGCGCGATGTACCGCATCCCGGTCGTCAGCTGGAAGCACAGTGCGGACGCCAAGTCCTACATTCGGCGGTCGCAACGCCTGAGCAACCTGTGGATCGCCGACTCTCGGGACGTCGCTCTGTACCTGCGCAAGTCGATGGGCGTCGAATCGGAGAGGGTGGCGACATGGCCATTGTTCAGCCCCACCTTCGCCGACGCGCCTCTTGCGCGGTGGGACGGTGCCGGTCCCTTGGTCATCGGTAGTTCCGGCCGACTTCATCCGCAGAAGAACTATCACTTACTCATTCAGGCGGTCGGTCGGCTTCGCCATGACGATCCCGAGACGTTCGCGAAAGTCGAGGTATCGATTGCCGGCGATGGACCGCTCCGTGGCGAGTTACAGAACCTCATTTCGTCGCTCGGCCTGCAGGACAAGATCACACTCAAGGGGTGGATCTCCGACGTACCTGCGTACCTGCGCACCCTGCATCTGTACGTCCAGCCATCCGCCTACGAGGGTATGTGCATTGCTGCGCACGAAGCCATGGCGGCGGGACTTCCGATCATCGCCACGCCGGTCGGCGAGATGCGCAGGAGCGTCCAGCCCGGCCGCACCGGCGTCTTGCTCGAGAACGACATCGTCGGCGGCATCGGCGCGGCGATACGTGGATTCCTCAGGCGGCCACAGACGCTGAAAGACTATGGCGAGAACGCGAGGGTTTACGTCGAGCGCAGCATGGGTGAAGGCGCCTTCGCCAGGAACGGACAGGACGTACTGGAGCGGATAGAGCGGGACATCCTGAAGAAGCACGTCCCGCGGCCGATCGCGCAGAAAGTCGACACCGCTACCGGCTGACCAGCGCGGCCGGCGTCAGTCCCCGGGATACGCCAGCGCGTAGTCGAACGCGGCACGCACCGCTGCCACCTGGGCGTCGTTGCACTGCTGCGGCGTCGCCCGCGGGCTATCCGGATAGACCTCGGTGGTCGTGACGTAACGTGCGTCGGTGATGCCAGCGCAAAGGCCCAGCTTCTTCACGTCGTATTCGATCACGCCAGGCGCGACCACTTCCGAGCCGATGATTTCGCCGTGGTCATCCGCAGGCGCGATATGCGTCACCTTCGCGACGGCGTCAATGATCGCTTTCTGGAATTCCGGCTGGCGATTGAAGGAGTCGTCGACAAGATAGAAGCCATCGGGAATCTCGCCGGGCTCGTATTCTTTTCCATCGCGCGCGGCGACGGCCGGACGGAATTCCGACTCGTCCGAATCAGTGGTTTCGTGCAGGTCGATGTGCGCCAGCACGCGGTTGCCCAGCGGCGCCAGTAGCTTCACGAGTGCAGCCGATTCCGCCGCCGGGCTGTCTTCGCGAAAATTACGGTTCGGATCGATTGCGTCCGGGTTCCAGCGCTGGATGCGCTCGTAGGCCCAGGGGCTCACGCAGGGCACGACGAGCACGTTCGCCCTGCCGGCATAGTCGGCCCCGTGGTCGCGAACGAACTGCAGCGCACCCTCCACGCCACTCGTCTCATAGCCATGGACACCGCCCGTCACTAGCAGCACGGGGAGGTCGTCGCGCCAGTCCCGGCTGCGGATGGCGAGCAGGGGGTACTGCCCCTCCGCGTAGTCCAGCGCGCCGTATTCGGACACGTCGAAGCGTTCACGCAGCGCGTCGATCGCGGTCAGGACGTCATCGGCGTAGACACGGGTCTTCGCCTGGCGCTTGCGCCACTCGGCGACTTCCGAAGCGCTCCAGGGCTGGCCGGGCGTGCCAATGGGATAAGACGAGGGGGTAGTCATAGGCCGGATAGTAGCCGGGAAGATCAGGTGGTCGTAAGGTCTGGGGCCTAATCTCAAATTATGGCGGCATGCCGGCCGCCACTGGGAGGAGACGGGGACATGGCACTACGCACCTGGGCATGCCTTTTCGCGCTGACCGTGTCCGCCACGGCGACGGCCGGCGGCGGACCACTCGGCATCGATCACCGCCTCCATTACGACAACAGCGGCATCTGGAAGCGAAGCAACCAGAAGCTCCTCGCCGGGGCGACCGCGGTGACCGTCTTCGGTGGCGCGTTGCTGCTGGGCGACAACGACGACTTCGGCGACACCCTATGGCGCTCGGTGGACTCCGTGGTCCTGGCTAGTGCCACGACGGACGTGCTGAAGCTGGGCTTCCGGCGGCAGCGGCCTTCCGAGACGGATGACCCGGACAAGTTCTTCTCCAGTGGAAAGAAGAACGACAGCTTCCCGAGCGGCGAGGTGACCCTGATATCGGCAGCGGTCACACCGTTCATCGTTCGCTACGGCGAAGACAACCCGATGGTCTACGCCCTCGCCCTGCTACCTGCCTACGACATGGTGGCGCGCATGAAGACGCGGGGTCACTGGCAGACCGACGTCCTCGCTGGCGCCGCTATCGGCACCGGCTTCGGTATCTGGTCGTCGCGGCGGAATTCGCCGTTCATCCTCAGCGTGCTGCCCGGCGGGTTCAAGGTCGGCTTCATCCACCATTTCGACTAGCCCAGCGGATCGGTATCACTCGATATTCTGAACCTGCTCACGCATCTGCTCGATCAACACCTTCAGCTCGACCGCTGCGTTCGTCGTCCGCGAATCAACCGACTTCGACCCTAGCGTATTCGCCTCGCGGTTGAACTCCTGCATCAGGAAGTCCAGGCGACGGCCGACGGGCTCCTTCAACGCCAGCACACGGCGTGCTTCGGAGATATGCGTGGCGAGGCGGTCGAGCTCTTCGTCCACGTCGATGCGGGTGATCTGGAGCACGAGCTCCTGCTCCAGGCGGCCCGGCTCCACCGGCTGGCGCATGTCGGCGAGGCGGCCTTCGAGGCGCGCGCGCAGGGCGGCCTGGATCTCGGGCAGCCATCCGCGGACATCGCCGACGATCTTTTCGATGCCGTTCAGACGTTCGACCAGCAACTCGCCCAGCTTGCCGCCTTCACGGCCGCGAGTGTCGTTGAGGGCGACCAGTGCCCGGTCGAGCACCTCGATCAGGGCGACCTGGAGCGCGTCCGCATCCGTCTCCGCCTGGCGCAACACGCCGGGGAAGCGAAGCAGGTCGGTGAAATCGATCGACATGCGCGGGAAACGCTGCTCGAGGTCCAGCGCCAGCTCGGAAAGGCGCGTGAGCATCTGGGCGTTGATCTGCAGGTTGTCCCCCGCTCCGGCCTCGGTACGCAAACGGACGGTCAGGTCGACCTTGCCGCGCGACAGATGGGCCCCGATCCGCTCGCGCAGGGCGCTTTCGAAGCTGCGCAGCTCCTCGGGCAGCCGGGGGCTGATCTCGAGGTAGCGGTGGTTCACGGTGCGCAGTTCGCAGGTGAGGGTACCGGAGGGGCCAGCGCTCTCTGCGGAGGCGTAAGCGGTCATGCTGCGGATCATGGATGGCTCGCTTGCGCGGCGGGGAAGACCGCAATGGTAAACTGACCCACCGTCCGCGCCCAAATCAGGTTATCCATGACTTTCTCCCGTCCGAGCGGCCGCGCCGCCGAACAGCTGCGCGCCGTCACCATCGAACGCCACTACACCCGCCATGCGGAAGGGTCCGTTCTGGTGTCCTTTGGTGACACCAAGGTGCTGTGCACCGCCTCGGTCGAAGAGCGCGTCCCACCGTGGTTGCGCGGCAAGGGTGAGGGCTGGGTCACCGCCGAATACGGCATGCTCCCCCGCGCCACCACCGACCGCACCCAGCGCGAAGCCGCGCGCGGCGGCCAGGGCGGCCGCACCATGGAGATCCAGCGTCTTATCGGCCGCTCCCTGCGCGCCTGTGTGGACCGCGCCGCCCTCGGCGAGCGCGTCATCACCCTGGACTGCGACGTGATCCAGGCCGATGGCGGCACCCGCACGGCCGCCATCACCGGCGCCTACGTGGCTCTCGTGGACGCGGTGGCAACGCTGACCAAGCGCAACGCCATCAAGCGCAACCCGATCCTCGGCGCCATCGCGGCCGTGTCCGTCGGCATCTATAACGGCGTGCCCGTGCTCGACCTCGACTACGCCGAAGACTCCAACTGCGACACGGACATGAACGTCGTCATGAACGACGGCGGCGGTTTCGTCGAGGTGCAGGGCACGGCCGAAGGCCACGCCTTCCGTCGTGACGAGATGGACGCCCTCATGGACCTCGCCTCCAAGGGCATCACCGACCTGGTCGCCGCCCAGCGCGCCGCCCTGGAGAGCGCCCCGTGACCACCGAGGTCCGCGCCGCCACGGCCGACGATCTCGACGCTATCGTCGCGATCCATCGCGCGGCCTTCGGTCGCGATGCCGAGGCGGACCTGGTCCGCCGCCTGGTTGCCGCCGGGCGCGCGTCCATCTCCCTGGTTGCCGTTGACGACGCGGAAACCGTGCTCGGCCACGTCCTGTTCTCGCCGGTGACCATTGAAGAAGGCGACGACGGCAAGTCGCTCGGCCTGGCACCGATCGCCGTGCACCCGGATCACCAGCGCCAGGGCATCGGCCACGCCCTGGTCGAGGAAGGCATTGGCGCCTGCTTCGTGCAGGATGCCCGCGCCGTCTTTGTGCTCGGATCGCCGGCGTATTACACGCAGTTCGGCTTCGGCAAGGCCTCCGCGCATGAGCTGCGCGACGCCTTCGAGGGTGGTAATGCCTTCCAGGTGCTGCCGCTCACCATCGAGGGTCTGGCGGGTTATCGCGGTCGTGTCGATTACGCCCCTGAATTCGCGGAGAAGGAGCTCTGATGCGCCTGGTGCTGGCTTCAGGTAATGCGGGCAAGGTCGTCGAGCTCGAACAGCTGCTCGCCGGCAGCGGTGTGCAGCTGGTCCCGCAAACGGCACTTGGCGTCAATGACGCCGAGGAAACCGGCCTGACCTTCGTCGAGAATGCGTTGATCAAGGCACGCCATGCGGCGCGTATCACCGGCATGCCCGCGCTCGCCGACGACTCGGGTATCTGCGTCGATGTGCTCGGTGGCGCGCCCGGCCTGTACGCCGCGCGCTATGCGGGCAAGCACGGCGACAACGCCGCCAACAACGCCAAGCTGCTGCACGAACTGGCCGGCGTGCCGACGGAGAAGCGCACGGCCTACTTCATCGCCGTACTGGTGGTGCTGCGGCACGCGGACGATCCGGCACCGTTGATCGCCGAAGGTCGCTGGCACGGTCGCATTCTCGAAGCGCCGCGCGGCACGGGCGGTTTCGGGTATGACCCGCTGTTCCTTCCCGCCGGTTACGACCTCGGTGCCGCGGAACTCGAGCCCGCCCTGAAGAATCGCCTCAGCCACCGCGGCCAGGCGCTCGAGGTGCTCAAGGCCCGTTTCGCCGAGCTGTCATGATCCTCGTCCCGCCGCCACTGTCTCTGTACGTCCACATGCCGTGGTGCGTGCGCAAATGCCCGTACTGCGACTTCAATTCGCATGGCGTGCGCGGTACACCGGCTTATGCCGAGTACGTGGATGTGCTGCTGGCCGACCTGGACGCCGACCTGCGCGACTTCGGCGAAGCCATCGGCAACCGCCCGGTCGAAACCGTGTTCTTCGGTGGCGGCACGCCGAGCCTGTTCGCGCCCGAGCTGGTCGGTCGATTCCTCGACGGCGCGCGGCAGCGGCTGGCCTTCGCCCCGAACGCCGAGATCACCCTGGAGACCAACCCGGGCACGGTGGAGCACGGGCGCTTCGACGGGTACCTGGCTGCCGGGGTGAATCGCATCTCGTTCGGCGTGCAGAGTTTCGACAACGACAAACTGCATCGCCTGGGGCGCATCCACTCCGCCCATGAAGCGGAAGATGCCGTGCGCCAGGCCCGCGATGCCGGCATCGACAACATCAATATCGACCTGATGTACGCCTTGCCGGAACAGACGCTCGACGGCGCGCTGGACGACGTGCGGCGAGCCATGGCGCTGGAGCCCACGCACATTTCGCATTACCAGCTCACGCTGGAGCCGAACACCGCGTTCGCCGCCAACCCGCCCCCCCTGCCGGACGACGATGCGGCATGGGCGATCCAGGAAGCCTGCGAGGCAAGCCTGGCGGCTGGTGGTTACGGACAGTACGAAGTCTCGGCCTATGCCGCTCCGGGTCGCCGGTGTGCGCACAACCTGAATTACTGGCGCTTCGGTGACTATCTCGGTATCGGCGCTGGCGCCCACGGCAAGATCACCGATGCCTCCGGCGTGCACCGTCGCTGGAAGACGCGGTTGCCTGCCGCCTACCTCGCCTCGTCCGGTGAGCCGGGCCGGATCGGCGGCGACAACGTGGTCAGCGGTGACGACCTGCCCTTCGAGTACATGCTCAACGCGTTGCGCCTGATCGATGGGGTCCCCGCCGTGGACTTCGCCGAGCGAACCGGGCTGCCTGCCGAATCCATTGCCCCGGCTCGACAGGCGTGCGTCGCGCGCGGCTGGCTGGTGGACGATCCGACCGTGCTGCGTACCACGGCGCTAGGTCAGCGCTTCCTCAACGACGTGATCGAAGCTTTCATGGCCTGATTGCTGCCGTTTCCGCCCCTAGTCCATCCGCCCTAAGCCGTAAGCCCGCTGGTTCCCCGCTGGCGCCCATAGGGTGTGGACGCCTAAACTTGCGATCAGGCAGGGGAGAAACCAACTAAATGAGCGCAGGCATGCAGCCCCCACACGGCAGAATGGGTCAGGGCCCCGTTGCTTTGTCGCCACGCGCGGAGCGCGAGGCGCAGCAGGGCCTGTCGCTGTGCCTGACCTGGCTGGACATGCCGCTGCGGGAATCCCTGCGCGACTTCAGCCAGCGCCTTTTCGCCACGGCCGAAAGCACGCGCAACCATCTCGAACAGCAGGAATGCTTCGACAGCCGGAACATCATCGAGCGCGAAGGGCCCGATTTCCGCAACCGCTTTGCCGCGCATCTGTCCGAGCGTTTTCGCCACCTGGGCGAGGATGTCGACAGCAAATCCGCAACAGGCGAACACCTCGGCCTAGGGATGAACCTGACCTTGGTGGATCCCGAGGAGCAGGAACAGACCGATGCGCTCAGCAGCATGGCTGCGCGCGGCGAGGCACGCAGCGCCAGCAGCCTGTTCGAACTGGGCTACCGCATGGCGGTGCTCGCCGGCACGTCGCCTCTGGAAGGTGACGCACTGCCCGCCGGGCCGAGGGCACTCACCGCCGCGCTCAAGGCGGCGATCGCGCCCCTGCCCCTCGCCAGCGCGCATCGCCTGCTTCTCTTTCATGCGGTGGACACCCACGTGCTCGGCCATAGCGAGGCCTTCTACGGCGCGCTAAACGAGCACTACCGGACACGCGGCATCCTTCCCGGTTTCCGCGTATATCCCAATGTCCGCGTTTCGACGTCGCCGGCCGCGGAGCGTCGTGGCCGTCCGGGCGACGCTGCGCCGGGCGCTGCCGGTTCCGGCGGTGTCTCCGGCAGCAGCGGAGCGGGCGGTGGCACACACGAAGCCGCCCCGGTCAGTGCAACCAGCGAAGGCCACATCGGCGTGCTGGAAAGCCTGCGTGACCTGCTGGCCCACCGTGTCGCCAGCCAGGGTCGCGGCGCCGGCTTCGCACCGGACCGCCTGGTGTCCGAAGACGAACTGCAGACGGCGCTCTCCGCACTGCAAGGCCACGTTTCCGAAGTGGCCGATGCGGCGCAGCGTGAAATCCGCAGCGCCCAGTCCCTGCGCGACGAACTGCTGATCCAGCTCAACCGTGGCCGGCCGGCCGGCTCGCCACCCGCCGAACTCACCCTCGAGCAGGGCGATACGGTGGAACTCACGGCCATGCTCTTCCAGAACCTGGGTCAGCAACTCGGTGCCACCAGCCCCGGTCGCGCCGTACTCGGTGGCCTGCAGTGGCCGATGCTGCGCGCGGCCGTGAACGACCGCGGCTTCTTCGACCGCCCCGAACACCCGGCGCGCCAGCTGCTCGATACCGTCAGCGAAGCCGCGCACCACTGGCTCGATCCGGCAGAGGGCGAACCGGATGCCGCATTGATCGACCGGCTGGAACGCCTGGTGGTCGAGGCCAGTCACGCGCAGGTGATCGACCCCAACTGGCGTTCGGAGATCGAGCAACAGATCACCCAGCTGTCGCGCAAGGCGCATGTCGCCGAGCGCCGGCAGATCGAAGCGATGGAAGGTCGCGATCGCCTCGAGCGCGCGCGCCAGCGCGCCACTGAAATCATGGGCGAGCGGCTCGGCAAGGGCGCGCCACCTCGCGGAGTCCTGCGCATCCTGCTCGAACGGACCTGGGCTGACGTGCTCGCCCTGCATATTCTCCGTGGCGGCGAGACGGGAGAAGCTTTCCTCCATTGCCTCGGTGTCACCGACCAGTTGCTCGGCCGGCGACCGATCGCCGACGTGCAGAAACTGCGCGTGGACGTCGAACGTGGTCTCGAACACCTTGGGATGCATCCGTCCGAAGCTGCCCAGGTCGCCGCGGGGCTGTTTGAAACCCCGGCCACGCAGACTGACGCCGCCCTCACGCCGACCGATGTCGCCCTACGCCTTAAGCAGCGCCCGCGGCTGGGCGAAGGCACCGCGCACGGTGAGACCGTGACCGCCGTCGAACCCACGCCGCTCGACGCGGCCGCACGCGCGGTCTACGACGGCTTCGCCACCCTTCGCTTCGGCACGTGGTTCGAATTCATCCAGCCCGATGGCAGCGCCAGCCGGCGCAAGCTGGCCTGGTTCTCGCCGACCACGGGACGCTGCCTGTTCGTCAATCAGCGCGGTAGCCGTGCCGAGGATATCGACCTCACGCGTCTCGCCCGGCTCATGGCCAGGGGTGAGGCCCGCGAATGGCGCGACCAGCGCACGTCGTTCATCGACCGCGCCTGGCAGGCCGTGGCGCGCACGCTGCGCCGCGACGGCCTGCATGACACACGCATGGCGGGCAACGCATGAGCAACGAATTCGAACAGCGACGCGCACCGCGCAAGCGGGTCACGTCACCCATGCCCATCGTGGACGACATGACCGAGCGCGTTATCGGCCAGCTCGGCAACCTTTCGGCCACGGGCATGATGGTGCTGGCGACGCGCGCTCCCCGCAGCGGCGCCGTGCACCAGGTGAGCTTCATGCTGCCGGACACCCAGCACCGCGAGCATCGTGTCGAGCTCGGCATCCAGGAGCAGTGGCACGAACCCGCCGCCTCCGCCGGGCAATTCTGGGCCGGCTACCGCATCGTCGCCGCCAGTGACGACGATGTCCGTGCCATCGACGAATGGATCGGTCCGCCGCCGGACTGAACGGGAGCTCGCGCTCATGCTTTACGACGCACCACACTGGGGATCACCATCCCCCACCATGAGCGATGCCACCACCATTCTTGTCGACACCGATCTCGAACGCGACGACGCCGCGGCCGCCGCGACCGGCCTGTATCTCAAGCTGGTCGGCGACGGCACCCTTTCGCCTGTCTATGAAGTCGAGAGCGAACCGCGCTTCCGCGTGCTCGACGAACGCCTGACCGAAGAAACCGGGGTCTACGCCATCGGCCTGCATGCAAGCAGCCACCGCTGGCGCGACGACGAACACGGCGGGTCACGCCTGGTCGAAGGCGGCCCCGAGAACGGCATTTTCTGCCGCTACGACGGCAGCTTCACGATCCGCTGCCCGGAATGCCGCCAGCCGCTGGCACCGGGCGACGAGGGCAGCGAAGCCCTCGAAGAAGCCCTCGCGGTCTGGTGCGACGCGCCCAACTCCGCCTATGTCGCCTGCCCCGGTTGCGCCGCCTGGACGCCGCTCACCCTGTGGCGCTCACCAGCCCACGATTTCGCGGTCGGCCACTTCGCCATCACCCTTTACGGGACGCACCTGCGCAGCCTGACGGACGACGCGCACGACCACGCCGCCACCCTGCTCCGCCATCGCCTGGGCGACGTCGCCGGCGATTTCGCCGTGGTCTACGCCAAGGCCTGAAGAGACATGTGGGAGCCGGTTGCTCCTCGTGGGAACCGATTTTGCTCCTTGTGGTAACCGATTTTGCTCCTTGTGGGAGCCGCTTCAGCGGCGATCCCGCGGCAGCGGGCAAGCCTGCCGCCAGCACCCATCGCCGCTGAAGCGGCTCCCACAAATGAAGCGGCTCCCACAAAGTGACTGACTCCGACAATCGCCACGCAGGGTTGGCTCCGCCGCCCCGGAGGCGCACCATTGGCGTTTGCCCCAGTCCCCCTTCCCGGAGATCGACGATGAACGACGCGCTGGCCGCGCTTTACCCGCAACACCTCGCCACCCTGCGTGAGCGCACCGATACCGCGCTGGCGCGCGGCGGTTTCGATCACCTTGTCGTCCCGGCCGGCCGACCGATCACCAAGTTCCTGGACGACCAGGACTATCCGTTCATCGCCAACCCGCATTTCAAACACTGGCTCCCCCTGGTCGACGCCCCGGGCAGCTGGCTGGTCTACACGCCCGGCGAGAAGCCCAAGCTGGTCTTCCTGCAGCCGCGCGATTACTGGCATGTCGTGCCGGAAGCGCCGTCGGGTTACTGGGTGGATCAGTTCGACATCGTCATCGTGCGCAAGCCGGCGGACGCGATCGCCGAGCTGCCGCAGTCACTCGCCCGTTCGGCCATCATCGGTGACCAGTACTGTGCACTGGACGAGGTCTGCGCGAACAACCCGCCGGCGGTCGTCGACCACCTGCACTATCACCGCGCCTACAAGACCCCATACGAACTCGAGCTGATGCGCGAAGCGAGCCGTCGTGGCACGCGCGGCCACCGCGCCGCCGAGCAGGCGTTCCGCAACGGCGAGAGCGAACTCGGCATCCACTTCGCCTACCTCAAGGCGGTCGGACAGATCGACGCTGAACTGCCGTACGCAAGCATCGTCGGCCTCAACGAGCACGGCGCCGTGCTGCACTACACGAACTTCGATCGCAACGCGCCGGCGGAAAGCCGTTCCTTCCTGATTGACGCGGGCGCGAGCGCCTCGGGTTACGCGAGCGACATCACGCGTACCTATGCCGGCAAGAACTTCGGCGAGTTCCAGGCACTGATCGATTCGGTCGAAGCAGCCGAGCAGTCGTTCGTGTCGAAAGTGCGCGCCGGCCAGAGCTATCCGGAACTGCACGTGCATGCCCATCACGCACTGGCGGGTGTCTTGCGCGAACACGGCTTCATTCGCATGAGTGCCGAGAGTGCCGTCGAGTCCGGCGTGTCGTCGGCCTTCTTCCCGCACGGCCTCGGCCACGGTATCGGCCTGCAGGTGCACGACGTCGCCGGCTTCGCCGCCGGTGAAACCGGTGGCACCATCGCCAAGCCGGAAGGTCATCCGTACCTGCGCCTCACCCGCAATCTCGAAGCCGGCATGGTGGTGACCATCGAGCCGGGCATCTACTTCATCGACATGCTGTTGGCCGAACTAAAGAACAAGCCGTTCGCCAACGATATCGACTGGGCCAAGGTCGACGCGTTCCGCAAGTACGGCGGCATCCGCATCGAAGACGACGTGGTCTGCACCACGGGCGAGCCCGAAAACCTCACCCGCGACGCCTTCGCCTCGATCTGATTGGAGCTGATTTGATTTTGTGGGAGCCGCTTAAGCGGCTCCCACATTGAACCTCACCCCTTGAAGCCGTTTAAGGACCCTCGTGCTTCGGCATCGGATCGCGCTTCAGCGTGGCCTCGTCGTCCGAGTGCACCTCGTACCAGATCGCATTGAGGATGCCGAAGGCGGCGGCCAGGCCAAGTCCCAATATCCAGGCGAAATACCACATGGCTGTGCTCCTTCAGTACATGTTGTGCGACTTGCGCACGTGTTCGAGGGTGACCCGGCCGCGCATGACGCGGTAGACCCAGCCGGTGTAGAGCAGGATCAGCGGGATGAAGACGACGGTCACGCCGAGCATGATCAGCAACGTGCCGCGGCTGGACGACGCATCCCACACGGTGAGGCTCGATGTCGGGTCGGCGGCTGACGGCATGAGGAACGGGAACAGCGCGAAGCCTGCGGAGAGAATGGTGCCGGCCACGGCAAGGCAACTGCAGAAGAAGCCCAGAAAGCCCCGTTTGCCGACGAATAGCTGTAGGCCGAGGGCACCGATGAACGCGACGACCGGACCGGCCCAGAAGTACGGATGCGTTAGGTAACTGGCGAACCAGGTTCCACCCACGGCCACCTGCTTGTTCATTGGATTGGACATGGCGTCCGTCACCACGGGCCCGGATACCGCGTAGCCGGGAATCCCGTAGGCCAGCCAGATACCCGCCAGCACGAACAGCACGATGTACACGGCGGATGCTATGCGCGACACCTTCGCCGCGCGCTCGGCAATCACATGATCGGCCTTCATCGCCGCCCAACTCGCCCCGTGCGCCAGCAACATGCTCAGGCTCACCAATCCTGAGAGCAGTGCGAACGGCCGGAACAGCTGTAAGAACGTTCCCTCCCACGTCATCCGCAGATCACCGTCGTAGTGGAACGGCAAGCCCAGGAACAAATTCCCAAACGCGACGCCGCACACGAGCATCACGATCACGCCCGACGCAATCAGGCACGTATCCCACACGGCCCGCCAGCGCGGATCGTCGACCTTCTCGCGAAAGTTGAAACCGACCGGGCGAACGATGAAAGCCACGAGCAGGACGAACATCGCCACGTAGAGGCCGGAGAACGACGCGGCATACAACAGCGGCCACGCGGCGAATACAGCGCCGCCGCCCAGGATGAACCACACCTGGTTTCCTTCCCACGTAGGCTCGATCGTCTCCAGCAACACGATTCGCTCATGCTCATCGCGACCGAGGATGCGCAACAGGGCCGCGACGCCGAAGTCGAAGCCGTCCATGACCGCGAAGCCGATCAGCAGGATCCCGATCAGGGCCCACCAGATCACGCGCAGGGTTTCGTAATCGAACATGTCGTTCTCCTCAAACCGTCTGCGCGGTGACGGGAATGGCGTCGGGCTTCTTCGGCCACATGCCGAGGCCGTCCGGTCCCTTGCGGGCGAACTTGAGCATCAGGTAGCCGTCGACGAAGGCCAGCGCCGTGTAGAACAGCACGAAGCCGCCTAGCGAAATCCAGATCTGCCCCGCTGTGAGCGACGAAGCACCCAGGGCCGTTGGCAACACGCCTTCGATCGCCCAGGGCTGGCGACCGTACTCCGCGACGATCCAGCCCAGCTCCGCCGCCACCCACGGCAGCGGCAGGCTCCACAGTGCGACGGTCAGAAAACGACGACCGTCGAGGCGCCGCGTACTCGAACGCCAGAACGCATAAGCGAAAAGGAAAATGAAGTACATCCCGCAGGCGACCATGATGCGGAACGACCAGAACAGCACGGGCACGTTAGGAATGGTGCTGTCCGCTGCTCGCTGGATATCCGCCGGGGTCGCCTTGCGAGGATCGTCCATGAAGCGCTTCAGCAGCAGCGCGTAGCCCATGTCCTTGTCATGCGCCGCAAGGATGGCCTTCGCCTGCGCATCGTCCTTGTTCTCGCGCAGGACGAGCATGGCGTCATAGGCCTGGATGCCGTAGGCGATGCGAAGCTTTGCATCGTCGACCAGCTGCGCAATGCCGAGAATCGGTTGATCGATCGAGCGCGTACCGATCAAACCCATCAACCAGGGCACGCGGATCGCCGCGTGGGTTTCACGGGCCTTCGTGTCCGGCAGGCCAAACAGCGTGAACGAGGCCGGCGCCAGCTCGGTTTCCCACATGGCCTCGATCGCGGCCATCTTCATCTTCTGGTTTTCGGAGACGGTGTATCCGGACTCATCACCCAGGACCACGACGGACAACGCTGCTGCGAGGCCGAAGCTCGCGGCGACCGTGATCGACCGCTTGGCGAAGTCCACGTTGCGACCGCGCAGCAGGTACCACGCGCTGATCGAGAGCACGAACATCGCGCCCATCGTGTAACCGGCACTCACCGTGTGCACGAACTTCGACTGGGCTACCGGATTGAAGATCACTTCCTTGAACGAGGTGACCTCCATGCGCATCGTCTGCGGATTGAAGGCGGCGCCGACCGGGTTTTGCATCCACGCATTTGCGATCAGTATCCATAGCGCCGAGAGGCTCGTCGCCAGCGCGAGGAACCAGGTCACCAGCATGTGCTTGAGCGGCGAGATGCGGTCCCAGCCGAAGAAGAACAGGCCGACCAGCGTACCTTCGAGGAAGAAGGCCATCATGCCTTCGATCGCCAGCGGCGCACCGAAGATGTCGCCGACGTAATGTGAGTAGTAAGCCCAGTTCGTGCCGAACTGGAACTCCATGGTTACGCCGGTGGCAACGCCCATTGCGAAGTTGATGCCGAAAAGCACGCCCCAGAACTGGGTCATGCGTTTCCACACCTCGCGCCGCGTCATCACGTACACGCTCTCCATGATGGCGAGCATGAAGGCGAGGCCGAGCGTGAGCGGCACGAAGAGAAAGTGGTACAGCGCCGTCAGTGCGAACTGCAGACGCGACAGGCCGACGACATCGGGGTCGACGATCATGGCTTGGATCCCTGGGTAGAGGCGGAAGCGGGCGCGAGCATCCGACCGACACCGGCCGGGGATACGTCCGCACGGGGCAGCGGCCGGATGGCCACGTACCAGATGATCATGAGCAGGATGAGCTTGGCGACGACGATCAGCGACAGCTCGAGGGCGAGCCTCGGCAGGGGCTTCTTGTCGCGCCAGCGACGGCGCCTGGGTAGTACGTCGACAATCATGGGTGCGACTCCCTCGATTCCCTGAACATCTGCCGGCATCGTATGCCCGGCGAGCCGACCGCGATCCATGGCCGATTGTCGCAACCGGCTGACCGCGTATCCTTCGGTTTCCCCTCGTTGGCCGAAGCGTACCCCCGGGATGACTCTTAAGAAAGTGCGCTACGCCTCAGTCGATGTCATACGGGGAATCACCGTCGCGGCCATGTTGCTGGTCAACGATCCGGGCGACTGGGGCCATGTCTGGTGGCCTCTGGAACATGCCGAATGGAACGGCTGCACGCCGACCGACCTGGTGTTTCCGCTATTCCTTTTCATCGTCGGCGTGTCGGTTTCGCTGGCCATCGTGCCGCGGATCGAAGCCGGCGCCGAGCGTGCACCGATTCGGCATGCGGCGTTGCGCCGCGCTGCCCGCATCGTCGGATTGGGCTTGCTGCTGAACCTCATGGCGTGGATAGCGATCCCCGAAGCGCACCTTCGAATCCCTGGCGTGCTTCAGCGAATCGGGATCTGCTTCGCGGCGGCCGCGCTATTTGCCGTCGACACGCGGCCGCGGACCCGCGATGTCATTGGCGTGTTGCTACTGGTCGTTTACGGCGCACTACTTCTTGCCGGTGGCTCCCTCGAACCGTGGACCAACATCGTCAGTCGCTTCGATACAGCCGTGTTCGGCCCCTTCGTCTACATGACGGACCCGGCCACTGGCCGTGGTCACGATCCCGAGGGCCTGCTCGCCACGCTGCCTGCCCTGGCAACGACCCTGCTCGGTATGCGCGCTGGTGCGTGGCTGCGTGCTGGTGACACGCGCCGCCTGGCCATTGCCGCGATCGTCTGTGCGGTGGCGGGCTGGTTTCTGCAGCCGCTGTGGCCCTTCAACAAGAACCTGTGGACGCCGAGCTACGTACTCTGGACCGGTGGCTGGTCGTTCGCCCTGCTGGCCCTCTTCCATGTACTTGTCGACGAGCGCGGCTGGAAACTCCCGGGCCGCGCCTTCGGGGTCAATGCCATCGCTGCCTACGCGGGTTCCGGCCTGATGGTTTACCTGCTGATCGGGCTGGGGATCGCCGCGCCGCTCTACCGCGTGGTCTTTGCCTCGTGGATGACGCCGCTGTTTGGCCCCTATGTGCCTTCAGCCGCGTGGGGCGTCGTCTTCGTCGCCATCTGGTGGCTCGTGGTCCGCTGGATGGACAAGCGCGGAATTTATCTCAAAGTCTGAGAAACCCCGCCCCTGCAGAACTCGGACCGACATGTGGGAGCCGCTTCAGCGGCGATCCCGCGGCAGCGGGCCAGGCTGAGGCAAGCACCCATTCGCCGATGAATCGGCTCCCACATCCCACAGAAGCCGGGATGTTCAGCGTTCGAGGGCGTCCGGGGACTTGGGGACCATTGCCGTGAGCACATCGGGTGCGCCTTTGGTCACCGCCACGTCGTCTTCGATTCGGATACCGATGCCGCGCCAGCGCTCGTCCACGTTCTTGTCGTTCGGCGGGACGTAGATGCCGGGCTCGACGGTAACCACCATGCCTTCCTCGAGGACGCGCGGCTCGCCGTCGATGCGGTAATCGCCGACATCGTGCACGTCCAGCCCGAGCCAGTGGCCGGTCTTGCTGGGGAAATAGGTTTTGTAGCTGCCTTCGGCGATAGCGCGATCGGCGCCGCCCTTCAGGATACCGACGGCACACAGACCTTCGGCGATCACACGCACGGCGGCATCGTGGGCATCGCCGAACGAGCGGCCCGGACGCACCGCGTCGATCGCGGCGAGCTGTGCTTCGTGGACGATCTCGTAAAGCGCCCGCTGCGCCACCGTGAAGCGCCCTCCGACCGGGAAGGTCCGCGTGATGTCCGAGGCATAGCAGTCGACTTCGGCGCCCGCGTCGATGAGCAGCAGGTCGCCGTCCTTCAGCGTGGCCCGGTTCGCCTGGTAATGCATGATGCAGGCATTCGCGCCGCCAGCCACCGTCGGCGGGAAGGCCGGTACCGCGCCCTGGCTGCGAATACTGCGGAGAATCTCGCCTTCGATCTCGTACTCGGCCACGCCCGGACGGGCCAGGGCCATGGCGGCGATGTGCGCCGCGCCGGCCACTTCGCCGGCGCGCCGCATGAGGGAGAGCTCGTCGCGTGATTTGAACAGGCGCAGGTCGTGCAACAGATGACTGAGTGCCACCAGATCCTTCGGCACCACGCCGCCCCCGCGCGCCGTGCGCAGGCGGCGCATCCAGCCCAGCAGCCGGGCGTCGAAATCCGGCTCCTGGCCGAAGTGGCAATAGACCCGCGCCCTGCCCTCGATCATTCCCGGAAGGATGTCGTCGATATCATCGATCGGAAAGGCGTCGTCGAGGCGAAGCTCGCGCGCGGCACGATCCGTGCCCATGCGCTCGCCGTCCCAGCGCTCGCGATCGGCATCGCGCTCGCGGCAGAAAAGCACGGTTTCGCCGTGAGCTCGCCCTGGTAGCAGCGCGAGCACGGCCTCAGGCTCGCCGAAACCGGTGAGATAGTGGAAGTCGGAGTCCTGCCGGTACGGCCAGGGGGCGTCGGCGTTGCGCATGCGCTCGGGCGCAGCAGCGAGGATCAGTACCGCATCCTCGCCCGCCATGCGCATCAGCTCCCGGCGCCGCCGGGCGTACTCGGCGGCGGAGATCAATGCAGGGTGTCGCCAGCCGGTCGCGATACACGGCTGAACTCGGCGTGCAGCAGGAGCGCGCCGGTGCGGACGTACTCTTCGATCTCGGTCAGGTTCTCGTCGTTGACGTCGTCGTCCTTATCGAACTCGAACTCCGTCGTGGCGATGCCCGCGAGGTCCTTGAGGAGCTCGCGTGCCTCTTCGCTCATGTTTTTATTGGCTTCGGGCGAGCCGCCCAGGCCAAAGCCACCGAGGAAGCCCTCGGACCATTCGCTCAGGGCCTCCGCGCGCTCGGCGATTGGTGCGTCATCGTCCGGCAGCCAGGGCGAGAAGGTGAGGTCCGCGTCAGCCAGCCATTCTTCGGTCTGGTGACGGAGGCGGGTGAGCATGCCCTGCTCTTCCACCGTCGGTGCCGGGTCGGGCTCGAGTTCGAGCGCCGCCAGCACGGATCCGTGAGGGAAACGGCCGCCGGCACTGATGTAACCCACCAGGGCGCCATGGAATTCACTCACCGACATGGCCAGCTTGCAACGTCCGATGAGTTCGAAGATCTCTTCGGGATCGACGGTCTGGTTGGCGGACATGGGGGTACTCCTCGATAACTTTGCCATGCAGTCTAATACAGGTGCCTTCACCCCCTGCTGACAAGGCCGGACCTCCTGTTATAGTCCGCGCATGACGAACCCGGATGCCTTCAAGACCGAAGTGGAAGCCCTGAGCGCAACGCTCGACCGGCTCGTCGATACCGTTCGCCGTCTCCACGAGGAAAACCGCAGCCTGCGGCACAGCCAGGAACAGCTGGCGAACGAACGTGCGGGACTCATGGCGCGCAACGAACAGGCGCGCGGCCGTGTCGAAGCAATGATCCAGCGCCTGAAGGCGCTCGAGAACACGGGCTGATCTGTCACATGAATGCTTCCGCCAGCGAACCGGTATCCCTCCGCCTGCTCGACCGCGAGTTTCATATCGCCTGCGCGCCCGAGGAACGGGCCGGCCTGGTCGCCGCCGCCCAGTTTCTCGACGGCAAGATGCGCGAGCTCAAGGCCAACGCCAAGGCCCCTGGATTCGACCGGATCGCCGTCCTGACGGCCGTCAGCATCGCCCACGAGCTGCTTTCGCTCAGAAAGGAGCACGAGTCGCAGGAACAGGTGCTGACCGACGGATTGGCTTCCCTTCGCAAGAAGCTTGATGGTCTGCTCGACGCACCGGTAAAATAGCCGAAGGCGTTCCCTGCGGTGTTCGCCAGCGCACTTTACATTTGCCTTGTTCCTACATACGACCCCGGGTCGGCTTTTCGTGGCTGTTGTGCATGTCCGCCTTTGTGCGGAAAGCCTGGATGCTGCGTAGCTCTCCCACCTGATCCTTTGGATCAAGGTCGTTTGGTGCGCAGCGGCATCGCGGAGAACGCCTCTCCTTAATCAGCCGATCGGCCCCAGGGCCGGTCAGCGCCCCTGTCGCGGCACCGGCTGGGGCGGCTCGACGGCAACCTTCGACCGTGCCGTTCAGCTGAGCCGCCCATGTCAAAGCTTCCCGAGAGACGCGAACTTCGAGCCGACCTCGTCCAGCGCCGGCGCCAGCTGAAGCCGGCCGAGCGCGTTGCGGCGGCCCAGGGCCTGCGCCATTCCCTGGAGCAACTGCCCGAATTCCTTACCGACGCGCATGTAGCGGGCTACTGGGCAACCGGTGGCGAGCTGCCGCTCAACATGGCCATCGCGCCGCTCGCCGAGCGCGGCCAGACCTTCTACCTGCCCATCGTGACCAAATCCGGCGGCAAGCGCCGCCTCACGTTTGCGCCGTGGACCACGGGTGAGGACGTCGAATCCAACGACATGGGTATTCCGGAGCCCAAGGCCTCCGAGCGCATCGTCGAGGCCAACAAGCTCGATCTGGTCCTGGTTCCCCTGCTCGGTTTCGACCGCAAGGGCAACCGCCTGGGCTTCGGTGGCGGCTATTACGACCGCAGCTTCGAGTTCCTGCACGGCCAGAAGCGCCCGGCCCAGCCCCTGCTGGTCGGCGTGGGTTATCACTTCCAGGAACTGGATGCGATCACCACGGCCGAGTGGGACATCTCGCTCGACTACATCGCGACCGACAAAGAGCTGATCGACTGCACGGGCGGCGCCGAGTGAACTATTGGCTCATGAAATCCGAGCCGGATGCGTTCTCGATTGACGACCTGAAGCGCAAAGGCAGCGAACCCTGGGACGGCGTGCGCAATTACCAGGCGCGGAACTTCATGCGTGACGGCATGAAGGTCGGCGACAAGATCTTCTTTTATCACTCGAATACGGATGTCCCCGGCATCGTCGGCATTGCCACGGTGGCCTCACCGGCGTATCCGGACGAGAGCCAGTTCAACAAGAAATCCAAGTACTACGACGAGAAATCCACGCGTGAAGAACCGCGCTGGATGCTTATCGACGTGAAGTTCGAGCGCAAGCTCGCACGCACCATCTCGCTCGAAGAACTGAAGAACCGCGACGAACTCGTCGATATGCCGTTGGTCCGCAAAGGTAACCGCCTGTCGGTCATGCCGGTCGCCAGGAGCGACTGGGATTTCATCCTTACGCTGGAAAAGCCATGAGCCAGGACAACGAGAAGCGCCTCGCCGCCGAGACCGCGGCGCATCGTTACGTCGAGAACGGCACGTTCAAGGGCGGCATCATCGGCGTAGGTACGGGCTCGACGGTGAATTTCTTCATCGATGCGCTTGCGCCTTTCCGCGACAAGATCAAGGCTGCGGTTTCAAGCTCGGAAGCCTCCAGCGATCGCCTGCGCAAACTCGGCATCGACGTGCTCGACCTCAACGCCGCCGGCCGCCTCGACATCTATGTCGACGGTGCCGACGAGTGCGACGGGCAGAAACGCCTGATCAAAGGCGGCGGTGCGGCACTCACGCGCGAGAAAATCGTCGCAGCGGCCTCCGACAAGTTCATCTGCATCATCGACTCGACCAAGCAGGTCGACGTGCTCGGCAAGTTTCCCCTGCCGATCGAAGTGATCCCCATGGCGCGCAGCCTCGTAGCCCGCGAAATCGTCGCCCTCGGCGGCCAGCCGGTGTGGCGCGACGGTGTCGTCACCGACAACGGCAACTGGATCCTCGACGTGCACAACTGGCGCATCACCCAGCCGGTCGAGCTAGAGGCCACGCTCAACCAGATCGTCGGCGTCGTCGCCGTCGGCCTGTTCGCGAAACGCCCGGCGGATGTCGTCATCGTCGGCAACCGCGAACTGTAGGACATGTGAGAGCCGATTCATCGGCGAATGGTAAATAACCCGCTGCGCAGCGGCGGCTCGTTACAGGTTGCTTGCCTCACGCTCCACCGAAGGAAGAGCTCGCCGATAAATCGGCTCCTACCGGGCAGGACGCGGGTCGATGGTACCCTCTCGCCCCATGACGCTCGAATCCATTCTCCTCATTGTTCTCCTGGTGCTGGCCATTGCCTGCATCGGCCTGCTGCTCGCACTGCTCTCGCGCGGTAAACAGGATGACGGTAACGCCGGCCGCCTCGATGCCCTGCGCGAAGACAGTCGCCGCCTCGAAACGGTGCTGCGCGACGAGCAACGCGCCGGACGCGGTGAGCTTGGCGAGAGTTTCAGTCAGTTCCGCGGCCATGTGCAGGAACAGATGAACCTGGCGGCCGAGCGCCAACATGAGCGCATCGAAGGCTTTGGCCGGCGCCTGGACCAACTCACCGAACGCACCGATATCGGTCTGCAGAGCCTGCGCCAGGGCCTGGCCGACGACTCGCGCAAGACCCGCGAGGAATCCGCGCTCACCCTCAAGCACTTCGGCGAACTGCTCGACCAGCGTTTCACCGCGCTGACGACCGATAACGAAAAGCGTTTGGGCGAGGTCCGCGCCACGCTGGAGACCCGCCTGGCGGCGATCCAGCAGGACAACGCGGCCAAGCTCGAACAAATGCGCGCCACGGTGGATGAGAAGCTCCAGTCGACCCTGGAAACCCGCCTGGGCCAATCCTTCCAGCTCGTGTCCGAGCGCCTTGAAGCCGTCCAGCGCGGCCTCGGCGAGATGCAGGTGCTGGCGGCCGGCGTCGGCGATCTCAAGCGCGTGCTCACCAACGTGAAGACCCGCGGCACGTTCGGCGAAGTCCAGCTCGGTGCACTGCTCGAGCAGATCCTCGTCGCCGAGCAGTACGCTGCCAATGTCGCGACCGTACCCGGCTCGGCCGACCGCGTGGAATACGCCATCCGCCTGCCCGGCACGGAAGAAGGCACGCCGGTCTGGCTGCCCATCGACGCGAAGTACCCGATCGAGGATTACCAGCGCCTGCTCGACTTCCAGGACGCCGCCGACGCCGAGGGCGTCCTTGTCGCCGGCAAGGCCCTGGAACTGCGTGTGCGCGAGGAAGCCAAGCGAATCCACACGAAGTACGTGGCACCGCCCCACACGACCGATTTCGCCATCCTGTTCCTGCCGACCGAAGGCCTTTATGCCGAAGTGATACGCCGGCCGGGCCTGTCCGATCAGCTGCAGCGCGAGTACCGCGTCACCATCGCCGGCCCGACCACGCTGACCGCCCTGCTCAACAGCCTGCAGATGGGTTTCCGCACCCTGGCCATCGAGAAGCGCTCGTCCGAGGTGTGGCAGGTGCTGGGCGCGGTCAAGAACGAGTTCAGCAAGTTCGGTACGGTGCTGGAAAAGACCCGCAAGCAGCTGGATACGGTGCGTAACAGCATCGACAGCGCCGGCACCCGGACCCGGGCCATCGAACGCAAGCTGCGTGGCGTGGAGTCGCTGACCGGCGACCAGTCGCAAGCCTTGCTGGAATTGCCGGCCGACCTTGATGAGCCGGAGGCAGAAGCCGCCCCGGATCAGTCCGAAGACTGACCGTTGGAACGGCTTCCTGTGGGAGCCGCTTCCTGTGGGCCGCTTCCTGTGGGCCGCTTCCTGTGGGCCGCTTCCTGTGGGAGCCGCTTCAGCGGCGATTGGGTGCTGGCCAAGACCCAGCCCGCTGCCGCGGGATCGCCGCTGAAGCGGCTCCCACAATCGCCGATGAATCGGCTCCCACATTCCTTATAGAATGGGCGTTTGCACCCTCAAGGAATCCCCCCGATGAGCGACGACGAAAAGTCCCGTCCGGTCACCCGCGAACAGGCCGAAGATGCGGTACGCACGCTCCTGCTGTGGGCGGGTGAGGATCCGAAGCGCGAAGGCCTGCTGGATACGCCCAAGCGCGTGGTCAAGGCCTACTCGGATTGGTTCAAGGGTTACGACGAAGATCCCGCCGAATACCTGCGCCGCACCTTCAAGGAAGTCGAAGGCTACGACGAGATGATCGTCCTGCGCGACATCGAATTCGAGAGCCACTGCGAGCACCACATGGCGCCGATCATCGGCCGTGCCCACGTGGGCTACGTGCCGACCGACCGCGTCGTCGGCATCAGCAAACTCGCCCGCGTGGTCGACGGCTTCGCCCGCCGCTTCCAGGTGCAGGAAAAGCTCACCGCGCAAATCGCTCATTGCATCGAAGACACCTTGCGTCCGCGCGGCGTAGGTGTGGTCATCGACGCGAGCCATGAGTGCATGACCACCCGCGGCGTGCACAAGCGCGGCGTCTCCATGGTCACCAGCCAGATGCTCGGCAGCTTCCGCGAAGATCCCCGCACACGTGGCGAATTCCTTCGCTTCGTCGGCGTCGACCGTCGCTGACATTGAGCGGACCGACCGACACCACCCTCCACGACGAACGCCTGCAGGATCTCTTCCGCGACGGCTTCGTCGCCGAGGATCTTCCCGCCGTCTTCCCGCTACTGCGGGGACGCGGGCTGCTGCGTGCGTTCTCGGCGCTATTCCACGGTAGCGAAGCGCAGGTCTTGCTGCGCCTCTTGGTGCTGCGCACGCTGGGTGCACGCTCGCATGCCTCGGAATGGACGCCCCAGGAGATCCGCGACCACCTGGCCTTCGTCGACACGGTGAAGCTGGAAACCGTGGTCCAGCGCCTGAAGGATCACGAGCTTCTCGTCTACGACGGCGAAACCCAGCGTTATCGCGTGGGTCCGCTGGGCCGGAAGGCACTCGCCTCCCTGGCGGTGATGCTGGAGTTCGAGAACGACGATGACGATGGCCTCGGATACCTGACCGCACAGCTCGCCGCCGGCCAGGCCGTCGGACGCGTGTCGGTCGATGAACTCGGGCATCTTCTGTCGCGCCTGAGCGAACTGAAGGAAGACTTCGACCGCGCAGTCCTCTCCGGCTCGGAGCACCGTATCCGTCGCGCCGCGGAACGCCTGGATTCGGTATGGACTTGGGTGGAAAAAGGCACCGAAGTGGTTGCTGGCATCACCGAGAAGGAAGAGCTCGAACCGGCGGCGCATCGCCTTGCCCAGGCCGTGGGCCGCGCACAAAGCGCCCTGCTCCGCCAGGCCGGCATCTTCCAGCGGGAACTGAACAAGATCGACCAGCATCGCGTCCACCTCGGGCGCACCGGACTGTCCTCGTCCGACCTCGTCGGCTGGCTGCGCGCCCTGGATGTCGACGCACTGGCTTCATTCGAGGACGGCCAGCTCCTGATGCCCTTGCCGGCGCCCTTCATCCACGACCAGATTGCGCTGGACGTGGCGGAGTTCGAATTGCTCGAGCGCGAGCGCCTCGCCGCAGAGAGCACGGCCTTGCCTGGCGCCGAAGAACCGCCGGACACGGCCGACCTCGCCATGGACGAGGAAGACCTGCGCTTCCTCGCCGACTGGCATGCCGAGCTTGCTGCCATCGCGACACCGCGCGAACTTGCCGACACGCTGATCGGCGACGACTACGCGCTTTCGGCCTACCGCCTTTCCCTGCTCGGCCTGCTCGGTGATCCCGAGTCCGCGGCACTGGAAGGCGGCACCGCCGACCTCGCGCGATTGCCCCTCACGCTCGAGATCGAGCCGATCCTGATCGAGACCGACCTGCCCCAGATCGCGCTGGTGAGCTCCGGACGATTGCGTCCGCGAGCTCCCGCCAAGGACACCACCGATGCATGATGAAACCGCCACCCTGGTCACCCGGCTGCTCGCCCAGCGCTGGTTGCCACGCGACGATGTGCACGCCCGCAAGGCGCTGCTGGACGACGCCTTCCGCGAAGAACTCGACCGCCGGCTCGAATCGGTCGGCCTGGAACTGCGCGAGCATCCCTATGCCGCGTACATCGGCCTCGCCGTCGCGAGAAAGAGCGAGCGCGCCGTGTTCGGCGGTAGCGACAGCTGGATTTCGAATACCTTGCAGCTGGATCGCGACGGCGTCGCGCTGCTGGTCGTTATCTGGGCCCTGATCGTGCTGCCGAAGCGCCAGCGCCAGGTCGAGCGACAGGGTGTCGAAGCCGCCGCCTCGCAGAGCCAGATGTTCGCCGAGCAGAAGCCCATTCCGCGCGACCCGACGGTATCCCCGGTGATCGCCGAGCGCACCCTGCTCGCTGATTTCGGCGACAAACTCGGCGGCAAGACGCGCGTCGGTTTCAACCTCGGCACACTCAATCGCCTGGGCTTCATCATCCGACGCAAAGGCGAGGTTGCCGAAGGCCCACTGCTCGACCTCGCCTTCGATTACGAGCGCACGGCGCGGCGCATCCTCGATGGCGCACTCGGCGACCTTCTTGCCGAAGCCGCGGCACGCCCGCCCTCCGCGCCGATGGATGACATCGACGACGAGCCCATGGACGAGATCGAGGAGAACGCCGATGTTTGATTTCCGCAGCCTCGAAGTCGTCCACTGGGATTACTGGCAGCGCTTCATCCTGCCGCTGGATACGAATATCGTGACCGTGGTTGGTCCGAACGGCTCGGGCAAGACGACCCTTCTCGATGCCTTGCGCACCCTGCTTACCATCGACTGCGCCGGCAACCGAGACTACAAGAGCTACCTGCGCCATAACGGCAAGCCCTTTGCGTGGCTGCGCGCCCGCGTGGGCAACACGCCGGGCCCCAGCGGCGAGCGCCCGTTCTTTCCGCTGATGGACCGCGAGGTCACCCTGGCCTGCCGCATCCAGAAGAAGGGTGGTGAGTGGACGCGGCAGTACGCCGTCGTCGGCGGTGACGTGAGCGTGGAAGAGATCGAGGCGCGTAACGACTTCCTCGGCCTGCGCGAGTACCGCGTGCGCCTGGAAGGTGCCGGCCTGTCGCAGGCGATCCGTCGCGTTCTCACGCTTGAGCAGGGCGCTACCGACAAGCTCTGCCAGATGCCGCCCAAGGCACTGCTCGACCTCGTCTTCGACGTGTTCGGCGACAAGGCCGTGCTCGACGACTACCAGCGCGCGCGTAATGAACAGAACGAAGCCGATCGCGAACAGCACGGACTCGAGCACCAGCTCTCGTTGATCGGCGTGAGCCTGCAGGAAGCCGAGGCCCGCGCGCGCTCGTTCCAGGAATGGAATGCGTTGAAGAGCGAGCGGGTGGACCTGGTCGCAGACATGCTTCCACGTACCGAGCTCGCCGAACTCGGGGCAGGCATCCGTGGTGCCCGACCGCCCCTGACCGGCGTGAAGCGACGCGTCGGCGAACTCGAGGCGCGGGATGCAGAACTGACGCGCCTGCTCGGCGAATTCGATGCCGGCGGCGAAGCGTTGCGTAGCGAGCAGCATGAAGCCGATCTCGCCCGCCAGCAGACCCAGAAGAGCCTCGACGCCGCACGCGCCGAGCTCGCGCAGAACGACCTGCTGATCAAGCAGGAACTGCGCCTGCGCGAGATGGTCGCGGCGCAGGGCGGTGCCGATCATGAGCGCCTTGCCGATGTGGCGCGCGACGCCCGTGCGCGGGTCAATGCGCTGCAGGGTGAGGAAACCACCCTCCGCCAGCAACTGGCGACGCTTACCAGCCAGCTGTCGGCATGGCGCAGCGGTCGCCGCTACACGCCCGACTTCGAAGCCGATTTCCGCCGCGCATTGGAAAGCGCCGGTATTCGCCACAGCATGCTCAGCGAGATCGTCGAGATCGTCGAACCGCGCTGGCAACCGGCCGTCGAGGCCGTGCTGGCGGGCTATCGACACGTCGTCCTGCTGGATGACCCGCGCGATCGCGAGAAGGCCTGGAAACTCGGCGAACAGCATCGCTACAAGCACTTCGTCGTGGCTGACCGCGAGCCGGCGCAGAACGCCACGCGCGGTTCGTTGCTCGAGGTCGTCGAATTCTCGGCCGCCGCGCCTGACTGGCTGCTGCGCAACCTCGACCGTATTCGTCGTGTCGAGGATATCGCCGATGGCTCGAAATTCGGGCGCGAACAGGACTGGATCACGCCGCAGGGCTATTTCCGCGAACGTCGCGGTGGCCGCCACCTCGGCGTCGACGACATGTATTTCGGCGCGGGCGCCCGTGATCGGCAACTGCGCGATGGCGAGGCGAAGTTGCGTGACATTGAAGCGCGCCTTCGCGACATCGCGAGCGAGCGCAAGCAATCCCTCGCTCGCGCGACCGATGCCGAGGGCGTGCTTCGTGGCGCCAGTGCGAGCAGCCAGCTCGCCGACCGTGCAGACGAATTCACCGAAGCGCATGAGCAACAGGCACGCCTTCGCGAGGACGTCCAGCGCACTGCGGACAGCCACGTCGCGGCAGAGAATCACTACGAGGGCGTGCGCGAGAAGCGCCTGAAGACATCCAATGCGCGCGACAACGCGGCGCGCGAACAGCGCGTGGTGCAGAACCAGCTCGCCGATACGGTCCGCCAGCACCATCAGCTGCGCAACGACCAGATCGACCGCCTCAAGGCGTTCCGCATCAAGCGTGCACATGTCGGCCTGGCGCAACGCAGCCGCGCCGCGATGGCTGCGCTGCGTGAGCGCTACGAGTCGCCATCCTCCGTGCGCCGCGAAATCGAACGTGTCGAGCGCCGCCTCGACGAAGGGCATTGGGAGCAGGATGCCAGCGTGGTGGCCCTGCGCGAGAAGCTCTGGACCGATCACGACGGCCTCAAGCTGGATCTCGAAAAGCGCCGCGTCCATCTGGAACGTGCTTCTCGCATCACTCACGAAGCGCGTGGTGCGTACATCCAGGTCTTGCGCAACACCGTTCGCCGCTACGCCAAGAACCTCAAGGTGCTCGCCGAACTGGCAGGCATCGGTGTCGATGTCGAACTGCCCGAGCTGAGCAATGACGACCTCGCCCTCGCCTCGGCTGCGCTGCAGGTGCGCTTCGAGTTCGACAAGAAAGGCTGGATCGGCATGGACGACGGTGAAGCGTCTGGCGGCCAGCAGGTGATGAAGTCGCTGCTGCTTCTTGTCGCCCTCATGCGCGATGAGGATCGACCCGGCGGTTTCGTCTTCATCGACGAGCCTTTCGCCCACCTGGACATCTTCAACATCGACAAGGTAGGCGCTTTCCTGAAATCCACCCGCGCGCAATACATCCTGACCACGCCAGCCACGCATAACGTCAATGTGTTCCAGCCGTCGGAGTTGACGTTGGTGACCAGCAAGCGGCGGCCCGGAGCGACCTGGGCGCAGCCGCTGGCTGTGCTGCGCAAGCGACCTGCTGCCGCGGCGTGATAAGGACGAACGGGCTCTAGTAAAGCCCCGTCTCGCCCGGCACCGGATTGTCCTCACCCGTCCCGTCCAGCGCATCGCCACTCGCGGTCGTCGGACGGTAACGCGTGGGGTCGTGCTCGTCGTACTCGTCCTGGGTGAGCGCTTTACGTCGGGCGAGCAAGTACGCCGTCGCAATAGCTCCAAGCCCGAGGCTGACACCGATCGCGATACCCAGGCTCTTGCGGCTTCGTGTCCGCCCGCCGGCCGCGGTCAGCGCCCTGGTCGTCGCCAGGGCCTTAGTAGCAAGCGTGCCGGCACGTCCCGCGTAATCACGCGCGTAACCGCGCGCCGCGTCGTAGGCATCACGCGGCGGATAGTCCTGCACGAGTTGCTGGGCGTGGGCGAGGAGTTCCTCGCTGATGGTCTTGCGGCGCAGAAAGGTCATGGCGGTCTCCTCGAATTCAGGCGCCTACCGTGACGTTGAACATGTGATGACAACGCAGCGATCCCGTTCTCGACGGATAACGAAATCGCTGCGGCCGACCTTGTCTCAGCCGAGGCTTTCGAGCCATGCGGTGTCCGACCCTTCCTCGACACCCTCGAACAGGAAGGTCGACAGGTAGCGCTCACCCGTGTCGGGAAGCATGGCGAGGATCACGCTGTCCTGGGGAGCACTTTCAGCGAAAGACAGTGCGGCGGCCACCGTGGCACCAGCCGACACACCGACGAACAGGCCTTCTTCCTTCGCCAGGCGCCGCGCGGTGTCGCGGGCGACTACCTCGTCCACCGGAAGATTGATGTCGAAAACCTTCCGATTGAGCACCTCCGGCACGAAGTCCGGTGTCCAGCCCTGGATCTTGTGCGGCGACCAGGGCTTGTCTGCCAGCAGGGGAGCGGCGGCCGGCTCGGAAACGACGATCTTCACCTCGGGGCGGGCCAGCTTCAGCATCTCACCCACGCCCGTAAGCGTGCCACCCGTGCCCCAGCCGGTAACGAAGGCATCGAGGCGGCGTCCCGCGAAGTCCTGCAGGATTTCGGCGGCGGTCGTGCTGCGGTGATACGCCGGATTGGCCGGGTTGGCGAACTGCCTCGGCAGGAACCAGCCGTGCTTCGCCGCCAGTTCTTCGGCACGGCGCACCATGCCACTACCGCGTTCCGCAGCGGGCGTGAGGATGACCCGGGCGCCGTAGGCACGCATGAGCTTCCGACGCTCCACCGAGAAGCTGTCCGCCATGATCGCGACGAACTTGTAGCCCTTAGCCGCGCAGACCATGGCCAGGGCGACGCCGGTGTTGCCGGAGGTGGCCTCGATCACGGTGTCACCCGGTTTCAAAAGGCCTTTCTGCTCGGCATCGAGGATGACCGCGATGGCGAGGCGGTCCTTCACCGAGCCGCCCGGATTGAACGATTCGACCTTGGCGTAGAGGGTGACGTGCGATGGCGCCAGGCGGTGCAGGCGCACGATGGGCGTACGGCCGATCGTGTCGAGGATGCTGTCGTAGATCATCGGCGGTCCCTTGGCTGGAGGGTAAGGAGCCAAAGGTACTCCCACGATGCATGGGGCGACAAACCGAAGCCTTTCCCGCAGACTCCTGCCCCATGAATCGACGTCCATACGCCCTGGTGGCCTTCACGCTCTTCGCCGGCGGCGCGCTGGCCCAGGACTTCCCGCGCACGCCCGCCGAGTACCTGCAGCGGATGGACGCAAATGGCGATGGCCGGATCGACGAGGCCGAGTACGTCCGCTACATGAGCCAGGGCTTTCTGCGCATGGACGTCAACGGCGACGGCGTCATCGACGCCAACGACGGCCCGATGAGGCCTGGCGCCCGGCCCATTCATCTGGATGAGTTCCAGCGCAACCTGATCCACCAGTTCCACAAGCTGGACAGGAACAAGGACGGCTACCTAAACGCGAAGGAACTCTCCCAGCCGCCGATGTAATGGCGGCTGGCGGAGCGTTAGCTCAGGCTTTCAGCTTGCGCACGAGGAAGTCGCGGATATAACCGGCGATCTCGTTGGCATGCGTCTCCAGGGCGAAGTGCCCGGTATCGAGGAAATGCACCTCGGCCTCCGGAAGGTCCCGCTTGTACGCCTCGGCACCCGGCGGAATGAAGAACGGATCGTGCTTGCCCCAGACCGCCAGCAGCGGCGGCTGATGCTCCCGGAAGTACGCCTGGAAATCCGGGTAACGCGCCACGTTGCTGCGGTAGTCGAGCACGAGGTCGAGCTGGATCTCGTCGGCTCCCGGGCGGCTCATGTACGCGATATCCAACGTGTAGCCATCCGGCGACAGCCGGGTCAGATCGGTGCCCGTGCCGTACTGGATGTCACGAATGGTTTCCGGCGCCAGCGCGTCGCGGGTGGCCTCCCGATTTTCCTGGGTGGGTTCGCGCCAGTAACGCTGCCACGACTCCCAGGCCGGGCTGAAGCCGTCGAGGTAGGCGTTGCCGTTCTGCGTGATGATCGCGGTGACGCGCTCCGGATGCGCCAACGCCAGGCGCAGACCGGTCGGCGCGCCGTAGTCGAAGATATAGAGCGCGTACTTCGTCAGGCCGATGGCGTCGACAAAACCGCCGATCACGTTGGCCAGGTTATCGAACGTGTAGTCGAAGTCGCCGCGCTTGGGCGCCTTCGTCTGGCCATAGCCCGGCAGGTCGGGGGCGATGACGCGGTAGCGATCGGCCAGCAACGGGATCAGGTCTCGGAACATGTGGCCCGAGGTCGGGAAGCCGTGGAGGAGCAGGATCACCGGGGCGTCGGCCGGGCCGGCCTCACGATAAAAGACCTCGACATTGCCGACGGCCTGGCTGCGGTACTGAACGGTCGGAAGGACGGGAGCGGGAGCGTTCATGACGGATCTCCGGGGAATGAATTCGGGGGGCCGATCTGTTAGAATAGATCCGACCGGTCGGTAGTTTATGCGGAGCATTCGATGAAAGCAAGCCTGGGTTTGATCATCCGTGAAGCAAGGGAGCTGTTCCGGCACCACGGCTACGACGGCGCCTCCATGCAGGACCTCGCCACGAAGGTGGGCCTTAAGAAGGCGAGCCTCTACACGCGCTTCCCGACCAAGGAAGCCCTGGTGCCCGAGGTGCTGACCCTCACCAACGACGAACTGTTCGCCGAACTGCCGGAAGGCGATCCTCTCGCCGCCTATGGCGTGGTGCTAGAACGGATCGCGCGTGGCTTGTCCGAGGAGATCCGCTGCGTCGGGTTGCACCTGGCGTATGGAGCATCGGGGCCGGATACCCCTGAAGCGGCCGTCGCGGTGCGGGGGTTCTTTACCGGGCAACGCGATCGGCTGACGGCGTTGATTGCGCCGTCGGTGGGTGAGGTGCGTGCGCGCGAGTTGGCTGGCGATGCCATTGCGCGGTTGGAGGGGGCGACGGTGTGGACGGTTGTCGAGGGGGATGCTGAGCCGATGGCGCGGGCGTTGAGGATGTCGTTGGAGGAAGTCGCGAGTGCCGTTCGCCGATAAATCGGCTCCCACAGAGTGGGCGGTCGTGTAGGCTCTGCCGGGGATTTGGGGAGAGCGATGAATACGACGGAACTGTTCCTGATCGCGATGACGATCATTCTTGGCGTGCCGTATCTGATCTGGCGCGTGTTCCGCACCGACTACTGGGCGCCGCTGGTCGTCGTGCAGATCCTTACAGGCATCCTGCTCGGGCCAGGCGTACTCGGAAAGGCTTTCCCGGACTATTACGCGACAGTATTTGCGCCGCCGGTGATTGGCGCGTTGAACGGCATCGCCTGGTGGGCGGTGATGGTCTTTGTATGGATTGCCGGCATCGAGCTGGACCTGCGTGAAGCGTGGAAACAGCGTCGCGAATGTGGCACCACCGCCGCCTTCGCGCTGGCTGCGCCGTTGGTCGCTGGCAGCCTTGCCGCCGTCGGCATGCTGGCGTGGCGCAGTGGCTGGATGGGCGAGGCCGCGAGCACGTGGCAGTTCATCCTCGGTATCGGCATGGCCTGCGCGGTAACTGCACTTCCCATCCTGATCCTGCTGATGGAGAAGATGGGTATCCTGCGAGAGCCGCTTGGCCAGCGTGTACTTCGCTATGCAAGCCTCGACGATCTCGCTATCTGGGCCGTGCTCGCGATCATCCTGCTCGACTGGAAACGTGTCGGCCATCAAGTCGCGTTCCTTGCCATCTTCGGCGTAGCGGCATGGCTGTTTCGCCGTCTCATGGCGCGACTGCCAGAGACGGATCGCTATTTCGTTGGTCTCATCTGGCTGGCCGCGTGCGCTTACGGCGCGGACTGGTCCGGGCTGCACTTCATGGTGGGGGCCTTCCTCGCCGGGGCCGTGATGGAACGCGACTGGTTCAATCTCGAACGCCTCGACAGCCTTCGTCACAATGTGTTGCTCGTCATCATGCCGGTGTTCTTTCTCTCCACCGGCCTGCGCACCGATTGGCAGATCGGTGGGGCCGCGGTCTTCATCGCCGCTTCGCTGCTGCTGGTCGCGTCGGTCGCAGGCAAGCTCGCCGGCGTGGGGATCGCCGGCAAGCTGCTCGGCTGGAAGCGCGGCGACGCGTGGACGGTAGGCTGGTTGCTGCAGACGAAAGCGCTGATCATGATCATCTTCGTCAACGTATTGCTCGACCGCCGCATCATCACCAGCGAAACCTTCACCGCCCTGCTGCTCATGGCTGTGGCGAGCACCATGCTGACCACGCCCATCGTGGCACCAAGGCTCAAACGCCTGACGGCATGACCTCGAACGCCGAATTGCCGAGCTAACCCCCGTGATTTCTCGTAGTATGGCCCACGTATTCGGCAGTTAACGCGACCGTTGGGGCGTGCGTTTGGACAACCATGTCTGGGAAAGCAAGTATCACGAGGCCGTTGAACGGTTGAGTCGTGAAGAAGCACAGTGGCGGACCGCCGAGTCCCTGCTGCGCCAGCTCGTTGGCTGTCTCGGACGCGCCGCCCACGGTGCCCACGATCAGGTCGATACCCATATCGAACGCCTCTCCGGTGCCTTGCAGGGCCCGATGGACGCGATGACGCTCGAGCCCCTGGTCAACGGCCTCACCGAGGCCATGAACAACCTCGGCGCCCGGCCCCGCGGCACGCATACGGAACAATCCATCGCGATCACGCGGCCCACGCGCACGGAACACGGTTCCTCCGTGCAGTCCGCGCTGAGCCGGCTGGTCGACCGGATCATCGTGTTGCCGCGCCTGGCCGACCGCGCCAACGATCTTCGTCACGATGTGGCTGACGCGGGCGACCTGGTCGCCCTTGCCTCCTGCGGTGACCGCCTTGCCGACCTCATCAACGAACAGCGTATCGGTCTGCAGCGTGAAATCGACGCCCTGCAGGCCGTGCTTCGCCATGTAACGAGCCGGCTCGACGAGCTGAGCCAGTACATGTCGCGCGAGCTGGCCGACCAATCCAGCGGTGAGGCCAACGGGCAGGCCCTCGATGCCTCGGTGGCCCACGAGATGCGACTGCTGAGCGAAGCCGCTCTCGAGTACGACGACGTGCACGACCTGCGCGAGCGGGTGAACAGCTGCCTCGAGACGATCGCCCAGTGTTTCAGCGAGTTCCGCGATCGCGAGGGTTCGCGCCTGACGGCATACCGCGAGCGCGCCGAGAAGATGCGCCAGCGCATCGAACAACTGGAAACCGAACGCAATACGTTACAGCGCTCACTCGAGCGCGAGCACGAGCTGGCGCAGACCGACACCATGATCGGCATGCCCAACCGGCTGGCCTACGAGAAGCGCATCGAAGCCGCGTTTGAGAGCTGGCAGACCACGACGCGTCCGCTCAGCATCGCAGCGATCGATATCGATCACTTCAAGAGCATCAACGATACCTACGGACACACCGCTGGCGATGCGGTGTTGCGCATCATCGGCCAGGCCCTGCTCAAGTACGTGCGGCCCTGCGATTTCGTCGCGCGCTACGGCGGTGAGGAATTCATCGTGTTGTTCGACGGCGCCGACGAAGCCGAGTCCATGCAGGTGTGCGAACGCCTGCGCGGAAAGATCCAGCACCTCGCTTTCCACGCCAGCCGCCAGCCGGTACGCGTAACGGCGTCGATCGGACTGGCGCAGTTCCAGCCAGGCGATACCCCGCAGACCGTGTTCGATCGCGCCGACCTCGCGCTGTATACGGCGAAGAACGGCGGTCGTAACCGCTGCGTCGCGGGCTAGTACCTACCCGCCGGCCAACCGGCCGCTGCCAGTCAAACTGCCGCGTCGAAGATCTTTCCGACCACCGCCGACAGAGCCATCGCCAGCGCGCCCCAGAACACGATGCGCGCCACGCTTCGCGTGGTATTCGCACCGCCGAGGCGCGCTGAGATGGCACCGAGGATGGCGAGCGCCAGCAACGATACGCCCACCGTGATCCATGCCAACTGCTCGCGCGGCGACCACACGGCGGCAAGGATCGGCAGGATAGCGCCCGCCGCGAAGCTCACGGCAGACGCCGCAGCAGCCTGCAGCGGCTTCGCCGCCGTCGTCACCGACAGGCCCAGTTCGTCGCGAGCGTGGGCTTCGAGTGCATTGTGTTTCATGAGCTGCTCGGCCACCTCGTGCGCGAGAGGCCGGTCGAGGCCGCGCCGCACGTAGATCTCGGTGAGCTCCCTGTGCTCGCCGGTCGGGTCGTCCTCCAACTCGCGCGATTCCAGGTCCAGCTCTGCCTGCTCGCTATCCGCCTGCGATCGCACGGAAACGTATTCCCCGGCCGCCATGGACATCGCGCCGGCGACCAGGCCGGCGACACCGGCCAGCAAGACGCTGCCCGCGGCCGCCTGCGCCGAGGCCACTCCCACCAGCAGGCTCGCAGTAGAAAGAATGCCGTCATTGGCACCGAGTACCGCCGCGCGCAGCCAGCCGATGCGATCCAGCCGGTGATGTTCGCGATGTTTAGGCCTGAGCATCGGGCGCCTTCTCCGGGTGGGGTGGGACATCCTAACCCCACACCCCGTCGACGCGTCGCCAACGAACCCGCACACTACGCCGCCGCGGCCATCCGGCCGCCACCCACGACAAGAGCCCCGCCATGTCCATCTCCATGTACCAGACCTGCGTACCCGTCCTCGTGCGCGCCCTCAACAATCTTTCCGCCGTGCTGGCCAAGGGCGCTGCCCATGCCGCCGAGCGCAACATCGCGCCGGAGGTGCTGCTGCATACGCGCATCACCCCCGACATGTTCCCGCTGATCCGCCAGGTGCAGATCGCCACGGACATGGCCAAGGGCGCAGGCGCCCGCCTCGCCGGCGTCGAGCCGCCGAAGATGGAAGACAACGAGACGAGCTTCGACGAACTGCAGGCGCGCATCGCCACCGTGATCAAGCAGCTCGAGGCATTCACGCCGGCGCAGATCGACGGCAGTGAAGATCGCGCGGTGGTGCTGAAGACCCGCGGCGGCGAGCAGACCCTCCGTGGCCAGGATTACCTGCTGGGCTTCGTCCTGCCGAACGTGTATTTCCACAGCACCACGGCGTACGCGATCCTGCGCGGCGTCGGCGTGGTGTTGGGCAAGACCGACTTCATCGGCAAGCCGTAAGCATCGCGGCTGCCGACAGCCCCTGCTTCTTGTGGGAGCCGCTTCAGCGGCTCCCACATTTCCTGTCAGCTCTTGAGCTTCCAGCCGGTGCGGAAGATCCACCAGACCACGGCGAGGCAGATCAGCAGGAAGCCGATCGTCGCTCCCGCACTGACAAGAACATTCACATCCGCCTGCCCATAGAAGCTCCAGCGGAATCCGTTCACCAGGTAGACCACGGGGTTGAACAGGGTGATCTTCTGCCATACCGGGGGCAGCATGTTGATCGAGTAGAAGCTGCCACCGAGGAAGGTGAGCGGCGTGATCACCATCAAGGGCACGACCTGCAGTTTTTGGAAGTCGTCGGCCCACAGGCCGATGATGAAACCGAACAGGCTGAAGGTCACCGCGGTGAGCACGAGGAAGGCCAGCATCCAGAACGGATGCTGGATCTCGTAGGCGACGAAGAAACGCGCCGTCAGCAGGATAAGCAGGCCGAGGATCACCGACTTGGTCGCCGCCGCACCTACGTAGCCGATCACGACTTCCACGTACGACACGGGCGCGGATAACAGTTCATAGATCGTCCCCGCCCACTTCGGCATGTAGATGCCGAACGATGCATTGGAAATGCTCTCGTTGAGCAACGACAGCATGATCAGGCCGGGGATGATGAAGGCGCCGTAGCTCACGCCGCCGATCGCGCCCATGCGCGAACCGATCGCCGCGCCGAAGACCACGAAGTACAGCGACGTCGACAGTACCGGTGACGCGATGCTCTGCATCAGGGTGCGGAAGGTACGGGCCATTTCGAAGCGATAGATGGCACGGATCGCATGGATGTTCATACGCCGCCCCTCACCAGGCTAACGAAAATATCCTCGAGCGAGCTCTCGCTGGAATGCAGGTCCTTGAAGTCGATACCGAGCTCACCGAGCTTGCGCAGCAGCATGGCGATGCCTGTGTCGTTGCCCTGGGTGTCGAAGGTATAGGTGAGGCACTGGCCGTCCGCCGACAATTCCAGCGGCCATTCGCGCAGGCCCTCCGGCACCGCTGCGAGCGGGCTCTGCAAGGACAGCGTGAGCTGCTTCTTGCCGAGCTTCTGCATCAACGTGTGCTTCTCTTCCACCAGCACGATCTCGCCGCGATTGATGACCCCGATGCGATCGGCCATCTGCTCGGCTTCCTCGATGTAGTGCGTGGTCAGGATGATGGTGACGCCCGACTCGCGCAGGCGACGTACCATCTCCCACATGTCGTGACGCAGTTCGACGTCGACACCGGCCGTAGGCTCATCCAGGAACAGGACTCGCGGTTCGTGCGCCAGCGCCTTGGCGATCAGGACACGCCGTTTCATGCCGCCTGACAGCACCATGATTTTCGAATCCTTCTTTTCCCATAGCGACAGGTCGCGAAGGATCCGTTCAAGGTGCACAGGATTGGGTGCCTTGCCGAACAGGCCGCGGCTGAACTTCACCGTGGCCCAGACCGTTTCGAACGCATCCGTGGAAAGCTCCTGCGGCACCAGTCCGATCAGGCCGCGGGCCGCACGGTAATCGCGCGCGATGTCGTGGCCATCCACGTGCACGCTGCCCTCGCTACCGTTGACGATGCCGCAGATAATGCTGATGAGCGTGGTCTTGCCGGCGCCGTTGGGACCGAGCAGGGCGAAGATCTCGCCGCGGCGGATCTCCAGGTCCACGTTGTTGAGAGCGTGATGGCCGCTCTTGTAGTACTTGGATAGGCCGCGCACCGAGACGATGGCGTCGGGCGCGGAAGTCGAAGCTTCGAGTGGCGACATGGGGACCCGCGGATCGATGGGTAAGGCGGCCGATGGTAGACCGATTGGACGAAGGATGCCTGCCTTGTCGGATGCCCCCGCCACCCCCAGATCGGACCGGATTGCCCAACCCAAAGGCCCTGCCCGCCATGACTATTTCTGCCTACGACGCTTCGGTCCCTGTCTTCGTCCGCGGCTTCCGCGTGCTCGCCGACCTGCTTGACCTGGCCGCGGCCCAGCCCGACGGCGCCCGCCTGATCGAGGCCCGGCTTGCGCCCGACATGCTCAACCTCGCCGGCCAGGTGCAGCGCGCCAGCGACACCGCCAAGTTCGCCATCGCCCGGATCGGCGAGGTACAGCCGCCCTCCTTCGACGACAACGAGACGACCTTTGCCGACCTGCGCAAGCGTATCGACAGCACGGTTGCCTGGATCGAGTCCGTGGACCGCGCGGTGATCGAGGCTGGCGAAACGCGCCCGCTGTCGCGCAAGTTCAAGGACACCGAGCACACCTTCACCGCGGCTTCGTACCTGCTGACCTTCGCGATTCCGAACTTCTTCTTCCACGTGACGACGGCCTACGACATCCTCCGCCACAACGGCCTTGCGGTCGGCAAACTGGATTACCTCGGCTTCAACGGGTGAGCGACGGCAAGACCCGCTGCGCCTGGGGGGAGTCCGACGAACTCATGCGCGCTTACCACGACACCGAGTGGGGCGTGCCTGAGCGCGACGGGCGCAAACTTTGGGAGAAGCTCATCCTCGACGGCTTCCAGGCCGGCCTGTCATGGCGGACGATCCTTGCCCGTCGCGACGGGTTCCGACGCGCCTTCGAGGGTTTCGATCCGGAACGCGTGGCAGCCTATGGACCTGACGACGTCGCACGCCTGCTCGGTGACGCCGGCATCATCCGCTCACGCAGCAAGATCGGTGCCGCGATCAACAATGCAAAGGCCTTCCTTGTCATGCGGGCGTCGGGAGAGGATTTCGCCCGGTTCTGCTGGGACGCGGTCGGCGGCCAGCCCATCCTCTGGGAAGGACCGGTGCCGCCTAACAGCCCCCTGTCAGAGGAGGTTTCCAAGGCGTTGCGCAAACGCGGCTTCACCTTCGTCGGGCCGACCATCGTGTTCGCCTGGATGGAAGCCACCGGCCTGATCAATTCGCATGCCGGCGATTGTTTCAGGCGCGACGAAGTGGCCCGCAAAACCATGCGCCACAAGGGTTAACGGGTTTTTTAGCCGGATCGGCGTAGCGTGGACTCGACACCGCTCCGCGGTGCCTGCGTCAGGTCTACCCATCCCATAGCGAGGGTTTCCATGGCTTCCAGCTCCGCCCAACTGTTCATTCCGTACAGCGAATCGACACAGGGACCGTGGATCGTACGCCGTGCTTCCACGCCCCTCGGACGGTATGCCTCGCAATCCATGGCCATAGCCGCCGCCGAGGCGCTCGCCCCGGGGCTGTCCGACAGTCTTGGCCGGCCAGTCGAGATCCACGTCCAGCAAGTCGATGGCACGTGGGAAGAACACACCTACGTGGTCGCCGGCCTTGTCGCGGGCGGCGCTGTCACACCCGTCGGAATCAACCGTCACGCCTGAGCGTCGTGGGGTGAGACGGGTATGAGGTAACCTTGACCGGTTATGCTCACCGACGACACCAAAGGCGCAATCCGCGCCGCGTATGCGCGCCTGAAGGACGGCCTTGCGGGCTTCCGTGGGCGCGCGTCACAGTTAAAGATGATCGCCGAGGTAGCCAAAGCGCTTGCCGAGCCTGGCGGCGCCGCCGTGATCGAGGCCCCGACCGGCACCGGTAAGTCCATGGCGTATCTCATCGCCGGACTCGAAGTGGCCCGCGCGCAGAAGAAGAAACTGGTCATCGCCACGGCGACGGTTGCCCTGCAGGAGCAGCTGGTCCAGCGCGATATCCCGCAATACCTCACTCTTTGCGGAGTCGAGGCCAAGATCGCCCTCGCCAAGGGCCGTGCCCGCTACCTGTGCCCGCGCAACCTGCGCATGGCCGGCTCGGAGCCGACGGCCCAGGGCGGCTTCGAGTTCGACGCCGATGTGGCTTTGTGGGCACGTCCGCCTGCGGAACGGGACACCAAGGCCGTCGCGAAACTCAGCGCGGCGTTCGAGTCGCGCGAGTGGAACGGCGACATCGACACCAGCCCCGAGCCGCTGTCCGACCTCGTTCGCGGCATGGTGACCACGAGCGCCGGTGGCTGCACCGGGCGCAAGTGCGGCGCGTTCGCCGTTTGCCCGTTCTTCGTCGCCCGCCGGCTCATCGGCGAGGCGGACATCGTGGTCGCCAATCAGGACCTGGTGCTGGCCGACCTGACGATGCCGCGCGACGAAGACACCTTCGGCGGCGTGATCCTGCCCAAGCCCGAAGAAACCCTCTACATCTTCGATGAGGCCCATCACGTGCCCGCGAAGGCGATCGACCGTGGTGCGGCCGACGTGCACCTTGCCACCGCCGTGCGCCGCATCGGTCGCCTGCAGAACCAGATCCACGCCGCGTATTCGCTCACCGACAAGGAAAGCATCGGCAACCTGTCGCTCGAAGCGGGCGACGAGAAACTGATGCTGATGTCGGGCTCCCTCGAAGAGATCGAGCGCGAGATCCGGATGTCGTGGACGCCGTCGTCCAGCGAAACCGAACCCGTATTCCGCGCGTCGCTGGGCCAGCTTCCGGAAAACTGGAAGATGCATGCCGAGCACCTGCATCTGGTGACGAAAGATATCCAACGCTGGCTGCGGACGGTGCGCCGCACCGTGGTCGAAATGGAGGCGGGCGGCCCGACCCAGGAAGCCTTGTCGCGCGAGCTTGGCGTGGCACTGGAGCGCCTCGATCGCCAGGTGCGTACCTGGTACGCGTGGTCGTCCGACGACCGCGAGAACGCACCGCCGCTCGCGCGCTGGGTAACGATGACGCCCGAGCAGCAACTCGTCTGCCACGCTTCCGCCGTGTCCGCGGGCGGCCTGCTGCGCACGGTGCTTTGGGACAACGCGTCCGCTGTCGTCATGACCTCGGCCACGCTGAGCGCCGGCGGCAACTTCCGTGGTTTCGCCGATTCCGTCGGCCTGCCCAATGAGGCGGTGACACTGAGCCTGCCCTCGCCGTTCGACCTGGAAAAGCAGGCCACGCTCACCGTTCCCGCGTTGACGACCATGCCGGACGATCGCGAAGGCCATGCACGCGAGGTCTCCGGCTGGCTGGCGAAAAACCTGGACTGGGACGCGGGCAACCTCGTGCTGTTTACCTCACGGGCAAAGCTCGATCGTGTCCTGCAGATCCTGCCGATCGAGTTCGTGCGCAAGGTACGTGCGCAGGGTTCGCTATCGAAGGCGCAATTGATTGCCGAGCACCGCGAAGACATCGAAGCCGGCAAGGGCAGCACCCTGTTCGGCCTTGCTTCATTCGGCGAAGGTCTCGACCTGCCGGGCAAGCTCTGCGAAACCGTTGTCGTGACACAACTGCCCTTTGCCGTACCCACCGACCCAGTCGGCGCGACCTATGCGGAGTGGCTGGAATCGCGCGGGCGCAATCCCTTCATCGAAGTGAGCGTGCCGGATGCCACGCGCATCCTCACCCAGTATTGCGGCCGCCTGATCCGTACCGAGACCGATACCGGGCGTATCGTGCTTTTGGATCGCCGTGTGATCACCAAACGCTACGGCACGGGCATGCTGCGCGCCCTGCCACCTTTCGCCCGAAATATCGAGCGTGTCGCATGACGGTCATTCCCTTTGCCGAGCTGAAAGCCGTGCCGTGGAAAAACGGTCTCGGCATCACCCGCGAAATCGTCGTCGAACCACCCGGTGCGACGATGGACGATTTTCTCTGGCGTGTCAGCATCGCCGACGTCGATACGGCATCGCCGTTCTCGGCCTTTCCCGGCATCGATCGCACCATCGTCCTGCTCGACGGCGATGGCTTCACGATGACGCTGGACGGGAAACACAAGCACGCGCTGACGACGCCGTGCCTGCCCTTCACCTTCGCAGGCGAATCGGCTGTCGAGGTGGGGCTCGCCGGTGGCGTGACACGCGACTTCAATCTGATGGTCCGTCGCGGCAAGGCGCGCGGGACCATCGATGTCGTGCACGGCCCGGCCAGCGTCGATCCGACTGGCGTAGTGTTGATTCATATCGCAAAGGGAAGCGTGATCGCCGATGGCACTCCCTGCCAGACGGGTGATTCAGTCACCCATCCGCGAACCATCGAACTTGCCGCCGACGCCACCGCCCTGCTCGTACGCATCGCGTAGCCGATCCCCGCGATCAAGGTTTTCGCCAGCTCTCTGCAGGAACCGCTTCAGCGGCGATGTGGAAGCCGATTCGTCGGCGATGTGGGAGCCGCTTCAGCGGCGATCCCGCGGCAGCGGGCCAGTACTCCCCCGCCCTCAGCCCTCAGCCCTCAGCCCAACGACCGCTTCCAAAGCTCCACCGAGGCCAACTGGAAGCGCGCCGGCGGCACCCCCTCCTCCCACTTCTCGATGCCCGGGAAGTACTCGCGCATCACGTCGATCATCGGCGCAAAGCCGCTGTCCAGTTCCGACACCGCGAGCACGGGTTCACCGTCGATGTGAAAGAACACGAACACGGTGTCGCCCGCCAGGTTGTCCCGGTTACCCGCCTCGATGCGGCGAATCCGTTCCATCGGCACCTCGCGCGTGCGGAAGGCGCCCAGATGGACCACGACCACGCCCGACTCCTGGTCGAAATGGACTTTCGGCCGCCACGTGAGGTTTTCACGCAGGCGAGTCCATAGGGGTCGGGGCATTGTCTTGGGGCCCATCGCGGCGGTCTCTCCGATCATTCGCACCCCTGTATCGGCCGACGCCTCGCAAGATTTAATTGGAGTTCACCGCCGATAGGCATCGTAGGGAGTCCGCTCCACAGGATTTACCGCCATGCGCGAACTCTTCGCCGCCCTATCCCTGGCCATGGCCACGTCTACCGCGGTCGCCACGGTCCCCCTCGCCCCCGTTCCCGACCTCGACCTGGCCCGCTACGCCGGCACCTGGCACGAGATCGCTCGGCTCCCCATGTGGTTCCAGCGGAAGTGCGAAAGCAACGTCACCGCCCACTACGAACCTAAGCCCGACGGGACCGTCGCCGTGCATAACGCCTGCGTCACGGCCGAGGGCAAAACCATCGCCAGCGATGGCGTCGCCCGCCGCCCGGACAACTTCGCCCGGGGCAAGCTGGAAGTGCGCTTCGCACCCGCCTGGTTGTCGTGGCTGCCGATGGTCTGGGCCGACTACTGGGTGCTCGCCCTGGACGAAAACTATCAATGGGCGCTGGTCGGGCAACCGGGCCGGAAGTACCTGTGGATCCTCTCGCGTGATCCGTCGATGGATCGGGCGACGTTCGAGTCCCTGAAGAAGACGGCGACGGACATGGGCTATGACCTCGCGCCACTTATTCTGTCGGGGAAGGTGGACTGAGCCATGTCTACCTCGCCGAACACGCCGTGCCCTTGCGGTTCCGGCAAGCCCCTGCCGACGTGCTGTGGCCTCTGGCATGCCGGCGAACCGGCACCGACGGCTGAGGCCTTGATGCGTTCCCGCTACAGCGCTTACGTGCTTGGGCTGGAGGATTACCTGCTGGCTACCTGGCACGAAAGCACGCGCCCGGGAGCCCTCGATCTCGATGCGCAGTCGCCCAGGCCGACCTGGCTCGGCCTGTCGGTCAAGCGCCACGAGAACCCTGCCCCGGACACCGCGATCGTCGAGTTCGTCGCTCGCCTGCGCATGGGTGGCGGAAGCGCGGAACGCATGCACGAGACGAGTCGATTCGTACGCGAAGGTGGTCGCTGGTTTTATGTCGACGGCACGCTCGGCTGATCCTGCCTCCGCAACATCGGTATTCGTGCGAGTGAGTTATTCCTCAGGGCTCGTACGCTACAAATGTAGGCGTACGTAGCGCCGAAACAGCAGGTCCTTGGACGGTGCGTGAAGCTGTGCGCCTACCGCACGCCTGGACTCGGCGTGGGCATTGTGTTCAACACCGCGACTTTTCTACAGATTCCGACTCGCGACACCCACGGGTCGTCAGGACGAACAAAAATAGCGGCTTCAGAGGGCATCATGGACGCGCAAGATCGAACGCTATGATCGGCGTATGACGACTCATGACCAGAAATTCCATGTTCTGAACTTTCCTATTCGAGGCAGTAGCCTGACGAAGAGGCAGAGGATCTCGCTCGTGCGTAACGCCATGCGAGATCAATGTGCGAATACAGCCACTTCTGCGCAGATAACATCGAAACGCGCTGCGCAGAAGAAGCTCGAAGGGAAGTAAGTCGCGATGCATCGAGGAATCGACCGAGACCGGACCAGTGTGTTCATTAACTGTCCTTTCACCGCCGACTTCAGGCAGCTACACGAGGCGATGATCTTCACCGTGCTTGCCTGCCGCTTTCGTCCCCGATCCGCACTAGAGGCTGGGAACAGCGGCGATGTCCGCCTCGACAAGATTGTCCGCTTGATGAAGGAATCGGAGTTCAGCGTCCATGACCTGTCTGCCGTCGGCCTCGATGCAGCCAGCGGGCTGCCCCGATTCAACATGCCGTTCGAGCTCGGAATCGCCGTCGGCCTGAAGAAAGCAACCCGAACTTATGCTTCGCATTCCCTGCTGATACTCGAGCATGAGAAGTACGCCTCTCAAAAGTGCCTCTCCGACATTGCCGGCCAGGATCTTCAGGCGCATGGCTGGGATACTGCTCGCCTGATCCCAATAGTGCGGAATTGGCTGCGTACAGAGTCTCGTCGCACCGACATACCTGGTGGGACACGAATCATCATTGAGTACGCCAACTTCAATGCGAATCTTCCGCGCATGTGCATACGCGCTGACCTGGACCGCGACGCGCTCCCGTTTGTTGACTTGGTGGCCCTTGCACAGACGTGGCTACAGCAGGCTCGCTCTAGGCCGACGGCACGCCCGGCTCGGCCTTCTTCCGCCGCATGCGGTACCAGCGCCCGACGGACGGCATGAGGCAGGCGACGACGAACGCCGCAATAGCACTGAACATTCCTTTGATCCCTGTGCGCCGACCCAGGGTCGGCTATGGCGGGAATCTAGGTGTCATGTCCTCTATTGTCAATCGCCGTCCCTGGCGATCGACCGGCACGCTCAGATAATCGAGCGGGTCACGCCGCCGTCGACGCGGATCGCAGCGCCGGTGGTGCCAGAAGCCTGCTCCGACGCGAGGTACACCGACACGTTGGCCACTTCCTCGACGCTCAGCAGACGCTTGATCAGCGAGGTCGGGCGGTGAGTCTGGATGAAGTCGCGCTCGACCTCCTCCAGCGACTTGCCCTGGTCCTTGGCAATCTTGCCGAAAAAGTCGCTGACACCTTCGGACAGGGTCGGGCCCGGAAGGATCGCATTCACGGTGACGCCGGTACCCGACATCACTTCGGCCAGGCCACGCGAGACGCCAAGCTGGGCCGTCTTGGTCACGCCGTAGTGGACCATCTCGGCCGGCACCTGCACGGCGGATTCGCTGGAGATGAACTGGACGCGGCCCCAGCCGCGCTCGGCCATGCCCTTGGCATAGTGGCGAGAGAGGCGGACACCCGAGTTCACGTTCACTTCGAAGAAGCGCGTCCACTCCGCGTCATCGATGTCGAAGAAGCCCTTCGGCTCGAAGATGCCCAGGTTGTTGACCAGGATGTCTGTCTCCGGCACGGCCTTGATCAGGATAGCGGCGCCTTCGGCGGTACCAAGGTCGGCGGCGACGCCCTTGAGCTTCGCATTCGGCACGTCCTTGCGGATCGTCGCCAGGGCTTCGTCGACGCGGGCCTGGGTACGACCGGTGACGACGACTTCCGCGCCGGCGGCGGCGAGGCCGGTGGCGATGGCCAGGCCGATACCGGCGGTCGAGCCGCTGACGATGGCGCTGCGCTTACTGAGATCGATGTTCATGCTGGAGCTCCGAGGGAAAGGGATGAATGTCTGACCCACTCATCGTCGGGGCTACCCGGGCCTGGATCAATCGCCATTCAGGCAAAAGACTCTCGCCACTACGCCAAGAACGACCGCTTTCAGGTGCCGGCGAGGTCGTACCGGCTCTCGCCCTGTGGGACACCGTGGGGCCCGAAACGGCGCTCCGCGATAAATGTCCGGTCATCGTGGTCGACCAGGATCACCGTACTGGCGCGGGTACCGTACGTTTCGCCGGCTATGAACGCGCTCGAAAGGAACCGCTCGCGCTCGATGCCAATGCCCGTGTCGGGAAGCACGTCGTCAGGCCATTCGCCCTTGTCCGCGAGTAGGGCGAACAGGGCATCGATGTCGGAATCGGTATCCGCAGCCACCCAGGCAGTGAGATTCTCAACGAGCGCTTGGGTCTTCGGCCAGGGCGCATTGAAGTCCGCGTTGCTCAGGCCATGCACGCCCGCGTCGACAAGCTGGGCTCGCGCGTTGGGATGGTTGCCGAGGTAGTAGGCATCGTCGTGGTCGAAGGTCAGCAGGTTGAAGGGGCGATAGCCCTTGGCGCTGGGCATGAGCTCGATGGCATGGGTGCGCGCCGGCACGTTTGAGCCGAGATAGTCCGCGACCAGCAACCCGCGCGAGAGGCCGCTGTGGTCCGCCGTCATGTCGCGCACGTTGGTGATCACACTGACCCTTCCATGTGGCGCGACGCCGGCCCACGTGCCGCCAGCCTCGAGATCGCGCCCCGCGATGACATCGGGCGCTTCATCCCACGGCGCAAGCGGTGCCGTCGGGCGCGCATGGAATTCGTCGCGGTTACCGACGAGCACCAGTCGCCAGCGCGGATGGACATGCCAGGCGAAGGCGATCAGGCACATGGGCGGGGAATGTCCCAAAGGAGCATGCGCCCATTGTGCCCTACCCGTCGCCGCAAGGTCTTGCCGACAACAGCGACCGGTGAGTTGACCGTCTAGACCGCCACCTTGAGAGCCAGCTTCGACGTCGCCAGCATGAGTGCGATGGAACCGGCGGCTTCCCGACCGTCGTAAACCGCACGCACCACGAGGTCCGCACCGCGCACGTTGTCGCCACCGGCAAAGATGCGCGGGTTGCTCGTCTGCAACGGCAGGCGCCCCTCGCCACCGGCGACGATGCGGCCGCTGCGATCGCGCTCGATACCGAAGGCATCACACCAGTCCGGCGGACTCGGCTGGAAGCCGAAGGCCTGGATCACCACGTCCGCACGCAGGTCGGTTTCGCTACCTGCGACGTTCTGCGGACGCGGGCGTCCGTCACCATCGTCGACAAGCTGGGTCTCGACCACGCGAACCGCCGTGACTTTGCCACCCTCGCCGACCAGCGCGATGGGCTGCTGCTGGAACAGGAAACGCACGCCTTCCTCGCGGCTGTAGCCGACTTCGCGACGCGAACCCGGCATGCTGGACTCGTCGCGACGGTAAACGCAGGTGACCGACGCCGCACCGAGGCGGATGGCGGTGCGATTGCAGTCCATGCCGGTGTCGCCGCCACCGAGAACGACGACATGCTTGCCAGCGAGGTCGTATTCCGCCGAAGGCTCCTCGTCACGCAGCAAGCGTTCCACGTTGGCGATGAGGAAGGGAAGTGCGTCATGCACACCGCCAAGGTCGCGGCCTTCGAGCTGGCCGTCGACGTACTTATAGGCACCCGTTCCGACGAAGACGGCGTCATAGTCGGCAAGCAATTCGTCGAACGCAATATCGCGACCGATCTCAACACCGAGATGGAAACGCACGCCCATGCCTTCGAGCACCATGCGCCGCGTGCGCACGACGGACTTGTCCAGCTTGAAGGGCGGAATGCCGAACGTGAGCAGGCCACCGATCTCGTGCTGGCTGTCGTAGACGTCGGCGGCGATGCCAGCGCGGCGAAGGCGGTCGGCACAGGCAAGGCCCGCCGGGCCGGCACCCACGATGGCAACGCGCTGACCGGTTTCGCGCACGCGCGAAAGATCAGGACGCCAGCCCTGGCGAATCGCTTCGTCAGTGACCCATTTTTCAACACTGCCGATCGTTACCGCACCGAAATCACCCTGCTCCAGCGTGCATGCACCTTCGCACAACCGGTCCTGCGGGCAGACACGCCCACAGATCTCCGGCAGCGGATTGGTTTCGTGCATGAGCGTCGCTGCTTCAAACAGGCGACCGTCCTGGACAAGCTTCAACCAGTTCGGAATGTAGTTGTGCACCGGGCAGGCGTGTTCGCAATACGGGTTGCCGCAATCGATGCAGCGCTCCGATTGCGAGGCGGCTTCGGAAGGCGCGAATTCACCGGATATCTCACCGTAACCGAGCACGCGAACCGCCACGGGCACGGTGCGCGGCGTCTGCCTTGGTACTTCGAGGAAACGGAAGTCCTTCGCGCTCATGCCGCACTCCGGAGTTCTTCAGCCAGGGCATCGAGGCTGGCAGCTTTCGGTTTCACCAACCAGAAGCGCTGCAACAGGCCACGGAAATCACCGAGGACCTTACGGCCCCAGGCTGAGTCCGTGAGTTCCGCGTGGCGGGCGATGAGCTGGCGCAGGTGCTGCATGTAATGTTCCATGCCTTCATGCGAGATACGCACGATATCCACGAGTTCGTGGTTGTAGCAGTCGACGAAGTTACGTTCGGTGTCGAGTACGTAGGCGAAGCCGCCGGTCATGCCCGCACCGAAGTTGAGGCCGGTACGCCCGAGCACCGCGACGACGCCACCGGTCATGTACTCACAGCAGTGATCGCCCGCGCCTTCGACGACAGCGAGCGCGCCGGAGTTACGCACGGCGAAACGCTCGCCCGCCTGGCCGGCGGCGAACAGCTCACCGCCCGTTGCGCCGTAGAGACAGGTGTTGCCGATGATCGAGGCTTCCTGGCTGGCGAATGGCGAGTCCGCAGGCGGCCGGATGATAAGGCGACCACCGGCCATGCCCTTGCCGACGCCATCGTTGGCTTCACCGACCAGATCGATATGCACGCCGGATGCGTTCCACGCACCGAGGCTCTGCCCGGCCGATCCGGTCAGGTGCAGATGAACCGGCTTCTCCACCATGCCTACGTCGCCCCAACGACGGGCGACGTCGCCTGACAGCCGCGCGCCAATGGCGCGGTCCGTGTTGGCGATGTCGTAGCGGAACGTACCGCCCAGCGCATCGGCGACCACGGCTCGCGTGTCCGCGGAGATACGGCTGGCCAGTGTCGCGGGATCGCGCATGGGATTGCGCGCGAAGGTGCAGGCGAAGTCGACCTTCTCGCCCATGCCGTCTTCCGTGATCAAGGGGCTGAGGTCGAGGCGATCCTGCACGGCGGTGACACCATCGCGCTGCTCCAGGCGACTGCTCTGGCCGACAAGTTCTTCCAGGGTGCGAACACCGAGGCGCGCAAGATGGCGACGCACGTCTTCCGCGACGAAGCGGAAGTAGTTCATCACCATGTCCGGCAAGCCGAGGAAGTGCTTCTGACGCAGCACGGGATGCTGCGTCGCGACGCCGGTGGCGCAGTTATTGAGATGGCAGATGCGCAGGTACTTGCAGCCGAGCGCCACCATCGGACCGGTGCCGAAACCGAAGCTTTCGGCACCGAGCATGGCGGCCTTGATCACGTCCAGGCCGGTTTTCAGCCCGCCGTCGGTCTGCAGGCGAACGCGGCCACGCAGGTCGTTGAGGCGAAGCGTCTGCTGGGTTTCGGCCAGACCGAGCTCCCATGGCGTACCAGCGTACTTGATGGACGTGAGCGGGCTTGCACCTGTGCCACCGTCGTGGCCCGACACCGTGATCAGGTCCGCGCCGGCCTTCACGACCCCGGCGGCGACGGTACCCACACCCGCGTGCGAGACGAGTTTCACCGAGATGAGTGCCTTCGGGTTCACTTCCTTGAGGTCGTGAATCAGCTGGGCAAGATCTTCGATCGAATAGATGTCGTGATGCGGAGGCGGCGAGATGAGGCCGATACCCGGTTTGGCGTAACGCAGGCGGGCAATGGTCGCGTCCACCTTGTGTCCGGGCAGCTGGCCACCTTCGCCCGGCTTGGCGCCCTGGGCTATCTTGATCTGCAGCACTTCGGCATTGACCAGGTAGGTCGGCGTCACCCCGAAGCGGCCCGAGGCAACCTGCTTGATCTTCGACGCGCGGTCGGTGCCGTAGCGGGCCGGATCTTCACCGCCCTCGCCCGAGTTGCTGCGGGCACCGAGCCGGTTCATGGCGATCGCCAGGGCCTCGTGCGCCTCCGGCGACAAGGCGCCGAGCGACATACCGGCCGAGTCGAAGCGCTTCAGGATGCTTTCCACCGGCTCGACCTCGTCCAGCGGAATGGACGTGCCTTCGCGCGGCACGAGCAGGTCGCGCAGGGCGGAGGGCGGACGCGCATCCACGTAGTGCGCGTACTTCGCGTAGTCGTCCCAGTCGCCCGTGCGTACCGCCACCTGCAGGCTCGCGATCACGTCGGGGTTATACATGTGGAACTCGCCGCCGTGCACGTACTTGAACAGGCCACCGGCGCGCAGCGCGTGCGCTTCGTCCCAGGCTTCAGCCGCCAGCAGGCGTTGTTCTTTCTCCAGATCATCGAAGGTCGATCCGCCGATGCGCGACGGTGTACCCGGGAAACAGATGTCCACGACATCGCGCGACAGGCCGACGATCTCGAACAGCTGGGCGCCGCGGTAGCCGGCCACCGTGGAGATACCCATCTTGGAGAGGATCTTCAGCAGGCCCTTGCGGATGCCGCGACGGTAGTTTCGACCGATCTCGCGTGGCGCGCCTTCGCCATTACGGATGTGACCGCTGCGACCCATATCGAACAGGCTCTGGTAGGCCAGCCACGGGTAGATCGCCGTGGCGCCGAAGCCGAGCAGGCAGGCGAAGTGATGCGGATCGCGCGGCGTGGCCGTCTCGACCATGATGTTGCACTGACATCGAAGGCCCGAGTCGACCAGGCGCGCATGCACGGCGCCGGTGGCCAGCAGCGAGTGGATCGGTAGCAGGTCGCGACGCGGATAGCGGTCGCTCAGGAAGACGATTTTCACGCCCGCACGCACTGCGGCTTCGACGGCATCGCAGATACGCAGCAGCGCCTGCTCCAGTGTTTCGTCGCTGCCGTACATGAGGTCGAAGCGCGGTGTATCCGCGTACTCGGCGTTTGCGAGAATCTGGCGCAGCTTGCGCTGCGAGAGGATCGGCGAGTTGAGCAGGATCTGTTTCGCGTTCTCCGGACCGAGGTCGAAGATGTTCCGTTCCTGGCCGATCTGCGTCACCAGCGACATCACCAGCCGCTCGCGCAGCGGATCGATCGGCGGGTTGGTGACCTGCGCGAAGCCTTGGCGGAAGCGGTCGAAGAGCGGACGGATCTGCCGCGACAGCACGGCCATCGGCGTGTCGTCGCCCATGGAGCCGGTCGCTTCCGCTTCGGTTTCCGCGAGTACCTTCAGCACGGACTCGCACTCTTCGCGCGAAAGGCCGAAGAGTTTCTGGTAGCGGCGCAGTTCATCGGCGGGCAAGGGCTCGGCGGCGAGGCTCGGATCGATCAGATCGGATTCGAGGTAGGTGACGCCGTCGCGCAGCCAGTCGCGGAACGGCGCGCGCTTGCGGTTGATCGCATCGATGTCGGCGTCGCGAAGCAGACGATGTTCGAGGAAATCGACGGCGATCATCTCGCCCGGTGCAAGGCGGCCCTTGGCGACGATACGCGCGGACGGGACATCCCAGAGGCCTGCTTCGGAAGCGACGATCAGGTGGTTGTCGTCGGAAAGCGCCCAGCGCGCCGGGCGCAGGCCGTTGCGATCGAGCGTGCAGGCCGCATAGCGACCGTCGCACATCACGAGGCCGGCTGGGCCATCCCATGGCTCGCTGTGCAGTGCGTAGTACTCGTAGAAGGCAGCGAGATCTTCGTCGATATCCTCGCGTGCCGAGTAGGCCGGCGGCACGAGCACGCGCATGGCGGTGAGCAGGTCCATGCCGCCCATCAGCAATACTTCGAGCGCGTTGTCGAGGCTTTCAGAATCCGAGCCGCTCTGGCGTACCAGCGGACCGATGTCCGACAGATCGACCAGCTCCGAGCGCATGACCGACGTTCGCGCCTGCATCCAGCGGCGGTTCGCACGAATGGTGTTGATCTCGCCATTATGGGCGAGCAGGCGAAACGGCTGGGCGAGACGCCACTGCGGCGATGTATTGGTCGAGAAGCGCTGGTGAAAGACGACCGCGTCGGCCACAAGGGCCGGATGTTTGAGGTCGGGATAGACATCGCGCAGGTGCCCGGGCGCGGCCATGGCCTTGTAGCCGACGACTTCACCGGAGAGCGAGACGACGTAGAACTGCTTGTCGTCGGCGAGTGCGAGTTCCGCCCGGCGACGCGCGTGGAACAGCTTCGCTTCGAACTGCGCGGGCGTGAGATCGCCTGGTGCATCGACGAAGATCTGGCGAACGCGCGGCATGGACGCCGCGGCGAGCGGACCACAAGCGGCTTCATCAACGGCGACATCGCGCCAGCCAGCCACCTTGAGGTTCACGGCACCCAGTTCGGCCTCAAGCACGCCGGCGGCGCGGTCATCGCCTTCCGGATCGAGGAAGACGACGCCCGCCGCGAAATGCGTGGCGAGCGAAATGCCGGATTCGCGCGCAAGCGCGCGCAGCCATTCGACCGGGCGGCGGATCAAGACACCGCAGCCATCGCCGCTGATTCCGTCAGCGTTGACGCCGCCACGGTGCGACAGCTTGCCCAGTGCCGAAAAAGCCGTGTCGACCAGCGCCGAACTGGCGTGGCCGTCTATTTGCGCGACGATACCGAAGCCGCAGCTGTCGTGTTCGAACGCCTCATCGTAGAGGCGCGGAGTGCCTTGCTTCACCATCCGCCTCCTGGGGCATAAGGTTGTGCTGGGGATCTGGCGAGCACGTGGCCCCGCGACCTGGACCGGTCGACCATCACGTGCGCGCAAAGGACTAGCGGCCCACTTTAGTCACATTTGCCGCGCTGCGTCAAAGCGTTCGGACGTCCAAACGGAAAGCGAACGGAATTCTCACGGCACGGGGGTCGAGACCAGTCAGAAGAAACGGGCTGAGGAGGCGGCTGGGAAGGCGTACCAGCACAGATAGTTTCGTGTGAGACGAATCGCCGCTGAAGCGGCTCCCACATACCGCCGCCCAAGCCTGCCGAGCCGCGATTCCCCTTTGGGAGCCGATTCATCGGCGATCCGCCGGCAGGCGGCCAGCCACCCTCTCGTCTTAACAGGCGACCCTCCCACCGGATAGGTAATAATCCCCCGATGCGCCCAATCCCCCGCCTCCCCCTCCTGCTCACGCTCGCCCTCGCCGCTGCCGCCGCCCCCATCCCGTCCGCCTTCGCGGCTCAGGACGCGAAAACGCGCACCGAACAGGAGGAGGCCCGGCAGAAGCTCGACGGCGTCCGCAAGGAGATCGAGGGCCTGGCCAAGGACCAGCGCGACACCGCCAACACCCGTGACAGCGCAAATGCCGCCCTGGCGAAGCAGGCCGAGCAGGTCTCGGCCGCGGCGAAGGCCGTCCGTGAGACCGACACCGATCTGGAAGCCCGCAAGCACGATCTGGCCCAACTGAATGAGCAGCGAGCGCAGATGCAGGCTGGTCTCGACAGACAGAAGGACGCACTGAGCGACCTGCTCCGGGCCACCTACACCCTCGGCCGCGGTTCGGACCTGCAGCTCCTGCTCGGCGACGAGGACGTCAACCGGATTTCCCGTGCGCTGGCCTATTCCCGCTACTTCCAGGAGAACCGGGTTGAGCGTATTCGCGGCCTGCTTGCGGATCTTTCCCGCCTGCAGGAGGTCGAAACCGCCATCACCGCAGAGCAGGACAGGCTCGAGGCGACCCGGACCGAGCGCGAGAAGCGCGCAGGCGAGCTGGAAAAGCAACGTAACGCGCAGCAGAAACTCGTGGCCGAGGCGGATTCGAAATACAAGGACCAGGCCCAGCGCATCGCCGCGCTGAAGCAGAACGAGCAGGACATGAACGCCCTGGTCGCCAAACTGCAGAAGGTGATCGACGAGGCCGCCAAGGCCGCCGAGCCGGCTCCCGCTCCCAAGGGCACGGCGCCCTCGGCGCCGCTTGGCAATTTACGCGGGAACCTGCCCTGGCCGACCAACGGGCCGGTGCACGCCTATGGCAGTGGCGTGATCATCGTCGCGGCGCGTGGCAGCGAGGTGAAGGCCGTGGCCCGTGGCCGAGTCGTCTTCGCGAACTTTCTGCGCGGCTACGGCATGATGATCATTGTGAACCACGGCAACGGCTTCATGAGCATGTACGGCAACAACGAAACGCTGCTGCACGGCGTAGGTGACATGGTCGAGGCTGGCGAAACCGTCGGCACGGCTGCGGCACCCGCCGGTGACAACGGCGCCTATTTCGAGCTGCGCCAGGGTGGAAAACCCATCGATGCGCGCGGCTGGCTCGGCAAACGGCATTGACCCCGGAGACAGGCATGCGTCAGCACCCCCTTCGTTTCGCCCTCGCGCTTGCCCTCGGCACCGTGGTGGTGATTCCCGTTGCCCAGGCCCAGCAGAAGCCCCTCAAGCAACCCGACGCGCCTGCGGCATCCTCGACCTCCGCCGCCGCGGTCGCCGCAAAGGCCGACGACACCGTCGACCTCGAAGACATCCGCAATTTCACGCGGGTCTACCAGATTGTCCGGCAGGCGTACGTCGAAAAGCTCGACAACAAAACCATCATGAAGGCCGCCATCAGCGGCATGCTCGAGAACCTGGACCCGCACAGCGAATACCTGGACAAGGATGGCCTCGACGAACTCGACGAGGACACGACCGGCCAGTACGGCGGCCTTGGCATCGAGGTATTGCAAGTCGAAGGCGCGCTGAAGATCGTCTCGCCGATCGACGACACGCCTGCGTCACGCGCTGGCATCAAGCCGGGCGACACGATCCTCAAGGTCGACGGCATGGTCATCGATAACCAGAACATCGACGAAGCCTTCAAGAAACTGCGTGGCGACCCCGGCAGCAAGATCACCCTCACCATCCTGCATGAGAAGTCGGACAAGCCGATCGACATGCCGCTGGTGCGTGAGCGCATCGCCGTCACCAGCGTCAAGGTACGCCAGCTCGATCCCGGCTACGTCTACATCCGCCTGAGCCAGTTCCAGGAAGACACGGCGACGGACATGGACAAGAAGCTCGGCGACTACATCACGAAGAACGGCGCTCCGAAGGGTGCGGTGCTCGACCTTCGTTCAAATCCCGGTGGCCTGCTGACCACAGCGGTCGCGGTCGCCGATGCTTTCCTCGATTCCGGCACCATTGTCACAACGAAGGGCCGCCTGCAGGACGCCAACCTCAACTTCGAAGCGCACCCCGGCGATCTGCTCAGGGGCGCGCCGATGATCATCCTTACCGACAACGGCACGGCTTCGGCGGCGGAGATCGTCTCCGGTGCGCTCAAGGACAACCATCGTGCACTGATCATGGGTCGCCGCACGTTCGGCAAGGGCGTGGTGCAGACCGTCCTGCCGCTGGACCAGGACCACGCGGTCAAGATCACCACGGCGCGCTATTACACACCCAACGGCACCTCGATCCAGGCCGAAGGCATCAAGCCGGACATCGCGCTCGCCGATCTCTCGGTGAACAAGAGCGATACACCGCCGCAGCTGATCGGCTCGGAAGCGGATCTGCGAAATCATCTGGCTAATGAGAAAGGTACGAAGGACGACAAGAATGCGTCCGACGACGATGGCAAGCTGGCTATCGAGGATTACGCGCTGTCGCAGGCGTTGAACGTTCTGAAAGGGATGGCGCTGAATCGGCAGGCTGGCGCGAAGTAGCCAAGCTGACTCGTTTCTCCCGCAACGCACCTGAAACCAACGACGTACGGCGGCGATAAGTGCGTTACCAGAACCTCCACCAAGGCCGATCTGCGCGGGCCTTCACGATGGCCCGTCGGACGCTCCACGGAAGCTCGGCCTTGCGTCCGGGCTTCAGCGCCTCGACCGGCGTCCATCCTTCGAATGCAGCCACGCCGTAAGCAGTCGCCGGCAACGCTTCGTCGAATGTGGTCACGCTGTGCGCGAGTTCGGGCGGCAAGAAATAAAAGTGGTCGACGTCCTCACGATCCGCATCAGTAGCATCCTGCAACGCTTCGATGCGCGCGTGGATGGCATCGAATGCCAGCGGAAGGTTGCCCTTTGAAGCGAGATGACGCGTGTCGTCCTGCTGTCCGTCGTGCTCTACCGTCCAGCTGCGCAGGCCGTCGACGTAGCACGCGGCGGTACTGACCAGTTGCTGATCATCCTGCTCGCAGGTGACGACCGTGCAGCCGCGCGACAGCGGCCGCAGCGATACCTCGGCGATCAGTGGCGATGCGAAGCGCGTGACGACGACGAACCAGCCCGAGGGTAGCGTGATGGCGTAGCCGCGGCGCGGATGCGACGTGGTCTCACCGTTGCGCACCAGTTCAAGCGCACCCAGCACGGTGTCTGCGTCCTTGCCTTTTACCGCGACCCAGCCGATCGACACGCCCATGGTGTTACTCCCTTTCGGGTGGTTTCAGCAGGAAGCGCACCGACAGCAGGCCCACTTCGTAGAGCAGGCACATCGGCACGGCCAGCATCACCATGGAGAGCAAATCCGGCGGGGTGATGAAGGCGGAGATGGCGAAGGCGCCGACGATGGCGTAACCGCGTCCCTTGCTGAGCTTCTGCGCATCGACGATGCCCATGGCGGCCAGGATCACCACGGCCACAGGCACTTCGAAGCACAGTCCGAACGCGAAGAACATCAGCATCACGAAATCGAGGTAATGCGTGATGTCCGTCATCATCGCCACGCCTTCGGGCGTGACGGCGTTGAGGAATTTGAAGGCCGCCGGCATCACAACGAAATAGGCGAACGCGCAGCCGGCATAGAACAGCACCAGCGAGGCGACCAGCAGCGGTCGCGCAAGCCGCTTCTCGTTCCGGTACAGGCCCGGGCTGACGAAGGCCCAGAGCTGGTAGATGATCATCGGCATGCTGATGAACAAGGCCACGAAGAAGGCCAGCTTCAGCGGCGTGACGAAGGGACTCGCCACTTCGGTCGCGATCAGGTGCGCGCCTTGCGGCATGCGCTCGACCAGCGGCTTGGCCAACTCGGCATAGAGGTGGTTGGCTACCGGCACGAGGGCCAGCAGCACCAGCAAGAGAACGACAACGGCGCGAAGAAGCCGGGAGCGCAGTTCGATCAGGTGGGAAAACAGGCCCTCTTCGATCGCGTCGTCGGCGGACGGACCAGGGTCAGCTGCGGTCATGCGGTTCATCCGTGGGCGGCGGGGTCACGCCGTGGGCCAGCGGCAGCATGTCACGTGCCGGGTCGGGCTCCCGGGGCTCGACCCGTGCCGTCTGGGTTTCGGTAAAGGTGTCACGGACGCGGTCGCCGGTCTGGCGGATGTCCTGGCCGGCACCGCGGATTTCGTTGCGAACGCTGTCATGCGCCGAGCGGGCGCTTTCTGCCGTCTCACGCAACGTGCGTTTGATTTCCTCGGCCTGGATCTCGCGCTCGACCTCGGCCTTGACGTTGTCCCAGCCATTGCGCATGCGGCGGATCAGCAGGCCCGCCGTACGCGCGGCGTGCGGCAGCTTCTCTGGGCCGAGCACGATGAGCGCCACTACCGCGAGCAGCAGCAATTTACCAAAGCTGATCTCGATCATGGCGCCGCCGGGATCACGGAGCGCGGTCGCGCGGCTCGGTGGATTCGGTGTGGACCGGCGGCACCTGGCCCGTTAACGGGGGATCCGCGCGCAGCTTCTCTTCGCGGTCACGGGCGGCCTTGGCCTCCTCGTCACCGTCCATGCCCTTCTTGAAGTCGCGCATGGCACCGCCCAGGTCCGAGCCGATGTTGCGCAGCTTCTTCGTGCCAAAGATCAGCACGACGACGAGCAGCAGGAGGACGATATGGGTAATGCTCATGAAAACCTCGCAGGCGCCCGCCAGGGCACCGATAGGACGGACCGGCGCCCTTGCGCGGCGCCGGATGGTTCAGATTCAGCGGTTAGTGTACTCCTCCAGCGTGTCGCGGAAATTGACGACGTACGCTGGAGCGTTGGTGACACCACCCGACTCAAAGATACGCCGGGGCGTCATGCCCGGGCCATAAACCTGCTTGTTGGTGTCGTCATCGATGCTGAAATGGGTGCCATCGAGCGCCACGCCGGCGAACAGACCCCTGGCCCGCGAATAGGTGTAGATCTCCGCCTTGAGCTGGCCGTCGGTCGCCGCGGTAGCCGAGCGGCCGACCGGGCCGGCGGCCGCGGAGGCGTTGGCGCCCAAGGTGAACTTGCCATCAATGATGCCATTCACGCCACGATCGGTGCGAAATACAAGGATGACGTCGGCTGACTGGATGCCAATCTGGAAACCGACTCCCGCACCGGCCATCGAGATGAAATTGGGGTTGGACCAGGTGCCGTCGGGGCTCTTGATCGAGATCAGGCCCTCGCCTTTCGCACCCGAGAACACGAAGCCGCCCTTGACCATATCCGGCAGCACGGCGATTGCCCTGGCGTTCTTGAGCAGGTCGGCCGGGAGCTGTTTGTCCGGCGCGTCATCCATGATTTCCTTCAGCACGCGCACCGCGTTCTCGGCCTGCTCCTTCGGTGGGTCAGCGGCCTGCGCCGCCGACACGGGCAGCAAGGCGAGAAGTCCGAGAACAAGCAGGCGGGAAAGACGTGGGGTCATCGCGTGGCTCCTTTCATACACATGACGGCTTCGGCGTCACACCGCGCTATGGCAGACTGCGGGAATTCCCGCGAGCGCCCGACGCCGATGCCAGGTACGCCAAACTATACCGGCCTTGCCGGCTATTCCCACGACACCCTGCCCTCGGTTGGTGTGCTGCTGGTTAATCTCGGTACACCTGCGGCGCCCACCGCCGCGGCTGTGCGCCCCTACCTCGCCCAGTTCCTTGGCGATCCACGTGTCATCGAGTATCCGCGCCTGCTGTGGCTGGCCATCCTGCACGGGGTCATCCTGCGTGTGCGGCCCAAGCGCTCGGCACATGCCTACGCACGGATCTGGACGGAGCAGGGCTCGCCGCTCCGGGTCGGCAGCGAGGCGCTTGCCGCCGCCCTGCAGGCAGAACTCGGCCGCCGTCGCCCCGGCCCGATCCGTGTCGCCCTGGCCATGCGCTACGGCAAGCCGGACGTGGCCGGAACGATCGCCCAGCTGCAACGCGAGGGCGTTCGCCGCCTGCTCGTGCTGCCGCTGTATCCGCAGTATTCGGCCACGTCGACAGGCAGCGTCTTCGATGCGGTGGCTGATACCGTGAAAGGCCTGCGCTGGCCGCCCGAACTGCGCCAGATCAACGATTACCATGCGGAACCCGGCTATATCGCCGCCCTGGCGGACAGCGTACGCGCGCACTGGGAGAAGAACGGTCGCGGTGAGAAGTTGCTCATGAGCTTCCATGGCATTCCCGAACGATACGTGCGCAACGGGGACCCTTATTTCTGCCAGTGCCATGCGACCGCGCGCCTGCTGCGCGAAGCGCTCGGCGTTTCCGAGGCCGAGGCGCCGATCAGCTTCCAGTCGCGTGTCGGCCGCGAACGGTGGCTGCATCCGTATACCGATGAAACGGTCAAGCAGTTCGGCGCCAAAGGGATCAAGCGGATCGACGTGATCAGCCCGGGCTTCGCCGTGGATTGCCTGGAGACCCTGGAGGAAATCGCCATGCAGAATGCCGACTTCTTCAAGGAAGCCGGTGGTCAGACACTGAACTACATCGCCTGCCTCAATGACACTCCGGGGCAGGTCGGGACGATCGCCGATCTCGTGCTCCGGCATACCCAGGGCTGGCCCGAGATGGCCGATGATTACGACGCAGCGGATGCCGCCCGCCGCCTTGCGGCCGCCCGCGAGCGCGCCCGGCAGGTGCGTGACGATGCGTGAATTGCGTATTTCCGTTCCCGGCCTGGAGCTGTGCGGCCTGGCCTGGGGCGAGCCGGACGCGCCGCCGCTGGTGCTCATCCACGGGTGGCTCGACAACGCGGCGAGCTTCGCGTTGCTCGCGCCGCTACTGGCCGAGCGCTTCCATGTCATCGCACTCGACCTGCCAGGCCATGGTCACTCCGGTCATCTGCCTGCGGGAACGATCTATCAGCACACCGATTACACCCGCGCCGTCCTGGCCGCCGTCGACGCGCTCGCGCTACCGCGCTTCCACCTGCTTGGCCATTCGCTTGGCGCCGGCGTAGCGACGATGGTCGCGATCGCTGCGCCGGAGCGCATTCGTGCCCTGGCCCTGATCGAGGGTCTGGGTCCGCTCGGTGATGATGGCTCGCGCACGCTCGACCGTTTTCGGGATGCCCTGGCGATCAAGGACACCGGTGATCGACCGCTGCGCATCTTTCCGTCGATCGATGATGCCGCCCGTGCCCGCGCCCTGGCCAGCGGGCTGGATGCGTCGCTCGCCCGGCATATCGTCGAGCGCGGCCTGCGTGAGGTGGAAGGCGGTTTTAGCTGGCGAAGTGATCCGCGCCTGTCGAAGCCGACGGCCATTCGCCTTGCCGAGACGCAGGTGATGTCGTTGTTGCTGGGGCTCGCAGCGCCGACGTCACTGCTGCTGGCGATACCGCATCCGCCGTATCTGGAGCCGGAAGCCTTGCAGGTGCGGATCGACTGCGTGGAGCAGATTGCCGTTACCCGTATGGACGGCGGGCATCATCTGCACCTGGAGCGGCCGGAAGCTGTTGCCGGCTGGTTGCGGGACGCGCTGTAGAGCATCGCCGCTGAAGCGGCTCCCACATGTCTGCGGCGTCCTGTGCATGTCTGCGGTGCCCTGTGTGGGAGCCGCTTCAGCGGCGATGCCCTAAACGACAGGCTCCAGGCGGAACGCCGGCTGCACCATCGGGTCGACCAGCCAGTGGTCGGCTAGCAGGAAGGCGAACAACACCATCAGGTAGACGATGGAATAGTTGAACATCTTCATGGCGAACAGCTCATCCGGCGGATTGAGCATGCGGATCGCGTACCAGAGGAAGCCTGCACCCAGGATCACGGCACCGAACAGGTAGATCAGCCCGCTCATGCCGGTGAAGAACGGCAGTAGGGTCACCACGCACAGCAGGATCGTATAGAACAGGATGTGCCAACGCGTGTACACCACGCCGTGGGTCACCGGCAGCATCGGCACCTGGGCGCGCGAGTAGTCGTCGACCCGGAAAATCGCCAGCGCCCAGAAATGCGGCGGCGTCCAGACGAAGATGATCAGCAGCAATTGCAGCGCGTACGGGTGTAGTGAACCGGTAACTGCCGTCCAGCCGAGCATCGGGGGTGCCGCACCGGCAAGACCGCCGATCACGATGTTCTGCGGCGTCGCACGCTTGAGGTACGCCGTGTAGATCACCGCGTAGCCGATCAGCGAGAAGAAGGTCAGCACCGCGGTGAGCATGTTCACCAGGAACACGAGCACCAGCATCGACACGATGCCGAGCGACATCGCGAAGACGAACACCTGCATCGGCGTGAGCTGACCGGTGGCCAGCGGGCGATGCGAGGTGCGCGCCATGATCTTGTCGATACGCTGGTCGATCAGATGATTGAACGCCGCTGCGGAGGCGGACGCCAGCCAGATACCGAGCGTTCCGAACACTGCCGCATGCCACGTCGGCAGGATCCGCTGGCCCGAAGCGTCCACGGCGAGGAACATGCCGATCACGGCGCAGAAGACCAGCAACGCGACGACGCGCGGCTTGGTCAGTTCGTAATATTGGCCGAGGATGCTCACAGTGACTCCGTCGTCGCGGGCAGGCGCTGCGTGCTGGCCAGGGCCGCGAGCAGGGTGAAAAGGAGCAGCGCCGCCACGCCATTGTGCGCCGTGGCGACAGGCAGCGGCAGGCCGAGATGCACATTGCCGATACCGAGAAGGACCTGGGCGATCAACACCACGCCAATGGCGATGCCGACCCTGCGCATGCCCGCTCGGGCCAGCTTGTGCGACAGCCACGCGAGGTAACAGAACGTCACCAGCGCGCCGATGCGATGCGCGAGCTGGATCGAGCTGCGCGCGGCCATGTCGAGGACCCCGCCTTCATAGTTCACACCGATACCCCGCCAGAGCACGAAGGCCTGCGGGAAATCGGTTTGCGGCCACCACTGGCCGAGGCACTTCGGGAAGTCGGTACCGCAGGCGAGCGCTGCGTAGTTCGAACTGGTCCAACCGCCCAGGGCGATCTGGCAGACCAGCACGACGATGCCGATACTCACCGGCGCACGCAGCGCGGTGAAACGATCGTCCGGCGTGCCTACGCGCCACCAGCGCATTGCGGCCCAGGCCAGCAGCGCGAATGTGGCGAGGCCACCGAGCAGATGGCCCATCACCACGATGGGCTTCAATAGCAGGGTCACCGTCCACATGCCGAGCATGGCCTGGAAGATGATGACCGCCAGAGCAGCTACGCCGATTTTCCACGCACCGGGCCTGTCGAGCGTTACCGCCGCAAGCAACGGCAGTGCGATAGCGAAGGCGGAAAGGAACGAAGACACGACATGCTCGCCGCGCATGTACATGACCACGCCGACCACGGCGAAGGCTGCGGCCAGCAGCACGGCAATCACGGCCATGCGTCGACGCCACGCCGAGATCAGCGCGATGGCCAGCACCATGAAACCAAGGCCACCGGCGAGGAAGCGATGCACCTGCTCGCGCCATGCCTTGTGGGTTTCGTAAGGCCGATCAGGGAAAGCCTCGTTCGCCTGCGCGATGTCCTGCGCATGGCCGGGCCAGCTCGCCTTGCCGTAGCAGGTCGGCCAGTCCGGGCACGACAGACCGGCGTTGGAGAGGCGCACGAAGGCACCGAACATCACGATGCAGAATGCGAACAGCGCAGCCAGCAAACCCAGCGTTCGAAGGATCTTCACGGTACGCGGCGGCATCAGCGGATCACCTTCTGCATGTCCTTGCGCAGACCGCTCGGATCGAAACCGGCAGGATAGAAGGACAGCGCGGTGCCGTTGGACTCGATGAGCACGGCGGACACGCTATCCGGCTCGGTCGGACGGAACTCGCCAAAGGTATTGCTGCCGTCACTACCCACCTTCCACGACGGCATGACGCCGTCAGCACCCGGTGCGGTCGGCGGCGCTCCGAGATAGAGCAAACGCAGGCGGTCCGCATTGGCGTTGAGCACGATGCGCGCGTTGCGCATCAGCGCCAGCGTCTGCAGGCAATGGTCGGCACAGCCCGGGCCCGGCAGGGCAATGAGGGTCAGGCGCGGCTCACTGTCACGCCATACCCACGGCTTGCCGTCGACGTCCACGCGCACGTCGTTGACGCTGCGCTGGGGAACGATCGGCCGACCGTTGCCCTTGCCTTCCGGTTGCCACCCGCTGAGTGTCAGCAGGCCCGCGGCGATGATGGGTGCAAGGAACACCAGCATGATCAGGACCAGCTTGATGCGGCTGCTACGGATGTTCTTCGTGGAGACGTTCGGATCGGTCATGGTTGCTCGGGCCGCTTCGGGCGTCGCTGGCGATGCAGGAGGACGAAGATCACCACCGCGGCAAGCGCGAAGGTGAACCACTGGAAGGCGTAGGCGCGATGACGCGCCGGCGGCATGAAGCCGGGCGTCCAGTCACGCGAGTAGATACTGGCCGGGTCGGCATCGAGCAGCAGCACGCGAGGATACAGGGCGCGGCCGGTGTCGGCGCCGATCTCCTTGAGGTCGACGTATACCATCGATTTTTCCGGCGTGTGCTGCTCCGGGAGGCGATCGCCTCCCAGCCGGACACCGACACCTGGCGAGGGTACATACAGGCCACGGATCGTCGTTTCACCCTGGGGCAGCGGCGGAAGGCGCGGATTGGCACCGGCTTCCTTGGCGAGGAAGCCGAGATCTACCAGCACGTACGGCACCTGCCCATGCGGCGAGAACGGCACATAGACATGGATGCCCACCTGCCCCGCGTGGGTCTGGTCGTCGAGGATGTAGGTGTGTCCGGGAACGAACTGGCCGTGCAGGGCCACGCGCGGGTAGCGATCCACCGGCGGTGCGTCGGCGATCATGCCGAAGTCTTCCACGGCGGCAGCGGCAGATGCGGCGTAGCGCCGCAGCAGCTCGTCCTTCTCGTCGGCGCGGTCCAGCTGCCAGATGCCAAGGCGCACGAACACCAGCACGCCCACGATGGTGAGTGCGACAGCGAACCACGTCGGACGACGCAAGAAGGTCATGCCAGACGCCCCGCGGCCACCGCTATACTCGGATTGTCGATATCAGGCGGAACGGTCACGTGGAAACCATCTATAAGTACGCGCTGGTGATCCTGCTGCTGGTTGTGCTCTTCAACCTTGGCCAGGCCCTGTTCTTCATGATGACCGACAAAGGCCAGAGCAAACGCACGGTATGGGCGCTTACCCGTCGCATTGGCCTGTCGCTGCTGCTCATCGCTATGGTCGCACTGGGCATCTTCATGGGCTGGCTGCACCCCCATGGGGTCGGCCAATTCTAACGCGCATGGCCGGGGGGCCAAGGCGCGGTGCGGCATTTGGTGCCGTGGACTAGCTACAGGGGGGGGGAACCAGGGATGACTTCCGAAACAAACAAGCCATTGCCTGGCGCGCTGTTCCTCGCGCTGATTCCGGTCGCCTGGCTGGGCCTTTCGGTCATCGTGACGGGCCTGGAAGGGACGTTCGGCATCTTCCCCAGCCGCTACGCGGCAGCGCTGAAGAGTTTTCACGACGCCTCACCGGCACTACTCACCGGTTGGGGCATCACAGCCGCGATGGCGGTCGGCGCCCTCCTCACCCGTGGTCGGCGGCCCTACGTCTGTGCCTTGTTCATGGCCTTGTTCCTCGTTGGATACGCTGGCCTCGCACCTGCAATGTACCAACGTGTCGCATTCGGCGTCTGGCTCGCAGGAATAGACGGAATCCTTGTCGTCGCGGGGATCTGGCAACTAACACGTGACCGCGGCGACGAACCAAATTCTCAATCGACGGGCGAGTAGGCCCGCTCACCTGTCATCAGGCCAGCGCCGCAAGCACGTGCTTGGGGTCTTTGTGAATGGCACGAAGAAGAGCCCGGGCCGGCCCCGTCGGCGCCCGCCTCCCCTGCTCCCAGTTCCGCAGCGTACCGACGTCAACGTCGAGCAGGAGCGCGAACTTCGACTGGGAGAGGCCCGTGGTTTCGCGAAGTGCTTTGACCGCGACGGGATCGACGTGAAACACACGGAATGGCTGGCGCTCACCCTTGAGGATTCCGTCCATTTCCTGGACGCTTTTCATCAGGTCTTCAAAGAATTTGCTCATAGCCTCGCTTCCAGGTCTCAATGATCTTTCGAAGCGCCTTGCGATGTTCCGGCGCAAGGTCTTCTCGTTCGTTCTTGGCGAAGATCAGTAGCATCGCGATGTGGGAGTGCGGCACGAAGTGGTAGTAAATCACCCTGGCCCCAGCACTTTTGCCGCGCCCTGCCATGGCGACACGGACTTTCCTCAGTCCGCCCGTACCTTCCATCACATCGCCGACATCGGGGTGCTGCGCGAGGTAGCCCTGAAGCCGCGCGTAGTCTTCATCCTCCAGCAACTCCGTAATCTGCCTGGTGAAAGCAGGCGTCTCTACGAAGATCACGCGACAAAAGTACGCCATTGGCGCACATGCGTCAATGGCGCACACCTCGCATTTCCGTGATTCATAACCGCTCCTTTTTCCGCGCGGGCTGCGCTGAAAGAAGCATCGGCATGCGGACGCAGCGCGGTCAGTGGGCGCTGCCCATGCGGACGTGAAGGTGCAGCGCTCCAGCGCCGAAAGACCTGACAGCGCCCACAAAAAACCCGCCTCACGGCGGGTTCTTCGATTCACATGGCAGCGCTCTTACGTCAGATCAAAGCACGTAAACAAACAGGAACAGCGCCAGCCAAACCACGTCGACGAAATGCCAGTACCAGGCGACGGCTTCGAAACCGAAGTGGTCGTCCTTGGTGAAGTGGCCCTTCGCGCAGCGGATCCAGATAATCGCCAACATGATCGTGCCGAGGGTCACGTGCATGCCGTGGAAGCCGGTGAGCATGAAGAACGTGGCGCCGTAAACGCCGCTGCCCAGCGTGAGGTTGAAGTGCTCGTACGCCTCGGCGTATTCGTGCGCCTGGAACCACAGGAAGCAGCAGCCGAGCAGGACGGTCGCACCGAGGCCAATCAGCAGTGCCTTGCGGTGACCGGCCTTCAACGCATGGTGCGCGATGGTGATGGTCACACCGGACGAAAGCAGGATCAACGTATTCAGCAAGGGCAGGCCCCAGGCCGCGATGGTCTGGAACGAGCCGCCGATCTTCTGCGGACCGCCACCGCCGTTCGCGCCCCACGATGCTTCATAACCCTGCCAGACGAACTGGTGGGTAAGCACGCCGTGGCCTTCGCCGCCCAGCCAGGGCACGGAGAAAATGCGTGCGTAGAACAACGCACCGAAGAAGGCGCCGAAGAACATCACTTCGGAGAAGATGAACCACATCATGCCCATGCGGAACGAGCGGTCCACCTGGCCGTTGTAGCTTCCCGCCATCGATTCACGGATGACCGAGCGGAACCAACCGAAGAACATGCCAAGGATCATGACGAAGCCGATCCAGAAGAGCGGCTTGCCAAAGGCACTGCTGTCGCCGGGCTGCGAGTTCAGCCAGTGCGCGGCACCGTACACGGTGACGAACATGGAGATCGCCGCCACGATGGGCCAGTAGCTCTTGCTCGGTACGTAGTAAACGTCTTGTTGCTGGTGACCCATGGTGGTTTCCCGTGGATGTCGCTTGGTTTAGCCGCTCAGACCTTCAGCATCTGCACGATCGAGAGAAGGAACACCGCGACCGCGAATCCGCCCGCGATCAGTGCGGTGACGCGGGCGCGCTTGAGGCGCGCCGCCATCTCGATGTCCGTCTTGTCCTGCATCGATCAGTGGTCCGTGTTGCCGTGGGCGAGCTCGTCGTCATGGATGACCGGCGGCACGTCGAAGGTGTGGAACGGAGCCGGCGACGGCACGGTCCACTCGAGACCCTTGGCGCCTTCCCACGAGCGATCCGCCGCCTTCTTCTTCGAGAAGAACACGCAGTGGATGATCACGCCGAGGAAGATGAGCTGCGAGGCGCCGAACCAGAAGCCGCCGATCGAGCTGATCATGTTGAAGTTCGCGAAGGCGACGTTGTAATCCGGGATGCGTCGGGGCATGCCCGCCAGTCCAAGGAAGTGCTGCGGGAAGAACAGCACGTTCACCGAGATCACACTGGACCAGAAGTGAATCTTTCCCCAGGTCTCGCTGTACATGTGACCCGACCACTTCGGGATCCAGTAATACGCAGCGGCCATGATCGAGAACGCGGCACCGGTCACGAGCACGTAGTGGAAGTGCGCCACCACGAAGTAGGTGTCGTGGTACTGGAAGTCGGCCGGAGCCAGGGCGAGCATCAGGCCGGAGAAGCCACCGATGGTGAACAGGATCACGAAGGCGATCGAGAACAGCATCGGGGTCTCGAAGGTCATCGAGCCGCCCCACATCGTCGACACCCAATTGAAGACCTTCACGCCCGTGGGCACCGCGATCAGCATCGTCGCGTACATGAAGAAGATCTCCGCGCCCATCGGCAGGCCCACGGCGAACATGTGGTGGGCCCAGACGATGAAAGAGAGGAAGGCGATGGAAGCGATCGCGAACACCATCGCGCGGTAGCCGAAGATCGGCTTGCGGGCGAAGGTCGGGATGATTTCCGAGATGATCCCGAATGCCGGCAGGATCATGATGTAGACCTCGGGGTGCCCGAAGAACCAGAAGATGTGCTGGAACAGGACCGGGTCACCGCCGCCGGCGGCGTTGAAGAAGTTGGTGTGGAAGTACTTGTCGGTCAGCAGCATGGTGACCGCGCCGGCAAGCACCGGCATCACCGCGATCAGCAGGAACGCCGTGATCAGCCAGCTCCAGACGAAGACCGGCATCTTCAGCAGGTCCATGCCGGGCGCGCGCATGTTGAGGATGGTCGCGATGATGTTGATCGCGCCCATGATCGAGCTGATGCCCATCAGGTGGATCGCGAAGATCACGTAGGCCACCGACTCGCCCTGCAGCGACAGCGGCGGGTACATCGTCCAGCCGCCAGCAGGACCGCCACCGGGCATGAACAGGGTGGACAGCAGCATGAAGAACGCGAACGGGAGAATCCAGAACGACAGGTTGTTCATGCGCGGCAGGGCCATGTCCGGCGCGCCGACCATGAGCGGGACCATCCAGTTGGCCAGGCCGACGAAGGCCGGCATGATCGCGCCGAAGATCATCACCAGCGCGTGCATCGTCGTCATTTCATTGAAGAAATACGGCTGCACGAGCTGCATGCCCGGCTTGAACAACTCCGCGCGGATGACCATCGCGAAGGCGCCGCCGATGAAGAACATCGTCAGCGAGAAGATCAGGTACAGCGTGCCGATGTCCTTATGGTTGGTGGACATCACCCAGCGCTGGAAGAACCCCTTCGGGGCTCCGTGGTGATCGTGGTGGTCGTGGGTGGCTGCGTGCGCCATAACCTTAAACCTCTACCTGATACATATGCGGATTAACCCTGGGGAGCCGGGGCGGGAGCGTTCTGGGCGGTCTGCGCGGCCTTCTTGATCGTGGCCTCGTCTTCCTGGGTCGCCAGCCATTGTTCGAACTCGGCCTTCGGCACGGCCTTTACGACGATCGGCATGAAGCCGTGGTCCTGGCCGCACAGTTCGGCGCACTGGCCGCGGTAGACACCGGGCTCCTTGATCTTGGTCCAGGCCGCATTGGCGATACCCGGGATCGCGTCCATCTTCCAGCCCAGTGCCGGCACCCACCAGGAGTGGATGACGTCGCCGCCGACAATGATGAAGCGGATCTTGACCCCGACCGGCACCACGAGGGGCTTGTCGACGTCGAGCAGATAGGTGTTGTAGCCGTCGACCTGGATCTTCTCCGGGTCGAGGTTGGACTTGAGCTGGCGGGTGCGGTCCGAGGACTCTTCCAGCTTGGACACGAAGCCGACCTTGTCGACGCCCTTGCCGCGGTAGTCGACGTAGTCGTAGCGCCACTTCCACTGGTAGCCGGTGATCTTGATGGTCATGTCGGCGCCGGTGGTATCGGCGAACGAGGTCAGGCCGCCCGTGGCGAGATTCGCCAGGAAGATCAGGATGATGACGGGAACGACCGTCCAGACAACTTCCAGCTTGGTGCTGTGCGCCCATTTCTCGGCGACCGCGCCGCGCGACTTCCGGAAGCGGAACATCGCGATGAACATGGCGCCGAACACAATGACACCGATGACCACGCACACCCACAGGGCGACCATGTGCATCGCATAGGGCGACCACTCACTCACACCCTGGGTCATGTTCATCTGGTTGGCGACGGGATTGCCCCATGCCTGCCCACCGAACAGCGCCATCGCGCCTGCCGTCCACGCCGAAACCGATCGTCCGATGCCGCCAGATGTCATGTCTTGCACCTTTAATGAACCTACCTGCGCGTCTGACTCGATACCTCGGCCAGCAGCACCATGAGTTTCCTTGACACCTCGACCCGTTCCTCTTCCCCGAGAAAGGCGCCGATTTCGAGCTCGTTGCCGTGCGACCTGAGCAACAGACGCTGACGTCCATCCCCCGGCGCCAGACCCACCCTGACCCAATACGTCTGGAAGCGCCGTACCCGATGCCCGGGTACCACCCTCACCTCCAGCGTATCCGGCCCGATGGCGATACGTTCACCCCTGTCGCCGGCCCTCCAGGCCGCGCCAAGCGCGAACCCCACGACGAAGGTTTCGATCAGGGCGAACACGGGAGCGAAAACATTCCCCTGCCACGCGCCGAACGACGCCGTCGCCAGGGCTATCGCCGCCAGACCCATGATCAGTCGACGCAGACCAAGCTTGTCCAGCGCACGGTTGGGCCTGAGCCACAACACGCGCGGCTGACCCGCGACGGTCGGTCGAAGCACGTTCATGGAAAGTCCAGCGTGCCTGGAACCCGAGGGATGATAGGGCGCTGGTCAAAATGCGGCAAGGTTGGGAAGGGACGTGTTGTCGCAGGCGGCGTGCCGCAGGGGCCTCCCGCCGTGCAACACACACCCGGGCCCGAGGTCCCCTACAATGGGCGGTCTCCCCATGCACCCCACTTCCCCGTGAACCCATCGATCCTCCGTCCCGAACTCCCGACTGGCGCCGAGCCGGCCCGCGCGCGAATCACGGCCGCCTGGCTGCGCGACGAAACCGAGGCCGTCAACGACCTCCTTGCCCAGGCGACCCTGCCCCCGACTGAGCGCGAGCACGTGATCGATGTCGCCGCCGGCCTGGTCACGCGCGTTCGCGCGCGCGCCAAGGACCAGAGCGCGGTCGAGTCCTTCATGCGCCAGTACGACCTCTCCTCCGAGGAAGGCGTCCTGCTGATGTGCGTGGCGGAAGCCCTGCTGCGCATTCCGGACAAGGCAACGGCGGACAAGCTCATCCGCGACAAGCTGGGTGAGGCGGACTGGAAGAAGCACCTGGGCCAGAGCGAATCGGTTTTCGTCAATGCCTCCACCTGGGGCCTGATGCTCACCGGCCACCTGGTGAACCTCGCCGAAGAGACCCGCCACGACTTCACCTCCGCCCTGCGCCGTCTGGTCGGTCGCGCGGGTGAGCCGGTCGTGCGTCTTGCCGTGCGCCAGGCCATGCGGATCATGGGCCACCAGTTCGTCATGGGCCGCACCATCAAGGAGGCCCTCGATCGCTCCGCCGAGAAGGAGCACGCGGTCTACCGTTACTCGTACGACATGCTCGGCGAGTCGGCGCTCACGCAGGAAACGGCCGAGCGCTACCAGCAGGACTACCGTGACGCGATCAATGCGCTCGGTGCCCGCGGCCCGTTCAAGAACAACCTCGAGGCCCCGTCGATCTCGGTGAAGCTCTCGGCGCTGCACCCGCGCTATGAAGTGGCCAATCGCGCCCGCGCCCGCATCGAGCTCGGCGCCAAGCTGCTCGAGCTTTCACAGCTGGCCTATAAGAACGGCATCGCGCTCTCGGTCGACGCCGAGGAAACAGACCGCCTTGAGCTCTCGCTCGACATCATCGGCGATGTCTTCGAGCATGCCTCGCTGGAAGGCTGGAACGGCCTGGGTATCGTCATCCAGGCGTACCAGAAGCGCGCTCCGTTCGTCATCGACTGGGTCACCGAGAAAGCCCGTGCCACCGGTCGCCGCTGGTTCGTGCGCCTGGTCAAGGGCGCCTATTGGGACGCCGAGATCAAGCGTTCGCAGGAAAACGGCCTCACCGGTTACCCGGTGTATACGCGCAAGCCGAACACCGATGTCTCGTACCTCGCCTGCGCGCGCCGCCTGTTCGCCGCCGGCGGGCGACGCCGTCTACCCGCAGTTCGCCACGCACAATGCGCATACGATCGCCGCGATCAACCACCTGGCGCAGGGTCGTCCGTACGAGAACCAGCGCCTGCACGGCATGGGCGCGGATCTCTACGCCGAGGTGATCGGCAAGGACAAGCTCAACGTGCCCTGCCGCGTCTACGCGCCGGTGGGCACGCATGAAGACCTCCTGCCCTACCTCGTGCGCCGCCTGCTCGAGAATGGCGCCAACACCAGCTTCGTCAACCGCGTGGTCGACGAGAGCGTGCCGGTGCGCGATCTGGTTGCCGATCCCTGCGAGACGGTGCGCGCCTTCGCCTCCATTCCCCATCCCCGCATCCCCCTGCCGGTCAATCTGTACGGTGAACTTCGGAAGAATTCCATGGGCATGAACTTCGCTAACGACAACGAGCTCCACGAGCTCGCCGACGCCGTCAACCGTCACAGTGGTCCGTGGACCGCCGCTCCGCTGGTCGCCGGTGGCGCCACGGCCGGCACGAAGGTCGAGGTCACCGATCCGTCGGATCGGCGCCGCATCATCGGTACCGTCGAGAACACCGATCCGGCCCTCGTCGATCGCGCCCTGACCGCCGCCGTGAAGGCCCAGCCTGCCTGGGACCGCCTGCCGGCTGCCAGCCGCGCCGCGATCCTCGAGCACGCTGCCGAGCAGCTCGAGCACAACCGCCCCGAGTTCATCGCGCTGTGCGTGCGCGAAGCCGGCAAGAGCCTCCCGGACGCCATCGCGGAAATCCGCGAGGCCGCTGACTTCCTGCGTTACTACGCGACGATGGCACGCCGCCTGTTCGGTCAGCCCGAACAGCTGCCCGGCCCCACCGGCGAGAGCAACCAGCTCTTCCTCAACGGCCGCGGCGTGTTCGTCTGCATCAGCCCCTGGAACTTCCCGCTGGCGATCTTCCTCGGCCAGGTGGCCGCGGCACTCGCCGCCGGTAACGCCGTGATCGCCAAGCCGGCCGAGCAGACCGCACTGATCGGCTACGCCGCGGTGAAGCTGCTGCACGCCGCTGGTGTGCCGACCGATGTCCTGCAGTACATGCCGGGCGACGGTGCCACCGTCGGCGCCGCGCTCACCCGCGACCCGCGCGTGGCCGGCGTAGCCTTCACCGGCTCGACCGACACCGCCTGGGCGATCAACCGCGCGCTCGCGGCACGCAACGCCCCGATCGCCGCGCTGATTGCCGAAACCGGTGGCCAGAACGCGATGATCGCCGACTCCTCGGCGCTGCCGGAGCAGATCGTCAAGGACGTGATCGCTTCGGCGTTCCAGTCCGCTGGCCAGCGTTGTTCGGCCGCGCGCGTGCTGTTCGTGCAGGAAGACATCGCCGACAAGGTCACCGCGATGCTCGCCGGTGCCATGGCGGAGCTGAAAATCGGCGACCCTGGCCTGCTCTCGACCGACGTCGGCCCGGTGATCGACAACGACGCACTGCAGATTCTCGTCGACCATGCCGCGCGCATGGACAAGGAAGCGAAGAAGATCGGCGAAGTGCCGCTCAACGACGCAACCGCGAATGGCACGTTCTTCGGTCCGCGCGCCTACGAAATTCCGTCGCTCGACGTGCTCACCCGCGAAGTGTTCGGCCCCGTGCTGCACGTGATCCGCTGGAAGGGCTCGGAGCTGGACAAGGTAGTCGAGCAGATCAACGGCACCGGGTTCGGCCTCACGCTCGGCATCCACAGCCGCATCGACGACACCATCGACTACATCCAGAGCCGTGCACGCGTCGGCAACTGCTATGTCAATCGCAACCAGATCGGTGCGGTGGTCGGCGTGCAGCCGTTCGGCGGCGAAGGCCTGTCCGGCACCGGCCCGAAGGCCGGCGGCCCGCACTACCTGCTCCGCTTCGCCGGTGAGCGCACGCTCACGATCAACACCACGGCCGCCGGCGGCAACGCGTCACTGCTCACCATCGGCGAGTAAGACCAAAACCATGTGGAGCCGCTTCGGCGGCGCCTACAACGAAAGTTATATTGCGCGCGGCCCCGTTATGTAGCTTGCTTGACGGACATCGCGCCGACCGGAACTCGGCGCCCATCCATCCTGGAGGGCCGCGACATGATGTTGCAGATGTCCGCTACACCGCTATCCCCTGCTGTCCAATCCGAAGTCCCGCGCCCGCGCCCCGCGGGCAAGATGTCGTCCCCACGGCCATCGTGGTACACCGCGAGCGTCCGGGAGTTCATGACTTCCCACCGGGACGGCACGTCCGAGCTGGGCAGACTGGCAGCACAGTCATGGGTAGAAAACTTTCGCGATGCCAGCCCTCGCACGCTGAAGGCGGGTGAGACGCTCGAATTGCCAGAGACCTTGGTCATCGCGGGCAACGCCGACGTCGTCATCGAATCGACGAACGACGGCTGCGTGGTGACAGGCATACGCGGCAGGCAGAATGAATGCCGCTTGATCTTTCGCCACGCCTACGACCGCGCGCGTTGCACCGTTCATGTGCCTGCCGGCGCCGTGGAATCGCGCATCACCTTCCTGAGATCACCCAGCCAGTCGTTGGCAGGGCCTGCGGAACTGCAGTCGTTTCATATCTGCCAGTCGCACCACGGTTCACGCGGCAGCGGCAGCGGCAGCGGCAGCGGATTCTCGACGACGCTGGACTACCAGGCCGAGGCGCTCAATGAAGTCCAGGGCATCCTGTGGCGAGGCGGCTTGCTGCAGATCTCGCGGATCAGTCTCGAGCTTTAGCGAGCCACGCACAGGTTTCGTAGCCGCCCGCACCGGCGAGGGCGGCCGCGCGTTGTCACGAGCAAGCCGGATCAAAGGATCGCCGCGAATCGAATTCATAGATCAGTCGCGGCGTGAGAGTTCTCTCAACAAGGAGTAGTCCATGCTCATGTCCTCCAGGCGCAATTCGGGCCTCACCCTGCCAAACCGCGGCCACTCGACCCACGCTCAGTCACCTCGCGGCGAACGCGGGGTATCGATCAACTTCGACAACTTGGGAGCAGGTGAGTTTGCCGCCGGCTCAACGCACGACCTCGCTCCAGGCGTCAAGATCTACGTTTCGCGGCAATTCGCACCTGCCGCGCTGGTAAACGTGGGGGCTGGAGACCAGTTCGTGTCGGGCATTGCGATCGCCTGCACCATTCCTGACTTTTTCACATCCGTCGTCCTTATTCTCGAGGAGCCCTGCACGCGTGCCTGGGTCTCGATCCGGTGGGGCGCCACTCCGTACTCTGCTATCGGTTACTGGAACAAAAAAATCGTCGACCCTGAACTCGATGAAGAGATCAGGGTCGATATTGAGCCGTCGCCATCCACGGGGCGGGAGGTCGCGATCGTACCCGAAGGCGGTAATCTGATATGGGCTGTCGGCTTCTCGGTTGGAATGGACGACCGCATCGACAACATTTTCGCCGTGAGCTGACAGCTCGGGCAGGCCGCGGAAATCTACCCCGACCCGTCTGACCCGTCGGCTAATCTCAGGAAAAAAGGGCGGCATTATTCGCCGCCCGATTTCCAGCAGATTCACTTCAAGCCACGATCCTTCAACATCGGCTCGATGCTCGGCTCCTTGCCGCGGAAGTCGCGGTAGAGCTTGCCGAGCTCTTCGGTGTTGCCGCGCGAGAGGATCTTGTCGCGGAAGATCTGGCCGTTCTCGCGGGTAAGGCCGCCGTGCTCCTTGAACCACTCGAACGCATCGGAATCGAGCATCTGGGTCCACAGGTAGGCGTAGTAACCGGCGGCGTAACCATTACCCCAGATGTGCTGGAAGTAGCTGGAGCGATAGCGCGGGGGAACCTGGGCGAGGGTGAAGCCGGCTTTCTTCAGCGCGTCGGCCTCGAACTTGTCGACATCCTGCTTCGGCGCGCCCGGCGCGATCATGTGCCACTGCATGTCGAGCAACGCGGCCGAAATGAGTTCGCTCATCGCGTAACCCTGGTTGAAGCTCTTCGCCTTCTTGATCTTCTCGACCAGTTCGTCCGGCATGGGCGCGCCGGTCTGGTAGTGCTTGGCGTAATTGGCAAAGACCTTCGGATCGGAAGCCCACTGCTCGTTGAACTGCGACGGGAATTCGACGAAGTCGCGCGCGGTGTTCGCACCGGACAGCGACGGGTACTGCGCGGCGGCGAACATGCCGTGCAATGCGTGGCCAAACTCATGGAACATGGTGGTCACGTCGTCGAACGACAGCAGCGCAGGCTGCCCGGCGGCCGGCTTGGTGAAGTTGGCGACGTTGTACACCACCGGCTTGGTGCCGAACAGCTTCGACTGGTCGACGAAGTTGCTCATCCACGCGCCGCCGTTCTTGTTGTCACGCTTGAAGTAGTCGCAATAGAACAGCGCCATCGAGGTGCCGTCCTTGTCGAACACCTCGAACACGCGCACATCCGGCTGATACACCGGAATGTCCTTGCGCTCCTTGAAGGTCAGGCCGTAGAGCTGGTTGGCCGCATAGAACACACCGTTTTGCAGAACGTTGTCGAGTTCGAAGTACGGCTTGATCTGCGATTCGTCGAGGTCGTATTTCGCCTTGCGGACCTTCTCGGCGTAGTGGTCCCAGTCCCAGGCCTGGACCTGAAAGCCACCCTTGTCCTGGTCGATCACCTGCTGGATATCCTTCGACTCCGCCGTGGCGCGGGCGACGGCGGCGGGCACGAGACGCTCCATGAACTTCTCGGCGGCGGCCGGCGTCTTGGCCATCTGGTCGTCGAGCTTCCAGGCAGCGTAGTTCGGGAAACCGAGCAGCTTCGCGCGGTCCGCGCGGACCTGGGCAATACGCGTGATGATCTCGCGCGTGTCGTTGGCATCACCGTGTTCGGCGCGGTCGAACGAGGCCTTGAACAGCTTCTCACGGGTGTCGCGGTCGTTCATACCCTGCAGGGCCGGCTGCTGCGTGGTGTTCTGCAGCGTGACGACGTACTTGCCGTCGAGCTTGCGGTCCTTCGCGGCGGCCGTGGCCGCTTCGATGTCGGCGTCCGACATGCCGTCCAGCGCCTTCTTGTCGTCGACGACCAGCGCGCCCGCCTTGGTCGCCGCGAGCAGCACATTGGTGAACCTGGTGCTGAGGGTCGATTCTTCCTTGTTGAGGTCCTTCAGCTTGGTCTTGTCGGCTTCGGACAACTTGGCGCCGGCGTGCACGAAGTCGTCATAGGTGACCTGAAGCAGGCGTGCGGACTCCGGATCGAGCTTGAGCGAAGCGCGCTTTTCATAAAGGGTTTCGACGCGCTTGAACAGCTTGTCGTTGAGATACATCGCATCGCTGTGCGCTGCCAGCTTCGGGGAGATGTCCTCGTCCACCTTCTGCAGGGTGTCGTTCGTATTGGCGCCGGTCAGCGCACTGAACACGTTCTGTGCTCGCTTGAGCAGCACACCCGACTTCTCGAAGGCGACGATGGTGTTGTCGAAGGTGGGCGCTTCGGCCGAATTTGCGATGGCCTCGACTTCGGCCAGCTGCTGCTTCATGCCTTCTTCGAGGGCCGGCTGGAAGTCGGCATCCACGATCTTGTCGAACGGCGGCGCCTGGAACGGCAGCTCGCTCTGGGTCAACAGGGGATTCACGTGGGCGGCAGGGGCAGCGCTCGCGGTGGTCGCAGCGGCCGCGGGCGCGGAGCCAGCAGGCGCAGGCGTGGGTGCCACGGCCTTGTCGGCGTCGTTCGACGACGAGCAGGCGGCGGTGAGGGCGATCGAAGTGGCGATCACGAGGCTACGTACCTTCAGCATGGGCAACGAATCCCTGACGGTGGGCAAAGCGGCGACTCTAGCGGCGCAGGGCCGCCGAGGACAACCGCCATCGGTCAGGGGGTTTGCAGAGGGAGGCCGGGATCAGCGGGTGTCGCGCAGTTCCCAGCTCGACCCGATCAGCAGGTTCAGGCGATGCTTGACGATGCGCATGGGCAGGCTGGTCGTCAGCTGCACGTCCGTACGGTCGTTCGAAAGCTCGCCCTTTGCCGACGCACTGCCGTCGGTGACGCCAAGGCTGGGGTCGACCTCGTCCGGCTCGGGCTGTTTGGCGCGCCAGCGCTGGAAGAGGCTGTCGCTGCGCATGGCGTCGGCGATGTCGGCGGCCAGCTTTTCCGGGCCGATGCCTTCGAAGGAAAGGTCAGGGTCGGGACCCTTCGCCTTGCTCATGTCTTTTACGGAAAGGAAATAGGTCGTCATGGCGTCCTAGTTAAGCTGGAGGGCGTGAATTTGCCGTCAGGCGAGCAGATCCAGGTCGAGAAGCAACGCCGCATCCCGGGGCGCAACGCGATGCGGCAGCACGCCGATGCAGGGCGCAGGCAACAGTTCGCGCAGCGTGGCGATGTTCTCCTCGCGCAGTGGCATGTCCGATTCGACGACGTTGGCGACCCAACCGGCGAGGGTGCAACCATCCGCCACGATGGCCCGCGCAGTGAGGCGCGCATGACTGATGCAGCCAAGGCGAATGCCCACCACGAGAATCACGGGGAGGTTCCAGCGACGTGGAATGTCCTCGGTCGACATGCCTTCACCCAGCGGCACCATCCATCCGCCCACGCCTTCGACGATCACCCGGTCGTAGTCGCGGGTGAGCGTCGCGAACGCGGCATCCAGCGGCGGCCACGTGATCGGTTGGCGTGCGCGCGCCGCGGCCAGATGCGGCGCGACCGCTTCTTCCAGCGCAAGGGGATTGACCAGGTCGTAGGGCGGGGGCGGCGTGCTTGCCCCCAACAGGTCGAGGGCATCCTGGTTGCGCAGGCCGTCCGCATGGCGGGCGGATCCGCTGGCGATCGGTTTCATGCCCGCCACGCGTTCGCCTTGTTCGCGGAAGGCGTAGACCAGGGTCTGCGCGCCATGGGTCTTGCCGATGCCGGTATCGGTGCCGGCCACGAAGAAATGTCGCGACATGGGAGCCTGGAGCCTTGCGGGAACGGGGACGTGGCACCATACACGGTCCCAGATACCGACTCACCGGATACCGCCATGTTCGAAGCCAAGGCCATCGCCACCGACCACAAAGCCACCCTGTACGCGGAGCTGGTGCAGCAAGCCCAGGGCCTGCTGGCGGGCGAGCCGGACATGATCGCCAATGCCGCGAACTTCGCCGCGCTCGTGTTCGACGCCGTGCCGGACATCAACTGGGCGGGCTTCTATCTGTTCGACGGCAAGGAACTGGTCGTCGGTCCGTTCCAGGGCAAGCCGGCCTGCATCCGGATCGCGATCGGTCGCGGTGTCTGCGGCACGGCCGCGCAAACCCGCGAAACCCAGCTGATCCGCGACGTCCACGAGTTCGCCGGGCACATCGCCTGCGACGCCGCGTCCAATTCGGAGATCGTCGTGCCCCTGGTCAAGGCCGACGGCAGCCTGCTCGGCGTATGGGACGTGGATAGCCCGTCCATCGCACGCTTCGACGACGAAGACCGCAAGGGCATGGAAGCACTCTGCCGCGTCTTCATGGCCACGCTGGCCTGAGCCCGGGCGGCAGCCTCAGAGTTCGTGCGGGCGCGGCGTAGCCAGTAGTTCCATGACGCGCGCGCGGGCTTCGTCGACGCCGGTCTTGGCGCTCGAGGAAAAGACCTGCGCCGTACCGGGCACGTTGGTGTCGCGGAAATGCTTGCGCATGGCGTCCAGTGCTTTCTGGGCCTGGCTGCGCGAGATCTTGTCGGCCTTGGTCAGCAGCACATGGCAGGGCAGCTGGGTGTCGGCGCAGAACTGCAGCATCGTCGCGTCGAACTCCTTGAGTTCGTGGCGGATATCGACGATGAGCACGATACCGCGCAGGCTGCGACGCATTTTCAGGTAGGCGTCGATCTCACCGCGCCAGTGCTTGCGCATGGCTTCGGGCACTTTCGCGTAGCCATAGCCGGGAAGATCGACCAGGCGGCAGTCGAGCGGCTCGGCACCTTCGGTCTTCAGTCGTGGCAGGTCGAACACGACCATCAGCTGGGTGCGCCCCGGGGTCTTCGAGGTACGCGCCAGGGCGTTATGCCCCGTCAGCGCGTTCAGTGCGCTCGACTTGCCAGCGTTGGAGCGTCCGGCAAAAGCCACTTCGGCCCCTTGGTCGAAGGGCAGCTGGACGATTTCGTGGGCGGCCAGGACGAAGGTCGCGCCGTTGAGCGGATTGGAAGACATGGGGGGATAGCCCGCCGGGCGGGAAAAACAATGGTCGGGCAGTGTATGCGATACGGCGCACCCTCGCGCAGTGACGCGGTTTGACCGGGCTCTCCCGGGCCCCTCATAATCTTTTGGTTGCGGCGCGTGGGGAAGCGCGCCCGATCCAGAAGCATCCCCCTTGGAGAGACTTATGAAGTTTCGGCACGCCGCCGCTGCCATCACCGCGATGCTCGTCATGAACCTAGCCGCGGCCCAGACCGCAGCACCTGCCAAGCCGGCGTCTGCGCCGGCTCCGGCGACCACCGCAGCGAAGCCAGGGGCGAATCCAGCGGCCGATCCGGCCACGCCGGGCATGCCGACCAACGAAGCAGCCACCGTGGCGCCGGGCGCCCCAGGGGCCGACGCGACCGCCGCAGTGAAGCCTGGCGACGCCACGGCTGGCCAGGGCAAGGCCGCCGCCTGCGGTGCCTGCCACGGCATGGATGGCAACTCGACGGACCCCGCGAACCCACGCCTGGCCGGCCAGAGCGAGCAGTACATCGTCCGCCAGCTAACCGACTTCAAGGCGGGCAAACGTCAGAACCCGATCATGATGGGCATGGCGGCGCCGCTGACGCCGCAGGACATGCACGACATCGGCGCGTATTTCGCCAAGCAGAAGTCGTTGCCCGGCGTCGCCGACAAGGCTCTCGTCGATCAGGGCCAGACGCTTTACCGCGAAGGCGACACCGCACGCGGCATCCCGGCCTGCATGGCCTGCCATGGTCCCGACGGTCGCGGCAACCCGGGTGCCATGTACCCGCAGCTGACCAGCCAGCACGCCAAGTACATTGAGTCCACGCTCAAGTCCTGGCACGACGGCACGGCCTGGGGCGACGACGCCCACGCCAAGATCATGCCCTCGATCGCACAGAAACTGGACGAAAAAGACATCGCCGCGCTGGCCAGCTACATCGAAGGCCTGCACACGAACGACGCGGACACACCCGCGACGCGCTGATGGCGTTAAAGTTGGACGATCGAACGGGCCCTTCGGGCCCGTTCTCGTTCAGAAGGTTTGAAAAGGAATCCCCGATGCGACTGCGCCTTCCCCTGCTCTGTGCCGCCCTTTTCGGTCTGGCGGCCTGCGGCTCCGGTAACAACGACGCTGCAACCACCACGCCTCCCGCTGCCGCTACCGCGCCAGCCCCCGCCGCGACTGCTGCGACGACGACACCGACCCCGGCCTCTACCGCCGCACCGGCGCCGTCCGGCAGCACGGCTGTCGCGGTCACGCCGGCCGCCGCACCGGCCGCCGATGCCGACGACGCCACCCGCCCCGCGCCCAAGCCCTTCGTGGACGAAGGCAAGTGGGTCGAGGGCAAGAACTACTTCCGTATCGATCCGGCCCAGCCGACCAGCACGCCGGGCAAGATCGAAGTCACCGAGGTGTTCTCGTACGGTTGCCCGTTCTGCTACCAGTTCAACGGCCTCGTCGAACAGTTGGCGAAAGACCTTCCCCGTGGCGCGGTCATGACCTACACGCCCGCCGCGTTCCGGCCCGATGAGAACTGGCCGCTGCTGCAGCGCGCCTTCCTCACCGCACAGGCCCTCGGCATCGAGAAGCAGAGCCACGACGCCATGTTCGATGCCGTGAACAAGAGTGGCGAACTCGGTATCCTGGACAGCTCCAACAATCGCCGGAAGCCGGAATCCGCCTGGCCGACGATCGACGACGTCGCAAAGTTCTACGCGAAGTACGGCGTCAAGCCGGAAGACTTCGTCGCCACCGCCAAGTCCTTCACCATTACCACCAAGATGAAGCGCGCAGATGAACTCGTGCGCGCCTACGAGGTCGATGGGACGCCGGCGATCATCGTCAACGGCAAATACCGCTTGTCGCCCAGCAGCGCCGGTGGCTATCCGCAGGCCGTCGAGCTCACTCAGTGGCTCGTCAGCAAGGAAGCCGCGGGTAAGTAACCGCGTACTCGACCTCTTCCGGAGTTTTCAATGTTCAAGCGTCTCTCGTTCCTGTTCGTCGGCCTGACCCTGGCCACCGCCTGCTCGGCGGGCGGCGCCGATCCGGCTGCCGCCACGGCGCCGGCCTTCACCGACAGCCAGTACGCCACCATGGCGACCCCGGTGCGTCTGGATCCGAAGGACGGCAAGGTTGAAGTCGTCGAAGTGTTCTCGTACGGCTGCATCCATTGCGCGCACTACGAGCCCAAGGTGGAAGAACTGCAGAAGCAGCTGCCCAAGGGCGTGGTGTTCCATGCGATCCCGGCGGCCTTCAACGATGCGTGGCTGCCGTACGCACAGTCGTATTACGCCGCACAGAAACTGGGCGTGCTGCCGAAGACGCATGCGGCGCTGTTCAAGGCGATCCACGAAGAGCATTACCCGCTGCGCACGCTCGAAGAACTGGCCGACTGGTACAAGACCAATGCGGGTATCGACCCGGCGAAGTTCCTGGAAATCGCCAACAGCAAAGAAACCCATGACCGGATCATCGCCGACACCAAGCTGATCCAGGCCTGGGGTGTGGACGGCACGCCGTCGATCATCGTCAACGGCAAGTACCGTCCGGTCGACTTCAAAGACTTCGACGGCCTCAACGCCATGACCCTGTTCCTGGTCAACAAGGAACTCAAGGGCGGCAAGTAAGCCCCTGGGCCGCTGAGGATGCCCCCCGTTCACACGATGGAGGGCATCCTCAGTTGTCACGGCCCGACGTGGTAACCATCGCGAAACACCATGACCCGCTCCCCGCCGAATCCGTCCCCTGCTCCCGAACGCACCTTGCGCCTGCTGAGCTGCAACATCCTCGCCGGTGCCAGCGTCCAGCGTTACAGCGACTACGTCACGCGCAGCGTCAACGCCGTGCTGCCCGGGCGTTCAAAGCTGGCCAACCTCGATTCACTGGCCGAGCTGCTGCATGAGTTCGACGTCGTCGGCCTGCAGGAAGCCGATGCCGGCAGTCTCCGCTCCGGGTTTCTCAACCAGACGCGCTACATCGCCGAAGCCGCTGGCATGCCGTTCTGGAGCCACCAGCCGAACCGGCCGATGGCGCGCGTCGCCCATTCGGCCAATGGCCTGCTCAGCCGCATCGAGCCGACCGAAGTCATCGATTACCCGCTGCCGGGACGCATCAAGGGACGCGGCGCGCTGTTCGTAAGATTTGGCGAAGGCTCCGACGCTTTGGTGATGGTCGTCGCCCATCTTTCCCTGGGTGCGGCGGCACGCATGGGCCAGCTCGGCTTCATCGCCGAATTGCTCGCGCCGTATCCGCATGCGGTGCTCATGGGCGATCTGAACACCGAACCGACCAGCCCCGAGATGCGGCTGTTGTTCGACAAGACCGCGCTGCAGATGCCGACCACCAGCACGCTCACCTTTCCCAGCTGGAAACCACGGCGCGCGCTGGATCACATCCTGACCTCGGCGGAGATCAAACTCGAGCGCACGTGGACATTACCCCGTGCCTTCTCCGATCATCTGCCGCTTGCCGCCGAAATCCGCCTGCCCCTCTCACTGATCGAGGCAGCGGGCGCGTCCCGACCGAGGTAACCGTTCCATGAAACCCAGCCTGCGCGCCGCCCTGCCCTGGGCCGTCATCGTTCTGGTCGCCATCGGCGCGGCATGGCTTCGCTACGGGTTTATCGAGCCGTCCGACATGGCTCACGCCTGTGACGGCACGGACGGCCCGTGGTGGTGCGGCACGCGCACCCTCATTGTCCAGGGCTTCCTCAGCTACGGCTACGGCTATGCGGCCGTGCTGATGGCGCTCGTTGCGCTGTTCTGGCGGAACACGGTCGCTGCCGTGCTGGCCGCCAGCCTTGGCGTGATCGCCTTGCAGCTGTATTGCTATGAAGGCGGCGCGCTGGCCTTGCTGATCGGCGCGTTGCGACTGGTGCGCGTGCAGTACGACCGCCAGCAGGTTGCTGCAGCGACCTGACCGGCTCAGCTTTCCTCAGGTGCGCCGCGCGCGCGGTACCAGGCGGTCAGCACCGGTACGGCAAGTGCAAGATTCAGCAGCATCCAGCCCCAGGACACGGCGTTCGCACCCAGCTCCTGCACCACGACCGCGACGCCCAGGCCGGCGATCCAGATCGCCAGCAGACGCTCCTCGATCAGCGGCATGAGGACATCCTCACGCGTGCGCAGGGTGGCAAGCAGCAGGAAGCCGACGCAGGGCAACGCGAACAAGCCGATCGGGAAATCGCGGTAGCGGCCGTTGAAGACCATCAGGATGCCGTAGAGCGCCAGCACGAACATCCAGAAGAACCGTTGCGGGGTGAACGCGTCCGAGAAGACGATACCGAGGCGCCGACGCTCGACCGGGCGCGGGGCGATCGCCGCCGGGTTCACCGGTGAGGCGAGACGCGACGCGACGGCGCGCGACAGCGACAATGCAGTGAGCAACGCCAGGGCGCCGATGATCACGCCGGTCGCCCACTCGACGTCGTTGCGTGCAGTGAAGAGCAGAAGGCGGGCATGCGCGGCGAGTGCCGTGCCGGTGGCGAAACCGGCAAGCGCCAGCGCTGTCCAACCCGATATGCCATGCCAGCGACGACGAATCGCGCCAGCGATGAGGAACAACGCCGCGCCGAGTCCGCCGGCACCGATCGCCCAGGTCCAGCGAGGCTCTTCGACAATAGGGCCCTGCATGGCGAACTTGGGTTTGGCATCGACATCGAAGATGCCCCAGTAGCCACCCACGGTGCCTTCGAGATCGCGCTTCCACGGTTGGTCGAAAGCCTCGATGACGTTGTAGGGCATGTCGACGGTGGCGGCGTAGTTGAGGAACTCGCGCATGTAGCGCGCCTCGTTGACCAGACTCGCGCTCGCGGCGCGGCGCGTACGCCCCTGGCTCGGCCAGCCGGTTTCGCCGATCATGATCGACTTGCCGGGGAACTCGCGCTTCATGGCCTGGTACACATCGGCGACGTGATGCACGGCGTCTGCCGGCGCCACCGGCTCGTCTTCCCAGTAGGGAAGAATATGGATGGTGATGTAGTCCGTATCCTTCGCGAGCTCCGGGTGCTTCTTCCAGAACTCCCAGACGTCGGCATAGGTCACGGGTATGTCGGTGGCCGCATTCACCCGTGCGATGTACGCGCCGAGCGCCTTCGGCGACAACTCGCCCCGCAGCAGCACCTCGTTGCCGACGACGATGCCGCGCAAGGTGTCGTGGTCACGTTTGGCTGCAGCCAGTGCAAGCTTGATCTGCTGTTCGTTTGCCACGGGGTCGCGGCCGAGCCAGACGCCCATCAGCACCTTCATGCCGTAGCGGCCTGCGAGATCCGGCACCGCTTCCAGGCCCTGGTTCATCGCGTAGGTGCGCACGCAATCGAACCGCGTGGACAGCGCCTTGAGATCCTCCTCAACACGTTCGCGGGAAACGAACGCATGGGGATCCATGGGATTCTCGCCCTTCAGTCGGAAGGGGGCGTACGAAACGCAGGCGATCTTCGCGGTCGGCGAGTCGGGAAGTGGAATCGGGCGGCCTAGTGTCCACCAGTAGCCCGCACCGAAGAGAGCGGCGGCAACGAGGACGATCCATGCGAGGGGTCGCGCGAGGCGCGCGTAGGGGCTGAGAGGCGGCATCCCGCTAGCTTAGCGGGCGGCAGGCCTCAGGGCGATTCCGGGCCAACGGACTTCGTTCATCCGACCTGCGCACCACCTTCCCTTACAATCGGGCGATATGTCCCTGTAAAGGAAGACCCCGATGGCATCTGCCCCGGTAGCACGACGCGTCGACCGCTCCCTCCGCCTGATGGGCGGACTCGTCCTCGCTGTCTGTGGGCTCGCCATCAGCCTGGCCGCTTCGGCCAGTGGCACCGACGCCCAGCGTGCGCAGTTCCGGCAGGCCTATTCGGCAGCCCAGCAAGGCGGCGATGCGTGGCGCTCGCAGGCCACCGGCCTCGAAGGCTATGTCCTGTTCCCCTATCTGGAAGCGGCCTCCCTCGAACACGACCTGCGCACCCTCGACCGCGGCCCGGTGGATGCCTACCTGGCTCGTTATCCCGGACTGATTCCCGCCGCCGACCTGCGCAGGGATTACCTCGGCGAACTGGCGCGGCGGAAAGACTGGACCACATTCAGCGCTATGTACCAGCCCGGTCTCGGCGATGCGCTGACCTGCTTCGCCTTGCAGGCGAAACTGTCACGCGGCGAGCCGCTGGTTTTCGAGCGCGACCTCGCCGACCTCTGGAAGAAGGCCAGCCTGCCCAACGCCTGCGACCCGGTGCTTTCCGCCGCGCATGACCAGGGCCTGCTCACGCCCGATCGGGTGTGGACACGCATCCAGGTCGCCGCGGACGCCGGCAAGGGCGGCACCGTGGCGGCACTGGCGCCGTGGTTGCCCGCAGACGACGCGGTCGCCGCCCAGCGCATCGCACAGGCTCTCAACGATCCGGCTACCGCGCTGCGCGATGCGGCGAACTGGCCCGACACCCCGCGTCATCGCCAGGCCGTGACCCTCGCCTTGCAGCGCATGGCCCGCAAACAGTCGACCGTGGCCGATAGCGCGTGGAATTCGCTGTCCTCGCACTTCACGCTGAGCGAGCAGCAGCGCGGTGCGATCGAGAATGCGCTGGCGTTGTTCCATGCGACGGATTTCGACGAGTCGGCGCTGGACCGCCTTGCCGCCCTGCCACCGGGTGCACAGACGGACGCCACCCGCGAGTGGCGTGTGCGCGTGGCGCTGGCGCGACAGGACTGGACTGCGGCGCTCTCTGCACTGGATGCACTCGGCGAATCGCAAAAAGATGACGGCGAGTGGCGTTACTTCCGTGCGCTCGTGCTGGGCAAGCTCGGCCGGCAGGGCGAGGCGAAGGCCCTGTACCAGTCGGTGTCACAGGAAGCGACGTACTTTGGCTTCCTCGCCGCCGACCGCATCGACACCTCGTATGCCATCTGCCCCTCGACCATGGCGACCGACGAGCGGCGGGAAGCCGCCCTGCTCGCCGAGCCCGGTCTGGATCGCGCCTTCGAACTCTATGCCGTGGGCCTGCAGAAGCAGGGCCGACGCGAATGGACGGCCGCCCTTGCCGGCCGCGACGCCGACACGCAGCGGCTCGCCGCCGACCTCGCCTTCCGTAAGGGCTGGTACGACCGCGCCGTATTCGGACTGTCTTCGGGCGATGCCCTGCGTCTCTACGAACAGCGCTTCCCGCTGGCCCGCCAGGACGGCGTCGTGGAACAGGCGAGCCAGGCCGGCATCGAAGCGCCGTGGGCCTACGCAATCATCCGGGCCGAAAGCGCCTGGATGACGGACGCGCGCTCCGGCGCGGATGCGCGCGGCTTGATGCAGTTGCTGCCCGGCACCGCCTCCCTCGTCGCAAAACGTAACGGACTTTCCTGGGGCGGCGGCGACAGCCTGTACGACCCCGGCACGAATATCGTCCTCGGCACGCGCTATCTCGCGCAGATGGCGCAGCGTTACAACGGTGCACCGTGGCTCGCCAGCGCGGCCTACAACGCCGGCCCGAACAAGGTCGACCAGTGGCTCACGGCACGCGGCACGCTGGATCCGGACCTGTTCGTCGTCAGCATTCCCTATAAGGAAACACGCGAGTACGTCGCCCGCGTGATGGCCTTCGCCGTGATCTACGACTGGCGTCTCACCGGCAATGCCATGCCGATCAGCTCGCGCATGACGCGGATCGGCAGCACGTATTCCCTACCCCCTGCTGGTGCGGTGCGTAAGCCGGTCTCGTGCCCGGCACCCGCCGCCGCAGTGGCCCGTAGCTCGCACGACACCGCCCCTGCGGCACCGGCTGCCTTGCAGCCCGCGCCAGCCGCAGCCTCGTCGGCACCCGCCTCACCGGACGCCCAACCGTGAAAACCCAACGGATCGTCATTCTCGGCGGCACCGGCTTTGTCGGTGGCACGCTGATACCGCGGCTAGCCGCCGACGGGCATGAACTGATCCTGCTCTCGCGCAATCGCCAGGGGCGCCGGCATAGCGTCGTCGGTCGCAACGTCACGGTGACCAGTGCCGATGTCTACGACCCGGCGGCACTGCGTCGTCATATCGCCGGCGCAGACGCGGTCATCAACCTTGTCGGCATCCTCAACGAGAGTGGGCGCAACACGTTCGAGCGAGCGCACGTCGGCCTGACGCGCCTGCTGATCGACGCCTGCCGCGACACCGGCGTACATCGCTTCCACCAGATGAGTTCGCTGAAGGCTGGTCAGGGTCTGTCCTCCTACCTGCGCACGCGCGGCGAAGCGGAGGCACTGGTCAAGGCCTCCACGCTGGACTGGACCATCTACCAGCCGAGCACGATCTTCGGGCCGAACGACGGCCTGGTCTCGCGCTTCGACAAACTGCTGTCGTTCGCACCGGCCATGCCCCTGCCCCGTCCGAACGCGAAGATCGCCCCGGTCTTCGTCGGCGACGTGGCCGAGGCCATCGCCCGCGCGGTGGCTGACCCGGCGATTTCCGTGCTGCGCACGTTCGAACTCTACGGCCGGGAAACCTTGTCGCTGGTCGATGTCGTACGTGCCATTCGCGATGCGCGCAGCCGCCGGCGCTGGATCATTCCCATGCCCGACGCGCTGGGGCGCCTGCAGGCGCAGTTCGCCCAGTTCGTCCCCGGCAAGCCGTTCACGCCGGACAACTTTCGTACGCTGCGCACCGACTCGGTCGGCAAGATCGATGGACTGGCCCAGTTGGGCATCGTGCCGCAGTCGTTCTCCGCGTGGCTGCCGAGGCTGCTCGGTCAACCCGTCCGCCAGCGTCGTCTCGACGAAGCTCGCGCGCGACGTCGTCCCTGAAGCGACGCATGGACATCTATCTCGTCGGCGGCGCCGTTCGCGACCAGCTTCTTCATCGCCCTGTCGTGGATCGCGACTGGGTCGTTGTCGGCGCCACGCCCGAAGACATGCTTGCCGCTGGCTACAAGGCCGTCGGCAAGGATTTTCCCGTCTTCCTGCACGGTGAAACCAAGGAGGAATACGCGCTCGCCCGGACAGAACGCAAGACGGGACGCGGGTATCACGGCTTCGCCTTCCACGCGGATCCGAGCGTCACTGTCGAGCAGGATCTCGAGCGCCGCGACCTGACCATCAATGCAATCGCCCAACGCGATGACGGCAGTCTGGTCGATCCTTTTGGCGGTGTCGCCGACATTGCCTCGCGTACGCTGCGTCACGTCTCCGACGCGTTCCTCGAAGACCCGGTACGCCTGCTTCGCGTAGCGCGCTTCGCCGCGCGCTACGCCCCGCTGGGCTTTCGCGTGGCCGACGAAACCATGGCGCTGATGCGGCGCATGGTCGACGACGGTGAGATCGATCATCTCGTGCCGGAGCGCGTCTGGACGGAAACACGCAAGGCGCTGGCCGAGCCCGCCCCTGCCGTGTTCCTGCGTGTTCTCCGCCAGAGCGGTGCGCTGCGCGTGCTTTTTCCGGAAGTGGATGCACTCTACGGTGTGCCGCAACGTCCCGAGTTTCATCCTGAAGTGGACACGGGCATTCATATCGAGCTCGTGCTCGATGCTGCCGCGAGACTCGCTCCGGGAAACGCGCTGGTCGGCTGGTGTGCGCTCACCCACGACCTGGGTAAGGCGCTCACGCCGGCGGATGTCCTGCCGCGACACATCATGCACGAGCAGCGCGGCATCGAACCCGTGCGGGCGATCTCGGCGCGTTTGAAAGTACCGGTGGACTACGCATCCATGGCCGAGCTGGTCTGCAAGCACCATCTGAATGCACACATGGCGTTCGAGCTGAAGCCGACGACGATCCTTCGCCTGCTGGAAGCACTGGGTTCGCTACGCCGACCCGAGCGTCTGGAGACCTTCCTGCTCGCCTGCATGGCCGACAAGCAGGGACGCCTGGGGAGCGAGGACGCCGCGTATCCGCAAGCCGATTTCCTGCGCGCCTGCCGCGAGGCGGCGGCGGCGATCACCTCGCAGCCCTTCGTCGACCAGGGCCTGCACGGGCCAGCGATCGGCGAGGCGATGAAGAAAGCGCAGGCCGTGGCCATCGCGGGTATTCCAAAACCGAAGCCGGAGCCACTGTAGGAGCCGATTTATCGGCTCCCACATTTCTGCAATTACAACCGCGAGCCCTGGTCGGCGGCGAGGATCCCTTCGGGCAAGGCGGACGCCTCGATGCCCTTGGCGAACAACATGACCTGGAAACGTTCGCCCATCTGTTCGGGCATCGTCAGCTTTTTCACCTCCTGGGCCAGGCGGTAGCGCGCGGCTTCGTCGGTGAGCATGAGGTAGTCGTTCTCGAAGAACTCCTGCATGCCCGCTGCGATGAGGAAGGGCGCTTGCGGCATGTAGGCGGCGACACCGAAACCGGCGTTGTTACCCGCTTCGGCCAGGCCGGTGAAATCCACCGAGGCCGTGAGGTCCTGCAGGCCGGGCAGATAGAACGCATCGCCGTGCATGCGATGCCGGTAGAACGCACGCAACGTGCCGTCGGTACGCTCCGGCAGGTAGAACTCCTCGCGCACGTAGCCGTAGTCGGCAAACAACATCGCCCCCTTGCGCAGCGAGCCTGCGATGGCCTGCATCCAGTACGGCAACTGCGGAAGAATTTCGGTGCGGTAACCGTTCTCGAAGTCGCGACCGAGATCGCGCTCGACATGACGCACGGCACCGCTGACCAGCGCATCCGCCGGCCGGTCCGTGCGATGGAACCGCCCGTCGCCGTCGAGGACCACGTATTCCTCGTAGACCTCGCCGTCGCGCACCGTGAAGCGGGTGGTCGGCAGTGCGTCGATCACTTCATTGGCGAAGAGCACGCCGTCCCAGTCTTCCTCCGGCGGGCCGTCGAGCCATACCGCACGTGCGAAGAGTTCCGCCGGCAAGGCGGCATGCAGCCGCTCGCGCTGGCGCTCGCGCAGGTCGGCGCTGGGTTCGAGGATCATGAAGCGCCGTGGCAGGCGACCGGCAGCATCGAGGGCGAGCAAGGCGGCTTCCGCAAAGGCACCGCTGCCGCCGCCCAGTTCGAGGAAGTCGGCGTCAGGGCCCAGCGACGCAAGCACGGGCTCGAAGGCGCGGACCACGCAGCGGGCGAACAGCGTACCGATCTCCGGCGCGGTGACGAAGTCACCGTCTGCACCGAACTTGGCTTTGCCGGCGCTGTAGTAGCCGAGGCCCGGCGTATACAGGCAGCGCTCCATGAAGCGCGAAAAAGGCATCGGCCCCTGCGAGGCGATTTCCTCGCGCAGCAGGGCAGACAGATGGTCGGAGTGGGCGCGCTCGTCGGCGCCGGGTTCGGGAAGCTTGGCGTTCATGCCATCAGGATAACGGATGCCGCGCCCCGCTTCAGGGGGCGCGGCATCCGGGGGGCGATCAGAAGTCCTGCTGCAGCGAGAGGAACACGCCACGGCGCGGACCGAACTGGGGCGCGCCCACGCCGATACCGGAGCCGTCGCGGATCTCGTAGGTGCGATCCAGCGCGTTGACAAGAGCGAGCTGGGCGTGGGTCTTGCCCATGCTGGTCAGGTCGAAGTCGTGCGCCACGCTGAGATTGAGCTGGAAGTAGCCAGGCAGCGTGTCACCGTTCGGGACGGCGCCGTCCCGACGAAGACCCGAGCCGAACAGGTAGTCCGCACCCACGCGCGTGCCTTCGGAGAAGGCGTAGCTCACGCCGCCGGACGAGGTGTACTTCTGGTCGTGATCGAGGTGGATGTAGTTGTTGTAGATGTAAGCCAGATCTTCCGGGCTGAAGTTGTACTGGCCGGTGATGATCCGCTTGCCCACCGAGCGGTTGTAGGCAAAGTTGAAGTACGCCGTGAGCGCGCCATTGGTGTAGTTCACCGTGAGCTCGTCGCCCTTGATACGTCCCTGGTCGTAGTTGAACGTCGAGTACACCAGTGCCGTGCCGAACTGGCCTTCATCCTGAATACGCGAGACTTTGCGGTAGTAGCTGTCCAGGCCCACGGTCAGGTTGTCGCCGAATTTCTGCGAAATACCGACGTCGTAGTAGCTGGAGCGCTCGGCCAGCGGCGTGTCGCTGCCATTGTCCGGCGGCAGTGCGTTGGTCGTGCCAACGAATTTCGCGATCGAGGTCGGGCTGATCTGCTCGCTGGCCGGCGGGGTGAAGTAACGCGAGTAACCGGCGTGGATCGTCGTGCTGTCGGTCGGCTGGTACACCAGGCCGAGGCGCGGACTGAGCTGGCTCTCGGTGCGGAAGGCTTCGTAACGGTCGGCACGCACACCGTAGTTGACGGTCCACTTGTCGCCGATGCTCCACTCGTCCTGCAGGTAGGCCGCGTAGGTGCGAGCAAGAATCCGGCTCGAGTCGACGATGTTCAGCGGCGTGGTCGAGGTCTGGTTACCGTCGTCGTCCGCCGGGAAGACCATCGCATCGTTGCTTGCCGAGGCACGTTCGAACGAACCGTACAGACCGTAACGCAGCGTGTGGTTATCGCCCAGCGGCGTGGAGAAGTCGGCCTGCAGCGTCGAGGCACGGTTCGCGCGGCGTACATCGGAAGCGACGCCGTTGAACATGAGGTCGCCGATATCGTCCGGCGTGAAGTCGAGGCTGCTGTAGCGCTCGCCAGCCGAGACCTGGTACGCCGTCTCGCCCATCTTGCCTTGCAAACTGAGCACGCCGAAGCGCGTCTTCTCCTGCTGGCGCTCGTCGAGCTGGGCCGAATCGAAGTTGGTCACGTCGAGGTAGCCGAACTGGGGCGCCTGGCCCGGATTGTTCGGGACTTCGAAGCGGTTGTTGGTCACGCCAAACATGAAGCTGAGGCGCGTGTCGTTATTGATGAGGTAAGAGACATCGCCGAACGCCTTCACCTGGTTGGTGTGGTCGTGGATCGGCTTGCGGCTGGACGTCGGGTTTTCGATGCCGACATCGTTCTCGAGGTAGTTCGCCGTGAGGAACCAGCTCCAGTCGCCCGACTTGCCGAACAGCGTGGCATTCGGATTCACGGTGCCGAACTGACCGCCGGTGATGCCGACGGTGCCGCCCACGCCGTCTTTCGGCGTACGCGTGGTGATGTCGACGATGGCGGCGGTGCGCTCGCCGTACTGCGCGGGCAACGCGCCGGTGAGCAGCTTCACGTTGTCGATCATGCGGGCGTCGAGCGTCTGGCCGAAGCCACCGATGCTTTCGGGAATGAGCACGCCGTTGATGCGGTACTGCAGGTTGGCGTGGTCACCACGCACGTGGAGCTGGCCGTAAGAGTCCTGCACCACGCCCGGCGCCTGCAGGATCACCTGGTTGAGCGGGGTGGAGTCGCCCAGCGGCAGCGCCTGAATCGTCTGGCGATCCATGACGTACTGGCTGCTGCCGGTGTCCGGGGAAAGGCTGTTACGCGCTTCGTCGAGTCGCGCGGAGACATCCACCGCACCCAGGTTCGTCGCCTTCTGCGGGTCGGTGGGCTCAGTGGTGGTGTCGGCAAACGCAGGGGCGGCAGATAGGGCAAGGGCGATGCAGAGCGCGAGGCGTGCGGGGGTCATCGGGGGACTCTTCTTCGGGTAGCGATGTTATAACGTATCATAACGAATTCGCAGAACGGGGGAAATCGGTCGAAAGTCACTATCGGCCCGAGGGGTTTCATCGCCCTTTCGACTCGCCGCTTTCGCTTCATGGCGGACTCACGTGGCCCACGCGACGATGCTTATATCGCATGCGTGGAGAGACCGATGGCCAAAAAGGACGCTACTCCTTCTTCGACTTCGCGGGAGATCGTTGCCGTGACCGCCGACCGGGGCGAGAGCCCGGTGGCCAAGGCGATCCTCGAGTTTGTCAGCCGCATTCCCGAGAGCGACGTACCCCGGATCAAGGGCGACGCCGCGGAAGAGTGCCGCCGCCTGGCCGCCTCCGCCGCACAGAAAGCCGCCATCACGGCCGGCACGCTCGCCCTGCCTCCAGGGCCTTTGGGCTGGCTGACCGTCCTGCCGGAGCTGGTCGCTATCTGGCGTATCCAGGGCCAGCTGGTGAGCGATATCGCCGCCGCTTACGGCAAGACCCCGAAGCTCGGCCGCGAGCAGATGCTCTGGTGCCTCTTCCGCCACACCGCCGCGCAGGCCTTCCGCGACGTGGCGATCCGCGTGGGCGACCGCCTCGTCTTCCGCACCACAGCCACCAGCGTGCTCCAGCGCCTTGCTGGCCGCATCGGCGTAAGCGTGTCCAAGCGCGCCGTCGGCAAGGGCATTTCCCGCTGGCTCCCGGTCGTGGGTGCCCTCGGGGTCGGCGCGTACGCCTACTACGACACCGGTCAGGTGGCGAAAACCGCGATCGACCTGTTCAGCGGTGAGATCCACATCGACGACGCCCCCGACGGCACCGAGCCCGGCAAGAAAGCTGTTGTGGGAGCCAGCTCCGCCAAGGCCACTGTAGAAGCGGGCTCCGCCAAGGCCACTGTGGGAGCCGGCTCCGGCAAGGCCACTGTGGGAGCCGGCTCCGCCGGCGATAAGGCCGCCACGAAATCGGCCGCCCGCAAGACTTCACCAGCATCGACACGAAAACGCGCAACGACCAAAAAGACCGTCGCCCGCAAGTCCGCGTCGACCAAGGCCGTGAAGTCAGCCAAGCCCGCCACAAAGAAAACGGCAGCGAAAGCCGCGAAGAAAACCACCGCGCGCCGCGCTCCCGCTAAAAAAGCCACGGCCAGCCGCAAACCCAAAGCCGCAACGTGACGCCCGCCCCCAAATCCGGCAAGCTCCCCGCAGATTGAAATGGGAGTCGCGATGAACATGCAGCCGGTCATTCTCGTTACCGGAGGCGCGCGCCGCGTCGGCGCCGCCATCGTGCGACGGCTGCACGCCGCAGGCTGCGACGTCGCCATCCACTACCGCAGCTCGGCCGACGAAGCCGACTCTCTGGCCCAAGAGCTCAACGCGGTGCGCGCGGACAGCGCTGCTACTTTCGCTGGCGCACTGGAAGACGACGCAACGCCGGACGCACTCGTTACCGCTGTCCTGGCACGCTTTGGTCGATTTAACGGGCTCGTCAACAATGCCTCCGCGTTCTATCCCACGCCGATCGGCGAAACCACGGCAGCGCACTGGGACGATCTCTTCGCCGCGAACGCGCGTGCTCCGTTCTTTCTGTCACAAGCAGCGGCGCCGGCCCTACGCGAAGCGCGTGGTGCGATCGTCAATATCGTCGACATCTATGCCGAGCGACCGCTTGCCGGACACGTTGTCTATTCGATGGCGAAGGCCGCGCTTGTGATGCTGACGCAGGCGTTAGCCAAGGACCTCGCGCCGGACGTGCGGGTAAATGCCGTGGCACCGGGTGCGATTCTCTGGCCAGCTTCGGGGAAGCCCGAAGAAGCTGTGGAGGCGTTGATCGCGAAGACACCACTTGCGCGTAAGGGCGAGCCGGCTGATGTTGCTGAAGCGGTGCGCTGGTTGATGATGGATGCGCACTACACCACCGGGCAGGTGATTCGGGTGGATGGTGGTAGGGCGTTGAATATTTGAGGGGGCCGGGCTTGCCGCGCCGTTGGCGCGGATCGCCGATGAATCGGCTCCTACAGAAAGCAGAAAACGGGGCCTTGATGGGCCCCGTTCCATTTACAGACCCGCCGTTTTTAGTTTTTTGGGCGGAACGCCGATTCGAGCAGGGCGCGATCGAAGCCCTGGCCCGGGTCGCCTTCTTCGGCGAAGCGATAGAGCGCTGCCGAATAGACACCGTGCATCGCCGTCTGGAACAGGCTGAGGGCAACGAGGGCGATCACGGCGGCGGCGCCGACGACGAACATCAGGGCGATCGAGTGCGTGGCGACGGCACCGATGAAGAGCATCGCGCTGACCAGGATCAGGCCGAACGTCAGCAGGCCGCCGGCAACGCCGATGCCCGCGTTACCGATCAGGTTCTCGCCCCAGGTGTTACGCAGCAGCGATGTGCTCCGCTTTACAGCTTCGATGGGGCCGACGTCCTGTGCGGCGAGCACCGGCACGACGAGGAACGTGGCGACGGTCCAGCCGAACCCGAGCATGCCGACGACGATGCGACCGATGAAGCCGAAGCGTTCCTGCAGCGCGCGCAGGATCATGCCGACCGTGGCTGAGATAAGCGCATAGCCGATGATGTTCGGAAGCTTGCCCATGGCGAGGCGAACGCCGTCGCGGACCGTCGGATTGCCGCCGTCGAGACGAATCATGGCCGCAGATGCGAGGGCGGTGTTGAAGAAGATCACCACCGTGTACTGCACGAAGTAGAACAGGAAGCTCACCAGCATGAACATCGGCGAGGCATGGCCACGCTCGCCCTCGAAGCCGGCGCGATGATGCGCGACCAGGGTGAAGACAGGCCACGCGAACGTGGCGATTACGGCCAGCGACGCCAAGCCCGCGAACAGCGGGAACAGCATCAGCTCTTTGTCCTGCCGGAGGATATTGGCGCTCGCCTTCATCAGCGCCCAACTGCGTTGGAACTTACCCATTTCCCTTTCCCTATGGCCCCTTTGGTGGAACGCGTTGTAGCACCTTGGAGCGGCGGTCGCCAGAGCCGTGCCCGTCGGCGTCTTCCGTAACGGCTGGCGTTAGCGGTTGGTTTCGACGGCTTGGGTTACCGCTTCGTCCACGGTCAACGGCTCGCTTTCCTTCGGAAACATCGTCCATAGCTCAGCCATGGTCCGCCCATCGACGGGATGGCGAAGGGACGGCGCGATGTCCGCCATCGGCTTGAGGACAAAGGCATGGCGCAGCTCGCCGCGCGGAAGCTCCAGGTTGCCCTTTCCACTCAGGACCAGATCGTCGTAAAGCACGATGTCCACGTCCAGCGTACGCGAGCCATAGCGTGCGCCGCCGCGGATGCGACCGTGCCGGTCCTCGAGTGCGTGCAGCCAGTCGTTCAACGCGTCAGGCGCGAGGTCGCTGTCGATCGCCACTGCCAGGTTGAGGAAGTCGGGGCCGTCGAAACCGACGGCGGCACTGCGATACACCGGAGAGATATCGAGCGCGCCGAAGCGGGCACGCAGCTCGCTCACTGCGGCGGCAAGCCAGCGCTCCGCATCGATGTTCGAGCCGAGACTCAGGTAGGCACGACCGGTATGCGTCATTCCGGTCGGATGCCACGTTCGATGCGTACGCCGACCGCCTTGGCGCCGCGCACCGCACCCGGCTTGGACAGCTTCAGGCGTACCCATGCCACGCCAAACTCATCGCGCACGATCTCGGCGCATCGCTCCGCCAGCGTTTCGACGAGGCCGAAGCTGGATGCTTCGACGAACGACTGCAGGCGCTTGGAGATGGACTTGTAGTTGAGCGTGTCGGCGATGTCGTCGCTCGCAGCAGGCCGACGATTGTCGAACGCCATTTCCAGATCGAAGGACAGGGTCTGCCGGATCCGGCGTTCCCAGTCGTAGATGCCGATGACCGCGTCGATACGCAGGTCTTCGATGAAGACGATATCCATGGAGGGGGCGTGGCGCACAAGGAGGGCCTTACAGGGTCCGCGACCGACCTGGATTACGCAAGTACAGCAGCGCAACCCAGGTCGCAAACGTCAGGCGGCGGGCAGGCTTTCCAGACTCCAGCGCGGATGCACTTCGATCGTGGCGTCCTGGTGCTGTCCCGAGGCCAGACGAATCGCGCCGGCGAGGGCGATCATCGCGCCGTTGTCCGTGCAGAAGGCCAGACGCGGGAAATAGACGCGGAAGCCGTCCTTCACCCCGGCCTCGGCCAGTTGCTCGCGAAGGCGTTTGTTGGCCCCCACGCCACCGGCGATCACCAGCCGCTTAGCGCCGGAGGCCTCGAGCGCGCGCCGGCACTTGATCGCCAGCGTATCGACAATGGCTTCCTCGAAGGCCCTGGCCACATCGGCGCGGGTCTGGTCGCTCTGGTCACTCGCCTTCCAGGCCAGCAGCACCTGGGTCTTCAGGCCGGAGAAGCTGAAGTCCAGGCCGGGCCGGTCGACCATGGGCCGTGAGAAGCGGAATCTGCCGGGAGTGCCCTGTTCGGCCAGCTTGGCCAGCGCCGGGCCGCCCGGATAAGGCAGACCCATCATCTTGGCCGTCTTGTCGAAGGCCTCGCCTGCGGCGTCATCCAGGGTGTCGCCGAGGATCTTGTACTCCCCGATCGCCTTGACCTCGACCAGCATGGAGTGGCCGCCGGAGACCAGCAGGGCCACGAACGGGGTTTCCGGCGGGTCGTCCTCCAGCAGCGGCGCCAGCAGATGACCTTCCATATGGTGGACGCCGATGGCCGGCACGCCGAGGGCCCAGGCCATGGCGCGGGCCGCCGAAGCGCCCACGAGCAGGGCTCCGACGAGGCCGGGGCCCGCCGTGTAGGCCACGCCTCCCAGGTCGGCCGGGGTAAGTCCCGCCTCCTTGAGAGCCTCACGCACCAGCGGCACCAGCTTGCGGACATGGTCGCGACTGGCCAGTTCCGGCACCACACCCCCGTATTGGGCATGCAGGGCGATCTGGCTGAAAAGCGCGTGCGAAAGCAGGCCACGGCCCGGCTTTTCGGGGTCCCAACGCAACAGGGCCACCCCCGTTTCGTCACAGGATGTTTCCACGCCCAAAACAGGCTTTGAATTTCTCGAATCAATCACGTTATAATCCACGGCTCGCCCGGGTACTCCGGGTCAGTTTAATCAAGTGGAGTTTCCATGCCGAGCGTTAAAGTCCGCGAGAACGAGCCTTTCGAGCTTGCCCTCCGTCGCTTCAAGCGTACGTGCGAGAAGGCTGGCGTGCTGGCCGAAACGCGTAAGCGCGAATTTTATGAAAAGCCGACCCAGGAGCGTAAGCGCAAGCGCGCCGCTGCTGTGAAGCGTCACCTGCGCCGTCTGTCCCGCGACACGACGCGCCGGACCCGCATGTACTGATGCCCATCCCGGTCCTTCGCGACCGGGTATGGTACCTCGGCAGGCGCCCTGCGCGCTGCCCGGTGTATTCAGAGCGGAAATCCCGAGCCGGCTTTGCCGAAAGGTAAAGCCGGCTTTTCGTCGTCCCGGAGAAAGTGCATGAGCCTCAAGGCAAAGATCACCGAAGACATGAAGGCCGCCATGAAGGGCGGAGAGAAGGACCGCCTGGCCGTGATCCGCCTGATCCAGGCGCAGATCCAGCAGCGCGAAGTCGACGAGCGGATCGAGCTGGACGACGCTCAGGTCCTGGCTGCCCTCGAAAAAATGCAGAAGCAGCGTCGCGACTCCATCGAACAGTTCGACAAGGCAGGCCGTACCGACCTGTCCACGATCGAGCGCTATGAGATGGGCGTGATCGGCGCCTACCTGCCGGCCAAGCTGGACGACGCCGAGCTGGACGCCCTCATCGCCGCCGCCATTGCCGAAACGGGTGCCACCTCGGCACGCGACATGGGCAAGGTGGTCGCCCTGATCAAGGAAAAGGCCGCCGGCCGGGCCGACATGGCTGCGGTGGCAGGCAAGATCAAAGCCAAACTGGCCTGATACACAGCTTCTGTGGGAGCCGCTCCACATAGCCAGGCTTTCACAATCGCGCCACGCGCTTGTCATCATTCTCCGTCCGCGGCTGGCGGACGTTCCTCCGGCGCTCACGGGGGCCCCCTATGCTTAAGTACGCCATTATTTTCGGTCTCATCGCGCTGGTTACCGGCGCGCTGGGCTTCAGCCGTGTGTCCGGCATTGCCGCGACGATCGCCAAGGTTTGTTTCGCCATCTTCCTGATCCTGTTCGTGATCGCGATCCTGGCCGTCATCGGTGTCTTCCACCTGGCGTTCTAAACGGTGATTCGGACTCCATTCGGACGCGGATGCATGGCATCCTAGGCGACTGATGCGTGGCCGAATTCCCGACAATTTCATCGACGAACTGCTGACCCGCGTCGACATCGTCGACGTGATCGAGCGTCGCGTCCCGCTGAAAAAGGCGGGACGCGAGTGGACTGCCTGCTGCCCGTTCCACAACGAGCGCTCACCGTCGTTCTATGTGAGCCCGCAGAAGCAGTTCTTCCACTGCTTCGGCTGCGGCGCGCACGGCAGCGCGATCAAGTTCCTCATGGATTACGACCGCCTCGAATTTCCCGATGCGATCGAAGAACTCGCCCAGTCAGCGGGCCTGAAAGTCCCCTACGAAGGCAACCGCGACGACAAGCCGCGCGAAGACCGCAGCGACCTCTACACCCTGCTCGACGAAGCCGCGAGCTTCTATCAGCGCGAGCTGGGAAACAGCCCCGAGGCGACCTCCTACGTGGACCGGCGCGGCCTGGACGAGGACATCGTCAAGCGCTTCCGCATCGGCTGGGCGCCGGCGGGTTTTGACGGTGTCATGAAGGCCCTCGGCACGAACGACCGCCGACGCCAGTTGCTCAACGAAGCCGGCATGGTGGCCAGCAACGAGCGCGGCAACAAATACGACCGGTTCCGCGAGCGAGTGATGTTTCCCATCCTGGACCGTCGCGGCCGCGTGATCGCCTTTGGCGGGCGCGTGTTGTCGTCGGAACAGAGCCCGAAGTACCTCAACTCGCCGGAAACCCCACTGTTTCACAAGGGCAAGGAGTTGTTCGCGCTGTGGCAGGTGAAGCAGGCGAACCAGACCGTGACCCGGATCATGGTGGTCGAGGGTTACATGGACGTCATCGCCCTGCATCAGGCGGGGTTACCCATCGCCGTCGCCACACTGGGCACGGCGACGACACCCGAACACGCCGAAGTACTGTTCCGTACCGCGCCCGACGTCTACTTCTGCTTCGACGGCGATCGCGCGGGCAAGGCCGCGGCCTGGCGCGCGCTCGAGTCCGTGCTACCGCGCATGCGCGACGGGCGCCAGGCGCACTTCCTGTTCCTGCCCGACGGCGAAGACCCGGACACCCTCGTGCGCAAGGAGGGCAAGGACGGCTTCGAGAAGCGCATGAAGGAATCGATGCCCATGTCCGAGTACTTCTTCGAGGAGCTCGCACGGGATGTCGACGTCAGCCGCCTGGACGGGCGAGCCCGCCTCGCCGAACGCGCTCGCCCCCTCATTGCCAAGCTGCCCGACGGTGCGTTCCGCGATCTCATGGGTCAGGAGCTGGAACGCCGCACGGGCGCCAAGGCCGTACTCGAGCCCGAACCGGCGCCGAATCGAGCCAACCAGGCGCGCCCGGCTAACGTCCAGCGCAGTCTCGTACGCAGTGCGATCACCCTGCTCCTCGCGCAGCCGGCCCTGGCCGACGAGGTGGAGCCGCCCTATGCCTTCCTTCGCCTGGACCGCCCCGGCGTGAACCTGCTGGCCGAGTTGATGGACGTCGCTCGTTCACGTCCGGGGATCAATCCGGCGGTTCTGGTTGAGTATTTTCTTGACCGACCCGAGTACGCGTCCCTGCAAAAGCTCATGCAGGCTGAAGTCGTCGGCGATGCCGGCATGCAGCGCGTGGAGTTCCTGGGATCGCTGGACCAGATGCAGCGCCAGGCCATGACACAACGCCGCGAGTACCTGATCGGGCGCAGCCGCGAGGGTGTACTGGACGACACCGAAAAGGCCGAGCTGCGCGTGCTGCTGGCGGCCCGCTCCGCCCCTGCCCCTGTGGACGGGGAATGATGCACCGCACCGCGAGATTAACGCGATCCATGGGATCATCCGGGCTTCGTTCCATGAAGGGACCGGCCAGGGCCGGACTTGCGCGTCGCTGATGGATTTATTGAATCACCTCGTCGATCTCTTCGGGCAAAACGGCTACGCGGCCGTTTTCCTGGCCCTGATGCTCTGCGGAGCAGGTGCGCCCCTGCCGGAAGACATCACCCTGGTCGCTGGTGGCATCATCACCGGCCTCGGCTATGGCGACGTCCATACGATGGTCGGCGTGGGCATGGCGGGCGTACTGGTCGGCGATTCCACGATGTTCCTGCTCGGCCGCCACTTCGGCGCGCGTATCCTGCGCTGGCGCGTCGTCGCCCGGCTGCTCACGCCCGAGCGCTACGCCAGGGTGCAGGAGAAGTTCGAGCGCTACGGCAATCGCATGATGTTCGTCGCCCGCTTCCTGCCGGGCATGCGCACCGCGGTATTCATCACCGCCGGCGCCACCCACCGCGTGGGCTTCTTCCGTTTCCTGCTACTGGATGGACTCGCCGCGGCGATCAGCGTGCCGCTGTGGGTGTACCTGGGCTATTTCGGCGCGCATAACCACGAATGGCTGGCCATGTGGATCCACCGTGGGCAGGCAGGTATCTGGCTGGCGATTGCCGGTGCACTGATTGCGCTGGCCGCGCTTTGGTGGCGCAGGAAGAAGGCGCCTCGCGACTGCTGAGCGTGCGGTTGGCGAGGCCGTACGGCACGCCAGCCTTCTCCCGTAGAAGCCGATTCATCGGCTCCTACAACGAGCCTTGGCCTACTTCGGCGAAGAGCCACTCACGGAAGACCATGGTTTCCTCGCGGGACACCGCATCGCGGGAGATGGCCAGGTAATACGTGTGACGCAGCGGCACGTCCACCCGGAAGGGCTCAGCGAGACGGCCTGCCGCGAGGTCGTAGGCAACGAGCAGGTCCTGCGCCAGCGCCACGCCCTGCCCTTCGATCGCGGCCTGCAGCATCATCGTGCCGTCGCCGAAACCCATGTCCCGCGAGACGACGGCATTCTCGATCCCCGCGCGCTCGAACCACTGCTCCCAGCTGACCGCGGACGCGGCACGCCGTCCCGGACGCTCGTGGAGCAATAAGTGTTCGCCGAGATCCGCGGGCCCATGGATGCGCTCGGCCAGCGAGGGCGCACAGACCGGGGTGTAGCCGCTCGTCGCGAGGATCGACTGGTCGCCGCCCTCGCTCAGGCGATCGTCGATGGCCAGGTCCCAACCCGCGTCATCGCCACCGTCGGTGACCACCTCGACCGCGATATCCGGGTGCCTGGAAAAGAAGCGGAAAAGTCGCGGCACCAGCCATTTCGTACCGAAAGTCGGGGGCACCGATACCCTCAGCGACGCGTTGCGCTCGCCCATCACTTGGTCGGTGGCATGCTGCAGTGCACGAAAAACATCGCGAACGCGCGGGAAATAGTTCTCTCCCGCCGGCGTCAGCGAGAGCTTATTGTTGCTACGCACAAAAAGCGCAGCGCCCAGGTAAGACTCCAGCAATTTGACTTGCGCACTGACCGCAGCCGCCGTCAACGAGAGCTCCTCACCGGCCTTGGTGAAGCTCAGATGTTGCGCTGCAAGTTCGAAAACTCGCACGGCGTTGAGGGGGAGCGAGCGCTTCATTGCGGACTCATTCAAAAAAACTTGGGGAAGCCCCGGAGAAATTCTAGTTTGCCTGTCTCGACAGGTGCCGCCAATCATCCGTGGCGCTTTCGAACGGACACGCGATGAACATCCTCACCATCGACACTGGTACCACGAACACCCGCGTTACCGTCTGGAGCGACGGCGAGGTGGTCGCGCAGGCCGCGCGGCAGGTCGGTGTGCGGGATACCGCGATCACCGGCAACACGAAAAAACTCGAGGATGGTCTTCGCGAAACCATCAACGAAGCGCTCGCCTCGGCACAGCTCGAGCGCGGCGATATCGGCCTTGCCGTGGCCTCCGGCATGATCACCTCGAATGTCGGCCTCTGCGAAATACCGCACGTGCCTGCACCGGCCGGCATCGACGACATGGCGAAGTCCATGCGCGAACACCTCGTCGAGAATGTGTGGCATGCACCGATCTGGTTCGTTCCCGGCGTGCGCAACGCGGTGGACCATATCGGCCTGCATAACTGCGAGGCGATGGACATGATGCGCGGCGAGGAAGTCGAATCCTTTGCGCTGGTCGAGCGCCTGGACCTCAACGAGCCGACCGTCGTCGTGCTGCCGGGCTCGCATTCGAAGTTCGTGAGCATCAGCAAGGACCGCCGTATCGACGGCTGCGTGACCACGCTGGCGGGTGAACTGCTGCATGTCATCTCGCACGACACGATCCTGGCCGGCTCGCTGAAGGAAGGCTTCGCCAAGCGCATCGATCCCGAGATGCTGCTGGCGGGCGCCGCCTCGGCGAACAAGATCGGGCTGGGCCGCGCCTGCTTCAGCGTGCGCATCCTCGACCAGTTCGCCGTCTACGACGCCAACGCACGGGCGAACTTCCTGCTCGGTGCCGTGCTCGGCTCCGACCTGCTTACGCTCAAGAATTCCAGCGCGATCCGGATGAGTCCGGGTACACGCTTCGTTGTCAGCGGCAAGCCGATCCTGCGCGAGGCGATCGCGCGGCTGGTCGAAGGCGACGATTTCTTCTCCGGCACCGTCACGGTGCTGGGCGATGACGAACAGCGCGACCTCGCAGGATACGGCGCCATCGCCGTGGCCCGTCGTCGCGGCCTGGTCGACTGAAAACAACGAGTCATTCGAGGAGGGAACGCATGAAGACGAAGATTGCCCTGGGCCTAAGCGCCCTGGCCGTGGCACTGGCCATGGTCTCCGCACCGACCTTCGCGGCCGACGAGCCGGTCAAGATCGGTTTCGTGGTCAAACAGGCCGAGGAACCCTGGTTCCAGGACGAATGGAAGTACGCCGAGCAGGCTGCCAAGGAAAAGGGCTTCACCCTGGTCAAGATCGCCGCGCCGGACGGTGGCACGGTGCTCACCGCCATCGACAACCTGAAGTCCCAGCACGCGCAGGGTTTCATCATCTGCACACCGGACGTGAAGCTTGGTCCCTCGATCGTGGCCAAGGCCAAGATCGACAACCTCAAGCTGATGACCGTCGACGACCGTCTGATTGACGGCTCGGGCAAGCCGATCGAGTCGGTGCCGCACATGGGTATCTCCGCGAGCAAGATCGGTGAGCAGGTCGGCCAGGCGATCGCCGACGAAATGAAGAAGCGTGGCTGGAAGCCGGAAGAGACCGGCGCGCTGCGCATCTCCTACGACCAGCTGCCCACCGCCAAGGATCGTACGGACGGCGCCGTCGCTGCGCTCACCGCGGCAGGCTTTCCCAAGGCCAACGTGATCAACGCGCCGGAAGCGAAGACCGATACCGAGAACGCCTTCAACGCGGCGAACATCGCGATCACACAGAACCCGAAGTTCAAGCACTGGGTTGCCTTCGGCCTCAACGATGAAGCCGTGCTCGGCGCCGTGCGCGCCGCGGAAGCCCGCAAATTCCTCGCGGACAACATGATCGGCGTGGGTATCGGCGGCAGCAAGTCGGCGCTCAACGAGTTCGCCAAGGCCCAGCCGACCGGCTTCTTCGGCAGCATGCTGATCAGCCCGAAGCGTCACGGCTACGAGACCTCGCTGAACATGTATGCCTGGATCAAGGACGGCAAGGCACCGCCGCCGCTCACCCTGACCACCGGCATGCTCACTACCCGCGCCAATGTCGCCGAAGTACGTAAGGAAATGGGTCTTTGACGATGACCGACGCACCACGCCTGGAATTCCGGCATATCGGGAAGACCTTTCCGGGCGTGCGTGCGCTCGGTGATGTCAGCTTCGCCGTGCGCGCCGGTAGCGTGCACGGCCTGCTCGGTGAAAACGGAGCAGGCAAGTCCACGATGATGAAAATCCTGGGCGGGGAATACATCCCCGACGAGGGCGAGGTGGCGATCGACGGCCAGGCGCAGCACTTCCGCAAGGCAGCCGATGCCATCGCCTCCGGCGTGGCGGTCATCCACCAGGAGCTCCAGTACGTGCCGGAGCTTTCGGTGATGGAGAACCTGCTCATCGGCCGCTTGCCCACGCGTTTCGGCCTGGTCGATCGCCGCAAGGCGCTTGCCTGGACCCGCGAGCGCCTGGATGCGCTCGGCGTGGATCTCGATCCACGTGCAAAACTCAAGCATCTCTCGATCGGCCAGCGGCAGATGGTCGAGATCGTCAAGGCGATCCTTCGCGACGCGAAGATCCTCGCCCTCGACGAACCGACCAGTTCCCTGTCCCATCGCGAGACCGAAGTCCTCTTCCGCCTCGTGCGCGACCTGCGTGCGCAGGGCAAGGCGATGATCTACATCTCGCACCGCCTGGACGAGATCTTCGAGCTGTGCGACGCAGCAACGATTTTTCGCGACGGCCGTAAGGTGGCCGATTTCGACACGCTCGAAGGCGTCACTCGCGACCAGCTCGTGCAACGCATGGTCGGCCGCGAAATCAGCGATATCTTCGGTTACCGTCCGCGTGAACACGGCAAGGTGCGCCTCGCGGTGCAAGGCGTGACGGGACGTGCCGTACCGGCACCGGTGAGTTTCGAGGTGAAGGCCGGCGAGATCGTCGGATTCTTCGGCCTCGTCGGCGCGGGACGCAGCGAAGTCATGCGCGTGATCTACGGTGCCGACCGCCGCACGGCGGGCGCCGTGCACGTGGACGGCGAGCCGATCAAGGCCTCGCACATCCGCGACTCGATTCAGCATGGCCTGGTGTTCTGCCCGGAAGACCGTAAGGAAGACGGCATTATCGGTGTGCGTTCCGTGTCGGAGAACATCAACATCAGCGCACGGCGCAACCACCTCGTCGCCGGCCTGTTCGTCAACGACCGTAACGAGTCGAAAGTCGCCGATACCTATATCGATCGCCTGCGCATTCGCACGCCCAATCGCCGACAGGAGATCCGCCTGCTCTCGGGCGGCAACCAGCAGAAGGCGGTTCTGTCGCGCTGGCTGGCGGAGAAAGACCTGCGCGTGCTGATTGTCGACGAGCCCACCCGCGGCATCGACGTTGGCGCAAAGAACGAGATTTACAACGTCCTCTACGAACTCGCCGACCGTGGCGTGGCCGTCGTGATGATTTCCAGTGAACTGCCCGAAGTACTCGGCGTGTCCGACCGCGTCGTCACGATGTGCCGTGGGCGGATCACCGCGCAGTTCCACCGTAACGAGGCGAACGAGGCGGACGTGCTCGCCGCCGCGCTTCCCGAAGGCGCCAGCGCCACCCCGATAAGGAATACCTGAGCCATGACCGAGACCAACGCCGCCGCCATCGGTGCGAAGCCCGCCGAAACGCCCCAGGCGCGTCATCGCGCCCTGTTCTGGCAGATCGTCGACGACTACAGCCTGATCGGCATCTTCATCGTGCTGTTCGCCGTGCTGAGCGTCACGGTGCAGTACTTCTTCTCATGGGACAACATCGTCGGTCTCGCCCTGTCGGTCTCGCAGATCGGCATGGTCTCCTGCACCATGATGTTCTGCCTGGCCTCACGTGATTTCGATCTTTCGGTCGGCTCCACCGTGGCCTTCGCCGGCGTCTGCTGCGCCATCGTGTCCAATGCCACCGGCAGCGTGGCGCTTGGCATCGCCGCCAGCCTGGTGGCCGGTGCACTCATCGGCTTCGTCAACGGCGTCGTCATCGCCAAGCTGAATATCAATGCGCTGATCACCACGCTGGCGACCATGGAGATCGTCCGCGGCCTGGCATTCATCACCTCGCAGGGGCAGGCGGTCGGCGTCACCAGCGAAGCCTTCTTCACCCTCGGTAGTGCCGAACTGTTCGGCCTGCCCGTGCCGGTGTGGTTCGCCGTGGCCTGCTTCGTGGTCTTCGGCATCCTGCTCAACAAGACGATCTATGGCCGCAACACGCTCGCGATCGGTGGCAATCCGGACGCGGCACGCCTCGCCGGTGTTTCGGTCGACCGCGTGCGTATCGCCATTTTCCTGATCCAGGGTCTGGTCGCGGCACTCGCCGGCATCATCCTGGCGTCCCGGATGACCAGCGGGCAGCCGAATGCGGGCGAAGGCTTCGAGCTGAACGTCATTTCCGCCTGCGTGCTGGGCGGCGTGTCCCTCATGGGCGGCCGGGCGAGCATCAGCGGCGTGCTCGTTGGCGTTCTCATCATGGGTACTGTGCAGAATGCGATGAGTCTCATGAACATCGACGCCTTCTACCAGTACCTGGTCCGCGGCACGATCCTGCTGATCGCGGTGCTGGTCGACCAGCTCAAGAACCGCAGGCAATCCCGCTGATAACAGACACCTTCAATCCGCTATCCCCGCATCGACAGGAGCACGCCGAGGGCGTGATCTGGGACGACCTGGTGGGCGTGGTCCGCTGGACCGACATCGGGGCATCCCGCCTCTATGCCTACGACCCGACCACCGGCGCGGTGACCGAGACCACCCTTCCCGCGCGTCTTTGCTGCTTCGCCCTGACGGACGAGCCCGGCGTGCTGCTGCTGGCGCTGGAGAAGCAGCTGGCCCGCTTCGACACGCGCGTGCCCGACGCGATCCAGGTGCTCGAGGATATCGAGCCGGACCTTCCCGGCACGCGCGCCAACGACGGTCGCTGCGATCGCGGCGGCAACCTGATCTTCGGCACGCTCAACGAGCGCGGCCCGGAACAGGTCGCGTCGTTCTGGCGCTACTCGCGCGAAGGCAAGCTTGCGCGGCTCGCCCTGCCCAAGGCAGCGATCACCAACAGCATCTGCTTCAGCCCGGACGGTGAAACGATGTACTTCACCGACTCGCCCACGGCGAAGATCATGGCGTGCCGCTATGACGCCGCCAGCGGCGAGGTGGAACACATCCGCGAGTTCGTCCAGCTGGAGAAGGGCCTCGAGCCCGATGGCTCGACCGTCGATGCCGAAGGCTACGTCTGGAACACCCAGTGGGGTGGCTCGCGCGTGCTGCGTTACGCACCTGACGGACGGGTGGATCTTACGATCGAGCTTCCGGCGCGCCAGCCGAGCTGCCTGGCCTTCGTCGGCCCCGCGCTGGACCGCCTCGTCATCACGTCGGCCAGCAAGGGCCTGGACGCTTCCGTCGTCAGCGCCGAGCCGCTGAACGGCGCCATCTTCATTGGCACGCCGGCGCGAGGTCGCGGGCTGCCCGAGGCCCGCTACGGGAAAGGAACCCACGCATGACCACCGCGACACACGCCGATCCGCGTACCACGCCGCTGCCGCGCCTTGCCGGCAAGATCGCCATCGTCACCGGCGCGACCCAGGGCATCGGCGCAGCCACGGCGAAGCTCTTCGCTGCCCATGGCGCGAAGGTGGTCCTCAACGTGCTCGAGGACAACGCACAGGCCCGTGCCACGCTGGCCGACCTCCACACCGAGGACGCCATGCTGTTCGAGGCCGACGTGACCGACCCGGCGGCGATCAACCGCATGGTGGCTGCGGCCACCGAGCGCTTCGGCCCGCCCGATGTCCTGGTCAACAACGCGGGGATCAACGTCTTCAACGACCCGCTGTCGCTGACCGACGACGAGTGGACCCGTTGCTTCGAGGTCGACCTCAAGGGCGCCTGGAACTGCGCCAAGGCTGTCCTGCCGGGCATGCTGGAGGTCGGCCACGGCAGCATCATCAACATCGCCTCGGTCCATGGCCACAAGATCATCCCGCACTGTTTCCCCTACCCCGTCGCCAAGCATGGGCTGATCGGCCTGACCAAGGCGCTGGGCATCGAGTACGCCGCACGCGGCATCCGCGTGAATTCCATCTCGCCGGGCCTTATCCTGACCGCCATCGCCGAGGCTGGCTTCGCCGCCGCGGCCGATCCGGTCGCGGAACGGAAGCGCCAAACGGACATCCTGCCGAACAAGCGGATCGGCGAACCGCAAGAGGTGGCTTACACTGCGTTGTTCCTCGCCTCCGACGAGGCGCGTTACATCAACGCCGCCGATATCCGTATCGATGGCGGCCGCTCACAGCTTTACCACGAGAACTGATATGGCCTGGCCCACCGCGCTACCGCTCATCGCCATCCTGCGTGGCATCACGCCCGAGGATGTCGTCGAGCACGTCGAGGCCCTCCTGGAGGAGGGTTTCGACGCGATCGAGATCCCGCTCAACTCGCCGGACTGGCAGACCAGCATCCCGCTGGCCGTACGCCGGGCGGGCGATCGCGCTCTCGTCGGCGCCGGCACGGTGCTCAGCGCGGACCTGGCCAACCAGGTCGCCGATCTCGGCGGTACGCTCATGGTCACCCCGAACACCGACCCCGATGTGATCCGCCAGGCGCGGCGCCGCGGAATGTACACCGCGATCGGCTTCATGACGCCGAGCGAAGCGTTCGCCGCGCTCGCCGCCGGCGCGCAGTCGCTCAAGCTATTCCCGTCGTCGAACCTCGGCCCCTCGTACATCAAGGCAATCCGGGCGGTCCTGCCGCCCGACGTGCCCCTCCTCGCCGTTGGCGGAGTCACTCCCGAGAACCTCGGCCAGTTCCTCGATGCCGGTTGTATCGGCGCAGGGCTCGGCGGCGACCTCTACAAGCCGGGCCAGCCCGTCTCGCGCACCCGCGAGCAGGCTGCTGCCTTCGTCAAAGCCTATCGCTCGAACTGACCATGAAGATCACCAAGCTCACCACCTACCGCGTCCCGCCTCGCTGGATGTTCCTCAAGGTCGAAACCGACGAGGGCGTCGTCGGCTGGGGCGAACCGGTGGTCGAAGGCCGCGCGCGCACCGTCGAAGCCGCCGTGTCGGAGCTTTCGGAGTTCGTCATCGGCAAGGATCCGTCGCGCATCAACGACCTCTGGCAGGCTATGTACCGCGGCGGTTTCTATCGCGGCGGCGCGGTGTTCATGAGCGCCATCGCCGGTATCGACCAGGCATTGTGGGACATCAAGGGCAAGGTGCTGAACGCGCCGGTGTTCGAGTTGCTTGGTGGTCGCGTGCGCGATCGCATGAAGACGTATTGTTGGGTCGGCGGTGACCGGCCGGCCGATGTCATCGCGCAGATCCGGGCGCGCATGGAACACGGCTTCGACACCTTCAAGATGAACGGCTGCGAGGAGATGAGCATCATCGCCTCGAGCAAGGCCGTCGATGCCGCCGTCGCACGTGTCGCGGAAATCCGGGAGGCGTTCGGTAACACGATCGAGTTCGGCCTGGACTTCCACGGTCGCGTCTCGGCGCCGATGGCCAAGGTGCTGGTGAAGGAACTGGAGCCGTTCCGTCCGCTGTTCATCGAAGAGCCGGTGCTGGCCGAGCAGGCGGAATACTACCCGCGGATCGCCGAGCAGACCTCGATTCCGATCGCCGCGGGCGAACGCATGTATTCGCGCTACGAGTTCAAGCACGTGCTCGAGCGCGGTGGCATCTCCATCCTTCAGCCCGATCTCTCGCACGCCGGCGGCATCACCGAATGCGTGAAGATCGCCGCGATGGCCGAGGCGTATGACGTGGCCCTCGCGCCGCATTGCCCGCTGGGTCCGATCGCACTGGCTGCCTGCCTGCATGTCGACTTCGTCAGCTGGAACGCCACGCTGCAGGAACAGAGCATGGGCATCCACTACAACAAGGGCGGCGAAGTCCTCGACTACGTGCTCAACAAGGACGCCCTCAAGCTCGACGACGGCGGTTACGCGAAGCCGTTCACCGGGCCCGGGCTGGGTATCGAGGTGAACGAGGAGCTCGTGATCGAGCGCAGCCGCGAAGTCGCCGACTGGCGGAACCCGCTGTGGCGGCATCCGGATGGCTCGGTCGCCGAGTGGTAAGTCGCTAACACTATTGAATTTAATTTAGTTATCCATAATTATGGCGACTTGCATAATTATGGATAACTACTGTGGCAGCCTCGTTCGACCTGCCCTACTTTCCTCGCCACGGCCTCGTGGAAGAGGTCTTTCAGATCCTCACCAGCGGCCTCAAGCAGGGCGTCACGCTTTTCGCGCCGCGACGTCAAGGCAAGACCTCCTTTGTCAGACACGAGTTGATGCCTGCTGCCCACGAACTCGGGTGGCAGACCCTTTACGTGGATCTATGGCGAAGAAGAGGCGAGCCGGAACTTGCGTTAGTCGAAGGCCTGGAAAGCTTTCTCGAGAAGCGACAGAGCGGGTGGCGTCGACGAATGAGATTCAAGGAACTTCGCGCAAAAGCCAGCGCGGGCGCCGCCGAGCTTGAGTCCACGCTCGAACCCATCCGATTCGCGCCGGATCCGGTTCTCGAGAACCGGCTGGATACGGCTTTGTGCGCGCTGAGTGAGAAAGGCGTCACCTTGTTGGTGCTCGATGAGGCGCAAGCGCTAGCGGGAGTCAAGCGCGAGGACTTCGTAGCTGCTCTTCGCACCGTCATTCAGAAGCTACGCGGACGCCTGCTGGTGTTCTACACGGGCTCCTCGCGCGACGGCCTCAACAGCATGTTCCGGCAACAGAAGGCGCCGTTGTTTGCTTCAGCGATGCCTGTGCAGCTACCCGAACTCGGCGACGATTTCATCGAAGATCGCCTCGTCTTTCTTTCCGAGCGAACAAAAGCTGCCGTCGATAAGTCGTCGCTGACCCGCGCGTTTGAACATCTCGGCAGAACGCCGGAGTTCATGAACGAAGTGATCCTGCATCTCCTGATCGCAGGAAACGGCGACGTTGAAGGGGCGATGTCAAAGTGGCTGCAATCACACCAGGAGGCGGGGGCGGCGGTCCTGCTGGAGGAACTGCGGCCATTGGAGCTCGCATTGATGCGGTTACTCGCGCAACCCGGCCATTCATCGCTTTATAGCGTCGAATCCGTCGAAGCACTCGGTGCACAGATGGATGCAGAAGAAAAAATAACCACGACCAAAATTCAAACCGCATTGAAGCGCCTTATGCGGCTCGACCTTGTCGCGCCGACGGGTCGTCATGGCGAATACGAGATCGAAGATCGCGCGATACTTCTTCAGCTTCGTTTGGGGCAGTGACGTCGACAAACGCCGTCACCTGCCGGCTCGCGTTTCCCTGCCTGGCAGGAGCCGATTCATCGGCGATCCCGCGGCAGCGGGCAGGTTGAGGCAAGCACTCGTTCGCCGATGAATCGGCTGCTACCGGGCGGGTGTGGCGTCTATGACGCGTACCTGGCCTGAGCCTAGCCCATCCAGGCGATAGCTACCTACCGCCTCGCGAATCAGCCGCAGCGTCGGCAGGCCAACGGCCGCCGTCATGCGCCGCACCTGGCGATTGCGCCCCTCGCGCAGCACGATGCGCAACCAGCTGTCCGGCACCGTCTTGCGAAACCGCACGGGTGGATCGCGTGGCCATAGCCATTCGGGCGGGTCGATCGCGTCCACGCCTGCAGGAAGCGTCAGGCCGTCGTTGAGCGTCACGCCGCGACGCAGACTGTCGAGGGCTTCCTCCGTCAGGACGCCCTCCACCTGCACCACATACGTCTTCGGTTGCTTGTGCTTCGGATCGGCAAGGCGATGCTGCAGCTTGCCGTCGTCGGTCAGCAGGAGCAGGCCTTCGCTGTCATGGTCGAGCCGCCCCGCCGCGTAGACACCCTTCTGCGTGACGAAGTCGGCCAGCGTGCGCCGGCCGGCTTCGTCGGTGAACTGGCAGAGCACACCGAAGGGCTTGTTCAGTGCGACCAGCACGTTACTTCGCGGTGGCGGGCTTCACGAAGCGGAGCGTCATGCGGTCCGACTCGCCGATGGCCTGCCACTTCGCCTTGTCCGTCGCGCCCATGTCGTAGCTCGGCGGCAGGGTCCACACACCCTTCGGATGGTTGTGGTCGTCCTTCGGATTGGCGTTGATCTCGCTCTGTGCATCGAGCTTGAAACCTGCGTCGGTCGCCAGCTTGATCACGTAGTCGGTCGGCAGGTAGCCGGAGTTGACGACGTCGTCGAGCTTCTTGCCAGCGTCGGCGCGGTGATCTTCCACACCCAGCACGCCGCCGGGCTTGAGCACGGTAAAGAACGACTTGAACATCACCTCGGCGGTGCCGTCCGCAGCCCAGTTGTGGACGTTGCGGAAGGTCAGCACCATGTCGGCCGAGTTCGGCGGACCAAGCACCGGCGCCTTGTGGTTGACCTCGACGAGCTTGGCATTGCCGTACTGCGCCGGGGCGAAGGAGAACTTCTTCGTCAGCGCGGCCATGCCCTTCGAGCCATTTTCAATCACGCCGATGTAGTGGCCGTTGTCATGCAGGAACGGCGCGAGGATCTCGGTGAACCAGCCACCCGACGGCCAGATCTCGATCACGGTCATGTCCGGACGGATGCCGAAGAAGGTGAGCATTTCCTTCGGGTGGCGGTACTGATCGCGCGCCTTGTTCTCGGGCGAGCGCCAGCTGCCCGCGATGGCTTTGTCCAGCTGCGACGCCGTGAGCTGGCTGGCGCTGGCCGGCGGCGTGGCCTGCGCGGGCTGGTCCGCGCCGGTGGCAGCCACGGAAGCAAAGGAGGCGGTCAGACCGAGCAGTCCTGCACAGGCGAAAGCGAGCTTCTTCATGGCGTCACCGGGGTATGGGGGATGTGGTCGGGAAGGCTAGCATGCCCTTGTGGGAGCCGCTTCAGCGGCGATGGGTTCTTGCGGCAGGTTGGCCCGCTGCTGCGGGATCGCCGATGAATCGGCTCCCACAGGAAGGGCGCGGATCAGTTCGGGTCCCCGTTTTGAGATAACGCATACACTCTCTTCAGCATCATTGCCGTATCTCCCGCAGGGTCCCCGCATGACATCCCCCCATCTTCGCCCCCTTGCTGGCGCCGTTCTCCTTGCGCTGGCCGGCGGTGTCGCCGCGCAGGACGCGCCGAAGCTCGCCCCCGTGGTCGTCACTGCAACGCGTACCGCGCAGACGCCGTATGACATTCCCGCGGCGATCGACGTGGTGGCCACGCCGCCGGACGGCAGTCTCGACGTGAACCTGTCCGAGCGGCTGCAGACGATTCCCGGGATCGTCGCGCGCGACCGGCAGAACTACGCGCAGGACGAACAGATCTCCATCCGCGGATTCGGCGCGCGCTCGACCTTCGGCATCCGCGGAATTCGCCTCTACACCGACGGCATCCCGGCGACGATGCCGGACGGCCAGGGCCAGGTGTCGCATTTCAACCTCGACTCGGCCGAGCGTGTCGAAGTCCTGCGTGGCCCGTTCTCCGCGCTGTATGGCAATGCCTCGGGCGGTGTGGTGCAGTTGTTCACCGCCGATGGCACCGAGCCGCCGGAACTGCGCTTCGGTGTCGCCGGTGGCAGCAACGGCAACTTCCGCACCTCGATCAACGCGCGCGGCGTCGAGGGGCCGGTCGATTACAACGTGGACCTCAGCCACTTCCGTACCAGCGGCTACCGCGACCATAGCGCTGCCCGGCGCGAGTCGGGCAATGCCAAGCTCGGCTGGAAGATCGACGACGATCGCAAGCTGACGCTCGTGCTCAACGCGGTCGACATACCGGGTGCGCAGGACCCGCTGGGATTGACCCGGGCGCAGTACCAGGCCAATCCCCGGCAGGTCGCCGCGGTGGCAGACACGTTCGATACCCGTAAATCAGCCAACCAGCAGCAGGCCGGCCTGATCTACGACCAGCGCATCGACGATTCGAACAGCCTGCGCGTGATGACCTACTACGGCCAGCGCGACATCACGCAGTACCTTTCCATTCCCAAGGCCACCCAGGTCTCCCAGCCGGGCAACTCCGGCGGCGTGGTCGACCTGACCAGCCAGTACGGCGGCGGGGACGCGCGCTGGACGTGGAGCAACACGCTCGCGGGCCGTCCGTTCGAGATCGCCACCGGCGTCGCTTACGACAACCAGCACCAGCACCGCATGGGTTACAACAACTTTGAAGGCAACACGCTCGGCGTGCGTGGCGACCTGCGCCGCGACGAGATTGATCGCGTATTCGACTTCGACCAGTACGCCCAGGCGACCTGGCGCGTCGCCGACGACTGGACCCTGATGGGCGGCGTGCGACACAGCGACGTGCACTTCAGCTCGACCGACCGTTACATCGTGGCCGGGAATCCCGACGACAGCGGCACACAGTCATACAGCGCCACGACGCCTGTTTTCGGCGTGCTGTGGCGCGCTGCGTCGTGGGCACATGTCTACGCCAACTGGGGGCGCGGCTTCGAGACGCCGACCTTCTCCGAGATCGGCTACCGCGCCGACAACGGACCGGGGCTGGCCTTCAACCTGCAACCGTCGCGTTCGCACAACGAAGAGGTCGGCATCAAGCTGCAGCCCTCCGACAAGACCCAGGCGGGTATCGCCCTGTTCCGTGCGGACAGCGACAACGAGTTGGCGGTCGCCACCAATGTCGGTGGACGCACGACCTACCAGAACATCGCGCGGTCGCGCCGGCAGGGTATCGAGGCGTCGTTCAGTACCGAACTCGCACGCGACCTGCGCTTCGTCGCGTCGTACACGCATCTGCAGGCCAGCTTCCGCACACCCTTCCTCACCTGCGTCTCGACTGGCTGTGCCGCTCCTGACACGCCGGTGCCGGCCGGAACGCGCATTCCGGGCGCACCGCGATCCACCGGCTATGCAGCGCTGAAGTACGGCGGTGATCGTGGCTGGCAGGGTAGCTTCGACGTCCAGACGATGGGCGCGACGTCGGTCAACGATCTCGGCACGGAGTCGGCGCCGGGCTATGCCTTGTTCGGTCTTTCCGGCGGCTACGTGTTCGACCAGGGCCCGTGGCGCGTGAATACCTTCGCCCGCGTGGATAACCTGGCCGACCGGCATGTGATCGGCTCGGTGATCGTCAACGATGGCAATGGCCGCTATTACGAGCCGGCGCCCGGGCGTGGCTTCCTGGTCGGCGTTGACCTGACCTGGCGATGATGCCGGCCTGAATCAGCCGGAAATCGCGAGCCGCTCGGAGCGGTAGAGCATGGCGGTGCCCCACACCGCCAGTACCGCCGCGACGAAGCCGCCGGCAAGGCACAGGCCCAACTGCCAGCCCGGTACGCCGTCGCCACGAAGCAGTTGCACGATGCCGAGGTTCTGGCCGAGCAGCGGCACGGCGTACATCCATGGCTCGGCGCGCACCGGGATCACCGAGAGCAGCACGCTCGGCAGGATCGGGATGATCATCAGGATCGACAGGTACGTCTGCGCCTCGCGGTAGCTCTTGGCAAACGCGGAAACCAGCGACTGCAACGCGGCCAGCAGCAGGATCAACGGCAGCATCAGCAGGATGACCTGGGCGCTGAAGCGCCAGCCGATGTCCAGCGCGATGCCAAGCTTCTCCGTGGGAATGAACCACGGCGCCGTCATGAAGGCGCCCACGGTGAGCAGCAGGCTGACCAGCGAGAAGGTGCAGATCGCGGCGAGCTTGCCGGCGAGGATCTTCCAGCGCGCCACCGGATTGACGAAAAGTGGTTCCAGCGACTGCCGCTCGCGCTCGCCCGCGGTGAGGTCGATGGCGAGGTACATCCCACCGAGGAAGACGGTGAGCACGAAGAAATACGGCAGGAACGAGAACATCAGGCCCGAGCGTGACTGCGAGGTCGCCTGGTCGCGATCAGCCACCTGTACCGGCCATGCGGTGGTGGGCGACAGACCTCGCGCGATCAGCCGCATGGCACCTTCGCGGCGACCGTAGCTCTCGACGACACTGCGAACGCGCATCACCGGCGTCGATGCATCGCGTCGCGACGAGTCGTAGATCAGTTCCACCTGCACGGTCTGGCCCTTGTTCCAGGCTTTCGCGTAATCGGGTGAGATGCGCACGACGATGTCCGTGCGCTGCTCGCGTACGGCGTTCTCGGGATCGTGCAGTGCGGGCTGGGCATCGATGCCTGCACTCTTCAATGCAGCGACCAGGTTCGGTGCCAGCTCCGCGCCGATCACCGGCACGGCGATGGGGCGATCGGCCTTGGCGATCTCCCGGTTGATCGTGACGTTCATCAGCATGATGAACATCACCGGCCCGAGCAGTGGCCCGGTCACCAGTGCATTGATGAGCGTGCGGCGGTCACGCAGGTTCTCGCGGACTTCTTTCCAGTAGACGGCGGTGAACGCGCTCATGCGGCGAGGCCCTCGTCGGTGCCGATGATCTTCACGAAAGCATCCTCCAGGCTGCTTTCACCCGTCTGCGCCAGCAGGGCGGCAGGCGTTTCATCGGCAACCACGCGACCATGGGCGATCACCACGATGCGATCGCACAGCGCGGCCACCTCCTGCATGATGTGACTGGAAAAAAGCACGCACCGACCTTCGTCCTTCAGCTGCCGCATGAAGCGACGCATGGCACGCGTAGCCATGACATCCAGGCCATTCGTTGGCTCGTCGAGCAATACGTTGCGCGGATCGTGGACGAGGGCGCGGGCGATGGCCGTCTTCACACGCTGGCCTTGCGAGAATCCCTCGGTGCGGCGCGTGGCGATGTCCCGCATGTCCAGGCCGTCGATCAGGGCTTCGCGGCGACGCGCCAGCAAGGCGGGCTCCATGCCGTGCAGTTGCCCGAAATAGTCGATGTTCTCGGCGGCAGTGAGGCGCTTATACAGACCGCGCGCGTCCGGCAACACGCCGAGCCGACGGCGTACTGCCAGCGCGTCCGTATAGGCATCCACGCCATCGACCAGCACCTGCCCGGCGTCGGGCTTCATCAAGGTGTAGAGCATGCGCAGCGTGGTGGTCTTGCCGGCGCCGTTCGGTCCGAGCAGGCCGGTGATTTCGCCATCGCGCGCAGTGAAGCTCACGCCGTTGACGGCGCGCACCTCGCCGAAGGCCTTGTACAGGTCCCTGACTTCGATCATGGCGTGGCTCCGTTGAATCCGACGAACACCGGCAGCGGCGCGAGGCGATCCAGACAGCGTGCGTCGAGCGACTTCGCGTTGGCGGTGTCGATAAACTGGTCGAGGAGACGCGGCATGCAGCCGCGGCCGACGACGTTATGACCCTGCCCCTTCAGCACGAAGTGGCGTCCGTTTGGCAGACCCTGGAGAACCTGCTCGCCGTAGCGCGGTGGCGTGACCGGGTCGAACTCGCCCGACATGAGCAACGAGGGCACCTGGCTTTTCAACGGCTCGTGGAAGTCTGCCGGTCGCTTGCCGTGTGGCCACACGGAACATGCGGCGCGGAAGGCTTCGATCATGGCGTCGCCAAGAATCGTGTCCTTGTCCTGCGGACGAGATGTCAACAGGTCGGCGTCTTCCGAACAGATCACCGAATACTGCATGCCGCCGTCCATCGTGTCGCCCAGGTCACCTGTAAGCAGCTTGGCCTGGCCGAGGAGCGGGCCCACGTCGCCGTGTGCGGCCGCGTCGATCGACAACGGCAACAGTGCAGCGGTTTCCGGCGAGTAGGCGAACATGCGTACGACCGTGGCGAGTGCGTGTTCGCTCAGCACACGCTGCACGGAGGCGTAGTTCTGCGGATCACGGAAGCTGACCTTGTGCGGATTGGCGCGAAGTGCGTCGCGAAGCTGGAACAGGGTCTGATAGGGATCGCTGAAGCGTGCGCGGCACGCGTTGTCCGCTTCGCAACGCGCGAACTGCGCTTTCAACGCGGCGTCCAGGTTCACCGCGAAGTCCTCACCAAGCACGAGCTGGTTGGGCGCAATGCCATCGAGGATCAGTGTGCGCAGCCCCTCGGGGTGGCGCATCGCATACTGCTGGGCCACGCGCGTGCCGTAGGACACGCCGAGCAGGTCGAACTTCGGCGAGCCGAGGGCGCGGCGTGCGTCTTCCAGGTCGGCTACCGCGTCCGTCGTCGTGTAGAAGCGAACGTCCGCATCCGGCGAGAGCTGGTCGAGGCACTGACGGGTTTCCTTGCGCACGGCCTCGGGGTCGAACCCATGCGCTATAGCGCCGCCGCCCGGCACGGCGGGCTCATCTTCATCGCGGCAGCTCAGCGGGTGTGAGGCGCCCGTACCTCGCTGGTCGAGCAGGAGCACGTTGCGATGCGCCAGTAACGGCGCCATGGCCGGTGCGATCGCGGGATAACTTTCCGCCGCCGACTGACCAGGACCGCCTGCGATAAAGGCGACCATGTCCTCTGCGGGTACCTGTGCGCTGCTACGGATCACAGCCAGGCGCATCGCCAGCTTGCGACCTTCCGGATGCCCACGATCTTCCGGTACCTCGAACGGCGCACACCATGCCGCCACCGATGTTCCCGAATGCGGTTGGGCGAGCTCGCAGGGTCGCAGCTCGAGCGAGCCGAGCTTCCATACGCGCGGTGGGGCCGGCCGCGTAGCGGCAGGAATGGCGGCGACGGGCTTGTCAGTCTCATCGACAACCGGCTTTCGCATGAGCTGCCTGCTGGCGAATGCCCCCGCGACGATGACGAGGATGATGGCGATACGTGGCGCGCGTTTCATGCCATCAGTCCTCGGGCGTGAAAAGGGATTCGATGGAGAGTGCGAAAAGCTTCGCTATCTTGAAGGCGAGCGGCAGGCTGGGGTCGTACTTGCCGGTCTCGATGGCATTCACCGTCTGCCGGGAGACGTCCAGCTTCTCGCCGAGGTCGGCCTGCGACCAGCCCTGGGCGGTGCGGAGTTCGCGAACGGTGTTTTTCATCGGCTGCGGTAGTACAGCCGGATGGCGCACTTGCTCACACCGAAGCAACCCATCAATACCGGCAACACCCAGATCGCGATGGCTTCGGCTGGAGGAGCAGCTATCACGTGCGCATTAAGCAGCATGCCGTACGTAAAGAAGCCAAACCCTCCGACGCCGCCCGCGATGGCGATGGACTCCAGATCGATGCGACGTTCGAACTCGTCCTGGTCACGGATCACGCGAACCATGGCGCGGATCACGAAGGCGATCGGCAGTACCGGCAGGAGGGTGACGGCGGCGCGCGCAGCAGTCCCTTCCAGGGTTCTCAGCCACCCGACCGAAACGAAAATCAGGATCACGTAGACCAGCATCGCTGGCACGAACTCGCGGAAATATCGCTTGTGTACAGCACGCATCGCCATCCCCGAGTCAGTACGCTTTGATGAAGTCTGCCAGCGCTTTCTGGAAAGCGACAGGCTGGTCGAGCATGACATAGTGGCGCGAAGGCCCGATGGAAATCACCTTCGCGTCCGGCGCGGCAGCAAGCAACGAGGCGTAGTACGCGCTCTTCTGCTGCTCGCTCATTTTCATCGGACCCTCGCTGAAGTCGGCCGCGTTGTACGGCGAGATCTCGAGGATTGGCAACCTCGCATGCTTCAGGATGGGACGGAAGTCAGCGCCCGCGTCTTCAGCCATGTAGCGGGCCACGGCTTTCTGATCGCTGCGCGCATTGAGCGGGGCGACACGCTCAGCGGTCGCCGGATCGAGGCTGCCAATCTTCTGCATATAAGCGAGTTGTTGCGCTTTGAAGGCGTCCGGCGCGGCCGACTCGAACTGCGCTCGCATGCCCGCGGCGATCGCCGTACGCTGATCGGGGGAGACGCGTTCCATGCCCGGGAAGATCGGCAGCCCGTCAACGGCGACCACTCCACCAGCGGCATCCGGGTGCAGGCCCGCAAACCGCAGGGCAACCGTGCCACCAAGGCTGTGGCCGACCAGGATCGCCCGGTCGAGGTGGCGGGTCCGAATCAACTCCAGCAAAGACCGGTCGGCCTGGTCAAGCCAGTTCGTCTGGTCCGCCGGCGCCGGCGTTCCGTCGAAACCAGCCAGGGTGACGGCGTAGACCGTGTGGTTTTTCGCCAGTACAGCGATCGTCTGGCTCCAGACCCACGGGCCGCCGGCCAGGCCGGGAATGAGGACTACCGGGCGACCGCTCTGACCGAACCTCTCAACCCGAAGCGTGCCGACCGTGAAGGTCTCGGCCGCCGCAGTCGTAGTGAGGACCACAGGCGGCGGAGTGTCGGTCGGCTGGGCCGGACCGGCATGCAGGGTAGAAGCGGCGCACGCGGCAAGAGCGAGCGCGGCGAGTCGGAAAGCGACGCGGTACGACATGGCGAACCTCCAGGTGACCCGTGAACGTGTCAAGCACGCTTGACACCATCCTGAGCCCGTCATCGAGTCATGTCAAGCACCCTTGACACAAACCGTGCGCCGATTCGGCATCGCTAAGTCGTTACGGCAGGGACCGACGTATTTCACTCACGTGACGCTTTCCCTTCCCCGATCCTTGCAGCTGACGGTGTACGTCACTGGAGATCGATCATGAAGTTCCGTCCGATTGCCACCGCCGCACTCGTCGGCCTAGCGTTCGCCTCGGGCAGCGCCCAGGCAGCGACAGCCACCACCACGTTCAACGTCCGCATCACCATCACCGCCGCGTGCGATATCAGCACGACGGCGCCGACCGACGTGAACTTCGGTACGCAGCCATCCACGGCGACCGCCGTGGACAACCAGGGCGCGCTCAACGTCAACTGCACACCGAGCTCGCCGTACACGATCTCCCTGGACAACGGACAGAACGGCACGGACGCGAACACACGGAAGATGAGCAGCGGCACCGCGCAGGTGCCGTACCAGCTCTATCGCAATGCGACGAGGACGGCCGCCGACATCTGGGGCAGCACGACGGGAACCGGTGGCAATGTCTACGCCGGTACCGGCACGGGCACCGTACAGACGGTTCCGGTTTACGGTCGTGTGCCGAGCGCGAACTTCGCCGCAGGCAGCTACGCCGACGTCATCACCGCAACGATCACGTACTGACGGTGCGCCAGTGGCCACGACGCGTGGCGTTGGCCTGCGCCCTGGCCGCGGGGCCGCTACTCGCGGCCCCCGTATCGGCGAGTGGCCTGCAGGTTTCCCCTATCGGCCTGCGCCTGGCGAGCACGGCGCAGGCGGACGCGCTTTGGCTGACCAACACGGGCAGCGACCCGGTGCACGCGCAGGTGCGCGTTTTCCACTGGTCGCAGGTCGAGGGAAGAGATGTGCTCGAACCATCCCGCGATCTCGTCGTGAGTCCGCCGATGGTCACCATCGCACCGGGCGACCGGCAGATGGTGCGTGTCATTCGGCAGGTGTCTCCTCCTTCGGGAACGGAAGCCTCGTACCGCGTGATCGTCGACGAGCTACCGATCGACGCAGGCGATCACCCGGGCCTGAAGTTCGTCCTGCGCTATTCGGTGCCGGTCTTCCTTGCACCCGTCGGCGATCCTTCGGTGAAAGTAGCTTTGCAAACCACGTGGGAGGATTCCGCCGAGGGTCCGCTGTTGCGTGTGAGCAATGCGGGCAGCGAGCATGCGCAAATCGCCGACGTCGTCTGGCATGGTGCGAAGGGACAGCAGAGGATCTTGATTCCGGGGCTCGTGGGCTACGCCCTGCCCGGCAGCACCATGAGCTGGCATCTCCCGCCAGGCGCGTCGCACGCGGGTGGCGCGGTGAAGGCGAGGATCAATGGTGAAACGTCCGAGTCGACGCTGGTCGTGGACACGGACGGCCGCTAGCCTCCTCGTGCTGGACCTCGCTGCCATGCCGACCTCCGCCCGGGATGCCGACCCCGTGCCTCCGCCCGCAACAGTGCAGCCGCGCGACCGCCTTGTCGGCGAGGATCTGTACCTGGAAGTCGTACTCAACGGCAGCACGACCGAACGCCTCGTCCATTTCACGCGTCGCGGCGAAGCCCTCTGCGCCACCGCGACCGACCTGCGTGGATTGGGCTTCGTGCTGCCACCGGGCGACGACGAGCGTTGCCTGCCTGATATCCCCGGGCTTCACTACACCTACGACGTGGGCCAGCAACGGGTCACCGTGGAAGCTCCCCTCAACCAGCTCAACCTCCCGAGGCAGCTGCTCAACAAGACCGAGCGCAGTTCCACGCCGCCCACCAGCGGCACCGGCGTGTTGCTCAACTACGATATCTATGCGGCGGAAGGCGGCGGCCTTGGCAATGTCAGTGCCCTGACCGAACTCCGCGCCTTCAGCGAAGGCCTGGGCGTTCTCAGCAGCACCGAGCTCACGCGGCGATACCAGACACCGGGACAGGGTTGGCAGGGTGACACCGTGCGACTGGACACGCAGTGGCGGCTGGCTTTCCCCGCGCAGTCGCTGGCCCTGACGGTCGGCGATACGTTCACCGGCTATCTCTCATGGACCCGTGCCACGCGCATCGGTGGCATCGGCTTCGGAACCGACTTCGCACTACAGCCGTATCGCATCACCACGCCGCTGCCGCAGTTCTTCGGCCAGGCGACCGCACCCTCTGCCGTCGAGCTCTACGTCGACGGCGTGCGCCAATACAGCGGCCGCGTTCCGGCGGGGCCGTTCCAGCTCACCGCCGTGCCGGGCATCGATCAGTCGGGGCAGGCCCAGGTGGTGCTCACCGATGCGCTCGGTCGCAGCAGTACGGTAACGTTCCCGTTCTATTCCGCGCGTCAGCTACTGCGCGGCGGACTCGACGACTGGTCCGTTGAGCTTGGCACCGTACGCGAGGCGTACGGCATCGAGTCCTTCGAATACGGCAACGCGCCGATCGGCAGTGCGACGTGGCGGCACGGCGTGAGCGATACGCTGACCGTCGAGACGCATGCCGAAGCCGGCGATGGCCGTGGCACTGCCGGCGTCGGCGCCGTGTGGAACCCTGCTGGCGCCAGCGTGCTCAATGCCTCCGTCGCTGGCGCGCGGGGTGGCGGCTCGCAATTCGGCGCGGGCTACGCGTGGACGGGGCGTTACATGAATGTGTCGCTCGATACGTTGCGCAGCGATGCGCGCTACCGCGATGTCGCTTCCAACTACGGCTCCCCACCGCCGCGCGCCAGCGACCGCGCACTCGTCGGCTTCAATGTGCGCGAGTCCAGCTTCGGTGCAAACTTCGTCCGCCTGCGCTATTCGGGACAGCCCGCCTCTCGCTACGCGGGTCTGTTCGTCATACGCAACCTCGGCCGGGGAATATCGCTGAACCTCAGCTACAACCAGAACCTCGACCAATCCAGTGATCGCAGCATCTTCCTGGGCGCCACGGTGTCGTTGGACCAACGCACCACCTGGAGCGTCGCCGCACAACGCGATCGCGACCAGACCTTTGCGACCGTCGATGCAAGCCGTCCGGTAGACGGCGACGGCGGGTTCGGCTGGCACGTACAGGGACGTAGCGGGAGCGACGGTGGCGGGCTAGCCGAACTGGGCTGGCTCGGGAATCGCGGCCAGCTCACGGTGGGGGCAAGCAACGTCGGGCCCTCCTCGTATAGTTATGCCGACGCGAACGGTGCCCTGGTGTTGATGGGTGGCCATGCCTTCGCTGCGCGGCGCATCGACGACGCGTTCGCGCTGGTGAGCACGGAAGGCACGCCGGATATCCCCGTACTGCTGGAGAACCGGCGCACTGGCGTCACCGACAGCAACGGACTTCTCCTGGTTTCGCGCCTCAATGCTTACCAGGACAATCGCCTCGCCATCGACCCGCTCGACCTGCCCGCCGATGATCGCGTGCAACGGGTGGAGAGCATCGTCGCGCCTTCGGATCGCTCCGGCGTGGTCGTGCGTTTCCCGGTGAAGCGTGTGCGGGCGGCGTCGGCCCTTCTTGTCGATGAGAATGGCACGCCGCTGCCCGTGGGGTCGCAGGTAGCAGTCGGCAGCGAACCCCCGGCGTATGTCGGCTATGACGGCATGGTTTACCTGGACAACCTTCAGGGGAGCACGGCGCTACACGTCACCTTGCCCGACGGGCGCCGCTGCGATACATCGCTCACCTATCCTGCCAGCGCACGCAACCTGCCCGAGTTGGGACCCCTCGTTTGCCCGGTGACGAAGCCATGAGGTGGCTAGCCATCACGGTGTTTGCGATCGCGGCGTTGTTCGCCACGCACCGGGCGGAGGCGACGACGGTATGTTCGGTGACCAGTATCACCGGCGTGGCTTTTGGTGCCGTCGATCCGACCGGAAGCTTCGTCGATACGACAGCGACCCTCAATTACCAGTGCACGTACAACGGAGTACTGGGCGCACTGTTCGGCACCTATGTCACGGCTTGCGCGAGCCTCGGTGCGGACGATCAGGGTAGCTTCGCACCGCGCACCATGATCGATGCAAGCGGCGATCGCATGCAGTACCAGCTCTACAAGGATTCGACGCGATCGACCATTTGGGGGACGACCAGCAACGCCACCTATACCGCGCAAACGTTCAACATGGCCATCGGCGTTCTTTCCAACGGCGCGGCGGTGTCGGGGAACGTGACCATCTATGGACGCGTGCCGGCGCTGCAGTCCAACCTTTCGCCCGGCAGCTATGCGGCCACACTCATCAGTTCGCTCAGCAGTAACGCCCTGACCTACAGCTACAACGAAGCACTGCTCAGCATTGGTGTCGCACCAGCCACGTGCCAGTCCGGTGGCACCGGCGGGCCGATTTCCGTAGCGGCCCCTTCGTTGGGTGTCACGGCGTCGGTGGCCGCGAAGTGCACCGTAGGCACGGCCACCGACCTGGACTTCGGCAGCGTGCCCGGATTGCTGCGCACAGCCACCGACAAGACGTCCCTGGTCCGCATGACCTGCACCAATCGTGCGGCGTACCAGGTCGGACTCGACAACGGGCAAAATGCCCTGGGCAGCACGCGGCGCATGTCGTCCGGTTCGGGATTCGTCACCTACGACCTCTTTCGCGATGCGCCGCGCAGCCTGCACTGGGGAAGCACACTGAACACCGATACGGCGACTGGCACCGGTTCCGGCAGCGAACAGGTGATGACGGTTTACGGCCGGGTTCCCGCCCAGACTGCCGTGAGGGCGGGAATCTACAGCGACACGATCAAAGTAACGGTGACCTACTAGAACGTGTAGACGACGCCAGCCCGTGCACTCAAGCCGGACTCGCCTGCGCGGCCGAGGCGCATGCGGGAGGTAACATCGACATGGGCCGTCAGGTCGGCGCGAAACTGCAGGGATACACCGGCTGCAATTTCCGCCGCCCTGCCCCCGTTACCGGTGGCGAGCCGGACGCCAGCTACGTCCACGGATCTGCGCGATTCGCGAGTAACCACGTAACGGGTGTCGACATACGGCGACCAGGCGACGAGGACGTCTCCGCGCGGATCGAAGTGCATCGACGCGCGAGTGCCACCGCGAACGGTCAGACGTTCGGGCGCGCCGTGACGCACGCGGAGGCCGTCGCGATCCCTCGCGCTGAGAAATCGCAGGCGTTGCCAGAGAAGTGAGCCGGAAGGTTCGACAGTGAGCCTTCCGGACGTCATCCAGCGGAAGCCGCCACCCATCGTGGCTTCATTGGCGTTGGCGCGAAGCCGCCCAAGCACTTCGCCGCGCAGCGGCGTGCTTACGTCGAAGCGGAAGTGCGTCAAGCCATACGACGCGTCGGCGTGCCAACCGCTATCGGTGTTCAATACGTAGGTGGCCGCTAGACCACGTGCATCTGCTTTGGCGCGAGTCAGACCATCGACGGCGCGTGGGACGACGTGGGTCGACCCCGTGGATAGTCCCAACCCGGCGCGCATCGTTGTCGATCCTGAAGACCACGCGAGTAGATCCCCGGCGACCTGCAAACCGCGGTCCGATCGCGTGTAGTCGACAGCGTAGCGCTGAAAGGGCAGACCGCTTCGATACTGCGCGTGACCACCGAATGCACGCACGCGCCACGCGGTATCCCGCGGTGCGGCGGGGTCGACCGCGCGCCACGCATCCATCGACGCGGTGCCGTAACCGAACAGAGCATTGGCCAGCACCAGATAGGCCGGCACCTGCGGAAGCAAACGGGCGCGCACCACTCCCGAAGATGACGCATGACCGTTCACCGGGCGGCCTGAGGCGTCCGTGCGGTTGCTCTGCAGACGGAAGTCCCAATGATCGTTGCCTGCACCTTCGAGCAAGCGCTGCCCAGGGTCGGAGGTGCCGGGTGCGTAAGCGACGAGGCCGTATTGCCAGGGCCCGACGGCCACATACCCTCCGGCAAGCTCAAAGGCGTTCGCGGCGGCGGTTCCGCCGACCTGCACGACGCTGATGCCATCGCCTGCACGCGGCTCTTGCGTCAGGGACGATGTGTCGGCGCCCGTACCTCCCGCGTTGACGACATGGAGCAGTGTGGATCCTCCCACATTGCCCGAAACCAACAGCCGATCCGTGAGTTGGTGGTCCAACGGACCACCGGCGTCGAGTCGCGTCCGAAGCGTCACGCTGCCTTCGCCATCCGAATTGGCGAAGGTGCCGAGGCGAAGGCTGCTGGGCGACACACCGTTGCCGAAGGCGACGTGGCTACGGCCGAGCAGGGTCAACTGTTGCACTGAGCTGTCGCCGCCAACCTCCCAGACGCTGTCGGCGACAACGAGCTCTGCGACGCGTTCGGCGCGGCCACGCCACGAGGACTTGTCCAATCCGACAGAGAGGGGACCGCTTCCCGAGCTGACAATGTCGCCCTGCACGTGGCTGTCGTGGGCGTTGAAGGTCAGGGCCTGGTCCGTGTTCTCGATCCGGCCTTCGATGTTCGCACCGTCTCGCACGAGGACCATGACGAACTCCTTGCTTGCCCCCACCGCATGGATCGCATGCCCGGCACCCGTGACTTCGCCGCCACTGATGGCTGCGACACCGCCTGCAAGGGCGATTGCGGATGCGCCGTCACCCCTGGCGGCGATGCGTGTGTCGACGGCCGTGAACGTCGACTCGATGCCCTGAATCGTCACCGCGTCCACGCCGGATTCTGTCGTGAGCAGCGAACTCCTGGTAAGTGCCACGTTGGCGCCGCCACGCACGGCGATCGCCTCGGCGACATCGAAGGTCGCGCTGGCGCCGAGGCGCTTTCCGGTATGCACGATCGAAAGTCCCGAACCGACGACACGCGAGTTCGCCCCAGCCGCATAGACCCCGATGGATTTATCACCTTCCATGCGTAGCGTGACGCCGTTCGCCGTTACCCGGCTGCCCGAGCGTGACGAGATGCCGATGCTGTTGCCTCCACTCATGCCCAGCGTGACGTTCTGCAGCGTGACTCGTGAGGCGTCCTGGGCATGCACACCGATCGACCTCGATCCGCTGGCCGTGATGCGGCTATCCGCGATCAACGCGCTCGCTTCGCCGAAGGCGAGCAGCCCATACGCGTGACGAGTCCCATTGCCGGCGCTGCGATTGATGATGTCCGCCTCATACGCATCGAACGACGCACGCTTTCTTACTTCGATGGCTCGGCCGACGCCGGGTCCGTCGATCGCGATGCTGTCACCGCGTTCCAGCGAAAACGCCTCGCCGGCATCGACGACAATACTGTGCGGGTAGCGGGTGGCCTGGGCGGGAGCGACTGCGCCGAGCAATGCCAGGGCGAGCGCACGGCGCCCGTATGAACACACGGCCATGATGCCTTCCTCGTTTCAACAGTGAGGAAAGCAACTTAGTTTTCAGTCGGCGTTACGTATGTCGGGCACGAGCGCGCCGTGAGTCAGCCGTCGCCGCGACGCCATTCGCCACGCTTCGGTTTCGCGACTGGCTTCGGCCCCGCTTTACGCTTCAGGCGTGCTTCCAACGTCGCGGCCTGCTCTTCGCGCTCGTCATGAAGCTTCAGGAAATTGCGCCAGCGCTGCGGAGAAAGTTCACCCGAAGCCAGGGCCGCCTGAATGGCACATCCCGGTTCGTTTGTGTGCCCGCAATCCGCGAAGCGGCACTGCGACGACAGTGTCTCGATGTCGGCGAAGAGGTCGAGATTCTCTTCACCGGTGAGCTTCAGTTCGCGCATCCCCGGCGTGTCGATCAGGCAACCACCCGTCGGCAGACTCAGCAGGGCACGGTGCGTCGTCGTATGGCGGCCACGGCTGTCGTGCGAACGCACGGCGGCGGTGGCCATACGATTTTCACCCAGCAAGGTATTGGTGAGCGTCGACTTGCCCGCACCCGACGAGCCCACGAGCACGGCGCTCGACCCGGGACCGAGATACCCGGCGAGGAGGGCCACGGTGCTCGGGTCTTTCGCGTTGATCGCATGCACCGCTGCATCGCCCGGCAGACGCGCGCGCAGGGCATTGACCGCGCCCTCGACATCCACCTCGGTGTCGGCCTTGCTCAACAAGACGACGGGGCGAGCACCGGAGCCTTCGACAAGGGTGAGGTAGCGCTCGATACGCGATGGGTTGAAGTCGCCGTCGAGTCCCGTGATGACCAGCACGTAGTCGATGTTGGTGGCGATGATCTGCCGCTCGTAGCGCTCGCCGGCCGCAGCCCGGGTCAGGACGGAACGGCGTGGCAGCACCTCTTCGATCACCGGGTGGTTGGCATGATCGAGCAGCACGAAGTCGCCGACCGACGGCCGCACGGAAGGATCCAGGCCGCGTTTGAGGAAATGGCCGGCAGGCTGTGCGTTGAACGCCACCGAGCCGTCATGCACCTCGTAACCGGCACGATGCTGCGCCACGACGCGGGCGAGGCGGCGTGGATCGTCGGGCAGGGCGGGGTCGCGCCAGCCGATATGGCGCAGGCGCGCCAGGTCCGAGGAGTCGGTCATGCCCGCGATTATGCCCGCTTCTGGCCCGGATCCGCCTCGCAGGGCCTTACATACGCTGTTACGATCCGATGACGACCGCCGGGAACGGGCCCGGCGGCATGCACCGGAAGTCCTGTACGTGTCCTCGATCAAGCCCAGCGCGCACCTGGCGGAAGTGCGCTATGAAATCCGCGGCGCCCTCACCCGGCGTGCCCGCGATATGGAAGCGGCCGGCCAGCCGATCATCAAGCTCAACATCGGAAACCCCGGCCGCTACGGCTTCGCCACCCCGCCGCACCTGCGCGAGGCGATCGGCGCCCACCTGACCGATAGCGAAGCCTACGGCCACGAACAGGGCCTGGAAGAGGCGCGCGAGGCCATCGTGGCCCAGCAGAAAGCCCGTGGCTCGTTCGGCATCGATGTGGAGCGCGTTTTCATCGGCAACGGCGTAAGCGAGCTCATCGACATTTCCCTGCGCGCCCTGCTCCAGCCCGGCGACGAAGTGCTGCTGCCCAGCCCGGACTACCCGCTGTGGAGTGCCGCGACCATCCTCAACGACGGTAGCCCGCGCTATTACCGCTGCCTGGCGGAGAACCGGCACCTGCCGGATCCCGACGAGATCGAATCCCTGATCGGCCCGCGCACGCGCGCCCTGGTGCTGATCAACCCGAACAATCCCACCGGCGCCGTCTACCCGAAAGCGCTTCTCGAGCGCATCGTCGAGGTCGCCCGGCGCCACGGACTATTGCTGCTCTGCGACGAAATCTACGACGAGATCCTCTACGACGACACGCCGTTCCAGCCGCTGGCCGCTATCGCAGGCGATCATCCCTGCGTGAGCTTCGGTGGCCTGTCGAAGGTGCACCGCGCCTGTGGCTACCGCGTCGGCTGGATGAGCCTGTCGGGCGACCCGCGTCGCACCGCCGAATATCGGGACGCGCTCCAGCTGCTCGCCGCGCTGCGCCTGTGCGCCAACGTGACCGCGCAGTGGGCCGTGCGCCCTGCCCTGCTCGACAAGCCGACCATCGGCGCGCTTACCTCGCCGGGCGGCCGCCTTCACCAGGCGCGCCAGACCGTGCTCGACCATGTGGCCGCCAGCCCCTTCCTCGACGTCGTCGCGCCGGGCGGCGCGATTTACGCCTTCCCGCAGATCCGGGCGGAAGCCATCGCGCACTTCGACGACACCGCCTTCGCCCTGCGTCTCCTTGAAGAGGAGAGCGTACTCGTCGTTCCGGGGACCAGCTTCAACCTCTCGGCAAGCCGCCACCTGCGCCTTACGCTGTTGCCCGAACCCGCCCAGCTGGCCGAGGTGTTCGTACGCATGGGTCGCGTGCTCACCCGCATGGCCAACCAGGCGACGCCTGCCGCCAGCGCGGTCGCCTGAGCCGTGGCGGAAGCAACCTTCCTCGCCCTTGGCGACTCCTACACGATCGGTGAAGGCGTCCCGACCGAAGGACGCTGGCCCGTGCAACTGGTCGGGCGACTGCGCGAACGTGGGGTCATGCTCGGCGATCCGCGGATCATTGCCACGACCGGTTGGACCACTGACGAATTGTCGACGGCGATGGACGACGCCGGCCTGCGCGGCAGCTTCAGCCTGGTGACCCTGTTGATCGGGGTAAACAACCAGTACCGCGGCCGCTCCGCCAGCGAATACCGCGAGGAATTCCTCGCCCTGCTTCATCGCGCCATTGCGCTGGCCGGCGACTCCCGCCGCGTCGTCGTGGTGTCGATTCCCGACTGGGGCGTTACGGCGTTTGCCGAAGGCCGTGATCGGGCGGTTATCGGCAGCGAGATCGATACGTTCAATGCGATTGCGCGCGATGAGACCGTACGCGCGCATGCGCGCTGGGCGGACGTAACGCCGGCCTCGCGCGCTGCGGGTGCGAAGGCGGGCATGCTCGTGGAGGACGGTCTGCATCCGTCCGCGGCGCAGTATGCGACCTGGGTGGATGTGATTCTGCCCGAGGCGCAGGCCGCCCTGAGGGAACTTCATCGCTGATCGCCGCTGAAGCGGCTCCCACAGAAAGGCCGCTACCGTGCTTCAAAGCCGCTACCGCGCTCGGCTTTGTGTGGGAGCCGCTTCAGCGGCGATGCTCTCCCGCAACACGCCTGCAACACCCCCGCCACGCCCCGGTTACCTGCGAGGCCGACACTGACGTCCCGGGACAACCCGGGAAACCGACGTCATGGCCAAGCTCTCCTGCCGCAGCGCTTTCATCTCCGACGTGCATCTGGGCACGCCGGACTGCAAGGCTGCCTACCTGCTCGACTTCCTCAAGAACCTCGATTGCGAGCGGCTGTACCTGGTCGGCGATATCGTCGATCTGGAAGCGCTCGCCAAACGCCACTGGTGGCATCCGGACCATAGCGCGGTGATCGCCGAGCTGATCGCCATGGCGGCGAAAGGCATCGAAGTGATCTACCTGCCGGGCAACCACGACTTCCAGATGCGTGGCCTCGCCGGCTCGACCATTGCGGGTATCCGGGTGGAGCTCGACGCGGTCCACGAAGGTGCCGACGGCCGCCGCTACAGGGTGAGCCACGGTGACGAGTACGATCCCGAACACATCGGCCGCAGCTGGATCGCCTGGCTGGGCGACAACCTGCACCGCTTCATCTGCTGGGCAAACCGCAGGGTACACGCGGTGCGCAAGCGTCTCGAACTGCCCTACATGCCGCTCTCGATCATCCTGAAGTCGCATGTCGGAGCCGCCCTGGCCTACATTCGCGACTACGAGCAGCGAGTCGCCTCCGATGCGCGGGAGCGTGGCTTCGACGGGCATATCTGCGGCCACATCCACTTCGGCCACATCCGCTCGCTGGACGGCATCCTCTACATGAACGACGGCGACTGGGTGGAGCACTGCACGGCCCTGGTCGAGGATATGAGCGGCGCCATGGAGCTCATCCACTGGACCGAGCGCTGCACCCACCTCGGTCGCGCCAGCCGTGAGACTGTCCTGCCCTCGCCGGATGCCGTGCGCGGCTTCGCCCCGCTGGTCGATTGCCGGCCAGATCTGGCGGAATTGACAACGGAAGTGTCGCTAGCGGGTTGAAACGGACTCGCGGGGGGCCCATGTGCCACGGATGCCGGTAAAATGGCCCCCTCTCTTTCCGCGGTGACCCCATGGCCCTCGATACACCTACCCGCGAGCGCATCGACACCCTCCTTGCCGAGCACCAGGTCGTGCTCTTCATGAAGGGCACGCGCCAGCAGCCGATGTGCGGCTTCTCGGCAGCGGCGACCAATACGCTCAATGACATCATCCCGACCTACCACACGGTCAACGTGCTGGAAGATCCGGAAATCCGCGAGGGCATCAAGGAGTACGGCCAGTGGCCGACCATCCCGCAGCTCTACGTGAAGGGCGAGCTGGTCGGTGGGTCGGACATCATCCGCCAGATGTACACCAGCGGTGAGCTCTACACCCTGTTCGGCGCCAGCGCGCCGGATCGTACCCCGCCGGAAATCACCATCACCGAGAAGGCTGCCGAAGCCATTCGCGGCGGCATGGCCAATGCCCAGGGCATGGCCCTGCACCTCGAGATCGGTCCGGACCACAGCGCGGGGTTCCAGCTCGCTCCCGCCGGTGATTTCGACATTGTCGTCGTCGCCAGCGGCATCGAAGTCCATTTCGATCCGGGCAGCGCCGCACGCGCGAAGGGCGTGGTCATCGACTGGGTCACCACCGTCCAGGGCGAAGGCCTCAGCCTGAAGTTTCCCGGCGCCGTCGAGATCGACACGCTCAACGTCCATCAGCTGAAGGACCGCCTCGCCGCCGGGGACATCACCCTCGTCGACGTACGGCCGGCTCACGCCCGTGCCCTCGCCGCGCCGCTGGCCGGTGCGCGCATCCTCGAAGAGGAAGGCTACGAAGCACTGGCCCAACTGCCGAAGGACGCGTCCATCGCCTTCATCTGTCACCACGGCGTGTCCAGCCGCGCTGCGGCCGATCGCTTCGCCGCTCACGGTTTCACGCAGTTGTTCAATGTCGAAGGCGGCATGGACGCGTGGTCCCGTGAAGTGGACCCGACAGTTCCGCGCTACTGATCGCTGACGTAGGAGCCGCTTCCTGTGGGAGCCGCTGCAATCATGTGGGAGCCGCTGCTCCATGTGGGAGCCGCTTCAGCGGCGATAGCCAGATTGCCTCAACGCCATCGCCGGCATAGCCGGCTCCCACACAATGCTGGGTTCCCAGACAAAACGGCGCCTTTTCGGGCGCCTTTTTTTTCGTCAGCGCGGCGCCAGCACGTGCAATGTGATGCGGGCGAACGGGCCGTTCTGCGCAACGGCCGTGATCTGGTGGTCGCCGGCCTGCGGCAACGCGATCTGCAGCGACGCAGCGCCGACGCTCGCGCCCTGCAGGCGCCCGTCCAGCAGCCATTGCACATCATCGATGGTGCCCAGCGCATTGACCGTGACGCGCAGGGGCTCGGTCGCGTTGGTCGGCTTACGAAGCGTCACGCCGTCAGCGACACCGGCAATGCGAATGGGACTCGCCGCATCGAGGGAATCCGCTGCGCACGTCGGTGCCAACGGGGGAAGAGTCGATGCGACAAGATCGTCCGACGACAGCCAGGGCATGGCGAGTGCGGGCCATCGCGCCACCGTGATCGTGCGCGCGCCGGTCGCGTCGCAGCCGCCGCTCAGGCGGCGCCCCTTGTTGTCTACATGCAGCACGACACGACCGCTCGCCCACGCGGTGACACCACGCTCGGCGAACGTGGGCGGCAAGGTCTTGCCGAGGATCCAGCTTGAATGACGCTGACGACATTGCTCTGGCGGCGTAGCGGAAACCGCACCGCCGAGGGGCCAGCAGATATCCACCTTGCTGACGCTTGCCGGCTGGGGTGCGTGCATACGGCTGCGCGACACGGGCAGCATGCCGTTCACCGCGAAGAGCAACGGCAGCGAGGTCACTGCACCGTACTGTCCGGGCGAAGGTGTGCCATCCGGGCGTCCGATCCAGACCCCGATCGTCCAATCATCAGAGACGCCCATGGCCCAAGCGTCCCGGTAGCCGTAACTCGTGCCGGTCTTCCAGGCCAGGGGTGCCGGCGTACGCGCCGTCCCTTCCATCGGCCCGCCCTCCACCGACGCCGGATTACTGGCAAGGACGTCGCGCACGATCCATGCAGCGCCTGGCGAAAGCAGCTGGCGCGGCTGATACGGATCCGCCGGCGTGAAGCGCGGCGGCGCCGCGATGCCCCGATTGGCGAATGCGCTATAAGCACCCACCAGATCTTCCAGTCGCGCGGATGCCCCGCCGAGAATGACCGAGAGATTCGGTTGTGCTCCCTCGGGCAGGTGCAGATCGACGCCGCCCGCGGCCAGGCGAGCGACGAACCGGTTCGAGCCCACGTGATCGAGCACGTCTACCGCGGGAACGTTGAGAGATGACTGCAAGGCATCCGCAACACTGACTGGCCCGTGGAAGGCTTCGTCGAAGTTCCCCGGCCGGTAGCCACCGAAATCCTGCGGCGCATCGACCAGCAAGCTGCCCGAGCCGATCAGCCCGTCGTCGAGAGCGAGGCCGTAAAGGAATGGTTTCAACGTCGAGCCGGGCGAACGTTGCGCGTGCACCATGTCGACGTGCCCGAAACGTAGCGGATCGGCGAAGGCCGCCGTACCGACGTAGACGCGAGCCTCCATCGTGGCGTTGTCGACAACGAGCACGGCCGCCGAGGTGTGCGGCGGCAGCCGGGAAAGATAATCGGTTACCCGGTCTTCGATCGCGCGCTGCAGCGGCGCATCCACCGTGGTCACGATCCGGCGTGCGCCGGGGTCCCGCTGATGCAGGCGTTCGGCGAGCAACGCGGCATCCAGCGGTGAACGCAATGAACGGGCGACCACGGGCTCGATGGCAGCGTCACGCACTTCCGCATCGCTCCAGCGGCCGAGTTCGCGCATGCGTCGAAGTACCTTGTCGCGAGCCTCCCTTGCCGCGGCGGCATGACGGTCCGGGCGCAGACGACTCGGCGACTGCGGCAACACTGCCAAAAGCGCGGCTTCCGCATGCGACAGTCTGCTCGCCGGCTTGCCGAGGTAGGCCCATGAGGCCGCTTCGACCCCCTGGATGGGACCACCGTAGGGCGCGTGGGTCAGGTACAGATCGAGGATCTGCGCTTTCGAAAGATGCGCTTCGAGCTGCAGGGCGCGGAAGATCTGCACGATCTTTCCGGCGAAGGTATGCGGAATAGGATCGATGCTGCGCGCCACCTGCATGGTGAGCGTGGATCCGCCCGAAACGACGTGCCCGTGCCAGGCACCGCCGGCTGCGCCGCGCAGCAGTGCCCAGGGGTTGACCCCCGGGTGCCAGCGGAACCAGCGGTCCTCGTACGTCAGGAGTGCATCGAGATAGAGCGGCGATACCTGTGCCGCCGTAACCTGCTGGCGCCATACGCCGTCGCTATCGGCGAACGCGCGCAATGGTGTGCCATCACGCGCGACCACCACGCTGCTGATGCCGTCGGGCCCGGGCAGTCGCAGCGGAAACGCACGATCGAGTACCACCGCAACGATGACCACCGACACCAGTACGATCAGGAAAGCCCGCCCCCGTCGACGGACTGTCCCCGCTTTCACGGTTCGCCCACCGTCAAGCTCGAAAGGGTGGTCGTGCCGACGCCGCGAACGGCCGGGCGATACATGTCTTCCACCAGCGGCGGCGGCACGACATACGTGCCCGGCGTGACCGCGCGAACCAGGTAGAACACATGGGCGGCCTGACCACGCCGCAGCTTCAAGGCCGCGGCGTAACGGTCGTCACGGTACTCCTCGTGCACGATGTCGGCGGCGCCTTCGTGCTCCTCCATCTCGATGCCATCCACGACGACGCCCTTCCACTGCTGCGCGCCACCGAGATTGAGGTTCTCGATCTCGAGGCCACCCGGCACGAGATCGGTCACCAGCGCGTCGGGCATGTCCATGCGTGCCTCGATGGTGAGTCCGACGATCAGGGTGTCGCCTTCCTTGAGCGCCTTGCCCGTCCAGGACTGTCCGTCCGTGGTGTAGTACGCGCGGCGGACGTCCACCTGTGCCTGATCGGCGGCGGGTGCCTTCTGCGGAATACCGGCCACGTCGAGCGTCGCGAAAATCGTGGCGTCGCCTTCCAGCTGCACGGTGACACCTGAGCCTAGTTCGGCGGCGGTAACGTCACGAGTAAACAGGAAGCGGCCGTCCGGCACGGCTTCCTTAGTCGCGCCGACCTGGAGCGTCGCCGACAGCGGACGGTTGTCGCCGGCACCGAATACATGCGCGACGCGAGCGATGGCGACCTGCTCCTGGGTGCTGAGGTAAGACCACGACCAGTGGTAGTACGGCACTTTCTCCTGCATGGAGCGGACGTTGGCTGTCGCGTTCCTGGCCCAGTCGACCAGCTTCGCGTCGTACTCCGGCTTGCCCACGCCATAGGCATGGGTAAGTGCGACCATGGTGCCGAGGTCACGCAGGTCGGAACCGTAATCACCGACATACCACGGCCGTTCCTTGCTCCACGCGAAGGCTTCGTCGATCGCCTTTTGCGCACGCTCGGTATCACCCATCAGCTTCAGCGCAATACCAAGATGGACCAGCGGTAGTGGACCGACGAGCTTGTTGCGCTCGTTGTCGAACAGGTTACGAAGCGTCCCCAACGGGGCGCGGTTCACACGGGCCAGCACGAAGCCGGCGTAGGCTTCATCGGCCAGTCGCATATGGTCGTGCTGTTCGTAGCCGTAGTACGGGTGACCGCCAGCGAGCAGATCGTCGCTGGTACGTTGCAGGGCCTTCTGCAACACGTCGTCCGGCACGGCGAACCCTGCCTCGCGGGCGTCGAGCATGAAGTCGATCACGTAAGGCGTGATGAAGGTCTCGATCGGGCTGGTGCCGCCCCAGAAGCTGAAGTGACCATTGCTCGCCTGGAAGGACGCGATACGGGCCAGCGCCGTATCCACGGCCGAACGCTGCGCGGCTGGACTCAGGCCCGCCGTGCCGAGCATCTTTGCGGCCTTCTCATCCATGTACAGCGCCGCGTAGCCCTTGCTCGTGGTCTGCTCGATACAGCCGTAGGGGTAGCTCAACAATCCCCGCAGTGCAGCCGCATAAGGCAGGGGCGGCAACGTGCTGAGGGTGATCCGACCGAGCAGGGTCGACGGCACGTAACCGGCAGCGAGGGAGCCATCCAGGTGGGTGGCCTTGCCGCCCTCGATCGCCATCGGAACGGTCTTCACTTCCTCCGGCCAGGCGCTGCGCACGGAGAATTCAAAGTGGCGATCGACGCTGAAGTCGTTGAGTTCTGCGTGAATGTCGACCTTGGCGACGTCGATGCCGGCGGACGCCGTGACCGGCATCGTCAGCACGGTTCCCGCACCATTCTTGAGTGCAGCCGATTGCGTCGCGTTATCGATGTGGATGAGGCCTGTGCCCTTCACGGTGACTTTTGCGACGCCGTCCTTGCCGGACATGTTCTTCAGATCGATCGTGATCCGTGCCTTGTCGCCACCGGCCATGACTCGCGGTGTGCCCGGCTCGACGACCAGCGGTGCCCGCACGGTCACCTGTCCGTCGGCGTTGCCGAAGCGGTCGTCGCCGAATGCCAGCGCGGTTACGCGAAGGCTGCCGTTGAAGTCGGGCACATCGACGTGCACGACGGCCTTGCCGTTCGCATCGAAAGCCACCGGGCCGGCGAACAGATCGACGATCTTCACCTTCGGATTGAGGCGCGTGGCCTTGGGCAAGCCCTTGCCGCCCATGTCGCCGCCATAACGCAGCTTCGCGGTGGCGCCGTCCATCGCCTCGATCACGCGACTGTAGAGATCGTACGCATCGATCACCATGGCGCGCTTGGCGAACATCCATGCCCAGGCGTCCGGCACCGGATAGTTCGTGATGTTGAGAACACCCTGGTCCACGGCGGCCACCGCGACAAAGGCACGCTTGCCAGCGAGGCCGTCCGCCTGCACCGTCACGTCCAGCGGATTGCCGGGACGCATAGTTGCCGGAACGCTGAGCTTGAGCGGAATGCGGCGATCGTTACGATCCATGGCGACATGCTCGATGCCCATCGCACGTGCGGGTGTCGTCTTGTCGCTGGCCTGGCCACCGCGGAAGGCGAGTGCCACGACGTGGACGTCGTGGCGCTCCCACTCAGCCGTGACCGGGATATCGAACGTCGCACCGGCCTTCGCATCGATGTTACGCGTGTAGAGCAGATGATCCGACTCGACCAGCAACATGCCCGGACCGGGCTGCGGCGGTGTGATGGTCACCTTCATCGTGTCGCCGGCACGGTAGCGCGCCTTGTCCAGCGCCACCTTGACCTTGTCCGGGCGCGCTTCCTTACCCGTGTTCTCGTCGTCCCAGCTATAACCGGCGAAGAAAGGGAAAACCGTCGTCAGCTTCGTCTCCGGATCGAAAACCTCGACGCGGTAACCGCCCCACGACACCGGAAGGTCGAGCTTCACGCTCTTGCCGGCGGCGACGTCCACGTCGTGCTCTTCCATCAGCTCGAGGCTGACGTTGGCATTCGACTTCCAGTCGTCACCATGCTCGTACAGCCAATAGAACGAACGGATCTCGCGCTGCAGGCGCACCTTCAGGTGCTGCCCCGCCACCAGTTTGCCGTCCGCATTGGCGCGGACGATCTCGAACGAAGCGTTGCTCTCGCTCAGCGCGCCCTGCTTCGGATCGAACAGCGGACGGACACCGACCAGGTTGGGTGCCGGCCAATAGACCTTGTTCATGACGCGTGTGACGGCGCGACCACCTGATTCGTACACACTGCCGGACAGCACGAAGCTCATCGGACCCACGGGCTTCACGTCATCGGGGATGGCGATCTCCTGCTCCAACTGACCCTTGTCGTCCAGAGGCTGGTCGACAATGTCGTCGGCACTCTTGTGTACCGCAACCAGGGGATCGCCGAAGAACGTGTCCTGCATCGTAGGCAGCGGGTGGACCTCCGGCCCGACGAACAGCTTCGCCGTGAACCGGTTGCCAGCAGCCGGTGCGCCAAACAGGTAGCTCGACTCCACCTTGAGGCGCAGAGGCTCGTCCGGCACGACGTGTGTCTGCGGGCTGGTGAGAGCGACCTTCAGGCGTTCGGGCAGGAACTCTTCGACGTGGAACGGAAAGGCCTGCACCGACTCCTTGCTCGCGGGATCGAGCCGGAACTCCATCTGCCACAGGCCCGTCGGCGCATCGGCGGGAATGGCCTGCTTCAGTTCGTAATAGTTGAGTTCGCCGGGTTCGATCCGGGTGTCGACCAGCGCGCGGCCATCCGGCTGCTTGAGACGCACGTAAACCGTCTGCTGCTTCATCGGCTTGCCGTCGTAGTCACGAAGCAAGGCGGATACGCGCATGTCCTCGCCCGGGCGATAAAGATCGCGGCCCGACCAGGCATACACCTCGAAAGGTGCCTGGCGGCGGCCCGTCACATCGAAGTTGGAGACATCCAGTGCCGGACGGTTGAACGGCAGCACGGATACGTCGCTACCGTGGCGCGCGACGAGCACGTCGTTCGCATCCACCTTGTATTCGAGCAGGGCGTTGCCCTTGTCGTCCGTCGTCGCCGAGAGGCGAGCCTGCCCATCTTCGCCATCGATCTCGACCTTGACGCCGCTGACCGGCGAACCGTCCTTGAGCGAGGCGACGTGCAGCAGTGCGTTGTCCTTGTAAACGCGCAGGTGCAGGCCGAGGTCGCTCACGAAGAAGACCGACGTGTCATACGCGTCGGCGAACGATCCGCCGCGCCGAAGTACGGCCATGTAGACGCCGGGATCTTTTAGCTGGGCGATATCCTGGACGGGAATGAAGCTTACGGAGCGGGCGTTTTTCTCGCCGGGCAGTGTGTAGTGATTCGCGTACACCGACTGTCCGATCTCAGTCAGCGGTGTAGGTGTGCCGGCACCGGCATTGCAGGAACGGTAACTGCTCGGCTCGAAGTCGAGCTCGTAGCTTTCCTGCCGCTTACCGACCGAATAGGTACAGAACAAGCGCGACAGCTGGTCGTCCTTGATCCGGAAGAACTCAATATTCGCGTCCTGGACGTTCATCGAGACGATCGGAAGGCCGCGCGTGCCCCGGGCAGGCAGCACGCTGCCCTTGGACGCGAAGCCGACGGCCGCCGGGAGGTCACCGGAGAACACATCGTGGCGCTGGTCGCCGGGCAACGTACGCCCGTCCGCTGCCAGCAACGTGGTCTTCACCGTGACGGCGTAGTGCGTGTTCGCCGTCACGAACGGGAAGGTGAGCGTCTTCCGGTCGCTGTCGAGCGTCCAGCTGCCCTTGACGTTCTCGCCGTTGGGCCCGGTGACAACGACGCGCTCGTCGAACGGCTGCGCATCCACCAGGGGCGCTGTGAAGGTCAGCACCAGCTCACTGCGCGCGTCGCGGAAGCGACTGCTCGCCGAGGCGACACCGAAATCCTGCTTGCTTCCTCTGGCCGCCGCTGGCGTGGCTCCCTGAAGAGCGGGTTTATCTCCCTCGTCGTGCCGGCAGGCACTCATGAGGGCAAATGCAGATAGCAGACCGCACACAACAACGATGCCGCCGATACGGCGGACCTTCCTATGGTTCGACATGTTGGTTCCCTGTGAGTCGACAAAGTGTCGCACGACCTCGTGGCGATTTCGAGGCGTCGGACGGGCACGTTCGGGATGACGCTTTCCGACGTGTCAGGTCACCGCGGAGGGTAGTGACGGCTCCGCCGTGCGTTGTGTCCGTCGATGCCGCCAACGCAGGAAGGGCCGCTCCACGCCGTAATGGAGGAGTGCACCGCCGGCCAGCGTCGCGACCACGTAAACGGCAAAGCGCAGCAACGGGTTGTCCACGGGGTGGCTGACCAGCGCCGCCTGCACCAGCATGAACACGCCCTTGTGGCTCAGATACAGGCTGTACGACGCCGACGCCAGCCAGCCCGCGCCGGGAATCTTCAGGCGCGCGAACCACGTGGCCCCGGTGCCGGTGGCGACGAAGGCCATCATCGCCAGCGCGACCAGCGGGTATCCGATAACGCAGGGCCAGAAGTCGGCACGGGCGGCGTCGAAAAGCACGATAGCGGCAGCGAGCAGCGCCGCGCCCAGCGCCAGCAGCAGGTTCACACGCGCATGTACCCAGGCGAACCAGAGCGGGCGGTAGACGCCGCAGGCCGCCAGCGCGACGCCGGCGACGAGACCATCGAGTCGGGCCCAGGTCGGGTAGTACAGATAGCGCAGGTATCGCAGGCCGCGGTCGTCCGCCGGGCCGCCCGCGCTACTTCCGGCAGGTCCGACGAAATGCGTCCATAGCCACGCGCGCAGCACGACGCCGCCAAGGACCACGATGGCGGCCACCATGGCGAACTTCCAGGCCGCTGGCTTGCGTGTCAGCACATACGCAAGCAACGGAAACACCACGTAGAAATGTTCTTCGACACAGAGCGACCACACGTGGGAGAAGGCGTAGTTATCGTCGTTGTCGTACTGAAGGTTGAAGGTGAAAGTGAGGAACTGCCACAGCGGCTGCATCCCCTTCGTTTCGGGCCACGCCGGCCAGAGTTCGTACAGCGCGAGCACGACGAAAAAAACAGGAAGAATGCGGACGAAACGCCGCTTGTAGAAGGCCGGGAAATCGAGCGTCCCGGTCCGCTGCAACGCCTTGAACACCTGCGTCCCGATCAGGTGGCCACTGAGCACGAAGAACAGGTCCACGCCCATCCATCCGGACCACTGGAAAAGGCCGTATCCATCGCCCAGACCGCCGATCAGGTAGCTGTGGAAGAGGATGACCCACGCGATAGCGGCGGCACGGAGGGTGTCGAGGCCGGCAAGGCGGGGCATGGGCAGTCCTTCGCATGGTTGTTGCGTGAATGTGCGCGATGACGGTGCGCGGCGCGGGGCAGGAAAGTGGCAATTCGAAGACGCGGGGCCAGGGTAACCGACGAGGCTACGGGCGTCCCTGATGAAGCACGGCGAGCAAGGCGTCGATATAGGTACGGCTCGCGCGCAGGGTCGTGCCGTCGCGCAGGCGAAGCACGGCGTCACGATTAGGGCGCGGCTGGATCTCCGCCACCTGGTCCACGCGGACGATCGCCGACCGATGCACACGCAGGAACCTCGCCGGATCCAGTTTGCGCGACAGAACGGTCAGTGTCTCGCGCAGCAGGTGGCGCTGCCCGCTCACGTGCAAGGCCGCGTAGTCACCGTCGGCTTCGATCCAGGTGATCTCCGTTGCCTCGACGAAGCTCAGGCGCGCACCGATCCGGATGCTGAAGCGCTCCGGCCACTGTGGCGTCAATGCTCGCCCGAGTTGCCGGCGAGCGCGCTCGATCGACTCGGCGAGACGCTCGTCGTCGATCGGCTTGAGCAGGTAGTCGATGGCGTTCAGTTCGAAAGCACGCAAGGCGAAGCTGTCGTGCGCAGTCAGCAGGATCGCCAGGGGTCGCTCCGCCGCGGGAATCATCGCCAGGGCGTCGAGTCCACTCAGGCCCGGCATCTGCACGTCGACGAACGCGACGTCGACGGCATCGTTCCGTAGCGCGGCCAATGCGTGGCCATCGCGGCACTCGGCCACGACGGTGACGTCCGGCTCGGCACGCAGGCGCGCCAGCACGCCGCTGCGCGCGAGTGGCTCATCGTCGACCACGGCGACCCGAATCACGCCCCTGCCTGCGACGGCGAAGACACACGCCGCGGCAATGCGACGGTCACGCGCCACTGCGCACCGGCCGGACCGGCCTCGAACCGATGGGCACCCGGATAGAGTGCATCGAGACGGGCACGCACATTGGCAAGGCCCACGCCGTGTCCGTCGATCGCGACGCCGTCGAGCGTGGCATCGTCGATCCTGTCGTTCGCCACTTCCACACGAAGGAAGTCTGCCTCTCGCAACACGCGGATCGACACCAGGCCGCCCTCCCCGCGTGGCGCGATGCCGTGGCGGATCGCATTCTCCACCAGCGGCTGCAGCAGAAGGTGGGGCACTAGCGCGTCGAGGGTGTCCGGCCCTGTCTGGATATCGACCTGCAGGCGGTCGCCCAGCCTGGCTTTCTCGATATCCAGATAGGCCAGGGTGAAGGCCACCTCGTCCCCTACCGTCACTTCGTGACCGTGTGTTTCTTCCAGCGTCGTGCGAAGGAAGTCGCCAAGGCGAGCAATCATGCGGGTGGCATCGCGCTTGCGATCATCATTGACCAGCGACGAAATCGCGTTGAGCGTGTTGAACAGGAAATGCGGCTGCAGCTGGTACTTCAGTGCACGCAGCTCGGCGTCGCGTGTGGCCTGCGCAGCCAGTACCAGACGTGCACCTTCGGCACGCAACGCCGCACGATGCAACACCATCGCCTGCAAGCCACAGAATGCGATGAGTGCCAGCCAGCAACCGTCGAGACCGCCGAAGATCCACACCCAGGTAACCTTCGCGCGCATCTCGGCGCTGGCCAGGTATTCCAGCGCGATCACCGCGTTGAGCACGGACATGGCGTAGCTCACCGGCAGCAGCACGGCCGCCATCGTCCACCAGCTGGCGCCGCGGCGCCACAACACACGCTGCAGCCAGCCCAGCGGCACGATCCAGGCGAGATACGACAGGGTATAGAACAGTCGAAACGCCAGCGCCTTCGGATCGGAGATCGACGAGGGAAAACCCATGATCACCATGCAGCCAAAAATCGGCAGGCCTGCGATCCAGGCCATGCCCGGCGATACCGTGACGTTCCGATCTTCCTGCATGACTACCCTTGGCCGACTGCCACCGATTGTATCGGTCAGAAGTTCGAGGAGTAGAGCATGGCCGCGATCTTCCAGCCGTTGTCCGTGCGGACCAGCTGCCACGTCTCGGCGCCGTGGTTGCCCACCTTGCCGTCCATCAGGAACTCGAAGTCGAAGTAGACCGAGGCCACGGAGCCGTCGGTTTCAATGCGTACGCTGTGGAAGCGTTCCTCGACGCTGCCTTTGGCCTTGGCGACGAAGTCGGTGAACTCCTGCCAGCTGCCCTGCTTGTAGCGGGTCACTTCGGGGTGCTTGGCCTTGACGTTGGTGAACGAAGGCTCGCCCAGCGTCGTGATCCACGCCTTGCTCTCGGGAAGGAACAGGTCGCCGAGGGCCTTGGCGTCCTTGGCCTTCAGCGAGACCTGGAAGCTGTCGACGACCTGCTGCACCTGCGCTTTCGGCGATTCGTCGGCGAAGCAGGGAATGGCGACGAAGAGCAGGAGGACGGCAAGAGGGAGGGCGCTACGCATACGGGTGGCCTCATCGGGATTAAGTGTCCGAGAAAACCAACAAAAACGCCCTGCTGCAAGATCACTCGCGGCAGGGCGGTCCGTTACTGCGACAAACCGGTTAAGGGCAGCCGCTTACAGGCAGCCGATCAGCCCGTCGTAGATGGACTTGCGGGTCATCGGGAGCTTTACCTCGAGCGGGTTCTTCACCGACATGAGCGCCTCGTAGAACGTCTCCACCGGGGTGTCCTTGGCGAGCGGCAGCTTGCACTTGAACAGCTTGGCGTTGACCTGCACGGCGCCCGACTTGCCGTTGATGTCGGTATAGCTACCTGCGAACGTCCACAGGCACTGCTTCACCGTGCCCTTGGTGGAATCGACCGAGCAGCGCAGCTGCATCGGCCGGAGGTTGGCGTAGTCTCCTTCGCAGAAGGTGTCGCCGCAGACGCCGCCGAACGCGCCGGCGAGGTGCTCCTCCAGTGCGACGAAGCGTTCGAGGCCGGCTTCGGACGCCGGCCAGTTGGTGGCGTCGACGTAGCGAGCCGTGGCCGGTGCCGGCGCGGGCTTCGGTGTCGTTTCCGTCTGCGCCATGGCGGCGACGGGAACGAACAGAAGTACGGCAGCGAGGGTGTTTCGAAGCATCGTGGTGTCTCCTTGGTTGGGGAGCACACATGACACCGTGTTTGCGGATGGGCGTCTGTCCCTCGACGCCCATGCCGCTGCGTAGTCTTACAACCAACGTCCGTAGCGGCGAATGTAGATCGTCTTCATCAGCTGCGTGAGCACGCAGTAGCTCACCAGCGTCACAGCCAGCCAGGCGAAATAGATACCCGGCAGCGGCACCATGCCGATGCGTGTGCCAAGACCCGAGTACGGAATCAGCATGCCGATTACCATGATTGCACCCGTGAGTGCGAGCACCGGCGCCGAAGCAACGCTCTGCAGGAACGGAACGCGGCGGGTACGAATCATGTGCACCACGAGGGTCTGCGAGAGCAGGCCTTCGATGAACCAACCCGACTGGAACAGCGACTGGTGCGCGACGTTGTTGGCACCGAAGTAATGCCACATCAGCCAGAACGTGGTGATGTCGAACACCGAGCTGACCGGGCCGATCCAGACCATGAAGCGACCGATATCCCCCGCGTCCCACTTGCGTGGCTGGCGCAGGTATTCCTCGTCCATGCGATCGAAGGGAATCGACAGCTGGGACAGGTCATACAGCAGGTTCTGCACGAGGATCTGCAGTGGCAGCATCGGCAGGAACGGCAGGAAGGCGCTCGCCACCAGCACGCTGAACACGTTGCCGAAGTTCGAGCTGGCGGTCATCTTGATGTACTTCATGATGTTGCCGAAGGTGACGCGACCTTCGATCACGCCCTCCTCCAGCACCATCAGGTTCTTCTCGAGCAGGATGATGTCCGCCGACTCCTTGGCGATATCCGTGGCCGTGTCGACCGAGATACCGACGTCCGCTTCGCGCAATGCGGGAGCATCGTTGATGCCGTCGCCGAGGAACCCGACGGTGTGGCCACGACGCTGCAGTGCCTTCACCACACGCGCCTTCTGCACCGGCGACATCTTCGCGAACACCGTGGTCTTCTCGACCATCGCATCGAGTGCGTCGTCGTCGAGCTGCTCGATGTCGCGACCCAGGGCGGACGCTGTCACGTCGAGGCCGACCTCGGTGCAGATCTTCCGCGTCACCGCCTCGTTGTCACCGGTAATGACCTTCACCGCGACGCCGTGGTGGTTCAGTGCGCGGATAGCCGTGGCGGCCGAGTCCTTCGGCGGATCGAGGAAAGCGAGGCAGCCAACCGCGGTCAGGCCCGACTCGTCAGCCACGCCGTAGGCACGCTCGCCCGCCGGGTCGCGGCGAATCGCGACGATGAGCACGCGCAGGCCGTCTTCGTTGAGCTCGTTCGTCATCGCGCGGATCTCGGCGCGCTTTTCCGACGTCATCGGCTCGGTCACGTCGCCGATGCGCGCCTCGGTGCAGATCTGCAGCATCTCCTCGACGGCCCCCTTGCAGACAAGCAGCTGCTCGCCGCGGCCGTCCGACACCACGACCGACATGCGGCGGCGCTGGAAGTCGAAGGGAATCTCGTCGACCACATGGAAGCGGGCAGCGATAGGCTCCAGGTCGCGATGCGTCAGCACCGCCTTGTCCATGAGGTTGCGCAGGCCGGTCTGGAAGCGGCTATTGAGGTAGCCGTATTCCAGCGCGTCGTCGGAGTCGTCGCCGTTGAGATCCACGTGACGCTCGAGCACGATCTTGTCCAGCGTGAGCGTGCCGGTCTTGTCCGTGCAGAGCACGTCCATCGCGCCGAAGTTCTGGATCGCGTTTAGGCGTTTGACCACCACCTTGCGCTTCGACATGGCGATCGCGCCCTTGCCGAGGTTGGCGGTGACGATCAGCGGCAGCATTTCCGGCGTCAGGCCCACGGCCACCGACAGGCCGAACATGAAGGCCTCGAGCCAATCGTGCTTGTCGAAGCCGTTGATCAGGAAAACGATCGGGACCATGACCGCCATGAAGCGGATCAGCAGCCAGCTGACCGAGGAAATACCGCGGTCAAAGCTCGTCTGCACACGCTCGCCGGACAACGTATGCGCGAGCGAGCCGAGGTAGGTGCGCGAACCGGTGGACAGGACCACAGCCGTCGCCGTGCCGGACACCACGTTGGTGCCCATGTAGCAGACCGTCGGCAGGTCCAGCGGACCATCGGCAGAGCCCGGGCCGGTGGTCGCGTTCGGGGCAGCCTTCTCCACCGGCAACGATTCACCGGTGAGGATCGCCTGGCTGATGAACAGGTCCTTGGCGGCGAGCAGGCGCAGATCGGCTGGCACCATGTCGCCAGCGCCCAGATGGACGATGTCGCCGACCACCAGCTCTTCGACCGGGACCTCGATGCGCTCGGCGTGGCCGTCCTCGGCACGGCGGGTCACCGTGGAGGTATTGCGGACCATGGCCTTGAGCTTCTCGGCCGCCCGGGAGGACCGGAACTCCTGCGTAAACGAGAGCAGGACGCTGATGCCGACCATGACCGCGATGATCACGGGTCCGGTGAGGTCGTCCGAATCGGTGACCAGCTGCACCACCGCAAGCACCAGCAGCACGATGATGAACGGGTTACGGAACGCATGCAGCAACTGGATCGACCAGTGCGGCGGTTTCTCGTGCCCGACTTCGTTGATGCCGTCGCGGTCGAGCCGCTCGGCGATGGCCTCCTCGTCGAGGCCGTCGAGACGGGCATCCAGCGAGCGCAGCAGCTCATCGGCCGGACGGTAGGCGTCGGCGCTGACGTTGGTGAAGGCTTTGGCGGCGACGGCCGCCTGCGAGGACTGCTTCTTCATGGCTCACTGCCTTTCCGGACGATCTCTCCGGACGGGCGCGAGCGGCTCTCAGCTGGCAGCTGAAGGCGTGCGCGCCGGCGCGGAGCCGACGTTCGGTTTCCGGGTAATCGTGACGGCGGACGGCGAAAGCCGCGCCGTAGAGTCTATGTCGCTGTTCATGCCTGCGGCAGTTTGCCGTCAGCCCGTTTCAAATTGCTTTCAGTAGCGTCGAGCGAGCGCGGAACGGTGATCGTGCGCTTGGCCGGGGAGGCCTCGTTGGCACGACGACGGGCGAGAGCGAAAGCGAGACGGCGGCCGAACATGCGCGGACCGGTCTTTTCGAGCTGGATGTACATGGCTCAATCCTCAGATAACGGAAGCTCGCGAGCTTCCGACGAGGAGAGCCGGACTTTCCCTAGCGGAGGAAAGCGCCGACAGACCGGGTACGGTCGCCGCGGGCGATGAGTTTTGCCAGCGCCGGGCTCCGATGCGAGCGGAAGCCGGCGCGTCGACTAGGGTAGACGTCCATATGCCTGGATAAGCTAAAAGGGGTGCCACCGCACGAGAAGTGCTGAGCGGTAGCCCGGGAATTGTCGCGCCGCAGCGAGGATCGGTCAAGCACCAAGCGCGCTTTTTGTGGGAGCCGCTTCAGCGGCGATAACCAGGTTGCCTCAGCCCCAATCGCCGATGAATCGGCTCCCACAGGAATCGTCTCCTGCAGGAGGATCAGGGAATCTCCGCGGCAGGCCGGCCGTCGGTAATGCCGGCTTCGTATTCGGCGGCCTCACCCATCAGCCAGTCACGGAAGCGAGTCACACCGCTGTGGGACTCTGACCGCTTCGGGTAAACCAGGTAATACGCCTCGGCCACCCGCAACCGCTCCTTGCACAGCACGGTGAGCGCCCCACACTCGATCAGCGAACGCGCCATGACCAGCCGCCCCAGCGCGACGCCCATGCCTTCCAGGACGGCCCGCTGCAGGTGCTCGGTATTGTCGAAGCGGGCGACGTAGCGCGAGGGCAGCGGCATGCCGAAGGCCTCGGCCCAGTCGTTCCAGCGGCCCGACGGGTCACCGAGCAGGGGCCAGCCTTCCAGAGACGTGGTGGGCAGGCCACCCATCTTTCGCACCAGCGACGGGCTGGCGATGGGCACGATGTACTCGGCGAACAACTTGTCGGCCTTGGTCCGTGGCCACGAGCCGAGGCCATAGCGGAAGGCGACATCGATCGTCGGTTCACGATCGAAATCGACGACCGATACCGACGAGGACAGGCTGAGCTCGAGTTCCGGATGCGCGCCGACGAGGCGCGGCAGGCGTGGCACCAACCAGCTCGATGCGACCGAGGGCAATACGCTGAGGGTGACGGTGTCCTGATGTCGGCTCGCGTAGCGATTGAGCGCGTGCTCGATGCCATCGAAGTGATGACCGATCGAATCGAGCAGGTTGTTGCCGTCGGCCGTGAGCGTGACGCCACGGGGACCGCGATCGAACAGCGAGCGATCGAGCCGCTCTTCGAGGTTGCGGATCTGGTGGCTGAGCGCACTCACCGTGAGGTTGAGCTGCTCCGCGGCAAGCGACAGCTTGCCCGTGCGGGCGACCAGAACGAACCCCTGTAGCTGACCGAGCGGCAGACGAGACATGTGAAAAATCCTCAAGTCCAAGTTGCAAACATATCGCTTTTTGGCGGCCTGCGGAACGGGCACCCTTAACTTCACCGATAGTCGCAAGGGGTTGCGACTCGACCCGCAAGGAGTACGTCATGGCTTCGATCTTTACCGGCCTCGCCTTCATGCACGGGCACATTGTCGACCGCGAACTCATCTTCCGGCTGGGTCGTGAGGAAGTGCCTGTGGATAGCGGCGCGGGCTCCATCCAGCCAGCGGTGGCCCCTCGCAACGCCGAACGTAAGTCGGCTCGCGATGTCACACCCCGCACGACCTGCGCATCCTGCGCACCCTGCTGACGGATACATCGCCTGAACTTCGCGTGCGTCAAAATGGGGGTTTCCGCCCTCATCGGAGAGACGCATGACACTTCGCCCCCTCGGCCGTTCGTCGTTGCAGGTTGCCCCGCTCGCGTTTGGCGGCAACGTTTTTGGCTGGAGCGTAGACGAGCCCCGCTCGTTCGACCTCCTCGACGCTTTCGTCGACCACGGTTTCAACCTCATCGACACGGCCGACGTGTACGAGGCCTGGGTGCCGGGTAACGAAGGTGGCGAGTCCGAAACCATCATCGGCAACTGGCTGAAGAAGAGCGGCAAGCGCGATCGCGTCGTCATCGCCACCAAGGTCGGCAAGTGGGCCCGCTACCCGGGGCTTGCGCCGACCAACATCAAGGAAGCGGTCGAGGATTCGCTGCGCCGTCTGAAAACCGATCACATCGACCTCTACCAGTCTCACGAAGACGACGCGAAAGTGCCGCTGGAAGAAACGTTGCGCGCCTTCGACGACCTGGTGAAGGCGGGCAAGGTGCGAGTGATCGGTGCCTCCAACTACAGTACCAATCGCCTCGCCGATGCGCTCACCACGAGTGCCTCGAAAGGGCTGTCTCGCTACGAGTCGCTTCAGCCGGAATACAACCTGATGGACCGCGCCGGCTTTGAAGAAGGCCTGCAGCCACTCTGTGTGAATGAGCAGGTTGGCGTCATCAGCTATTACTCGCTGGCCAGCGGCTTCCTCAGCGGCAAGTATCGCAGCGAAGCAGACCTGCACAAGAGCAACGCACGCGGCGGCGCGGTTAAAAAATACCTCAACGAACGCGGTTACCGTGTACTGGAGGCATTGGATCAGGTCGCGTCCTCGCACCAGGCGACGACGGCACAAGTGGCATTGGCATGGGTGATCGCCCAGCCAGCGATTTCCGCTGCCATCGCCAGCGCGACGACCGTGGAGCAACTCGCCGACCTGGCGAAGGCGGCCACGCTCTCGCTGTCGAACGACGAGCTCGCCTCGCTACGCAAAGCCAGCGGCCCCGCGTAACTTTCCGGATGTGCCGTCGGTTCCGAGCCTAATGTACTCAGTTGACGGCTGAGCGTATCGAGGGTCATTGGCGAGCCACTGTGTAGGTAGGCGCCGGCATCCGGTGGCGACGGCGAAGAGGAGGATGGCCCTGCCGGCTTTTTGCCGGCGCCCATTCCTAAGGAGTTCCCTATGTCCAAGAACGGACACCGCGCGCTTTTCGCCGCCTTCGCCAGCGTCAGCGTTGCCATCTGTGCGCCAACTTCAGCCGCTGGCCAGGCGCCTGCGACACGGACACAAGCCTCGACGACCGCCGACGTTCGCTGCCACTTCACTTTCAAGGCGGATCCGCTGGGCACGAAGACCGCCTACGTCGAAGCGGGGGTCGAGCTCAAGGGGTACTGGCATTCGGCGAGCGTCCTGAAATCGCGCAGCATGTTTTTCACCAGGGCTTCCCCCGCTGACGTCCGAACCGCCTGTTCAAAGCGGATCGCCCGCATACCGGAGGCCGGCGGGTTGGCCATGATCAGTGCGGCCAGTAGCCCGGTAGGCAACAACTACGAGATCTGGCACAACGGCGATCAAGCGAAAGGTAAGCCCATCGAGCGCATCGTGTCGTTCGGCGACAGCCTGAGCGATTCGCGCAACATGCATAACGAGTCCCAGTGGTTGCTTCCAAGCGCATCGTGGTATGTGGGCCGCTTCAGCAACGGTCCGACCTGGGTCGAACATCTCGCGACACGCACGGGCCTTACGCTCAACAACTGGGCGGTGGGCGGCGCGCAGACCAGGAACGCTCGCGGCGGTCTCATCCATGGCGTTGGCAAACAGATCGACGGCTTCTTCAACTATATGGAACATGCCGAGGGCTACGACCCATCACGCACCCTGTTCACCTTCATGATCGGCGGAAACGACTTCGTCAACGACACGAAGGCACCGGCGCAGATCGTCTTCGACCAGGAAAAGGCGCTCGAGAAACTCGTGGCAGGCGGCGCGCGCCGGATACTGATCGTGAATCTTCCGGATATGTCCGTGGCGCCGGTATTCACCATGAAAGGCGGTCGCACCGACGCGGACGAGATCCTGGACAAGGTCGACTATTACAACGCGCGCATCAACGACGTGGCTGCCCGTGTAGCGGCACGCACCAAGGGTACCGAGATTTACGTCGCCGACGCCCGTCGGAGATTCGACGCCGTCGTCTCCATGCCTGCGAAGTTCGGCTTCACGAACTCGAACGAATCGTGCCTGCAGATCGACTCGGCCGGCTCGCTGAGCTATCTGAAGTCGCAGAAGCCGCGAGCCGGTTGCCAGGACCCGGCGAAGTACGTCTTCTGGGACACGTTGCACCCCACCACGCGCGTCCATGACCTGATGGCGCAGTGGGCGATCGAGGCGACCCCAGTGACCTGGGGCCTCCGCAAGTAAGCGCTAGCCCGATGTGGGAGCCGCTTCAGCGGCGATAGCCAGGTTGCCCTGAACCCATCGCCGGCGGAGCCGGCTCCCACACAGAGCCCACCACACCGACCGGATTAGCGCGAGGCGAGCAGGGTCGCGATGGCCTTGTTGAACGTGGCACTCGGACGCATGGCAGCGCTGACCAGGGCCATGTCGGGGTGGTAATAACCCTTGATCTCGACGGGCTTGCCCTGGGCACCGTTGAGTTCGCCGATGATGGTGTCCTCGTTTTCGGCCAGCTCCTTCGCCACGGCCGTGAACCGTGCCTTCAGGTCGGCATCGTCATCCTGCGCGGCCAGTGCCTCGGCCCAGTACATCGCCAGGTAGAAGTGGCTGCCGCGGTTGTCGATCTCGCCGACCTTGCGTGCCGGCGACTTATTGCTGTCGAGGAAGCGGCCGTTGGCGACGTCCAATGTCTTGGCGAGCACGCGGGCATGCTTGTTGTCGTAACGCTCACCCAGATGCTCGAGCGACGCCGCTAGCGCGAGGAACTCGCCGAGCGAATCCCAGCGCAGGTAGTCTTCTTCGACGAACTGCTGGACGTGCTTCGGTGCCGAACCACCCGCGCCGGTTTCGAACAGGCCGCCACCGGCCATGAGCGGCACGACGGAAAGCATCTTCGCCGACGTGCCCAGCTCCATGATCGGGAACAGGTCGGTCAGGTAATCGCGCAGCACGTTGCCGGTCACCGAGATGGTGTCTTCACCCTTGCGGATGCGGTCCAGCGAGAGCTTCGTGGCGGCGACGGGATCGAGGATGCGGATGTCGAGGCCGCTGGTGTCGTGATCTTTCAGGTAGCGCTCGACCTTGGCGATCACCTGCGCGTCGTGCGCGCGATGCTTGTCCAGCCAGAAGACGGCCGGTGTGGCCGACAGGCGCGCACGCTGCACGGCGAGCTTCACCCAGTCCTGGATCGGCGCATCCTTGGTCTGGCACATGCGCCAGATGTCGCCAGCTTCCACGGCATGCTCGAACACGATGCTGCCATCGTCGGCCAGCACGCGAACCGTGCCGTCGGCCGGAATCTGGAAGGTCTTGTCGTGCGAGCCGTATTCTTCAGCCTTCTGCGCCATCAGGCCGACGTTGGGCACGCTACCCATGGTCGCCGGATCGAACGCGCCGTGCGCGATGCAATCCTCGATCACCGCCTGGTAGACACCAGCGTACGAACGATCCGGAATCACGGCCTTGGCGTCCTGCAGCTTGCCTTCGCCGTTCCACATGCCGCCGGAGTCGCGAATCATCGCAGGCATGGAGGCGTCGACGATGACGTCGCTGGGCACGTGCAGGTTGGTGATGCCCTTGTCGGAATTGACCATGGCCAGCGCGGGACGATGCGCGTACTCGGCCGTGAGGTCAGCTTCGATCTCGGCGCGCTTCGCGGCGTCGAGCTTGTCCAGCCGCGCGTAGAGGTCGCCGATGCCGTTGTTGGCATCGAAACCCACCTGCTTGAGCGCGTCGGCATGCTTGCCGAGCACGTCCTTGTAGAACTCGCGCACGACGATGCCGAACATGATGGGGTCCGAGACCTTCATCATGGTCGCCTTCAGGTGCAGCGAGAACAGCACATTCTTAGCCCTCGCATCGGCGATCTGTGCGTCGATGAAGCTGGCAAGGGCCTTTCTGCTCATCACGGCCGCGTCGACGATCTCGCCGGCCTTGACGGCCACCTTGTCCTTGAGGACCTTCACGCTGCCATCGGCAGCAGTGAACTCGATCCGCAGGTTGCCTGCCGTACCGAGCGTGGCGGACTTTTCGCTACCGTAGAAGTCGCCGCCGTCCATGTGCGACACATGCGACTTCGACTCGCTGGACCACTTGCCCATGCGGTGCGGATGCTTGCGTGCGAAGTTCTTCACCGAGAGCGGCGCGCGCCGATCCGAATTACCTTCACGCAGCACGGGGTTCACGGCGCTGCCCATGGCCTTGCCATAGCGCGCGTTGGTGTCTTTCTGCTCGTCGGTGGCCGGGGCGTCAACGTAGTCGGGCAGCTTATAGCCCTGCGACTGCAGCTCGCGGATCGCGGCCTTCATCTGCGGCACGGAGGCGCTGATGTTCGGCAGCTTGATGATGTTGGCGTCCGGCGTGGTCGCCAGGGCGCCGAGCTCGGCCAGGTGGTCGCCGATCTTCTGCGCATCGGTGAGGTAATCGGGAAACTGGGAGAGGATGCGCCCGGCGAGCGAGATATCGCGCGTCTCGACAGCCACGCCGGCGGTACCAGCGAAGGCTTCGATGATCGGCAGGAAGGAGGCGGTGGCGAGGAACGGCGCTTCGTCGGTGAGCGTGTAGATGATCTTGGGGGAACTGGACATGATTCGGCGAGCCTTATGCTTGAGTGGGCCAGGTCATGGGGCCCGCCGGCGCAAGCCTCAAGGGCGCGCCGGCGAACGGGAAACCGGTCCATTGTGGCGCGACCGCCCCGAACGGGAAAGCCGCCCCGCAGCAATGCTGTTATGCCGGCTGGGAACAGGGCCTCGATCAGGAGGCCCTGGCGAGGAGGCGGCGCTCGCGGCGGCGGGCCTTGCGCGCCTTCCAGCGCTCGGAGAGGCAGGCGAAGATGACGTAAAGCGCTGGCGTGGAGAGCAGGGTCAGGCTCTGCGAGATGATCAGGCCGCCGATCATGGCGATACCCAGGGGGCGACGCAGTTCGGAGCCTTCGCCCAGGCCGATCGCCAACGGCAGCGCGGCAAGGATCGCCACCATGGTCGTCATCATGATCGGACGGAAACGAACCAGGCAGGCTTCGCGGATCGCTTCCTTCGAACTCAGGTGATGCTCGCGCTCGGCGACCAGCGCGAAGTCGATCATCATGATCGCGTTCTTCTTCACGATGCCGATGAGCAGCACCAGCGCGATCATCGCCACCACGGATAGCTCCGTGTCGGTGATCACCAGCGCGGCCAGCGCGCCGACACCGGCGGCCGGCAGCGTGGAAAGAATCGTCACCGGGTGGATCAGGCTCTCATACAGCATGCCCATCAGCAGGTACACGACGATGATCGCCGCCAGGATCAGCAGCGGCATGTCGCTCTGCGATTGCTGGAAGCGCCGGAAGTCGCTGCCCGCGTCGAGACGGATGTCACCGGGCATGCGCATCCCGTTGATCGTCTTCTGGATGATCTCCATCGCTTCGCCCATGCTCACGCCGGGTGCCAGATTGAAGCTCACGCCCATGCTCGTGTATTGGTCTTCGTGAACGATCTGGGTGGGCGCGAGACCAGGCACCTGCTTGGTCACCGCGGACATCGGCACCATGGCGCCGGAATCGGCCTTCACGTAAATCTGGTTCAACGACTCCGGCGTGGCCGCCATCTGCGGCAAGGCATTGACGATGACGCGGTACTGGTTGATATCCGAGTAGATCGTGGAAACCGCGCGCTGGCCGAAGGCGTTGTACAACGCGCCATCGATATTGCCGATGGAAACGCCGAGGCGTCCCGCCGTGTCGCGATCGATCACGATGTTCTGTCGCAGGCCGGCGGCATCGATATCGCTGCCGACGTCCTTGAGCATCTTGTTCTTCTTCAGCGAATCGACCAGCTTTGGCAGCCACTCCTGCAGCTCGGCCACATCGTTGCCCTTGAGCGACACCGAGTACTGGCCACCCTGCGAGGTACCGCCGCCACCGCCGGTGGGAAGGTCCTGGATGGGACGCAGGCGCAGGTTGAGATCGGGATACTTGTTGGCCTTGGCCGAGATGCGATCGAGCGCGTCGAAGGTCGTATCCTCGCGACCATCCGCCACGGTCTTCAGCTCGATATTGAACGAGCCGGTCGAGCCCGTACGGCTGGTGCCCAGGCGCGAACCGACCGACTTCACGTCCGGATCGGCGAGCAGCATCTCGGTGAGGCGCGACTGGCGTGACTTCATTTCGCCGAACGAAACCGTGGAACTGGCCGTGGCACGTGCGGCCATCAGGCCGGTGTCCTGCGGCGGGAAGAAACCGCCCTTGACCATACCGGCGAGCACAAAGGTGATGCCCACCAGCACCAGTGGTGTCAGCGCCATCAACAGCGCGTGCCGCAGTGACCAGTCCAGCGCGCGGCGATAAACCCCGACCAGCCGGTCCTGCCCGCGTTCCAGGGCGCGACCAAGCCGCGACTCCGGCTTGTCGTTCTTGTGCGCCGTGAGGAAATGACCGCAAAGCGAAGGCGTCAGCGTCAGCGAAACCAGCGCCGACACGACGATCGCAGCGACCAGGGTAACGGTGAACTCCTTGAAGAACATGCCGGTGATGCCACCAGCAAACAGCAAGGGAATGAATACCGCGATGAGCGATGCCGTGATCGAGACGATGGTGAAGCCGATCTCCCGCGCGCCGAGCAAGGCGGCTTCGAACCGGGAAATGCCTTCATCCATGTGCCGGATGACGTTCTCGATGACGACGATGGCGTCGTCCACCACGAAGCCGATGGCAATGACCAGGGCCAGCAGCGTCAGGTTGTTGAGGGTGTATCCGAAGCAGTACATGACCACGAACGCCCCCGCCAACGAAAGCGGCACGGCGAGGCCGGCGATCAGCGTGGGCGCGAGACGACGCAGGAACAGCGCCATCGTCATGATCACCATGCCGAGGCTGATCAGGAGGGTCGCCTGCACTTCATGCAGCGATGCGCGAATGGTCGGGGTGCCATCGAAGAACGAATGCAGTTTGACGCCAGCCGGCAACCAGGCCTGCATGGTCGGAATCTGCGCCTTGATGCGGTCCACCGTCTCGATGACGTTCGCGTCCGACTTACGGAACACGTACATCAGGATGCCGGGCTTACCATTGAACCACGCGGCCTGGTAGGCATCCTGCTGGCCGTCGTACACATGCGCGATATCGGACAGGCGGATAGGCACGCTGTTCTTGACCGCGATCACCAGCTTGCCGAACTCTTCGGCCGTATGCAGCGAATCGGTCGCGGTCACGGCGATATTGCTGTAACCGTCGGTGAGAAAGCCTTGCGGCGAGGTGACGTTTGCAGCCGTGAGTGCGTTGCGCAACTGGTCGGGCGAGAGCCCCATGGCGTTCAGAGCGCGCAGGTTCACGTCCACGCGAATGGCTGGCGTGGCGCTGCCGGCGATGTCGACCGAGGCAATGCCTTCCTGCTGGCGCAGCCGCTGCGCGAGAATCGAGTCGGCGACGTTGTAGAGCTCGGTCGGCGCGACCGTGTCCGAGGTAAGCGCCAGCACGATCACCGGATCGTCGTTGGGGTTGGCCTTCTGGTACGACGGCGCGTTGAGCAGGCCCGCGGGAAGATCCGGCTGCGCCGCATTGATCGCCGACTGCACGTCGCGCGCGGCGGCGTCGATGTTGGTGCCGTTCTGGAAGAACAACAGCACGAAGGTGCTGCCTTCGGAACTGTTCGAACGCATGGATTCCACGCCGGGCACCTGGCCCAGGTGGCGCTCCAGCGGAGCGGCCACGGTCGAGGCCATGGTGCTCGCGTCGGCACCGGACTGCTGCGCCTGGACGAAGATCGCGGGGAACTGGATATTCGGCAGCGCGGCGACGCCGAGCAGCGAATAACAGATCATGCCGACGACGAAGAGACCGATGGCGAGCAGCGACGTGCCGATGGGTCGACGGATGAACGGACCGGAAATATTCATGCGGTGGGACGGCTTGTCTCGTGCTGGATCGCGCGGGTCATCCCTGCTCTAACGCGTATCCCGGAAAAAGGTTTCGCCGGGCGGCGAACCGTCCGGCGAATGAGGGTGGTGCGGTCTCCCCCGGCGACGCTCCCCATCAGGAGGCGGGCCGGGCTTCGGCTTGAAGTAGCTCTCGTCGCGCCTTGCGCTCGGCGAGCCAGTCGGAGAATCGCTCCATGTAGAGGTAGATCACCGGCGTGGTGTAAAGCGTGACCAGCTGCGAGAGCAGCAGGCCGCCGACGATGGACACACCCAGCGGCTTGCGCAGCTCCGAACCGATGCCGGTGCCCAGTGCCAGCGGCAAGGCGCCGAGCAACGCGGCCGCCGTGGTCATCATGATCGGCCGGAAGCGCAGCAGGCACGCGCGGCGGATGGCGTCCTGTGCGTTCAGGCCAGTGCGTTTCGCCTCGATCGCGAAGTCGATCATCATGATCGCGTTCTTCTTCACGATACCGATCAGCAGCACGATACCGACGATGCCATCCACCGACAGGGTCATGCCGCACAGCAGCAGGGCAAGCAGCGCGCCGACACCCGCGGGCGGCAGCGTGGAGATGATCGTCAGCGGATGGATATAGCTCTCGTAGAGCACGCCCAGCACGATGTAGATGACGATGATCGAGGCCAGCAGCAGGAGCACTTCGTCGCCGACGGACGAGGAGAACTCCGCCGCCTTGCCGATGAACTGGCCACGTACCTGCGGCGGGAAGTTGAGCTGCTGCTCCACCTCATGAATGGCCGTGACCGCTTCGGACAACGACTCGCCCTGGGCCAGGTTGAACGAGATCGTGACCGCCGGCAGCTGCTGCAGATGGGTCACCACCAGGGGCGCGCTGGTAACGACGGAACTCGCCAGCGCCGTGATCGGAATCGTGCCACCGCCGCCGACCTGGAAGCCGACGTTACCGGTGTTGCCGATACCGGCCGGCGTGGCGGAGTTGCTCGAGGCCAGCTGGCCGAAGCTGGTCGCGTTGGAGCCGGTGAGCGCGCCGTTGCCGTTACCACGAACCGTCAGCTTGTTCAGCAGGTCGGAGCTGGTGCGGAATTCCGGCGAGACTTCCATCACCACGCGGTACTGGTTCAACTGCGTGAAGATGGTCGAGATCTGGCGCTGGCCGAACGCGTCATACAATGTGTCGTCGATGGTCTGCACCGGCACGCCGAGGCGGCTGGCACTGTCACGATCGATCGTCAGTTTGAGCGCCGTGCCCTGGTCGGCCAGGTTGTTGTCGACGTCCGACAACTCCTTGCGCTTACGCAGGGCGGACGTCATCTGCTTGGCGTAACCGGCGAGCTCGGTCGAGTTCACGTCGGAGAGCGAGTACTGGTACTCGGTCGCGGATACCTGGGTATCCAGCGTGACGTCCTGCACCGGCTTCAGGTAAAGCGCGACGCCTGCGATGTTCTCGACGGTCTTCTGCAGGCGCGGCAGCAGTTCGTCGAGGGCAGCGCGGTCGCCGCGATCCTTCAGCACCAGAGACAACTGGCCCTGGTTGAGCGTGGGATTGATCGAGCCCGCGCCGATGAAGGCGGCGACGCCGGCGACGGCGGGATCCCTTCCCAGCGCATCGGCCACGGCCTTGGTGCGCTGTTCCATCTGCGGGAAGGCGACGTTCTGGTCGGCCTGGACCACTGCGGTGATCAGGCCGGTGTCCTGCTCGGGCAACAGGCCCTTCGGAATGATGATGTAGAGCACGACCGTCAACGCCACGGTGAGCGCGGCGACGACCATGGTCAGCGGACGGTGATCGAGCACCCAGTCGAGGCTGCTGCCGTAGCCGTCCACGATGCGCGACCAGGCGTTGTGCTTGCCAGAGGCGGCAGCATGCTCGTGCGCGTCTTCCGCGTCGGGCAGTTCGTCCGCCTTGAGCAGATAGGCGCACATCATCGGGGTAAGCGTCAGCGAGACCAGCATGGAAATGGCGACGGCGATCGTCAGCACCCAGGCGAACTCGTGGAACAGGCGGCCAGTGACGCCGGGCATCAGCAGCAGCGGCAGGAACACGGCGATCAGCGAGACGGTCAGCGACAGGACGGTGAAGCCGATCTCCTTCGCGCCGATTTCCGCGGCGGTCTTGGCATCGTGACCCTGCTCGATGTAGCGGACGATGTTCTCGATCATCACGATCGCATCGTCGACGACGAAGCCCGTGGCCACCGCGAGCGCCATCAGCGAGAGGTTGTCCAGCGACATGCCGGCGAAGGCCATGACGCCGAAGGTGCCCACCAGCGACAGCGGTACCGCGACCGACGGGATCACCGTGGCCCACAGGCGGCGCAGGAAGACGAAGATCACCGCGACGACGAGGAAGATCGTGAGGATCAGGGTGAACTGGACGTCCTCGACCGAGGCACGAATCGTGATGGTCCGGTCGGAGAACACCTTCAGGTGGACATCGGCCGGGAGCACCTTCTGCAGGTCGGGAATGGTCTGCCGGATCTGCTGCACCGTCTGCACGATGTTCGCGCCGGGCTGGCGGCGGATATCGAGCAGCACGGCCGGCTTGCCGTTGGCCCACGCCGCGAGCTGGTCGTTCTCGACGCCGTCGATCACGTTGGCTACATCGGAAAGACGCACGGGTGCGCCGTTCTTGTAGGCAATGATGGTGCCCTTGTACTCGGCGGCATCGGCCAGCTGGTCGTTGGTGCCGATGCTGTAGGACTGGGTCTTGCCGTTAAGCGTGCCCTTGGGTGCGTTGACGTTGGCCTGCGTGAGCGAGCTGCGCACGTCTTCCATGGTCAGGCCGAGGTTGGCCAGCTGCGCGGGGTTGATCTGGATGCGCACGGCCGGACGCACGTTGCCGGCGATGGAGACCAGGCCCACGCCCTGCACCTGCGCCAGCTTCTGCGCGATGATCGAGTCGGCGAAGTTGTTCACGTCGCGCAGCGGCAGGCTGTCCGAGGTGAGCATCAGGGTCATGATCGGCGCATCGGCCGGATTCACGCGGTTGTACACGGGCGGGTAAGGCAGGTTGTTCGGCAGCGTGCCACGCGCCTGGTTGATCGCCGCCTGTACGTCCTGCGCCGCGATATCGATATCGCGATCCATGGCGAACTGCAGCACGATCGTCGACAGGCCGGCGGACGAATCCGAGCTCATCGAGGTCAGGCCGGAAATCTGGCCGAAGTTACGCTCGAGCGGCGTCGTCACCAGGGCAGCCATCGTGGTTGCGCTGGCACCCGGGTACTGCGTGGTCACGACCATGCTCGGCGCACTGATCTCCGGCAGTGCCGACACCGGCAGCTGGCGGTAGCCGAGGATGCCGAGCAACAGCACCGCCACCATCAGCAGCGAGGTCGCGATCGGTCGGCGAATGAAGAGTGTCGAAAAACCCACGTTTGTGTCCTGGTGTCGGGACCTTGCGGTCCGTGGGCGACGCGTCCGTCATGGACGCGCCGCGCGCTGCTTGATCAACCGCCGCGCTTGGCGCCCGAGCGACCCTGCTTACCGGTCGTCTTCGACTTCTGCAGTTCTTCGGCGGTGGGAGCCTCCGGCACCTGGCCCGGCGCCAGCGGCTGGATCTTCGAACCCGGCTTCAGGCGGAACTGGCCTTCGGTGACCACCTTGTCGCCCACCTTCACGCCCTTGCTGAGCATGACGTGGCTGTCGCCGACTTCAGTCGCGGTTTCCACCGTCTGCATCTTGACCGTGTTGTCGCCCTGCACGAGGTACACGTAGTCGCCGTCCGGACCGCGCTGCACCGCCTGGGCGGGCACCACGAGGCCGTTCTTCACCGTGCGCACCCTCAGCTGCACGTTGACGAACTGACCGGGCCATAGCTGGGTCTTCTCGTTATCGAACAGCGAGCGCAGGCGGAAGGTGCCGGTGCTGGTGTCGATGGTGTTGTCGAGGACGTCCAGGTGGCCCGTGGCGATGGCGTGCGAGTCGACGCGGTCGAGTGCGGAGACTTCCAGCGCGGAGAGCGAGCCGTCGGTGGTTGAACCGCGGACGAGGTCCAGGTTCTTCTCAGGCAGGTAGAACATGACGTAGATCGGGTGCAGCTCGGTCAGCGTGACGATGGCATCCGTGGTGGCCACGATGTTGCCCGCATCCACCGAGCGGATGCCGGCGAGGCCGTCGATCGGCGCGATGACCTTGGTGAAGCCCAGCTGCACCTGCGCCGCGCGGATCGCGGCCTGGTCGGCGTTAGCGGTCGCCACGGCCTGGTCGAGGCTGTTCTTCAGGTTGTCCAGGTCCTGCTTGGACACGTACTGCTGGCCACCCTTGCTGACGAGGTTCGTCGAACGGTCGAGGTTGTTCTTCGCCGTGGCCGCGAGCGCCTGGTCCTGCTTGAGCTTGGCAACGGACTGGTCGTACTGGGACTGGATCGTGCGGGGATCGATCTCCGCGATGACGTCGCCCTTCTTCACTTCCTGGCCTTCCTGGAAGTTCAGCTTCATCAGCTGGCCGCCCACCTGCGGGCGCACGGTGACCGTGTTGCGCGCCTGCACCGTGCCGAGTGCCGTGAGGTAGACCGGCACATCCTGGCTGGCCACCGGGACGACCGTGACCGGCACCGGCGGTTGATCCTTGCCCTGCCCTTCACCGTTGGCCTGCGCGCCTTCGGCGGCATCAGCCCCCTTGGCGTGGTGGCTCCTGACGATGAAGAAGCCCGCGACCAGCACGACAACAATGACGGCCAGCGCGATTTTCCAGAAACGCGACATGTAAAACTCCCAAGATGAATAACCGCTCGAAGGCACCGCTCCGACCGGGCGCGCCGTGCGCCAAGGGGGTTATACCCCCCGGAGGTTAAGGATCGACGGCGCCAATGTTAGGTGTTGGGGAACGGAATTGAACAATGCCGGTTGACATGGGTACCCCATGACTGACGGCATGTTTACCCTGTTCCCCATGAACCGTTCCAGCGCCGGTCTCAAGACCGCTGACTCAGGCAAGGGTTCCGTTATACTCGCCCGGTTCGACGCCGCATCGCGGCCGCAGGCACGCCGGATCCCGGGGAGGGGGAAGGCACACCCAAATTCAGTGGAGTCAATGCGTGAGCGGTTCTCCGAGCAAGTCCGACCAGAACTTCCTGCGTCAGTTCTCAATGCTGAGCGCCGGCCTGAGCGTCCTGACCGTCCTGTTGATGGTGTTGGCATACTTCATTTACAGCCACATCCCCAAGGACCAGGACCCCGCCGTCGCCAAACGGACCGAGGCCCGGATCGCCCCCGTCGGCGGTGTTTATGCCGGTGACACGGGCCGTGCGGCCATGCTGGCCGCCCAGGAAGCCGCCACCAAGCTCGCCGCCTCGCAGGTCGCCTACGGCGGCAGCACGGACGGCAAGACCGTCTACGACAACCTCTGCCACAGCTGCCACACGGCTGGCGTGGCCGGCGCGCCGAAGCTCGGCGACAAATCCGCATGGAGCGCCCGTATCGCCGAGGGCATCGCCACGCTGACCAAGCACGCCATCGAGGGCTACAAGGGCCCGGACGGCAACCAGATGCCGGCCAAGGGCGGCAATCCCTCCCTGACCGACGAGCAGGTCGGCAATACGGTGAAGTGGATGGTCGAGCAGGCGAAGTAAGTCTGGACTGATCCGCTCACCGATGAAACGCCGCCTCCGGGCGGCGTTTTTTATGGCTCTCTGTGGGAGCCGGCTACGCCGGCGATGGGGTTGAGGCAGCCTGGCTATCGCCGCTGAAGCGGCTCCCACACCACTCGCGGGCGAAATCCCTCAACTGCGGGAAGAACCTCTCGAAGGTGCCGCGAAGCATCGTGTCCTCCGATAGCAGTAGCGGCATGGCCTCAGCCACCGGGTTGGCGCGCGACAGGCGTTGAGAGATGCCACGCAGAGCCTTGCCGATCGCCTCAGGCTCGATATAGCCGGCCGGCAGGTCGTTGGCGTCCATGTAACCCAGGAAGCGCTTGAGCGAGTCAGGAAGGATCGGCGTCGCCGCGTGCATCTCGACGCGCAACGCGGTCGAGAACTCGTCGAGGGGACGACCAGACCACTTCGTGAAATCCCTTGCCAGGCAATGGTCGAACCACATGTCCAGCAGGATGCCGGCGTAGCGGCGGAACGGAGCCGGCAGGCGCTCGCGGGCGGCACGGACGTCATCGTGGCTGTCGGTGAAAACGTCGATCGCCCGGTGTAGGTAAATTCCATCGCGCACCCTGGGCGGAAGGGCAAGGTCGGGCGTGCCGCGGACGAAGTCGCCCATCACGCCACCCAACCGCAGGGCCGCGTCGTCGCCCGCCAGCAGGGCGTGGGCCAGGACATTCACGGGGCGGGTATCATTAACGGCATGAGCGAACATCTATCTGAAGCGCCGGAGCATTTTCCGGACGAGACCGCCAGCTTCGCGCTCGCGGGCCCCGCGGGCAAGCTGGAATGCGAAGCCCGCGCCGCCGCCCCCGATGTCGCCCGTCACGCCATCGCCGTGATCTGCCATCCGTTGTCCACCGACGGCGGCAGCATGCGCAACAAGGTGGTGACCATGATCGAGCGCTCGCTGCGCGAGGCCGGCGTCGATACGGTCATCTTCAACTTTCGCAGCGTTGGCGGCTCCGAAGGCACCTTCGACAGCGGCAACGGTGAAAGCGACGACCTCGCCGCCGTCGTCGCCTGGGCGAGCAAGACGCGCCCAGGCGCAGCGCTCTGGCTGGCCGGCTTCTCGTTCGGTAGTTACGTGACCTTGCGCAATGCGGTGAGCCTTCGTGCCGACGCACTGATCAGCATCGCGCCGCCCGCCGCCGGCCGTGGCTGGGACTTCGGCCCCCTCGAACTGCCGACCTGCCCCTGGCTGGTCGTCATGGGCGACGCGGACGAAATCGTCGAGCCGCAGGCCGTCTACGACTGGATCGACAGCCTGCCCGAGAGCAAGCGTCCCCAGCTGGTCCGCATGGAAGACACCAGCCACTTCTTCCATCGCCGCCTGATGGACCTGCGCGGCGCGATCAAGAACGCGGTGAAGGGCTGGCTGCCGGGACCGCGCGCGGCATGAACTGTGCGGAATCGACACCGGGCGAACGCTACCGGGACGGCATCGCCGGGCACCGCTGGGAATCCGATCCCGCCCAATTGCCTGTCATCGCGGAGTTCGACCGCCTCCATGCGGCGTTGTGCGCGCCGGAACCTGCCACCGGCGGTCTCTTCGGCCGCCTGCGCAACATGCTGGGCAGCGAGCCGCGCAAGGCCGTCCGCGGTCTATACCTGTGGGGCAGCGTCGGCCGCGGTAAGACCTTCCTGATGGACCTGTTCGTGTCGAGCCTCGCGCCGGGACTGGCGCTGCGTCGCCACTTCCATCGCTTCATGCTCGAAGTCCACGCCATGCTGCGCGACATGGGCGAGCGACAGAATCCGCTCGATGAAGTCGCGGAGCGGCTCGCCGCGAAGTGCCGTGTGCTCTGTCTCGACGAGTTCCTGGTTTCCGACATCGGCGACGCGATGATCCTTGCCGGCCTGCTCGACGGCCTGTTCGCCCGTGGCGTGACCCTGGTCACCACGTCGAATACGCCGCCATCGGGCCTCTACAAGGACGGCCTGCAACGTGCCCGTTTCCTGCCGGCCATCGCTGCGATCGAAGCGCAGTGCGTGGTGCACGAAATGATTTCGCCGCGTGACTGGCGGCTGCGTGCGTTGAGCCAGGCCTCGGTATACATGGTGCCGCCCGGCGCGGAAGCCGAGCGTTCGCTCGCGCGCATCTTCACCGGCCAGGCCCAGGGCGAGACGCTGGATGGCGGTTCGATCGTTTTGAACAACCGTGAGATACCCGTGCGCAAGCGCGCCGAGAACATCGCCTGGTTCGATTTCACCGCGCTATGCGAAGGGCCGCGCGCCGTCGCCGATTACATCGAGCTGGCGCGGACGTTCCCCGCAATCATCATTTCCAACGTGCCACAGTTCACCGTCTACTCCGAGAACGAGGCCAAGCGTTTCGTGCTGCTGGTCGACGAATTTTACGACCGCCACGTCAAGCTCGTGCTTTCCGCCGCCGCGCCGATCACCGAACTGTATGACGGCAGCAAGGTGCGCGCCGAATTCGGGCGCACTGAATCGCGCTTGATCGAGATGCAGAGTGAGGACTACCTTGGTCGTGACCATAAGCCCTGATTCTGCGCGGACGCGAACGTCTATTCGCATGCGGCACACCACCTTCATGCTTTACGGGCGGGTCTCCCGCGCCACCTGACGAGGACAGCCATGGAACATTGCGAACTGGTTCCCGGTCGCGGCATCCGCCGCGATAGCACCGATATCTTCTTCGGCATGCCACGCAAGAAGCTTCGCGACGCGCTCGGCTGGAAGGCCGGCGGCGAGAACATGTGGGACGACGAAGACGAGTACAGCTCACCTGAAGGCAACGACTGGCTGCGCCTGCGTTTCCTCGACGACAAGCTCTGCGACATCGAAGTCATGGGCGGCCATCTCATTCATGAGGGCATCGAGCTCGTCGCCACCGACCTCCCGGCCCTGCGCGCCGCACTGAAAAAATCTGGCATGGCGCTGGAGAAAACACAGTGGCTGTCCGAAGGACACGACTGCGTCGATCTTCAGATCGTCGTCGCTTCTCGCGAAGACGCTGGCGACGTCGGTGACGAGATCGAATGGGTGATCACCAGCTGCGACTTCCGCGTCGAATGACGCTCCGGGCCGCCACCGCCGCCATGGGTCTACACCGTGCGGCGGCCGGCCTTTTCCTGTTGTTCCTGGTCGGTTGCGCCAGCACGCCGACGGCCGCACCGCAGCGCAGCGCCCTCGCCCACTGGACCCCCTCGCCGAACTTCAATGTCCGCAAGGCACAGCTGATCGTTCTGCACCATACGTCCATCGGCGATCCCGCGGCGGCGCTTCGCGTCCTCAGTACGCGAAACAGCGAGGGCCCGGTCAGCGCGCATTATCTGGTTGAGGCAGACGGCCGCATCGACCAGCTCGTCGACGACAACGCCCGTGCGTGGCATGCCGGCGCCTCGCGCTGGGCAGGCATGACCGATATCAATTCATCGTCCATCGGCATCGAGATCGACAACGATGGCAACTCGCCCTTCACCCAGCCGCAGATCCAGGCACTGGTGAACCTGCTGGCCGACCTTACCTCGCGACTGGGTATTCCGCGCGACGCGGTGGTCGGCCACGGCGACATCGCACCCGGACGCAAGAACGACCCCAGCGTGCAGTTTCCGTGGGCAACGCTGGCTCGGTATGGTTTCGGCTTGTGGCCAGACGCGGTCCTCATACCCGCGCCGCCGAACTTCGACAGCCTGGCAGCCATGCGCCTTGTCGGTTACGACGTTAGCAACCCGCGTAACGCGATCATCGCCTTTCATCGGCATTACCGCGCGATGGAAACCGACACGCTCGACGCGACGGATGCCGCCATTCTTTACTCGTTGCAGCGCAAGCTGATGGCGCCGCGTCAGTAAGCGAACGACGCAAACGCGGCTATCGTCCGCTCGACGGCGGCATCGTCGATATCCAGGTGCGTAACCAGCCGGATCGACGGCAAATAGCCGATGCTCAGGCGCACGCTGGCCTTCGACATGTGTGCGGCCAGATCCTTCAGGCGTGATGCCGGCACATCGAGGAAAACCATGTTGGTGTGGCAGGCCGTGACGTTGAGGCCATCGACGCGGCGCAGGCCCTCGGCGAGACGGCTTGCGCGAGCGTGATCGTCGGCGAGTCGTTCCACGTGGTTGTCCAGCGCATGCATCGCCGCGGCGGCGAGCATGCCGGCCTGGCGCCAGCCGCCGCCAGTAACTTTCTTCCAGCGACGCGCGCGCTCGATCAGCGCGGTGTCGCCAAGCAACACCGAACCCACCGGTGCACCCAGACCCTTCGACAGGCAGACCGAGACACTATCAAAGCCTGCGGCGACATCGCGTGCCGGCCGTCCATAGGCGACGGCGGCGTTGTAGATGCGGGCGCCGTCGAGATGCAAACCAAGGCCGCGACGCGTCGCCAGTTCACGGGCCTTTGCCATGTAACCGAATTCGAGCGTGCGGCCGTGCCAGGTGTTTTCCAGCGCGAGTAGCCGCGAGCGGGCGAAGTGCGGATCGACCGGCTTGATCGCCGCCTCGACCTTGTCCAGCGGCAGGCTGCCATCGGCGTCCTGCTGAATGGGCTGTGGCTGGATGGAGCCCAGGACGGCAGCACCGCCGCCTTCGAAGCGATACGTATGGGCATCGGCACCGACGATGTATTCGTCGCCGCGTTCGCAATGCGCCATCAGGGCGATCAGGTTGCTCTGCGTCCCCGTGGGAACGAAGAGTGCGGCCGCGAAACCGAGGTCGCCGGCGAGACGTTCCTGCAACGCGTTGACGGTCGGGTCTTCCCCATAGACGTCATCGCCGACCGGGGCGCGCAGCATCGCTTCGCGCATGGCGTCGGTGGGCCGGGTGACGGTGTCGCTGCGGAGGTCGATCGTGTCCATGGGGTGACTGTCGTTGGGGACCAGCGTCGGATAGTACGCCACGCCATGTGGGACACACTTTAAATCCCTCCTACACTTCACGATTCCTCGGCCCGATTCGAGGCATGCTTGGCGTCATGATCACTATCGTCATGGGCGTTTCCGGCAGCGGCAAGAGCACGATCGGCGAAGGCCTGGCAGTCCGCCTGGGCCAGCCTTTTATCGACGGCGACAGCCTGCATCCCACGGCCAACCGCGAGAAAATGGCGCACGGCATCCCCTTGGACGATGCCGACCGGCAGCCATGGCTGGAGGCAATCGTGGCCGAGATGGACAGGCATCGCGAGCGCGGCGAGTCGCTGGTGCTGGCGTGCTCGGCGTTGAAGCGGCGTTATCGTGATTTCCTGCGAGGGGGATACGACGATGTTCGATTCGTTTACCTGCACGCCTCGCGCGATCTTCTCGCCGAGCGCCTTGGCCATCGCAACGGACACTTCTTCGACCCACGTCTTCTCGACAGCCAGCTAGCGACGCTGGAGGAACCATCGACGGACGAGGCGCTTCGCGTCGACGTGGGCCCTGCGCCGGCCGAGGCCATCGAGTGCATCATCCGGGCGAATTGCCCGCACGCTGCGATCGATACGAAGACGGCTGACGGCTGATGCGCGGGACGTGTCAGGGTTGATAGTGGCTCGGCGATTTCCCGAGAACGCGACGAAACATGGTCGAGAAACTCGTCGGGCTTTCATAGCCCATATCCAGCGCGACCGTCGTCACGGCTTCACCGGCGGCGAGCCGCGGCAAGGCCACCAGCAGGCAGGCCTGTTGCCGCCACTGCGCGAAGCTCGTTCCCGTTTCACGGCGGAACAGCCGGGTGAAGCGGCGGCGATGCATGCCGAGGTCGGCTGCCCAGTCGTCGATGGTCTCGCTCATGCGTGGCTGCTCGAGAAAAGCGGCGCAAAGTGAGGCCAGCGGGGCCAGGGTGGGCAGCGGCAAGGCCAGCGGGATGGTCGGCGCGCGCGCGATCTCCTCCACCACCAGGGACATGAGAAGGCCGTCGCGGCCGTCCTGGTCGTACTCGCGCGGCACATCCACCGCCGCGACCAACAGGGCACGTAGCAGGGGTGCTACCGCAAGCACGCGGCAGTGATCGCCGAGTGCGCCGCTCGCCGCCTGCTCGATGTAGACGCTCCGGGTACTCACGCTACCGACCATGCGCACCGAGTGCGGCGTGCCACCGGGAATCCAGACGGCACGCTCGGGCGGGGCGATCCACGCGCCCTCCGGCGTCGTCACCGCGACCGTGCCGGCAGCCGCATAGAGCAGCTGGCCGCGCCGGTGCTGGTGGGTACCCAGTTCGAAGGACGTCGGATACTCGTGGCCCCGCGACACCACGGGCCGGGGGACCGCCTCGAACGCGACGGGGTCGTACTTCGCACTCATTGTCCCGATCTCCAATGTGCGTGACCCATATCCTAGCGCGGGACGGAGACAGACGTGGTCTCATAGTGCTCCCCGATCCCCCAGGACGACCCCATGCAAGCGCCAGCCAGCGTGACGGTGGACACACCGCGCGCGGACCCGACTGTTTTCGGCGTGATCTTCGCCATCAGCTTCTGCCACCTGCTCAACGACATGATGCAATCGCTGCTGCCGGCGATTTATCCGGGCCTGAAGGAAGGTTTTCACCTCGACTTCGGGCAGATCGGCCTGATCACGCTGACCTACCAGATCACCGCCTCGATCCTGCAGCCGCTGGTTGGCCTCTATGCGGACCGCCGGCCGACGCCGCTGGCCCTGCCGGGCGGCACGCTGTTCTCGCTCGCCGGCCTTCTGGTGCTATCGATCGCGCATACCTACCCGATGCTGCTGGTCGGTGCGTCGCTGCTTGGCATGGGTTCGTCGGTGTTCCATCCGGAATCCTCGCGCGTGGCGCGCATGGCCTCCGGCGGACGGCATGGCCTGGCGCAGTCGCTGTTCCAGGTCGGCGGCAACGCCGGGCAGGCGCTCGGTCCGCTCGCTGCGGCTGTCGTCGTCGTGCGCTGGGGCCAGTCGAGCCTGGCCTTCTTCGCTCTGCTGGCGTTGCTCTCCGGCGCGATCCTCTGGAACGTCGGCCAGTGGTACAAGCACCACGGCCTGCCGCGACTGAAGGCGAGCGCGGCGAAACAGCCGGCGGTGACGCACACCAGCGCCGAAGCCAAGCGCGGCATCGCCGTGCTGCTCGCGCTGATCTTCTCCAAGTATGTGTATCTGGCCAGCCTGACCAGCTACTTCACTTTCTACCTGATTCACCGTTTCAACGTATCGGTGGAGAGTGCGCAGCTGCACTTGTTCGTGTTCCTGGGTGCCGTGGCCGTGGGCACGATTCTCGGTGGCCCGGTGGGCGACCGGTTCGGGCGCAAACGAGTGATCTGGTTTTCGATCCTCGGCACCCTGCCCTTCACGCTACTGCTTCCGTACGCCAGCCTGTTCTGGACGGCTCCGCTGACCATTGCGATCGGCCTCATTCTGGCATCTGCGTTCCCGGCCATCGTGGTCTTTGCGCAGGAGCTTGTACCGGGCAAGGTCGGAATGATCTCCGGGTTGTTCTTCGGTTTCTCGTTCGGCATGGGCGGACTGGGTGCGGCCATCCTGGGTGAGCTCGCCGACCACATCGGGATCGAGGCGGTTTACCAGATATGCGCGTTCCTGCCGCTGATCGGGTTGCTGGCGGCGTTGTTGCCGAATACGGCGAAGAAATCCGATTGAAGCATCGCCGCTGAAGCGGCTCCCACAGGGGCTGATAAAGCATCGCCGCTGAAGCGGCTCCCACACTGCCGGTCGCAAGCTTTGTGTGGGAGCCGCTTCAGCGGCGATGTTTTTACGGCGTGGCCGATACTTTTGAGGCTTCGCCGCTACTCTCAGGGCTTTGGCAACGCGTAAGCAATCACCCAATCACCCTGCTTCGTACCCAGCGAACCATGCCCGCCTGCGGTCACCAGTAGATACTGGCGGCCACTGCTATCCGCATACGTCATCGGCGTGGCCTGGCCGCCCGCAGGCAGACGCGCCTCCCACAGCTTCTTGCCCGTGCGCACGTCGTAACCGCGCACGTAGTAGTCGAGCGTGCCGCTGAGGAAGGTAACGCCACCCGCGGTGGTGACCATGCCACCGAGGCTCGGCACACCGAGCGGCATCGGGATCGGCAACGGGGCGCTGTCGATGATGGTGCCGTTCTTGTGGCGCCAGAGCATCTTTCCGCTGCGCAGGTCTACACCGGCTACATAGCCCCACGGCGGTGCCTGGCACGGAATGCCCAGCGGCGAGAGGAAAGCCGACAGTTCGATGCCGTACGGAATGCCTTCGGCCTTCTTCACACCCTCGGTTTCGCTCTTCGCCGGACCGACTTCCATCTTCGCCAGCGTTTCCTTCGGAATCAGCTTCGACTGGAAGGCCATGTAGCTGGGATTGATCAGCATGAGTTGGCGGGTCGGATCGACCGACACGCCGCCCCAGTCGAACACACCGAAGTTACCCGGAAACACAAGCGAACCCTGCTCCGACGGCGGCGTGAACATGCCCTCGTAGCGCAGCGAGCGGAAGCGCACGCGGCACCACAGCTGGTCGAAGGGTGTCGTGCCCCACATGTCCTGCTCGGTCACCTGCGGCGGTGCGAAGTTGAGATCGGAAAGCGGCTGGGTCGGCGCGGTGTGGTCACCGGGCACGGCACCCTGCGGACGCGGCACTTCGTTGATCGGAACAATGGGCGTACCGTCGCGACGATCGAGCACGTAGACGCTGCCCTGCTTGGTCGAGGCCACCACGGCGGGCTTCACACCTTCGGCGGTCTGCAGGTCGACGAGCGTCGGCTGGCCACCCACGTCCATGTCCCACAGGTCGTGGTGCGTGAACTGGTAATTCCACTTCAGCTTGCCGGTCGCCACGTCGAGCGCAACCAGGCCTGCGCCGAACTTTTCCGAGGTCGGCGTACGGCCGCCGGCGAACTGGTCGGGCGTCTGGTTGCCCATGGGCAGATAGAGGATGCCGAGGTTCTCGTCGACGCTGAAGAGCGACCAGACATTCGGCGAGTTGCGCGTGTAGATGCCATCTGCAGCAATCGGGGCGGTCGCGTCGGGGTTACCCGGATCGAAGTTCCAGACCAGGTGACCGTCGTGCACGTCGTAGGCGCGGATCACGCCCGAGGGTTCGTTGGTCGATTCGTTGTCGGTGACATGACCACCGATGATGACGAGGTCTTTGGTCACGGCCGGCGGCGAGGTGGAGTAGTACCCGCCCGGTGTGAACGGACCGATGTTACCGCGCAGGTTGATCGTGCCTTTGTCGCCGAAGTCGGCGCAGGGCTGGCCGGAATCCGCATCCAGCGCGATCAGGCGCGCGTCGGCGGTCGGCAGGAACAAGCGGCGCGCGCACGTCGTCGCGACAGCGGTCGGCGGCAACGCGGCGGTGGAAGCGGCGGCAGGAACCCCGGGCGCCGTGGTCGCCGGTGCCGGAATGATCGCGGACGCGTACTTCGCGTCATCGTGATACGAAACGCCACGGCAGGTCATGTGCTCCCAGTGCTTGAAGCCCACGGGGCTCTGTATCTTCGGATCGAACTCCCAGCGCTTCTGTCCGGTCGCCGCATCGACGGCGATCACACGACTGTGCGGCGTGCACAGGTACACGGTGTCGCCGATCTTGAGCGGCGTGTTTTCGGCCGTCGTCTCGGTCGGATCGTCAGGACCGACCTTGTCGCCGGTCTCGATCTTCCATGCCACCTGGAGCTGGGCCACGTTGTCCGGGGTGATCTGCTTCAGGGGCGAGTAACGCTGGCCGTACGGCGAGCTGCCGTAGTCGGTCCAGTCGGCGTCCGCACGTGCGGCGCGGTCACCTTGCGGTCCGGACACATCGGCCATGGGCAATTCGCCCGGCAGGTCGTGATCGACATGGAACACACCGACAATGCCGACGGCAGCGACGATCAGCAGGGAAACAAACAGGAAGCCGCCGCCGGTATCGCGTGCCGTGTCGTAGTAGCGGTCACGGCTGAGTCCGCGTCGTGGCCAGGGCAGCAAAAGCCAAAGGCCCAGAACGAACCACACGTCCAGGCGGGGCAGAAGCTGCCAGAAATCCCAATGGACTTCCCATACGGACCAGGCCGCGCTACCGATGAGCATCAGCGCATAAAGGCCGACGGCCAGGCGCTGCCGCAGGAGCAGCAGGATCGCGACGACAAGCAGCACTGCGCCGGCGACCAGGTAGTAGATGGAGCCGCCGAGGTTGACGAGTCGTATGCCACCCAACAGGGTGGCCACACCGGCCAGCGCGAAAAGGAACGCCGTAAACAGCGTTGCCGGATGGAATCTTCTGACTCGTTTCACGTGGCGCCTCATCATGAGCAGTACCCCCACCCCTGTGAAACAGGGTGGTGGTCACGGCGTGAATCCGAGGTGGAGGCAAAAACTTGCGGCGATCTAGGCGCTCGCTTTTTCGGCAAGTTCGGCAAGTTCGGCAATCATCGATTCGCGCATCAGGTATTTCTGCACCTTGCCCGTCACCGTCATCGGGAACGCATCCACGAAGCGCACGTAATGCGGCACCTTGAAGTAGGCCAGATGTCGCCGGCAATAATCCTGGATCGCTGCAGCGGAAACCGAGGTGCCCTCCCGCAGCCGAATCCACGCGCAGACCTGCTCGCCGAGACGCTGGTCCGGTACACCGAACACCTGTACGTCCTGGATGTCCGGGTGACCGTAGAGGAATTCCTCGATCTCGCGCGGATAGATGTTCTCGCCGCCGCGGATGATCATGTCTTTCAGGCGACCAACGATGCTGCAGTAGCCGTCCTCATCGAGAGTGGCCAGGTCGCCCGTGTGCATCCAGCGGGCTTCGTCGAGCGCGGCGCGCGTGTTGGCTTCGTCCGCCCAGTAACCACGCATGACCGAATAGCCACGCGTCAGCAGCTCGCCGGTACTGCCTCGCGGTACGACGCGCCCTTCTTCATCGACGATCTTGACCTCCACGTGGGGATGCACCCGACCGACCGTGGACACACGAAGCTCGAGGGGATCCTCCGCGACGGTCTGGAAACTCACGGGACTGGTTTCGGTCATGCCGTACGCGATGGTGACCTCACTCATGTGCATGTCGCGCACGACGCGACGCATGACTTCGATCGGGCACGGCGAACCGGCCATGATGCCCGTGCGAAGCGAGGTGAGGTCGAACTCGCGGAAGCGTGGATGTTCCAGTTCGGCGATGAACATGGTGGGCACGCCATGCAGGCCCGTACATCGTTCTTCGGCCACGGTTTCAAGCGTGGTGAGCGCGTCGAAGCCCTCACCCGGGATGACCATGCACGCACCATGCGTCACGCAGGCGAGGTTACCAAGCACCATGCCGAAGCAGTGGTAGAACGGCACGGGAATGCACAGGCGGTCCTCCTCGGTAAGACGCATCGCCTCCCCGATGAAGAAACCATTGTTGACGATGTTGTGGTGCGTGAGGGTCGCGCCTTTCGGTGCGCCCGTGGTGCCGGAGGTGAACTGGATGTTCACCGCATCGTCGAAGGAGAGTTCGGAGGCGATGGCCGCAAGCTTCGCCCGCGCCTGCGCATCGGCCGCGATGTCGGCCCAGCGCCGGGTGCCGGGCGCTGCCTCGTCGTCCAGCAGGATGACGTGTCGCAGGTCGGGCAGGGCCGCGGCGCGGAGGCCGCCGGGCACCGACGTCGCCAGCTCGGGCGCCAGGCCGCCGAGGATTTCCAGGTAACGCGATGTCTTGAAGGCACGCGGCAGGATGAGCGCCGGGCAGGCCACCTTGTTCAGGGAGTACGCCAGCTCGTGCGAACGATAGGCCGGATTGATGTTGACCAGAATCAGCCCGGCCTTTGGCGCAGCGAACTGCGCCACCACCCACTCCGCACGGTTGGGCGCCCAGATGCCGACCCGGTCGCCGGGCTCGAGGCCGAGTGACAGGAGTCCGGCAGCGACGCGCTCCACTTCGTCATGGAATTCGCGGTAGGTCCAGCGGATGCCCTGCTGGCGTGCGACCAGGGCTGGCCGTTCGGGCCAGCGGGTGACGATGCGCTCCAGCATCGCCCCCACCGTTTCACCGAGTAGCGCCGTGGCGCTCGCCCCATGGACGTAACTTGCGGCGTGACCCATGGGGGCGTTCCTCAGGCAATTCGTTGCAAGGCAGGATAGGTCAGCCGCCGCGACTCACCAACTGTTCGATCACGGCGTCGATGCCCGTGACGCCCTTCACCGAGGTTCCCTCGAAGTCGATCCAGCCCTCGTTGAAACCGTCGAGCATGCGCATCCGCGGCGTCGGGTTGGTCATGCCCTGGGCGACGAAGCGGCCTTCCCATTCCGCGCGTGGAACGACGCGGGCCGTGACATCCCGACCCAGCGCCCTGGCGAGGGCGGCGGCGATGTCGTTCGGGCTGGTCCGCTCCGGCCCTTCGAGCTCCACGACGCGGACGCCGGTCGACGGCTCGCCGAGTAGTTTCGCAGCCAGCTCGCCAATGTCCTTCGTGGCGACCATTGGCAGCTTGCGATCGAGCGGGCGGAGGTAGCTGTCGATGATGCCCGTGTCGCGGGCCGAAGCGACATCCCACTGCGCGTTCTCGAAGAACCAGCCCGCGCGGAGGAAGGTGACGGGCATCGGCAGTTTGCCGAGTTCGTCTTCCATGCGACCCAGTTGCGAAAGCAGGTTCTCTTCCGTGGCATGCGCGCCGACGGTCGACAGCACCACGACGCGGTCCGGCCTGGCGGCGACCAGCGCGTCACGGATGGAGGCGATGCTGCGATTCGACTCGAGGTAACCCGGTGACGGATCGAACACCGGCGGCAACAGGATGAAGACGGCCTCGGCCCCTTCGAAGGCGCGGGTCAGGGCGGGCGTGTCATCGATCCCGGCAAGGGCGACTTCGGCACCGCGCTCGGCGAACGGCTTGCCCTTGGCGGCGTCACGAACGACGGCGCGGAAGGGTTTGCCCGCAGCGAACAACGCGCTGGCAAGGGCGGTGCCGACCTGGCCGGTGATTCCGGTAATGGCGTACATGGTGGTTTTCCTCGTCTGGATGGGGGACGAGGACCACCATAGGCGCCAGTCACTCGTGACTGAAGCGACTTGTTCGCAGGTCTTTAATGAGCTTTTGTCACTTAAGCGTAGGCGGCGGTCTGGCCGAACGTGAGGTCGTGCGCGGTACGCTCGGCCGCCGAGGCCTGCGCCACGCGGCCGCCTGCGGTGGCGCCGTCGACGGTGAAGAACGCGACCTGCTGGCTCAGTGAATCCGCCTGGTCCTGCATGGACTTAGCCGCGGCAGCCGCTTCTTCCACCAGCGCCGCGTTTTCCTGGGTCACCTGATCGATCTGTGCGATCGCCAGGTTGACCTGATCGACGCCCGCCGACTGTTCGGCGCTCGCGGCAGCAATCTCGGCGACGATGTCGGTCACCTTTTTTACGCTGGCCACGATGTCGCGCAGGGCGAGCGAGGACTGCTCGACGAGTGCCGCGCCGACCTCCACGCGCTCGCCGCTTTCAGCGATCAGACCCTTGATCTCGCGCGACGCTGCCGCGCTGGACTGAGCCAGTCGGCGTACTTCCGCCGCGACCACGGCGAAGCCCCTGCCCTGTTCACCGGCACGCGCCGCTTCGACGGCTGCGTTAAGCGCCAGCAGATTGGTCTGGAAAGCAATCTCGTCGATCAGGCCAACGATGTCGCCGATGCGGCGGCTGGAGTCACCGATATCACGCATGGCGTCCATGGCTTCACCCACCACGGTACCGCCCCTCTCGGCTTCGCTACGCGCATGACGCGAGAGGCGGTCGGCAGCGGTCGCATTCTCCGCGTTCTGTTTCACCGTTGCGGTCATCTCTTCCATCGATGCCGCGGTTTCTTCCAGGCTGGACGCCTGCTCCTGCGTGCGCTGGGACAGATCGTCGTTGCCACGCGCAATCTCCCCCGAGGTCGTCGAGACCACGTGCGCGCCCTGCTGCACCTCGGACACGATGGAGGAAAGCGTGCCGCGCATCCGCTCAAGGGCACCCAGTAAGCTGGCTGGCGCGTACGCTTCACCGTCACTGCGCAGGTCACCGCCGGCGATGCGGCCGGCGATATGCACGGCGTCACGCGGCTCGCCACCGACGGTCGAGCGGATGCTGCTCATCGACAGCCAGACCACCAGCAGCGCGAGCGCAGCGATGGCACCTGACTTGAGCAGGTCTTTTTCGAGCTGTGCGCGGAAGGCCGCGTCGATATCGTCGAAATAAGCCCCGGAGATGAAGTGCAGGTCCCAGGGCTTGTACCAGCTGGAATAGCTGATCTTGTCTTTGAGCTCGTTGGTCTTGGGCATGACCTGCGTGTAGCGCGTCATGCCGTGACCTTCCTTCGTGTCGGCGTCGAGCATGGCCACGTACTGGTGGAAGCCCTTGCCGTCCTTGTCCTCGCGGATGTTCTTGCCGATGTCGTCGGCACGCAGGGGATGCATGCGCATGGTCAGCGCCGAATCGAAGGCGAAGACATAGCCGCTATTGTTCGACCAGCGCATCGCCTGGATGTCGTCGAGCGCAGCAATGCGCGCTTCGAGGTCGCTGGTCTGGCCCTTCTCGGCGCGCGCGTGATACGCGTCCGCGATGGCAATCGCCGCCGTCACATGCTGCTCCAGCGTATTGGCGAGCTGCTCCATCTGCACGCGCCGGCTTTCGATCCCCGACATGACAGTCTGGCCGACCAGGCCCAGCACCACCACCGACATGACCATCCACACGCGCGTATTCAGCGTCGTGCGGCCGAACCAGTTCTTCAATGCAGACATCTACCGTCACCCTGTTTACGACCCCGTATATGCATTAACGGCGGGGAATCGCAGGGCTTTACGAAAGGTTTGTGAACGGTGCGGTCCGAGAGCCTTGTCTATTGTGGGAGCCGCTTCAGCGGCGATGCTCTTCCCCGATCGCCGATGAATCGGCTCCTACAGAAGATTCCCCGGAAGATCTGCCGGTCAAGTGATGATCACCGGACCCGACAACCTCATCAGCCCGCCCCGGCAACCCCACCACAGCCTCCGCCCCCACCGGCACGTGCACATCCATCTCGACCCGGCCACCCACTTTGCGCCACGCCACCGATGCCTCCCCATAAGGTGTCATTACCGCCGCCGACGCATGGTCCAGCCACGCCGTCACCGCCGGCCGCACCTCGATCCGCTGCCAACCCGGCGCCAGCGGACGCAATCCGGCGACGTCGCCGAACAACCAGTCATCCACCGTGCCGAGGAAATAGTGCCCCCGCGAGCGCGACGCCAGCTTCCAGTGCTCCCAGAGGCTGGTCGCGCCGTTATCGCGCCAGAAGCCCCAGCTCGGGAAGGTGACCTGGGTCGCGATGCGCCAGGCTTCGTCGGCGTGACCGGTCGCCGTGAGCACCGGGAGGATCACCTTTGTCGCCAGCGCACCGGTGTCCAGGTGATCGCCGCGGGCCTTCGCGTCCGCCGCGACACCGGCAGCGACGCGATCGCGTAGCTCGTCGGGCACCAGCCCGAACGCCAGCGCCAGCAGGTTGTGTGCCTGCCGGTAACCGTTATCACCCTCACCGCGGTAGCGAGCCGCCGTCCGATCGAGGAAGCGTGCGTTGAAGGCATCACGAACGGCATCGGCCTGCGTGTCGAAATCCTTCGCCTTCGCATCGTCGCCGAGCAGGCGAAGCATCTGCGCCGTGACGCGCTGCATCCGGTAAAGGTAGGCAGTAGCAGCGACACGCTTGTCCTCGGGCGCGTTCTCACCGCCGGGGTCGGTTTCCGGACTCACCCAGTCGCCCAGTTCCGTATCGGCGATCCCTCCGGGCGAGCGCGCGTTTTCCATGGCCACGTAACGTGCGATGCCATCGATGTGTTCCTCGATGGGGCGACGGTCACCCGCATTCATCCACAGTGACCACGGCACGAGCACATAGGCGGCATGCCAGGTCGGCGCGCGCGCATCGCCCCAACCAGGGTTCGGCGCGATCAGCAACGGCGCGCCGTCCGGCTTGCGCGTGTCGGCGATGTCGCGCACCCACTTCGCCAGCAGGCGGTCGGCATCGACGTTACGCAGGAACATGTCCGCACCGAGCATGCCGTCACCGGTCCAGCCGTTCTTCTCGTACATCGGTGTATCGGTGGGAATGCCGTAGAGGTTGTTGAGCAGGGTGTCGACCGCCGCCTCATGTATCCAGCTGAGCAACGGATTCGAACTGTCGAACCGTCCGGTCACGGCGACATCCGTGTGGATGACCTGCGCGGTAACGGCGGCAAGGCCGGGTTTACCGCCGGGCCACCCTTCGACCTGCACGTAGCGAAAACCCTTGTAGGAAAAACGCGGGTGCCACTGCTCTCGCCCACCGGCGAGAGTCAGGCGATCCGTCTGGAAACCCGCCTTGAAATAGTGGTGTTCGTCGCGGGCGTCCACGGTGCCGTCCGGCATGAGTTTTTCGCCGTAGTGCGCGGTGATGGTCGTTCCCGTCGGCCCTGTCACGTCGACCATTGCCCAGCCAGCGATGACACGTGCAAAGGCGAAAACAAAGACGCCCGGCCGGGGCTCGGTGACCGACGTGGCGTGCAACGTGTCGATGACGCGGATGGGCTGTTCCGTTTGTGCGACGAGCTTGCCCCGGGGTGCCGGAAGAACCGTGGCTGGCGCCCAGGCGGTCGGCGACGCCTCGCGCGCGTCGTAGGTTTCACCGCCGTAGAGATCGTCGAGCCGTGTCGGGCCATCGGCGATGCGCCAGCTTTCGTCGCTGACGATGTCCTGCACACGGCCGTCCGCATAACGCACGCGCAGCAGGGCACGCAGACGCGGCTGCCCGTGCCACGGCGCCCGCTCCCAATGCCATACATTGGGATTGGTCATGCCGTAGAAGCCGCGACCAAGTTCGGCGCCGAGGGTATGCTCGCCCGGCACCAGGGCAACATCGGTGGCGACGACTTCGACGCGCTTGTCGTAGTCGGTGAAGCCGGGTGACAGAACCGCGTCACTCACGGCCCGGCCGTCGATGGAGAGGTCGGCGTAGCCGCCTGCTGCGATGTAAAGCGTGGCGCGCTGGACGTTTGCGTCGACGTGGAATGGCTTGCGCAGCAGTGGTGCGGGAATGCTCGCTTGGTCAGCCTTGCCGATCCATTGCGCCCCGTGCCAATCCGATGCCTGCAATGCCGTATCGAAGTACGAAGCCGTGCTCGCCTTTCCATCGGTGGTACGGACATCGGCGCGCCATTCGTAGCGTTGGCCAGGTTGCAGTGCCGGGCCGGTGTAGTCGATGTCGAAGGATCGCGACGAGGCGACGTCACCGGTGTCCCATACCGGTTTGCCGTCGTGCGTGACGACGATGCGGTAGGCGGTCTGGCGCGTTCCGTTGACGCTGGAATGGACGAGCCAGGAGAAGCGTGGGGTCTTGGCGTCGACGTAGGTGGGGGTGTCGCTGCGTTCGACGCGGGGGGTGTTGATGGTCACGGCGCCGGTGGCGCCAATCGCCGCTGAAGCGGCCCCCACAAGGGTCATGAAAGAGGCGGCACACATGGCGGTGCGAAAAGAGGGGCGGGTGCTGGGCAAGGCCGGGACCTGTCGCGGATGGAACGTCCGAGCATAACCGGCCAGAACGGCCCTGCGGCGGCCGCGCATACATCCATCTAACGCGTGAAGGTTTATCCCTTCGGAACCTCGAAACCCCGGAGCCAACGTCATGAAGACCGTCCTCGCCGGCATCGCCCTTTCCCTCACCCTCGCATCCGGCATCGCGTCTGCCGGGCAACTCGACAGTCTCAAGGGGCTGGCGGGCGGATCGACCAGTTCGCTCACCTCCGGCAGCATGGGCAACGCCGCTGGCATCCTGCAGTACTGCGTCACCAACAACTACCTCGGCGGCGACAGCGGCGCCTCGGGGGTGAAAGACCAGTTGCTCGGCAAGTTGGGTGGCAAGTCCTCCGAGACCGCCGCCGCGCCCACGCAGGACCCGAGCTTCCTCGACGGCGCCAAGGGCCTGCTCAAGTCCAAGGACGGCAAGACCGTGGACCTGGGCGGCGCCGCTGGCTCGGACAGCTCGGCCACGGGGGACATGAAGGCGCAGCTCACGAAGAAGGTCTGCAAGGCCGTGCTCAAGCAGGGCAAGGGCATGCTCGGCGGCATGGGCAAATGACATGACGTGGACGGGACATGGACGTCCCGACCCGTAAACCGGAGGCCTCCCCACCCCGAGGACCTCCCCCATGGCGAAGCACGCCACGTACGACCCCTATGCCATGCGCGATCCGCGCACGCAGTACCCGCAACCGGATTTCTCCAAGCAGCCACAGCCTGCGCCTGGCCTCGCCGGGGAGATGGTGCCGAAGCCGGATCACGGCGAGACCAGCTACCGCGGCAATGGCCGCCTGAAGGATCGCAAGGCCCTGGTCACCGGCGGCGATTCCGGTATCGGCCGGGCGGCAGCGATCGCCTTTGCGCGCGAGGGCGCCAGCGTGATGATCAACTATCTTCCGTCGGAGCAGAAAGATGCCGATGAAGTGATCGCGCTACTTACCGGCGAAGGCCATAACGTCATCGGCGTACCAGGCGACGTGAAAGACGAGGCCTTCTGCAAGAAGCTGGTCGATAGGGCCGTGAAGGAACTGGGCGGCCTGGACATCCTCGCGAACGTCGCGGGTCGCCAGCAGTTCGCCAAGTCCATCGATGAGCTGGACAGTGCTGCCTTCCAGGAAACCTTCCAGACCAATGTGTTCGCGTTGTTCTGGCTGTGCAAGGCCGCGTTACCGCATATGCCGCCGGGCGCCGCGATCGTGAACACGGCATCGATCCAGGCGTACGAGCCCTCGGACATTCTTCTCGACTATGCGCCCACGAAGGCCGCGATCGTCGCCTTCACCAAGGCCCTCGCCAAGCAGGTCGCGGAACAGGGTATTCGCGTGAATGCCGTGGCCCCGGGTCCCGTGTGGACACCGCTGCAGCCGAGCGGCGGGCAGCCGCAGGAAAAGTTGGTGGAGTTTGGCAAGAACGTGCCGCTGAAGCGTCCCGGGCAGCCGGTGGAGTGCGCGCCGGTGTATGTGCTGCTGGCTTCGCAGGAGGCGAGCTTTATTACCGGGGAGACTTACGGGGTGACTGGGGGGCATATGTTGCCTTGACCCAGCGCAGGGTGCGTTATCGCTAGCACCCTTCGTTATCGCTAGCACCCTTCGCCGATGAATCGGCTCCCACAGAAAGCACCAGCCCATGTGGGAGCCGCTTCAGCGGCGATGCTCTTGATACCTGTGGGAGCCGCTTCAGCGGCGATGCTCTCAGGCCGGAACCCGCGCCACCCGCCCAATGGCCTCCATAAGATCCGCCACCCCATACGGCTTGACGATAACGGCCGTGCGCGCATCGCGCTGCACGCCATTCGCATTGTGATCGCCGGTGGCAAAGATCACCGGTAGCAACGGCTGCACTTCACGCATGCGCTCGGCCACCTCCACACCATTCATCCCCGGCAGGCCGACATCGGTAAGCAGGATGTCGATCGCTTCGGCGCCATGCAGGCGCATGGCTTCGTGCCCGTCCCCGGCTTCGAAAACAACGTGTCCACGGCTATCGAGCATCTCGGCGATGGACATGCGAATCAGCGCATCGTCCTCGACCACCAGCACGCGCAACGGCGCCGGCACACCGTTCGGTGGCGGCATCGAAGGCGCGGGTGCAGCGGTGGGGCCTACGGGGGTACGCGGCACGCGGCCGGCGAGCACCTGGCGAATCTTGCGCGCCAGCGCCTCGCGCGAGTACGGCTTGCTCAGCAGTTCCACGCCCTCGTCCAGCCGGCCGCCGTGCACAATGGCGTTCTCTGTGTAGCCGGAGGTGAACAGCACGGCGATGCCCGGCTGACGCTCGACGGCCTTGCGGGCTAGTTCAGGACTACGTAGCGGACCCGGCATGACGACGTCGGTGAACAACAGGTCGATCGCGATACCGCTTTCGATGATCGACAATGCGCTTTCCGCATCGCGCGCCTTCAGTACGCGGTAACCCAGGTCGGCGAGCAGCCCGACCACGGTCTCGCGCACCTGCTCGTCGTCCTCCGCGACCAGGACGGTCTCGTCGCCACCACGTACGCTCTCTTCTTCGAGTTCGACCACACGATCTTCGCCTTGCGTAGAGCGCGGCAGGTAGATCTTCACGGTCGTGCCCTCACCGGGCTCGCTGTAGATCTTCACGTGGCCACCGGACTGCTTCACGAAGCCGTAGACCATCGACAGGCCCAGTCCGGTACCGCGGCCTTCGGGCTTGGTGGTGAAGAACGGTTCGAAGACCTGCCCGAGGATGTCCTGCGAGATACCGGCGCCGGTGTCAGTCACGGCCAGCATCACGTACTGCCCCGGGCGAAGGTCGCCGTGGGCCTTGGCATAGGCGTCGTCGAGCAAGGCGTTGCCGGCTTCCACCGTGAGGCGCCCTTGCCCGTTCATCGCATCGCGCGCATTGATCGCGAGGTTGAGCAGCGCGTTCTCTACGTTCGAAGGATCCACCAGCGTGTTCCACAAGCCGGCGCCGATCACGGTCTCCACTTCGATCGCCTCGCCCAAGGCGCGGCGCAGCAGTTCGTCCATGTCGCGGACAAAACGACCGATATTCACCACCTTGGGTGCCAGCGGCTGGCGACGGCCGAAGGCGAGCAACTGGGAAGCAAGCTTGGAACCCCGCGTGACGCCGGCCATGGCGTTGGCGACGCGACGCTCGGCGCGTTCGTTCCCGGCGACGTCGGCCGAGAGGAGCTGGAGGTTGCCGCTGATCACCTGGAGCAGGTTGTTGAAGTCGTGCGCCACGCCGCCGGTGAGGTTGCCGATCGCGTCCATCTTCTGCGCCTGGCGCAGCTGTTCCTGGGCCACGTCGAGAGCGGCGTCACGCTCGCGCTCGGCCGAGACGTCGCGCGCCACGGCGAAAATCAGCCCATCGCTCGGCACCGCGCGCCACGAAAGCGTACGCAGGCCGCCGTCGGCGGTGCGATAGCGGTTCTCGAAGCGAAGCGTCGTTTCGCCCTCGGCAAGGTGACCGGTTTCATCCTGCGTGCGCGGCACGTCCTCCGGATGAACGAAGTCGAGGTAGGAGCGGCCGATCGTGTCGCGCTCGCTCCAGCCGAGGATGGCGGTCCACGCCGGGTTGACCGAGAGCAGGCGCGTTTCGGTGTCGGCGACGACCAGGATGTCGCTGGACAGGGTCCAGACCCGGTCGCGCTCATAGGTACGCTCGACCACCTGGCGCTCGAGGTCCTTGGCGAGCAACCGCAACTCGTGCTCTGCACGGCGCCGCTCCACCGCCACGCGCGTGCGGCTGGCCACTTCACTGACGAAGCTGATCTCTTCCTCGGGCCATTCACGGGGCACTTCGTGGTTGAGATATAGCAAGGCCACGAAGCCGCCGCGCTCGGTCACCGGCATATTGATGAAGGACAGCGCGCGGATCCCGTCCAGCGCGTCGGCGGTGGACGCGGTCCGTGGGTCCGTCCTGGCATCGGTTATCACGGTGGTCACGCCGCGCTTCAGCTCGTCGATGTAGCTGCCGTAATCGCGGAAGTGCAGCACGCCGGCGAGGGTCTGGATACCCGGCGCGTTCCAGTCACGCTCCACCGCGATGGTCTCGGCGACGGGGTCGATCGTGCCGTACCCGGCCCGGCTCACCTTGAGCGTCCGGCCCAGCACTTCGGCGACTCGATAGGCGATTTCGGCCGGATCTTCGAGGTCGCGCAGCAGGTTGCCGATCTCGATCAGGGCCAGGCGTCGGTCTTCGGCGGCGCCGGTGCTCCCTGTCTCCGGGTTCGCGGAGCGGATGGTGACAGCCACGGTGGCCGGCAGACCGGGCCGGGCCTCGAGTGACACCCGCACGGTATCGCCGTCCGCCGTGACAAGGGCCAGCTCCCGCACCCCGTTCCCGGGGGCGGCCAGCGGCAAGGCAGCGAGTAGCCGATCGCGGCTCCCCGCATCCCACAGGCCCATGAACCCTGACGGCTCGTGCTCGCGCAGGCGCGCCGCGACCCAGGCGTTGGCGTACAGCAGCTCTCCCGAGGCTGTCACGGCGGCGAAGCCGAACGGCAGGCCATCGAGCGCATGGGAAAGGAGGGTCTGGTCCTGCAATGCGAACGATGAGGGCATCAGTCGAGCAATCGTGGGATGGGAATGGGCCGCGATTTTATCGGGTGATTGTGGTTCCCTTTGTGTAGACGATCTTCACGAAACCCTCATGCCGCCGGTCACGAAAAGCGCTTGACAAAAGGGAGTCCCAAGCCGATCAAGCACCTAGGCCAAACACCCTACATCTTGTGTTGACGCACCCCTTCACCAGCTATATGGTGTGTCCCGTTGGTGTCCGAAGAGGCGCGACTGCCCGTCGGACTTAATAGGGAATACCGGTGTGAATCCGGAACTGCCCCGCAGCGGTAAGTGGAAACGACCCCGTTCATTGCACTGGTCCTTCGGGGGCTGGGAAGCGACGGGTAGGCGGATCGGAAGGTCCATGTCCACGAGTCCGAAGACCTGCCAACAATCGGAGCCCGAGCGGCCTCGATAGTGGTGACGGCTTCCGCGGGGAAGCACGTCGCGGATCGGAGCCCTTCACGGCGCTCCGTCCCGACGTTTCCCGTGTTTCGCCCCCATCGCATCGAGCCTTGCCCTCGGGATCGGGGTTTGACCAAGGCCATGGGGCTGCCAACACAATGACGACGATGGATTCCGCAGCGCGCGAGCGCACCGAGACGGCCGATGCGGCCGCCACCCCCTCCGCTGCAACCGACAAGGCGCCTGCCGCCGGTTACAGGAACGACGCGCCGCCGGCCTTCGCGCTGACGCCGCCGCACAATCCCGGACAGATGCGCGTGACCAAGCGCAACGGCGGCCATGAAGTGGTCGACGTGAACAAGATCGTGCGCGCGGTCACACGCAGCGCCGATGGCCTGTTCGCGGTCGATCCGATGCGCGTGGCGCTGAAGACGATCGGCGGCCTGTATGACGGCGCCACCACCCAGGAACTCGACCAGCTGTCGATCCGCACCTCGGCCGCGCTGACTGCCGAAGAGCCGGAATACGGCCAGCTCGCTGCACGCCTGCTCGCCGCCTTCGTCGACAAGGAAGTGTCGGGCCAGGACATCCAGTCGTTCTCGCAGTCGATCTCCACCGGTTTCGACCTCGGCATCCTCAACGAGCGCCTTCGCGACTTCGTGCAGATCAACGCACGTAAGCTCAACGATGCGATCGACACCACCGGTTCGCGTCGCTTCGAGTACTTCGGCCTGCGCACGGTGTACGACCGTTACCTGCTGCGCCACCCGACCAAGCGCTTCGTCATCGAGACGCCGCAGTACTTCTTCATGCGCATCGCCTGCGCGCTCGGTGGCAACGACGTCGCCGAGACGCTGGAGCTGTACCGCATGCTCTCGTCGCTGGAGTACCTGGCCAGCTCGCCGACCCTGTTCAACGCCGGTACCGCGCACGAGCAGCTGTCGTCGTGCTTCCTGCTCGACTCGCCGCAGGACGCACTCGAATCCATCTACGCCAAGTACGGCGACGTGGCCCAGCTGTCGAAGTTTGCCGGCGGCATCGGCCTCGCTTACTCGCGCATCCGTTCGCGCGGTTCGCTGATCAAGGGGACCAATGGCCATTCAAACGGCCTCGTGCCCTGGCTGAAGACGCTCGACGCCTCCGTGGCCGCAGTGAACCAGGGTGGCAAGCGCAAGGGCGCGGCCTGCGTGTACCTGGAATCCTGGCATGCGGACATCGAGGAATTCCTCGAGCTGCGTGAGAACACCGGCGACGACGCGCGCCGCACGCACAACCTCAACCTCGCCAACTGGGTGCCCGACCTCTTCATGCGCCGCGTGGAGATCGACGGTGACTGGTCGCTGTTCGACCCGAAGATCGTGCCGCACTTCGTCGACACCTGGGGCCCGACCTTCGACGCCGCCTATGAGAAGGCTGAAGCCGAAGGCCTCGCTTCGAAGTCGATCAAGGCGCGTGAGCTCTACGCTCGCATGCTGCGTTCGCTGGCCCAGACCGGCAACGGCTGGATGACCTTCAAGGATCGTTCCAACGCGACCAGCAACCAGACTGCCCTGCCGCAGAACGTCATCCACCTGTCGAACCTGTGCACCGAGATCCTCGAAGTGACCTCGGAAGGCGAGACTGCGGTGTGCAACCTCGGCTCGGTGAACCTTGCCCGCCACGTGGTGGACGGCCAGTTCGACTACGACAAGCTCGCCACCACGGTGCGTACCGCCGTGCGCCAGCTCAACCGCGTCATCGATCTCAATTTCTACCCGATCGCCACGGCGAAGACGGCGAACATGAAGTGGCGCCCGGTCGGTCTCGGCGTGATGGGCTTGCAGGACGTCTTCTTCAAGCTTCGCCTGCCGTTCGATTCGGAAGAAGCGCGCAAGCTGTCGACGCGCATCCAGGAAGAGATCTACTTCCACGCGCTGTCCATGTCCAACGAGATCGCCGAGCGCGACGGCCCGCTGCCGGGCTTCGAAGAAACCCGCTCCGCCAACGGCGAAATGCAGTTCGACTACTGGCCGGCCGCTACGCCGAACGATCTGGACGGCCGCTGGGCCGAGCTACGCGAGAAGATCAAGGCCAAGGGCCTGCGCAACTCGCTGCTCATCGCCATCGCGCCGACCGCCACCATCGCCTCGATCGCCGGTTGCTACGAGTGCATCGAGCCGCAGGTATCCAACCTGTTCAAGCGCGAGACGCTCTCGGGCGACTTCCTCGTCGTCAACCGTTACCTGGTCGACGAGCTGAAGACGCTCGGCCTGTGGACCGCCGAAGTGCGCGACCAGATCAAGCTTGCCGAAGGCTCGGTACAGGGCATCACGTCCATCCCCGCCCGGCTGCGCGAGGTGTACCGCACCACGTGGGAACTGCCGCAGAAGGCCCTCATCGACCTCGCCGCCGCGCGCGGTGCCTACATCGACCAGAGCCAGTCGCTGAACCTGTTCATGGAAAACCCGAACATCGGCCAGCTGTCGTCCATGTACATGTACGCGTGGAAGTCGGGCGTCAAGACGACCTATTACCTGCGTTCGCGTCCTGCCACGCGCATCGCCAAGACCACGGTGAGTTCGCCGGCTGCCGTGCAGGCACCGATCGCCCCGGTCGCCGACGCCCAGGAACAGGCCGAAGCCGCGGTGTTCTGCTCGCTCGAGAACCCCGAGTACTGCGAAGCCTGCCAGTAACGCGACGAAAACTGTGGGAGCCACAAAACTGTGGAGCCGCGAAACTGTGGGAGCCGCTTCAGCGGCGAAAAGCCAACGGAGCGGATTAGCCGGAAGGTCAATCGCCGCTGAAGCGGCTCCCACAGAAGCGGCTCCCACAGAGTCGGCTCCCACAGAACCGCTCATTCTTACCCGAGGTACCCGATGTCCGCTGCACCGATCACCCGCGACTCCAACATCCTCGACCCCGGCTTCGAACTGACGCTGCGGCCGATGAAGTATCCGCAGTTCTACGAGATGTACCGCTCCGCTATCCGCAACACCTGGACGGTGGAAGAAGTCGACTTCTCGCTGGACACGTCGGACCTGAAGTCGAAGATGTCGGACGCGGATCGTCACCTCATTCATCGTCTGGTGGCCTTCTTCGCCACGGGCGATACGATCGTGTCGAACAATCTGGTGCTTAACCTGTACCAGCACATCAATTCGCCCGAAGCGCGTATGTACCTCTCGCGCCAGCTATACGAAGAAGCGCTGCACGTGCAGTTCTACCTCACGCTGCTCGACACCTATATTCCGGAGCCGTCGGAGCGCAACAAGGCGTTCGCGGCCATCGAGAGCATCCCGTCGATCGCGGCGAAGGGCGAGTTCTGCTTCAAGTGGATCGACTCCATCCAGGGCCTCAACCGCCTGGACACTCGCGAGCACCGTCGTCAGTTCCTGCTCAACCTGATCTGCTTCGCCGCGTGCATCGAAGGCCTGTTCTTCTTCGCCGCTTTCGCCTACGTGTACTACCTGCGTTCGCGCGGCCTGCTGCACGGCCTTGCTTCGGGTACCAACTGGGTGTTCCGCGACGAGTCCGGCCACATGGCCTTCGCTTTCGAAGTCGTCCGCACCGTGCGTGAGCAGGAGCCGGACCTCTTCGACGACGAGATGCGCATGCAGGTCGAAGCCATGCTCGAAGATGCGATCGCCTGCGAAACGCTGTTCGCCCAGGACGTACTTTCGGGCGGCGTCGCCGGCCTGTCGGTCACCGACATGCGCCAGTATCTCGAGTACTGCGCCGACCAGCGCCTCGTCCAGCTGGACATGCCGAAAAAGTACGGCTCGAAGAACCCGTTCGACTTCATGGACCTGCAGGACGTCCAGGAACTCACCAACTTCTTCGAGCGCCGCGTGTCGTCCTACCAGGTAGGCGTGGAAGGCGAAGTCGCCTTCGACCAGTCGTTCTGATTCCAGCAGCCGGCTGCTTATAGGAGCTAGCTGTTGTGGGAGCTAGCTGTTGTGGGAGCTAGCTGTGTTGGAGCCAGCTTCTGTGGGAGCCAGCTGTGTGGAAGCCGGCTGTTGTGGGAGCCGGCTATTTGCCGGCGATCCCGCGGCAGCGGGCCAGCTAGCCGCGAGCACCCATCGCCGCTGAAGCGGCTCCCACAGTAGAGGCGGCTCCCACAGTAAAGCGTGCGGTATGATGCATGCTGCACTGCAACAAGGAACTACCCCGTGACCGACATCGCCCGCCCCATCGAGGCTCGCCTCCTCGAAATCGTCTTCCCCGACCACACCAATCACCTCGGCACGCTGTTCGGCGGCCAAGCTCTGGCGTGGATGGATAAAGCGGCCTTCCTGGCTGCCTCGCGGTATTCCCGCCAGATCGTCGTCACGGCTCGTTCGGAGCAGGTCGACTTCCACGTGCCGGTGCGCAAGGGCCAGATGGTCGAGCTGATCGCCACGGTCGTCTCCGTCGGGCGCACCTCGATGAAGATCGACGTCGCCATGTACACCGAGGACCTGCTTACCGGCGCCCGTGAGCTCTGCACGCGCGGCACGTTCACCATGATCGCTCTCGACGCCGACCATAAACCGACTGCCGTACAGCCCCTGCCGGTCTGATTCTCCGCTGAGAAGAGCGGGTTCGGCTTTGTGTGGGAGCCGGCTATTGCCGGCGATCCCGCGACAGCGGGCCAGGGTGCCTCAAGCAGCCATCGCCGCTGAAGCGGCTCCCACAAGAAGCAGCAGGATGTGAGCGGCCGGACCCTGTTGACTTAGAGCGCACTCGAAGGCGTACGCTCGTCGGATGCCCAATTCGATGACGATCGCCGAGGCCGCTCTCGCCACCGGCCTCACCACGCACACGCTGCGCTATTACGAGCAGATCGGCCTGATCGATCCGGTGCCACGCCGGAGCGGTCAGCGCGTCTACGGTGAGGCCGAGATGCGCTTCATCCACTTCGTGCTCAAGCTGCGCGCCACCGGCATGCCGATGCGGGTGATCCAGGAATATGCCGAGCTGCGCCGCCAGGGCGAGACGCCCGAGAGCATTCGCCTGCGCGGCGATCTCCTGGCCCGCCACGCCGCCAACCTCCGCGACGAACTGGTCACCCTCACCGAGACCATCGCGCGGCTGGACGACAAGATCGCGCTGTATCGCTCGATGTACGTCGAAGACGGCGCCCCATCCCCCGCCGAAGCCCCGACGCCTCCCGCGCCGGTGCCGGCTGCCCTCCCCTCGAAACGAAGGAGAAACGCATGAAAACCCGCCAACTCGGAACGCACGGCCCGCAGGTGTCGATGCTCGGCCTTGGCTGCATGGGCATGAGCGAGTTCTACGGTGCCGGTGACGAGAAGGAATCGATCGCCACCCTCGAGCGGGCGCTCGAACTGGGCATCACGTTCTGGGATACCTCCGACGCGTACGGCCCGCACACCAACGAGGAACTGCTCGGCCGTACGCTCGCCGGGCGCCGCGACAAAGTGTTCCTGGCGACCAAGTTCGGCATCGTGCGCGATCCGAACGACCCGACCAAGCGCGGTATCAGCGGCCGCCCGGAGTACGTGCGCCAGTCCGTGGAAGGCAGCCTGCGCCGCCTGAAGACCGACTACATCGACCTCTACTACCAGCACCGTGTCGACCAGAGGGTACCGATCGAAGAGACCGTTGGCGCCATGGCCCGCCTGGTAGAGGAAGGCAAGGTGCGTCACCTCGGGCTGTCCGAGGCCTCGGCCGAATCCATTCGCAAGGCATCCGGCGTTCATCAGATCGCCGCCCTGCAGAGCGAGTATTCGCTATGGACGCGGGATCCGGAAACCACCGGTACCCTGGCCGCCTGTCGCGAACACGGCATCGCCCTGGTCGCCTATAGCCCTCTTGGCCGCGGCTTCCTCACCGGCGCGATCACCCGGCCGGAAGACTTCGCCGAGGACGACTACCGCCGTCTCAACCCGCGCTTCGTCGGCGAGAACTTCCAGAAGAACGTGGCTATCGTCGACAAGGTGAAGAAATTCGCCGCCGACAAGGGCTGCACGCCGGGCCAGCTGGCCCTCGCGTGGGTGCTGGCCAAGGGCGACGACATCATCCCGATCCCGGGCACCAAGCGTCGTACGTACCTGGACGAGAACGCGGGCGCCGTGGACGTGCCCCTGAGCACGGCCGAGGTCGCTGAGATCGATGCGATCTTCCCGCCGGATTCCGCCGTGGGCGAGCGCTACCAGGCCAACATGATGGGCTTCATCAACGCCTGATCCGATGAACGGAAGCCCCCGCTCCGGTTAACGGGCGTGGGGCTTCCCTCCCTATAATGGGCGGATGTCATCTCCCGATCATTCGCCACTGGGCAAGGCCACCGTCTACGCCGACCGCTACGACGCCGGCCTGCTCTACCCCATTCCCCGCCAGGGTAAACGCGACGAGATCGGCGTGTCCGCCGACGCGCTGCCGTTCCATGGGGTGGACGTCTGGAACGGCTACGAGCTCTCCTGGCTGGACCTGCGCGGCAAGCCCATGGTCGCCGTGGCCGAATTCCGGTTCCCGGCGACGACGCCGAACATTGTCGAATCCAAATCCTTCAAGCTCTACCTGAACAGCTTCGCCCAGGAACGCCTGGCCGATGCGGAGGCCGTCCGCGCCCTGCTCGTCCGCGACCTCTCGGTGGCCGCTGGCGGTCCTGCCGAGGTCATCCTGCGCGCTCCCGGCGAGCTCGATGGCACGTTGATCGGCGAGCCGGAAGGTGCGCTGCTCGATACCCAGGAACTGGACTTCGACGCGTATGGGCCGCCCCGCCCGGATTTCCTCGGCACCCACGAGGGCGACGCCCGCGAAGTACTGGTGTCGCACCTGTTGCGTTCCAACTGCCCGGTGACCGGCCAGCCCGACTGGGGCAGCGTACAGATTGCCTATACGGGCGCACCGATCGATCGCGCCGGCCTGCTCCGCTACCTGGTTTCGTTCCGCAGCCACACCGAATTCCACGAGCAGTGCGTCGAGCGCATCTTCATGGACATCCGGGAGCGCTGCGCACCTCGCGAGCTGGCCGTGTACGCGCGATACACGCGCCGGGGCGGCCTCGACATCAACCCGTTCCGCAGTACGGATCCGGCCGCCGTGCCCGGCAATCCGCGCGGTGCGCGCCAATGATGAATGCCTCGTTCATGCATTCTTCATTGGTCTTGCCTTTAGTTGTGTAGCCTGTAACCTGCCGCGGCCAAGGGGATTAGGCCCCTGCGCCTCGTCCCATTCGACTTTGATCAGCACTATCGGAATCCAGACATGAAGCTTTCCTTCCGTTCGTCCGCCCTCGCCACGGCCACTGTCGCCGGTCTGCTGGTCCTCACCGCCTGCGGCAAGAAGGAAGATCAGCAGAACGCCGCGCCGGCTCCGGCAGCGACCGCTCCGGCTGCCGCCAGCACGGCGCCGGCTGCTCCGGCCGCCGCCACCACGGCTGCCGCTGCTCCGGCAGCACAGCCCGCCGCTGCTCCGGTCGCGCCCGCCGCGCCGGCTGCCGCCGCCGACACCCTGAAGGTCGGTGCGGTCACCCTCGGCAATGCCGTCGGCGCCGACAAGAAGGTCAGCAAGGCCAAGAACGCCTTCGCCCCGTCGGACAAGACCATCTACGCCTCGGTCGCCACCGACGGCACGACCGCCGGCGCCACGCTGAACGCGAAGTGGACCTACCAGGACGGCGAGACGACCACCACGGTCAGCGACATCAGCCAGTCGATCAGCACCGAAGGCCCGGCCGTCACCACCTTCAAGATCCAGAATCCGAACGAGTGGCCGGAAGGCAAGTACAAGGTCACCATCTCGCTCAACGGCCAGGCCGTGGGCAACGAAGCGTTCGACGTCAAGAAGAAGTAATTCGCTTCGTCTGCGCGCTTCGAAAAAGGGGTGGCGAAAGCCGCCCCTTTTTTTGTGCCTGCTGTTGTGGGAGCCGATTCATCGGCGATAGGGTGCTCGCGACACCCCACCCCGCTGTCGCGGGGATCGCCGATGAATCGGCTCCTACAATTTCAAGAGCGCGTTGAGGGTTGGGTAGGTGACGACAGCGGGCTCGTCCTTGCCCATGAATTCGGCTGCGCGTTTAGCTGTGCCTGCGTACGCATCCAGTGACAACGCGATGCCGGCGCTCAGCCGCCGGGCTCCTGCTGCGTACAGCTCCGCATGCGAGGGAAGATTGGCCACCAGCATCACATTCAGCGGTGCCGGGGCGATGCCCTCCGCCACACGGCGGATCTCTTCGGTCCCCGACACACCGGGAACGAACATGCCATCGGCGCCGGCTTCGATGTAACGCTTGGCACGAGCGAGAACTTCGGTAACCGCCGCGTCTCCCGAGGCCATGCCGCGCAGGTACACGTCCGTTCGTGCGTTGATGTAGAGATCGCGATCACCCAGCGTGTCGCGTATCGCCCACAGCTTCGCCACCAGCAGGTCCGGTGATTTCGATCCGTCTTCGATATTGATGCCGGAGACACCGGCATCCGCCAGCGTCGCCACGAACGCGGCTACCTCGGCCGGATCGTCCGAGCAGCCTTCCTCGACATCCACGGTCAATGGAACGTCGATCACGCGCACGATGCGGCGCACAGCGCCAAGCATCTCGTCCGCTGGTAACTGGTCGCCATCCGGCCAGCCGCACGACCAGGCGACACCGGCGCTGGTGGTGGCGACGGCCGGCGCGCCCGCGTGTTGCACGACGGCGGCGCTGGCGGCATCCCAGGCATTGGGCAGCACGAGGAGTTCGGTGCCGCGATGGAGTTCTCGAAGACGTTGAGCGGTCATGGTCGGGGATTCCCGGCAGAGAAGTCCGCACACCATCGCGCCTTCGGCGGCTGTGTACAAGATGCATAGGAGCGGTGAGACACGGACTCACCCGCCAACGACACGGACTTCAGGCTCCCGATGGTCGAATGGCACCCGACCTGGAGCAGCAAGTGATGCCGCCCGGGCGGCACCACCGCTCCACCCACCCTATTCCGCTTTTACCGCGCCACCAGAGGAGTCATCGACATGCTGCATTGGGCCGTAGTTTTCTTCATCATCGCCATCATCGCGGCGGTCTTCGGCTTCACCGGCATCGCTGCCGGCGCCGCCAGCATCGCCAAGATCCTGTTCGTGGTCTTCCTTATCCTGTTCATCCTGTCGCTGCTGTTCGGCGGCCTGCGTCGCGGTCCCAGGATATAAGTCACGCGCACATTGAGTTACAGGGACAACGCCCCGGCCCCAGACCGGGGCGTTGTCTTATCTGGTCGTTCGGTCGCTCAGGGAATAGGTCATGCGCACGTACGTCTGTCTTTTTCTCGCCCTCATCCTCGCAGGCGCGGCCTCCGCCGAGTCGGCGCGAAGCAGTGCCGCCGACACCGACTTCGTCCGCAAGGCCAGTAGCGGCAACCTCACCGAGATCTCGCTCGGCAAGCTGGCCGCCGACCAGGCCTCGTCGGACGACGTGAAAAAATACGCAGCGCGCATGGTGACCGACCACACCGAAGCGAACGAGAAACTCGGCAAGCTCGCCGGCAGCAAGGGTGTCCAGATCGCCACGGCCCCGGACATGGCGCAGCAACAGGACATCGACCGACTGAAAGGCCTGGATGGCGCGGCCTTCGATCGTGCTTATTCCGACCTGATGGTGAAGTCGCACAAGCTGACCACGGGGCTGTACGAACTCGAGGCCACCAAGGGCGAGGACGCCGAGATTCGCGCGTTCGCCCACGACACGCTACCCGTACTTCGCGAGCACGAGAAACTGGCGGATTCGCTGCCTCCGTTCTGACTGCGCTCGGACTCGCCGCGAACGGTGAATCGGCGGATCATGGTGGGCCTGGACCCTGCCTATTCCCGGACTCACGCCATGTCATATGACGCCCTCGCCGCACTCGATCGACTGCCCCGCATCGCCCTGCTCGACTCGGCCACCACCATTCACCGTCTCTCCAGGATCGAGCAAGAGCTCGAACTGGCGTCGCGCGGTATCCGCCTGAGCATCAAGCGCGACGATGTCATGGCCCTGGGTGGTGGTGGAAACAAGCTGCGCAAGCTCGAGTATCACCTTGGCCATGCGCGCGACATCGGCGCGGATACCGTCATCACCGTGGGCGGCGTCCAGTCGAACCATGCGCGGCTGACTGCGGCGGCCGCGGCACGGCATGGCTTCGCATGCGAGATGCTGCTCGCGCGCATGGTTCCCAAAGATGGCGACGAATACGAGAAGAACGGCAACGTGCTGCTCGACGAGCTGTTCGGTGCGAAGGTGACCCTGCTACCTCAGGGCGAGAACGCGCTGGTCCACGCCAATGCGCGTGCCGAGGCTCTTCAAAAGGAAGGCCACACCGTCGTGGTCCTGCCGACGGGCGGTTCCACGCCGCGCGGCGTGCTGGGGTATGTCCGCTGCGCGCGGGAGATCGCGCAGCAGGAAGACGAGCTGGATATTCGTTTCGACCGTATCGTCGTCCCCAACGGGAGTTCGGGAACGCACGCGGGCCTCGTCGCCGGTTTCGCCGCCATGGGACGCGCACCCGAACGTGTGGATGCGTACTCGGTGCTCGGTGAACATGATGCCGCGGCCACAACGACACTTGCCCTCGCACGCGATGCACTCGGCCTGCTGGGTTCGTCGGCCGGGTTGACGGCTGACCAGGTGCGCGTCGATGGATCGCAGCGCGGTGCGGGTTACGGCGTCACGACCCCGGCGATGAAGGAGGCGTTGCGATTGATGGCTCGTGCCGAGGGCATCCTGCTTGACCCGGTGTATTCGGGGAAGGCGTTCGCGGGGCTGCTGGAGGGGCTGCGTAGCGGTGCGGTGCGCGATGGGGAGCATGTGTTGTTCATCGCGACCGGCGGCCAGCCGGGGTTGTACGCGTACCGCGAAGACCTCGCAGGCTAACCTGGCGGTGCTGATGTGGGAGCAATAAGCCTGTGTCAGGGGAGCTCCACTCTTACGACCAGGCCGCCGCCGGGGCGGTTTGCCAGCGTGAGCTTTCCACCCACCGACAGCATGAGCTGCGCGGCGATGGCCAGGCCCAGTCCGGTGCCACCTGTATCGCGGTTGCGTGAGTTCTCCAGTCTGTAGAACGGCTCGAGCACGCGCTCCAGTTCCTCTTCGGGAATGCCCGGCCCGCTATCGGCCACTTCGATGCACAACATCCCCGCCGACGTGCGCGTCATGCCCACCTCCGCGCGCCCCGCATACTTCAGCGCGTTGTCGATCAGGTTGCCAAGCACCCGGCGCAATGCCTGCGGCCGAACGATAGCCGTGCCATCGACGCTTCCCGAAAGGCTCACCGGCTTGCCGGTATCCTGGTAATCGAACACGAGGCTCTCGACGAACGCCGCCGGATCGATCCGCCGCGGTGTCTCCGTCGCACCGTGCGCGCTACGTGCGTACGCCACGCCTTCGCGCACCAGGTGTTCCATCTCGTGCAGATCCTGCAGAAGCTTGTCGCGTTCGGTCGAATCGTCGAGGGCCTCGGCACGCAGGCGCATGCGTGTGATGGGTGTCTGCAGGTCGTGCGAGATGGCAGCGAGGATCTGCAGGCGTTCCTTCACGTAACGCCCGATGCGATCCTGCATGGCATTGAAAGCCACCGCTGCCCGGGCCACTTCCGTCGGCCCGTCCTCCCGCATGCGCGGCCCCTCGTTGGTCGGCGTGATCTTCTCCGCGGCGCGCGCAAGTCGCACCAGCGGACGCGTCGCCAGGCGCACGGCGAACCATGTGATCACCAGGAGCAGGGCCATCTGAAGGATGAAGACGAACGGCAGCCAGTCGGCGAGCGGCATGATGCGCGGCGTGACCTCGATACTGAGAGGTTGGCCGTCATGCAGGGTGAGGTGCACCTGGTAGCGCTCAGGATTGAGCGAGACCGTGTTTGCCTTGATGTTGAACGAAGGACCCACCTCGTGCTGGATAAGCCGGGTGACGACGCGCGAGCGATCCGAGATGAGGCCGGCACCTGCCTGCCCCGGACCGAGTATGTAGTGGTAGTTGTCGCGTTCGAGACGCGGCACCCAGGCGGGCCTCTCGGCGGCGGGCAGGCGGTCGAGAATCGCCACCGAGGTGCCGACATCGTGCTCCAGGGTGTTGAGCATGACCGTCTTCGCGCTCTGGTAGCGCTCGTAGAACAGCAGCCCGAACGACATGCCGTGGGCGAGCAGCAGCCCGGCGAAGATGATGAGGTACAGGCGAGAGGCGATGCTGCGCGGCATCCAGCGCTTCAGGGTTGCGTTCACGACTCCTCTCCGAGCACCACCACCGACATGGTGAACACGTAGCCCTCGTTACGCACCGTCTTGATATAGGCCTGCTCACGGGCATCGTCGACGAGGCGCTGGCGAAGGCGACTCACCATCAGGTCGATCGAGCGATCGAACAGCTCGGCATCGCGGCCCTGGGTGAGGTTGAGCAGCTGGTCTCGCGAGAGAATGCGCTGCGGGTGATCGAGGAAGACACGCAGCAGGCGGAACTCCGCTCCGCTCAGCGATACGATGGTGCCCTGGTCGTCCAGCAGGTGGCGCGCCGTGGTATCCAGGCGCCAGCGACCGAAGCCGAGCATGCCGCTGGCTTCGGTCACGCGCAGGTTGGGTGGCAACATGCGCGTGCGGCGAATCACCGCCTTGATGCGCGCCAGCAGTTCGCGCGGTGAAAAAGGTTTGACTACGTAGTCGTCGGCACCCATCTCCAGGCCGATGATGCGATCCGTTTCATCGTCACGTGCGGTGAGCAGGAGCACCGGAACTGCACGGTGCTTACTCGCGCGCAGGTTGCGGGTCAGCACCAGCCCATCGTCACCCGGCATCATGATGTCGAGGACGATGAGGTCCACCGCGGTGGTGTCGAGCACCGCGTTCATCTCGCGACCGTCGGCCGCCACGGTGGCGCGCAGCCCGTTCTTCTGCAGGTATTGCGCGACACCGGTGCGAATCTCTCGATCGTCATCGACGACGAGAATGTGATCGACGTGGTCCATGCGAGGCTCCAGTGGGTGGTATGCGGCGGGTGTCCGGGTTTACGCCTTGCCTAGCAGGTGGCGGACGCGTGCTTCGGTTTCGTCATAGTTTCCCTCCCCGTAGTGGCTGTAGACAATCTTGCCGTTCTGGTCGATCAGGTACAGCGCCGGCCAGAAGCGATTGTTATAGGCGTTCCAGGTGGCGTAGCTATTGTCCACCGCGACCGGATAGGTAATGCCCATCTGCTTGATGGCCGAAGCGACACCCTGGAGATCATGCTCTTCGTCGTACTCCGGTGTGTGGACGCCGACAATCACCAAGCCATCCTTCGCATACTTCTGGTAGAGCGCCTGGGTGTGCGGCACCACGTGCACGCAGTTGATGCATTCGTGCGTCCAGAACTCCACGAGGGTGACCTTGCCATGCAGATCCTTCAGCGATAGCGGTGCCGAATTGAACCAGCGGTCGATGCCGGCGAATTCCGGTGCCGGCACGGAAGTCGATGCCGAGGTGCCATCGAGATCCTGGCCGTGGGCCCAGCCTGCCGGCCAGGAGGCGACGAGGGCGACGCACAGGGCGGCGAAAACGACGAGAAGGCGGGAAGGGTTCATGGCGGGATGCCTTTCAGTGAGGATGACCTATTGAAGCCCCGACACGTATCCCGCGCGTGTCGCGCCAGGGCCCGTGTGTATCCGAATGTATCCCACGGCCCGGGCTACACACTCCGACGCGTTTGAGGAGGTGTGGCGACACATCCGGGATACGCCCAGGGCGTCTTCTGGGCATCACCTCCAACCGAACGGGAAATCACCATGTCACGCATCCAGAACGTCCTCTATACCGGGAAGACCCGCACCACCGGTGGCCGCGACGGCGAGTCGCGCAGCTCCGATGGTCGCCTGGCGATCAAGCTGTCGCCTCCGGGCTCCGCCGGCGAAGGCACCAATCCCGAACAGCTGCTCGCCGCCGGCTGGTCCGCGTGCTTCATCGGTGCGATGGGCCTTGCCGCCCGCGCCCGGCACGTCGCGCTGCCCCACGACACGGAAGTGAACACCGAAGTGGATCTTGGCACCGCCGGTGAGGAGTACTTCCTGCAGGCTCGCCTGCACGTGAGCCTGCCCGGGCTCGATCGCGATGTCGCCCAGTCCCTGGTCGATGCCGCGCATGGCACCTGCCCGTACTCCAAGGCGCTGCACGGAAACATCGACATCGTCACCACGATTGCCTGAGCTCGCGGTTACCATCGGGTTTTCCACGATTGAAGGAAGGCCCGATGGGACTGTTTCGCCGACTGGCGGCTTGCGCCGCGCTGCTCAGTATGTCGATGGCTGCCAGCGCCGCAACCACCGATGTGCCTGCGAACACTTCGGTGGCGCCCTGGTGGAAACACGCCTTCATCTACGAGATCTACCCGCGTAGCTTCGGCGACAGCAACGGTGACGGCATCGGCGATCTCAACGGCATCACCGGTCATCTGGACTACCTGCAGAAACTCGGCGTGGATGCGATCTGGATCGCACCGATGTATCCCTCGCCGCAGGTGGACTTCGGGTACGACATCTCCGATTACGAATCCGTCGACCCGAAGTACGGCACGCTCGCCGACTTCGACCGCCTCATGAAAGCCGCTGGCGAGCATCATGTGCGCATCATCCTCGACATGGTGCTCAACCACACCTCGGACAATCACGCGTGGTTCGTGCAGTCGGCCAGCTCCCGAGATAACCCGAAGGCCGACTGGTACGTTTGGAACGACGGTATCGACGCGAACACCGCCGGCGCGACGGCGCTGCAGAAGCACAACATCCACGACGGCCGAATGCCTCCGAACAACTGGGAGTCCGTCTTCGGCGGATCGGCCTGGCAATGGGTTCCGGCGCGCAAGCAGTTTTACTATCACCGCTTCTACGTGCAGCAGCCCGATCTCAACTGGCGCAATCCCGCCGTCGAGAAAGCCATGTTTGCCACGATGAAGTTCTGGCTGGATCGCGGCGTGGCAGGTTTTCGTCTCGATGCCATCTCGACGCTGTTCGAGGATCCGCAGCTACGCAACGATCCGGAACGTCCGGGTACCAACGCCCAGGGTGATCCCAACCTGCATTCCCAGTACAGCGACAACCTGCCCGAAGTGCACGACGTGATGCGACGCATGCGCGCCATGGTCGATACCTACCCGGGCAACCGCGTGCTCATCGGCGAGACCTATACGCCGGACATCGCCTCGCTGGACGTCTGGTACGGCACGGCAACCGCACCCGAACTCCACCTTCCCATGAACATGGTTCCCGGTTTCGGCTGGCAGGCGAAGTTCGACGCCAACTGGTTCCGCACGACGCTTGCCGCGACGCAGGAAGTGCACGGCCAGCCGTTGGTGGTCTTCGACAATCACGACAATCCGCGCTCGATCGACCGCTTCGGCGACGGCCAGCATGACGTGGCACGCGCGAAGGTCGTGACGACCGCCCTGCTGACCACGCGCGCCGTGGCCCTGACCTACTACGGTGCCGAGCTTGGCATGACCACGGCAACGCCGACACGCGTCGAGGACGTGCGCGATCCTATCGGTATCACGGGCTGGCCGAAGGAGAAGGGTCGCGACGGCGAGCGCACGCCCATGCAGTGGCTCCCCGGCGCCCAGGCCGGCTTTTCGACCAATCCGGTGACGTGGCTCCCGGTCACGCCCAACCACGCGACGATCAACGTGGCCACGGAATCTACCCGATCCGATTCGTTGCTCAGCTGGTATCGCGACCTGGTGGCATTGCGCCGGGACAACGCGGCGGTGCGCGACGGCGCCATGACCTTCCTGGACACGTCGAATCCCGATGTCCTGATCTACGAACGCAGGGGCGAGAAGCCCGTGCTCGTGATGCTGAACTTCAGTGGCACGCCCCAGGCACTTCCTACCGACACGATGCCAGGCGAGGTGAAGACGCTTATGGCAAGCGACCCCGCACTGCGCGCCGCGAAGATGCTGGATGGAACCGTCCTGCCCCCTTATGGGGCATGGGTAGTGACGCCGGCGGGGAAGTAGCCGTTTTGGGTATGTGAGCGGCGGCGCGACGGGCGTAGATTATTGCGAGCCACGCCGCGTGGCCCCGGTCACCGATGGAGAGGCTTATGTTTCGTCGCTCGTGGTTCGTGTGGGTGTCGTTACTCGTCGCCGCGACGGCATCCGGCCAGGAGATGCACGACCACGGCATGCCGGAGAAACTGGGGAAGGTGACCTTCCCCATTTCATGCGACCCGAAGGTGCAGCAGCCATTCGACCGGGCCGTCGCCCTTCTTCACTCGTTTGCCTACGGCCCCGCCACCAAAGCATTCCGCGACATCGTCGCCACGGATCCGAAATGCGCCATGGCGCATTGGGGCGTGGCGATGACCTACTTCCATCCGGTGTGGGCGCCGGCACTTCCACCCGATACGTTCGCGGCGGGCCAGAAGGAAGTGCTCGAAGCGACGCGCCTCGATGGCCCGACGCCTCGCGAGCAGGAGTTCATCCGCGCCCTTGGCGAGCTCTACAAGGTTGATCCAGGCATCAAGCTCCCTCAGCGCACGCTCGCCTATGAGAAGGCGATGGCGCAGCTGGCACACGACAACCCGAAGGACGTCGAGGCGCAGGTTTTTTACGCCGTGGCGCTGCTATCGAACGCGGCGCCATCGGACAAGACCCACGCCAGGCAGAAGCAGGCCGTCGACATCCTCGAGCCGCTGTTCAAGACCTATCCCGACCATCCGGGTATCGCGCATTACCTGATTCACGCGTGCGACAGCGCAGAGCTCGCGCAGCGCGGCCTTCCCGCAGCGAGAAAGTACGCCAGCATCGCGCCCTCGGCGCCGCATGCGCTGCACATGCCTTCGCACATCTTCACGCGGCTCGGCTTGTGGGACGATTCCATCCAGTCGAATCTCGCCTCGGAGAAGTCCGCTCGCGAGCATGGCGACACGATGGGCCAGCTCCATGCGATGGACTATCTGGTCTACGCGTACATGCAGACCGGACGTGCGAAGGAAGCAAGCGCTGTCGTCGACGACATGCATGCCATGCCGCCGCTCGACATGGAGGACTTCGGCGTCGCCTATGCCGCCACCGCCATGCCCATTCGCGTGGCAGTGGAGCAAGCACACTGGGCAGACGCCACTGCGATCAAGGACCCGGCCGGCGCGCCTCCTTCCGTCGTGGCGATCGCGGTCTGGGCCCGGGGCCTGGGCCTCGCGCATTCCGGGCACCCGGCGGAAGCGCGACAGGAAGCGAAGCGCCTGGAGCAGATAGCGACCCAGCTCGACGGCAGCGGGGATGCCTACTGGTCGGTGCAGACCAGCGTCCTCGCCGGTGAGGTCATGGCATGGTCGGCGCAGGCCGGTGGCGACACGGCGAACGCGGTGGCGCTTCTGACCGCGGCGGCCGACAAGGAAGACGCCCTGGAGAAACGGCCGGTCACGCCCGGCCCGATCCTGCCGGCCCGCGAGCAGCTCGGTGACCTCCTGTTGCTCCAGAAGCAGCCCGCCCTTGCGCTGGCGGCCTTCAAGACCACCCTGACAGGATCTCCCGGCCGGGCAGGCGCACTGGCAGGCGAATCACGCGCCAAGGCCAGCGGAATGTAATTACCCCATTCCTCGCCCCCCTGTGGGAGCCGCTTCAGCGGCGATACCCCGGTTGCCCCACCCCCGCATCGCCGGCATCGCCGGCTCCCACAGAAAGCCGCCTGAAGGCCGCCCCGGGCATGATCCCCCATGCCAGAATGACCTCCATCGAAACCCGACCGAATTCCCCCATGACATCCCCCCGCTCCGTCGTCTTCGCCGCCCTGGCGATCTTCGCGACTTCTGCCCTGACCACAGCCACCGGCGCGCCCCAGGCGGCAGCGACAAGCGCCGGTTCCGCAGCCAGCTCCGTCACGGCGGCCGGAACGATCGCGCTTGTCCCCGAAGACCAGGAAGCCGTCGCCGGGAAGGTGGCGATGTTGTTCCTGACAAAGTTCCATTACCGCCCGCGCCCGCTGGACGCGACGTTCTCGGCGGTCGTTTTCGACAAGCTGGTTGAGACGCTGGACCCGGAGCGCAGCTACTTCACCGCCGCCGACATCGCGCACTTCGCCCCGCTGCGTCCCACCCTGGGGGCCGCGATCGATCAGGGCGATCTCGGCCCCGCGTTCGAACCGATCAACCTCTACCTCAACCGCGTCGTGGATGAAGCCCACTACGCGCAGTCGCTGCTCAAGGATGGTTTCGACTTCAGCGTCCACGAATCCATTGCCACCGAGCGCAAGGCCGCACCCTGGCCGGCGTCGATGGACGAACTGCACGAACTGTGGCGCGAACGTGCGAAGGAAGACTGGCTTCGCCTGAAACTGGCCGGCCAGGGCGACGACGCCATCCGCAAGACGCTGGCGCATCGTTACGCGAACCTCGCGTCGCGTATCCAGAAGACCAGCGCCGATGACGCCTTCCAGCTCTTCATGACCGCGTATGCCGAATCGACCGATCCGCATACCGACTATTTCGCAGCCAAGGCGGCGACAGCGTTCAACACCGAGATGTCACTGTCGCTCGAAGGTATCGGCGCTTATCTCCGCGAGCACGATGAATACACCCAGGTCACCGAGCTGATCCCGGGCAGCCCCGCTGCCAAGTCCGGAAAGATCCACGTCGGCGATCGCATCACCGGCGTCGGCCAGGGAACCGCTGGCCCGTTGACGGACGTGATCGGCTGGCGCTCGGATGACGTCATCACGCTCATCAAGGGCAAGAGCGGCAGCACCGTTCGCATGGAACTGCTTCCTGACGAGAGCAAGGGTGATGTCGCTCCGCACGTCGTCACCCTCACCCGCCGTCACATCAGCATCGAGGATGAAGCGGCCAAGCAGACGGTGCTCCAGGTTGGCGAGCCGGGCCATGCACACAAGCTGGGCATCATCACGGTGCCTTCGTTCTACGAAGACTTCGACGCCCGCCGCGCGGGTGACGCGAACTATCGCAGCGTGACGCGTGATGTCTCGCGCATGCTGGGCGAGATGAAGAAGCAGAAGGTCGATGGCGTGGTCATCGACCTTCGCGACAACGGCGGCGGTTCGCTGACCGAAGCCTCCGACATGGTCGGCCTGTTCACCGGCGCCGGTCCCGTGGTGCAGGTACGCAGCGCGGATGGCAAGGTCGAAGTGCAGGGCGCGAACAACGCCACGCCGGCCTGGTCGGGTGCGCTGGGCGTGCTGGTGAATCACGGCTCCGCCTCGGCCTCGGAGATCTTCGCCGCGGCGATCCAGGATCGCGGTCGTGGCGTCATCCTTGGCCAGCGCACCTTCGGCAAGGGCACGGTGCAGAATCTTCTCGACCTCGACGAAGCCGTGGAAGAGCAGCACGAGGGCAAGCTCGGCGAACTGAAGATGACGATCGCGCAGTTCTATCGCATCAACGGGGACAGCACGCAGCTGCTCGGCGTGAAACCGGACATCGCTTTCCCGCCGACCGAGGACGAGAAGGACTTCGGCGAGTCGACCTATAAGAATGCGCTGCCGGAGTCATCCATAGCCGCCGTCCCGCACACGCAGGACAAGACGCTCATGCCGCTATTCCCGAAACTCGACAGCGCTCATGCCGCACGCGTGCAGCACACCGCACGCTGGCAGCTCACCATGGACGAACTCGCTTCGTTCCAGGCAACCGCCGCCCGTACGACCGTCTCGTTGAACCTCGATGAGCGCAAGGCAACCCGCGAGGCCGACCTGAAAGTCTCGGCGGATTTCCGCGCGCGTCGCAAGGCCCTGAACGTCGCAGACGGCCTGCCGGTGGACGACGACGATGCGTCCGCCAAGGGTGACGACGGCCTCGACCCGGAGGAACGCAGTGTGGCGCAGGACAAGCGCCCGGAGCCGACCAAACCGTCGAAGGATCCGTACGTGCAGGAAGCCGCGCAGGTCGTAGCCGATGCGGCCGCGATGTTGATGACGGTGGCGCCCACTCAGTCTTAAAAAGCCGAAGTCATTGCGATGGCCAAGGCTTTTCGGAACCATCCTCGGGGCTATCTGAGATGAACGCCATCGAGATCTTGCAGACGCATCTCGATGCCCCACCCGTATTGATCCCGCATATCCGGTGTATTGCTGCGGATGGCGACCACGACGTGATTCGCGCCCTTATGCAAAGGCAGATCGAACGATCCGTTTTCCAGTGAAAGGCGGCCGTCGGGATCTTTGCGCTGACCGGCGACGTGATAAAGATTCTTGTCGGCGTAGACAAGCTTGCCGTCGACGAACACCCAGACCTCGCGCAGGAAACCGATGGATACATGCTGGGTCTGGTCATGGTCGGATTCGATGGTCGTCTTCAGCCAGCCGATCAACGGTCTGGCGTGATCGTCCGGATGGGCATCGCTGCGTCGCGCCAGGTTGATCAAGCCGTAATCCTCGGCATGCGTCGTCGCCCATGCTGCCGAGGCCGGCGGTACGTCGGTGATCGTCGGCTCGGCACCTTCGGCAAGCCGTGTGGGCGGCGCCATCTCCCAGGTGCGCAAATACCGTTGGTCGCTAGCGGTGGGATCGGCTTCCGGCTCCGCAGGCAGGCCCTCGACCACATCCGGTTTCACGACGAGGTTGGCATAGGTCGCCGGGCCGCCAAGCGAAAGCGCACCGATGGATGCGTCGCCCTGCAGCCTGCCCACACTCAGTGACGGCGTGGCTTCGTGATTGACGTACACGTTCATGCGCCGCCCGGACATCACCATCTTGATGTGGTTCCAGTGATCATCCGCGAATGGCGCCGGCCTTTGATACTGGATGTACATATCCCACAGGCGGCGCGTATGCGTGAGCGGCGCGTATTGCAGGCAATCCTGCGAAGCGGCGCAATCCGGCGAGACGCGCACGTAGAACGTTTCGGTGCTCGCGTCGGTCTTACGGAACGCGACGTTCACTTCGCCGTCCTTGTCGCTGGCTTTGGTGTCGAACTCGATCGTGCCGTTGCCGAACGAGAAACCTTTGAGGAGTGCAGACAACTGCGGATCGGCGCCGCTCATTGTCATGATCCCGCGGGGGAAGCCCTCTTTCCTGGTGAACTGGACATCGCCGGTCACTTGCCACAACTCGGCTGCAAGCGGCACCTGGATGGAGCCATCCGGGGCAGCCGTCAATTTGGGAGGCGCCTTCGCCTTGGTGGTGGTCACCACCTCCATGCTCGCCGTCCCCATATCCATCGCCGCCGCGGGCAACGTGACGGCGCACGCCGCCAGCCAGAGACGGAGGTGACGTGTCGAAGCGTATCTCTGCTGAATCATGAGCATTCCTGGCTGTCGGTCTGATTGACCACCAGGCAATGCTAGGGATGGGCGTGTACTGCGCCGAGGAATATGTCGCGAGCCGGTCGCAGCGTGTCACCAGGCGGATCTACCGCTGCGTCGCACTCACGAAGATCGGCATGACGATCGCCTCGATCCTGTCCGCCATCTCTTCCGCCGACACGCGGTCGCTCATCTGCAACCAAAGCCGCGCCGCTCCGAAAACCGCCCATGCTGCCGTGGTGTAAACAAGCTCGGGATCGACCCCGGGGCGGGCCTCGTGGTCGGCTCCGCCTTCCCGGAAGATATCTTCCAGCACGGGGATGATCGAGCCCTCGATGGGCATCCTGCTCAAGGCGCTCGGGCACCCCGACGAGCTGGCGAGGTAGTCGCAGACGCCCAGGGCGATTGCCTTGAGGCCGCCTTCGCAATTCTGGAACGACAGGCCGCGCTTGGCGACCAGATCGCGGAACCGCGCGGCCGCCATGGCCTGTAGCAGGCTGCCCTTGTCTGGGTAGTGCAGATAGAAGGTGGCGCGATTCAGCGTCGCCTCGTCGGCGATTTCCTGAATGGAGATCTCTTCGAAAGACTTGTGCGCCAGCAGGCGGACCAGCGCGTCCATGAGCATGCGCCGGCTGCGCAGGATGCGCGGGTCGGTCTTCTGCGCCGCTGCGTCGCCGGAGGGAGAGGTCTGGATCATCGTGCTCAAGGATACCGGCATCGGCAGCTGGCGTCTAAACGACACTTGTCTATTAGATCTAACGGACATATGCTGCTTAAACGTCATTTGTCTATTAGGAACCACCTCAATGTCTGTCTTGCTGCATATCGATTCCAGCCCGATGCTCGAAGGCTCGGTCACTCGCCAACTGTCTGCCGCGTTCGTCGACCGGTGGGTAGCCGCCAATCCGGGTGGTCGCGTGCTGGCCCGCGACCTCTACACCACGCCGCTCGCCCCGATCGACGCCGCCTGGATCAACGCGGTACGCACCGCGGCCGACCAGCGGACCGCCGCGCAGACGCAGACCCTGGCCTTGTCCGACTCGCTGATTGCCGAACTGGAGGAAGCCAACGAGTACGTGTTCGCCGTACCGATGCACAACTTCAGCGTGCCGGCGATCTTCAAGCTCTGGATCGACCAGGTCGTGCGTGCGCAGCGCACGTTCTCGTACGGCGACGGCAAGACACCCACTGGCTTGCTGCAGGGCAAGAAGGCGACCTTCATCGTGGGCACGGGTGGTCCCCAGATGGACGCCTATAACTTCGTCGGGCCGTACCTGCAGACGATGTTTGGTTTCCTCGGCGTCACGGACGCCACGCTACTCACGGTCAACGGCACCATGGCGCTCAACTTCGGCGCGGACCGCGAGCAGTTCATGGCGCCGCATCTGGAGGCAGCGGCTGTGCTTGCGCAGGCCTGAGGGTTAGCTTGTTCGGGAGTTCGGCAAGAGTCGGGAATCGCCGCTGAAGCGGCTCCCACAGGGACGTGGGAAAGATGGTGCGCCCGGAGGGATTCGAACCCCCGACCAATGGCTTCGGAAGCCACTACTCTATCCGGCTGAGCTACGAGCGCATCTTGCAGAGGCGGCATTGTAGCCGAATGCCCCGAGGCGGCCTAGCCTGAGCTGTCAGGCTCTGGCCAGCGTGGGTTCGGCGCCCGCCGCGGCGGCGCGCAGGCTTTCCCTGTAACGCCGGCTGCACGGCAGGACCGTACCGTCGGCCATGTGCAGCCGGGCATCGCCGGCGTCCAGCGGTTCGATGGACGTCACCTGGGCCAGCTGCACGAGATAGCTGCGGTGTGCCCGCACGAACACGGCGGGATCGAGCCGGGTCTCGAGCGAGGCGAGCGTGCTGCGTAGTGGATAGTCCCGCCCGCGGACGCGCAGGTTCACGTAGTTACCAGCGGACTGCACCCATTCGATGTCGGCCGTGGCCACAAGGAAGTCGCGACCGAGCTTGCGCACGAGGAAGCGTTCCGGGCGGTCCACGGCCTCGACCGGCGGGCCCTCGTCCGGGACGTCGAGCAGGCTGGCTTCACCCTGTATGTGGCGCCCGAACCATTCGACCATGTGGCCGACAGCGACGATCAGGAAGAAGGTGCGCACATCCTTCAGGTACTCGTAGATGGCCTGGGTGGTCCACGAGCCCGGGTCATACCTTGAACCAAAGCTCGAGTAGACGACCAGGCGAATCAGGTCCATGCCGATCACGTGGCAGGCCGAGTAGGCAAGGCTGCCCAGGAAGTACAGCGGCAACCTGCGCCGCCAGGTGTCCGCGTGCAGGGGCCATCGGTCACAGGCCTTGAGAATCAGGGTCAGAAGCAACAGGCCGAGGGTGATGCTGCTGAATTCGTTAGTCGCGATCTGCCAGGTCGGCACCGCGATGTTGTACCGGTTCGCGTCCATCCGGCTGGTCATCGTGTTGCCGATGGCGGCCGCGACGAAGGTGACGACCCAGAAGGCGATCATCCAGCGCTGGCGACGGCGATGGGCGCGGTCGAGCTCCTTACCGGGCGGTGTGGGTGCGGTGTCTTCCATGCGCTCAATCATAACGTCCCACCTGCCCCGCGGTTCGTCCCTGAAAGCCTCTCATTCGACACCTCGCGCTGGTGACGAGCCCGGTACGACGCCAATGCTGGCCTCGCCTTCACGACAGGACGCACGGCCATGCCATCCACCCGCCGCCACGACATCGATGCCTTGCGCGTCTTCGCCTTCGCCCTCCTCATCCTCTATCACACGGGCATGGCTTATGTGGCGGACTGGGACTTTCATATCAAAAGCGTCCACACGGCCGAGTGGCTGCAGTGGCCGATGATCTTCGTGAACCGCTGGCGGATGTCGCTGCTGTTCCTGATCTCCGGTGCGGCGATTGCACTGGCCGCGCCCGAGGGCCGGTTATGGCGTTTTGCCCGCGAGCGCACCTGGCGGCTGATGCTGCCGCTGATCTTCGGCATGTTCGTGGTGGTGCCGATCCAGCCGTATTGCGAGGGCGTGGCTAACGGCCACCTGACGCCGGGCTTCTGGAACTTCCTGCTCAGCTACTGGCGTGTGCACCCGTGGCCGAAGGACAGTTTCGGTGGCTGGCAATACGGGATCACCTGGAACCACCTCTGGTACCTGCCCTATCTGTGGACGTACACGCTGTGCCTGGTAGTGCTGATGCCCTTGTTGTCGCTCCGGCCGGTACGCGCAGCGGTCGCCGGCTTCTGTGCGGCACCCCTGTGGATGATCGTGAGCGCACCGGCTGCCCTGCTGCTGCTCTTCATGCAGTTTTTGGCGCCAGCCTTCCCGGGAACGAATGCCTACTTCGGCGACTGGTACCAGCATGCCAAGTACGCATCGATCTTCCTCGGAGGTTACCTGCTGGCCCGTGAGGCAGGATTCTGGACACGCGTGGTGTCACTACGAAAGGCAACGCTGGCAACGGCACTGGTGTCGATTGCCGTGTATCTCGGACTACGGCTGGCAGGGCAACTGGTAACGGCGGATTCTTGGACGCACCGTGTGCCGGACGACTATTGGGATCTGCTGACGGAGGCCCTGCATTGCGTGTATCTCTTCAGCGCCCTGCTCGCCATCCTCGGCTGGGGCAAGGCTCTCCTCGACCATCCGTTCCGCTGGCTGCCGTATTGCACCGAAGCGGTGTATCCCTGGTACATGCTGCACCAGAGCCTGATCATCCTGCTGGTGTTCTGGCTGAAGCCGATGGCGCTCGGGCCGTGGCTGGAGCCTGCGCTGGTGCTGGGTGGGACGATTGGCGGTTGTTTCGTGCTGCATGAGTTCTTGATTCGACGTGTTGGCTTTATCCGGCCGTTGTTCGGTCTGAAGCCCGCCAAGCCCGAGCGCGCTGTTGTGGGAGCCGATTCATCGGCGATGGGTGCTCGCGAAGGAATCTGAAGACACCGCTCCGCAGGGATCGCCGATGAATCGGCTCCCACAAAAAAACGCGTGGAGGTCGGCTGATACCGAGTCCGCGGAACGCATGAAAAAGAAGGGCGCCTTTCGGCGCCCCCTTTTCATTTCGCCTTGTAAAGCTCGCCCAGCCAGTCGGGCTTGCTCTTGTCGCGTTCCAGATGCGGATACATCAGGCCGTCGTGGTAGTCGACGTTGACGGTCTTGTAGGTGTCGAAGTTCTTCACCAGCAACTGGATCGGGGCCTTGCTCGTCTTCGCTTCGGTGACGGCGTCCTTCAGCACGTCGCCGGAGAACTCCTTGTTGTTCACCGCGATGATATGCATGCCCGGCGAAAGACCGGCATTGAAGGCCGGACCGTCCCAACGCACGTCGGAGATATCACCCTTCGACGACACGCCGAAGCCGGCCGAGTAGGTCAGGTCGGTCATCATGCGGCGGGTCTCGAACGCCTTGATCGCGTCGGAAGGCTTGTCGTTGTAGACCAGCTTCCAGCCGCCGCGCTCGATGCCTTCGATATCGCCCTTGTGCCCATCGATGCGCTCGCGCAGGTAGGTCGACCAATCGAACGGCGCAATGCCGTTGAGCGTCGAGACCACTTCTTCGAACGTATACGGGTTGACCTTCCAGTCGCCGTCCTTCATGCCGAAGAACGCCTTGGCGAAGTTGTCCAGGTTGCTCTTGTTCTTGGTCAGCTCGCGCAACTTGGTGTCGACGTCGAGCCATACCATCTGGCCGCCCTGGTAATAGTCTTCGCTCATCTGGTAATTGCGATACGAGAGCGGACGACGCTGGGCAATGGTCGGATCGTTGGTGGTGTCTTCAATGTTGCGCCAGGACAGGCCCGGACGGCCCTTGTCGTAGGTCGCAGCGACGAAGGCGAGCAGGTCGCGCGCCTGGTCCTGCGTCACGAGGCCCGAACGCGCTGCGACCACGTTGCCCCAGAACTGCGTCTGGCCTTCGTAGACCCACAGCAGGCTGTTGCCCATGGGTACGTTGAAGCTCGGCGTGGCCAGGTCGGCACCACGACGGTACTTGCCGTCCCAGGAGTGGTTGTACTCGTGCGCGAGGAGGTCGCGGCCGAGCCAGTTCTTGTCCCACTCGGTGAAGTAGCCCGGGGCAGCGCTGTTCTCCGAGGAGCGGTGGTGTTCCAGGCCAATGCCGCCGAGCTTGTCGGTGAGCGCGAGCAGGAAGTCGTAGTGGTTGTAGTGGCGCGCACCGTAGAGCTTGTCCATCTGCTGGACGAGCTTGCGGTGGATTTCCAGTGCTTCCGGCTTGATCTCGAGCGACTTGGCGTTGTCAGCCACGATGTTCAGGTGCACCGGCGAGCGGCCGTTCGGGTCGAGGTCGACGCGCTTGAAGTAACGGCCGGCGAAGATCGGCGAATCGACGAGGTCGTCGTAGTTGATCGTCTTGAAGTTGACCGTGTCGCCGCTCTTGCTGGCTTCTTCCAGCGCGCTGCCGAACTGGAAACCAGCCGGAAGCTTCACGCTGGCGTCGACCTGCACGCGATCCGCGCGGTAACCCGCCGGATACAGCGACACCTGGTTCCACTCGACATTGACGATGTCGGGCGTCATCACGATGCGACCCTGGCGGGTGTCCTGCGGGGTCAGCGTCTGGAACTCGACATCGACCGAGGTGGCGCCAGCCGGCACGTCGACATGGAAGGCATAGACGTTGAACTCGTCACGCTTCCATTCGATGCGCTTGCCACCGGCCGTCACGACGAGGCCGGCGAACTGGTCGATCGGACCGGTCGGGGAATGATGGCCCGGGATCCACTGCGGGAACAGCAGCGTCAGCGGACCCGCCGGAGCGGGAATGTTTTCACGAACGCGAAGCACGCGATGATCGAGGTCGGTCGCATCGACGGCAAGCTTGAGCGTGCCGTTATAAGCGGTGTCCTGCGGAGCGGGGACATCATCCGCGCGGACGGCCGTCGCGCCAACGCTGGCGAGTGCCGCCAGCAGCGCGGAGGCAAGAAGGGTGGATTTCACTGAATTCTCCCGTGGAGCGTGTGGGTTGCCCGGACATCCATGCGAGCGGGTCGGCGCGAGCCCCTGCGGTTCGCGCAAGCCTCCGATGCTAAACGGCGTGGGCCGGGGTGCCCTATGCCAGAGGTCACGGGCGTTCTGACCGCCGGGCCCGACCGACGCGCTTGGCGTAGGCACGACAGTCAATCCGCAGCCATTCCAATCGTAGAAACTTACGATACGGATACGCGCAAAAAGTGCTTGGCGCAGGAAGTTAAAAGATCGTAATATCGCGCGGCCAGTAAAGGGGCCGCCCGGCGAAGGGGCCGGTGCGCACTACCAGGAACACAGGGATCCTCATGGAAAAGCTTCTTCTCACGGCGGCCGCTGCCGCCGCGCTTTCGTTTGCCGCGTTCGGTGCCAATGCCTCCAGCGAAGGCACCTTCGTTGGCATCAACGGTGGCCAGACACATTACGACATCAGCCACAGCGGCTTTCAGGACAAGAAAGACGCCGCCTTCGGTGCGGTGGCCGGTTACCGCTGGGCGGTGGATCGTCCGTTCTACCTCGGCGTTGAAGCCGGGTACGTCGATCTGGGCAAAATCTCGTCGAAGTACGAGTACGGCACTCCCAGCTACGGCGAGACGGACAAGTTCAAGTTGAAGGGTCGCGCAGTGCTCGTCGGCGCGAATGGCAAGTGGGAACTTCCGCACCACTGGACGATCACCGCTCGCCTCGGCCTGGCACACTCGCACACGTCGTACGACGTAGACGTGAGCGAGACCTACGCTGGCCAGAACGTGTTCAGCGAAAAGTATCGCGACTCGTCGAACGACAATGGCATCTACGCAGGCATCGGCTTCGGTTACGACTTCACGAAGAACTTCGGCGTGACGGTCAACTACGACAACTACTCGCTGAAGGCGCAGGGCATCACCGATGACAAGCGCACGGTGAATGTCGGCGTCTGGGGTGGTGCGGCAGAATTCCGTTTCTGATCCCATTGCGTCTTGCACCACAAAAAACGGCCGCTTTCGCGGCCGTTTTCTTTTGGCGTGGTGGGTCAGGTGCGTGAAGGAATCTTCAGTCCCCGCTCCACGCCCGAGCGCGACGTCCCGCGCTCAAGCCAGGCAATTACGTTCTGAAAATCGTCGAAGCCGACGAGCTCACGCGCACCGTAGAACGTTACGAGGTTATTCACCCAACCCAGCGTGGCGATATCCGCGATCGTGTACTCATCGCCAATGATCCACTTGCGCCCGTCGAGGCGGCGATCGAGTACGCCGAGCAGACGCTTCGATTCATCGACATAACGCTGCAGCGGACGCTTGTCCTCGAACTCGCGGCCGGCGAACTTATGGAAGAACCCGACCTGTCCGAACATCGGCCCGATGGCCGCCATCTGGAAGAACACCCACTGGATGGTTTCCCAGCGCTTCGCCGCATCGACCGGGATGAATTTCCCGGTCTTCTCGGCAAGATAGAGCAGGATGGCACCTGATTCGAACAGGCCGATCGGCTTACCGTCGGGACCGTTCGGGTCGATCATCGCCGGGATCTTGCCGTTCGGATTCAACGACTCGAACTCCGGCGTCTTGTTCTCGTTCTTCATGATGTCGACGAGGTGCACCTCGTACGGCAACCCAAGTTCCTCGAGCAGGATCGAGGTCTTGACCCCGTTGGGTGTCGGCAGCGAGTAGAGCTGGATCCTGTCCGGATGCGCAGCCGGCCAGCGCGAGGTAATCGGGAAGGCGGAAAGATCGGACATGAGGCGTTCCTTCGAAGGGGTAACGCCCGACGTTAGGGCGTACTCCACAGGCTTTCAAGGGTCCTGGCGATTGAGCTTGCTGTGCTTCACACCATAGGTGAAGTACACGATCAGGCCGATCGCCATCCAGATGGCGAAGCGCTCGAAGGTGATCCACGGTAGGCCCCAGATCAGCGCCAGCGAAAACAGGATGCCCAGCGGTGCGACGAACCACACGGCAGGCGTCTTGAATTTGCGCTCGAGGTTCGGCCTGCGCACCCGCAACACCAGCACCGAGGCGCAGATCAGAATGAACGCGCTGAGCGTGCCGATATTGACCAGCTCCGCCACTTCGCCGATCGGCAGCAGACCGGCGACCACGGCGGTAAAGATGCCGAGGATCATGGTCGGCCGCGCAGGCGTACCGAAGCGCGGATGCACGCGGGCGAACCAGGCCGGCAGCAAGCCATCGCGGGACAGGGCGAACCAGATGCGCGCCGCGCCGAGCATGAAGGCGAACAGCACGCTGATGACGCCGATGACGGCGGCGACGGCAATGACGTTGCTGAGCCACGGCAGGCCGATGGCGTTGAAGGCATCCGAGACCGACGCTTCGCCGTTGAGCGTGCCGTACGGCACGATGCCGGTGAGCACCAGCGATACCGCGATGTACAGCACCATGGCTACGGCCAGCGACAGGAGCACCGCACGCGGAAGATCTCGCTGCGGATCCTTGGCTTCCTCAGCGGCAGTGGTCAGCGTGTCGTAGCCGAAGACGGCGAAGAACACGACGCTCGCACCGGTCAGGACGCCCTGCCAGCCGAAGTGGCCCATGCCCTTGTCGTCGAACACGCGCTCGGGAATGAACGGATGCCAGTTGGCGGTGTTGATGTAGAACGCACCGACGCCGATCACCAGCGCCACGCCAATCACCTTGATGCCGACAATCACGGTGTTGAGGCGCGCGCCCCATTCGGTCTTCACCGAAAGCAGGATGGCGACGAACAGCGAGATACCGGCGGCGATGATGTTGAAGCGGTGGGCGTCGGTCGGTGCTGCCACGGGATGAGCGAAGCCGATGCCGAGCGGACCCACGGCGTGCTGCCAGTAATAGGCCATGGTGTCGGCGCTCATGCTCTTCTGCGCCCATTCCGGCAGATGGACGCCGGCGGAGGCGAGCAGTACCTGCACGTACCCCGACCACCCGATAGCCACGACCGCAACCACCAACGCGTACTCGAGGAGGAGATCCCAGCCGATGATCCAGGCAGCGCCCTCGCCAAGCACGGCGTAGCCGTAGGTATAAGCACTACCCGTGACTGGAATGAGACCGGCGAACTCGGCGTAGCAGAGGGCGGCGCACGCGCTGCCCAGGCCGGCGATGATGAAGCTGAGCGCGACCGCGGGGCCGGCATTCAGCGCCGCCTGCTGGCCGGCCAGTACGAAGATGCCCACGCCGATGATGCCGCCGATGCCGATGGCGGTGAGCTGCCACAGGCCCAGCACGCGCCTGAAGTCCTTGCGCTGGCCTACCTCGGCCTGAAGCTGCTCGACGGACTTGTGACGGAGGAACTTGGCTAACGACATCGGGCGATCCCTGGGACTGGCTGAGCCGGGATCATACCTGCGCGGGGCGGCTGAGGGAGCCGGACGGGCCCATGTGGGAGCCGCTTCAGCGGCGATGAGGTTGCAGCTTCACCGCTCCGTTGGCTTTTCGCCGATGAATCGGCTCCCACATGCCCTCATTCGCCGATGAATCGGCTCCCACAAGGGTCAGCGACGGTTATTTGCCGTCCAGGGCTCTACGTCCCAGCGCCGGATCGTCGGTAAAGAACGCGTCGATACCGGTAGCCAGGTAGGCGCGAATCTCCTCAACCGAGCCGGCTTCGTTCCGAGCCGCATCCCCGGCGTCATTACGGAAATCCGCAGCGAGGAAGTGGTTCTCCGGCCGGAACGTATACGGGTGGACCTCGAGCCCGGCGGCGTGCGCGTCGTGGACCAGGGGGGCGACGGGCGCCAGCTTGCCATCCTTGGCCAGCGGAATGATGCTGCGCGTCGACGGCCCGATGGCGTCGGCATAGGTCGCGATGACCTTGAGCCCCGCCGGCGTCATCATCGCGCCATACGTGGTGTCGGCGTCATCAGCCGGGTGCTCCGCCGCGTCGTCCATCAGCTGGAGCAGGCGGATATTCGGATGCGCCTTGCCGAGCTTGTCGTGCAGGTACTTGAGGTTGCCGATCTCGAACGACTGGATCTCGACCGGCGCCGTCCGCGTATAGGCGTGCGCGGCGAGGGTGGCCAGCACCTTGTCTTCCATGGGAAGTCCGACGCCACGGAAATACGTCGAGTGCTTGATCTCGGGAATGATGCCGATGATACGGCCGCGTGCCGATGATTCCGCGGCGACGTACTCGATCATCTCGTCGAACGTCGGCACGCTGAACTGGCCGTCGAATGCCGTGTTGGCCTTGCGGATATCGGCGAGCCGTTCGCGGGCACGCAGCGTTTTCAGCTCTGCAAGAGTGAAGTCTTCGGTAAACCAGCCGGTGATCTGCACGCCGTCGACGGTCTTCGTCGTGCGCCGGCTGGCGAACTCGGAGTGCGCCGCGACGTCGGTCGTGCCACCGATCTCGTTCTCATGACGAATGACCAGCACACCATCTTTCGTCGACACCAGGTCGGGCTCGACGAAGTCGGCACCGTCACGGATCGCCACCGCGTAGGAGGCCAGCGTGTGCTCGGGGCGAAGCGCACTCGCGCCACGGTGTCCGATGACGAGGACCTTCGCGGCAAGGGGCTTGGCCGGTGCGGCATGCGTGGACATCGAGAGCGCTCCAAACGCCAGGGCGAGAGCGCACGAGGATAGTGCATACAACGAGCGGCCATGCCAGGAGCGGGCAATTCGTTTCATCAGAAGTCCGCCGTGAGGGTAACGAAGCTCTGGCGCGGTGCGCTGGCGTGGAAAGCGAGCGCGCGGCCGTTCGGATCCGTGGCCGCGAAGGCGGTCAGGTTGGTCGCGTAACGGTGATCGGTGAGGTTGGTGATATTGAGGGCCAGGGTGAGTGCCTTGAGGCTGGCGACGGGACCGAAGTTATAGCTGGCACCGAAGTCGAAGGCGGTGGCGCCGGCGACGCTCTGGTCGTTGGTATAGGTGTAATAGCGCTTGCCCGTGTACTTGCCCTGCAGGCTCGCCGACCACGGGCCATAGGTATAACTGATCTCGCTGGCGTACATGCGCTTGGGCGTATCGACCGTGGTCTTGTCCTTCACTGGCACGATCTGGCCGTTGGCCACGTAGTTGTCGTCGTACCTGGAACGGTTGAACGACGCCGAGTTGTACCACTCGAAGCCCTTGACGGGCTTCCAGATGAAGGTGAACTCCGCACCACGGCTGCTCACCGAACCGACGTTGACGAAAGCCGTGTTGCACTCCGGACGCGTGCCCTGCTCGATGCTGGGGCAGGGGTTGAGCGACAGCAGGCGGTTGTCGAACTTCACGTCATACAGCGCGACGGACGCTTCGTACCACGTGCCGACACTGCGAAAACCGCCGTCGATGCTGCGCGACTCTTCCGGCTTGAGGCTGGACTTCGTGCCGTTGAATGCGGTCTGCGAGACCGACAGAGGTCCACCCGCGCCGCCGCCCTGGAACGCAGCGATGTTCTTCGCGTAGGAAAGGAAAAGCTCCTGTCCCGGCGCGAGCTGGAAGGCCAGGCCGGCCTGCGGAAGGAAGGCCTTCTCCGCCTTGAGCGTACCGTTCGCATAGGGACTCTCGACACCAGGCAACTCGCGCGCGGTCATGGTGGTGTGCGGGCTCTTGACCCCGAAGTCGACACTGAGACGATCGTCCAGCGCCTTGAAGCTGTCCTGCAGATAAGCCTGCTTCGTCGTGATCACATAGTCCTGCGCGAACAGGCGGCGATCCGGATCGGACAGGTAGCGATCGTCGCTCACCGGGCCATCGATGTAATAGAAGTTGCGCTCGACGTGATGGTTGTTCTTCTCGTACCAGATACCACCCTCGACGTGATGACCGCCAAGGTCCCACGCCAGCGATGCGATGGCACCGTTACGGTTGATCGTGTAGTTGGTGCTGCGGATCGAGATGGGCAGTTCCTGCGCCGTGCCCGGATACGACTTCTGGCCCGGAGACCACCAGTGACCCTGGCCGGCGTCTTCGTGGTGGTAGACCTGGGTGTGCAACGTCGCCGAATCGGAAACGGTGAAGTCACCGGCAAGGTAGTAGAGGTCATCGCTGCGCAGTGCACGGCTCTGGTAGTAAGCGTCGTCGATGTTGTCGACGCCACCGGAAAAACCGCAACGGGGATCGCTCACACCACCCTTCGTGTACGTGGGCGAGCAGTAGGCCGCCGCGAGCGCACGCTTCCAGTCCGGGGCATAGAGATTCCAGTCCCAGCCCAGGCCACGCTGCATGCCGCTCTTGGACAGGTACGCGTAATCCGCCTGGCTGGTACGCGAGGTATCGGCAAAGCCGGTGATGCGATTACCCTCGCCAAACTCGTAGACGGCCTTGCCGTTGAACTGTTTGGTGTTGGTCGGCGAATTGGGATTGGCCCACATGTCCGCGTCGGTGTGCGCGCCGGACAGGTACATGGAGAAACCCTTGTAGTCACCCGTATCGATGCGCGCGTAGCTGCGACGGTTATGGTCGCTGCCGAAGGTCTGCGCGACTTTGCCGCCGAAGGTCTTCGCCGGGTCCGACGAAAAGTACTGGATCGCGCCACCCAGGTTGCTCGTCGAGGCCGTGCCAAGCGCGCCGATGCCTTCGGACAGTTCGACCGTCGCCATGTTTTCGGCGATCAGCGCACGCGAGATGTTCAGCCCGTTGTAGTTGCCGTACGCGTTGTCGCCCAGCGGCAGGCCATCCAGCGTATAGCCCAGGCGCGTGGCGTTGAAGCCGCGCAGGGTGATCGTCTGCGATTCCTCGTTGGCGCCGAAGGCGTCGTTCGACTGGACGGACACGCCCGGCAGCCGGTTGAGGATCTTTTGCGGGCTGGTACCCGGCGGCAGCACGGTCTGGTCGGCCGGCGTGATGCGCTGCACCTGTCGCGTCTCGCCCTGGCCGATGACCGACACGCCCTCGAGCTGCTGGGCCTGGTCGGCGGCCGGCGGCGGCACGTCCTCGGCGTGGGCCTGGAAGGCCATGGCGGAGGCAAGGGCGAGGAACAGGTGACGGCGGGAAAGCATCATGATCGACAGGGAACTCGTCGTGGGGAAGCCGACAAGCCTGCGGGCGCCATATGTATGTTTTCTTACGGCAGGATGTGATTCTTACGAATGGGTGTCGGGCATCGCATTTTTCTGATGCCTCGTCCCCGAACTGAAACACGGGGGCGTCACCATGCTCACCTTTTATCCTGACGGAAATTTCCCATGCGCCGACTCGCCCTCCTGGCCTCCCTCTTACTTGCAGGGGTCACCGTGGATGCGCAGGCGCACCGCGTCATCGTCTTCGTGTGGGACGGCATGCGACCGGATGCGATCAGTGAGGATGACACGCCCAACCTGGCGGCCCTGGCGAAACAGGGCACATTCTTCGCGGATAACCACGCGACGTATCCCACCTTCACCATGATCAACGCGTCGAGCTTCGCGACGGGCTCGTTTCCGGGTACGACCGGCTTCTACGGCAATCGTTTCTGGGCGCCGGGTGCGACCGGCTTCGACGCCAAGGGCGCGCCAAGCGATTACAACGCGCCGATCTACACCGAGGACTATGCGGTCCTTCGCGCCCTCGACGATCACTGGCACCACGACCTGCTCGAGGCACCGACCCTGCTCGAGCGCGCACGAAAGGCCGGCCTGAAGACGGCCGTGGTGGGTAAATCCGGCCCGGCCTTCATGCAGGACATCCACGAGGGCGGCGTGATCCTCGACGAGAACGTGGCCTTGCCGCTGGACTTCTCGAGGCGCCTGACGAAGGCGGGCCTGCCGCTGCCGGCCAATACGGTTCATGCCTACGAGGCGGACCGCTTCCAGCTCGAGCCCGACAACGGCACGCCGACGGCGCAGCTGCCGCTGGTGACCCTGAAGGACGGCGTCACCTCCGACGCCTCCGATGCCGCCGGCGCGCCACCGACGGCATCGAATGCTTACCTGATGAACGCCTTCCTGACGTACATCCTGCCGATCGAGAAGCCCGATATCAGCTTTGTCTGGCTGCGTAACCCCGATTCCACCGAACATCTCTACGGTGTTGGCTCACCCAACTTCCATCTGGCGCTGCGCGCACAGGACGAACTGCTAGGCAGGCTGCAGGCGCGCCTGAGGGAGCTTGGCATGGCGGCGGATACCGATCTTGTCATCGTCTCCGACCATGCACACAGCAACGTCTCCGCGCCGCTGGACCTATTCCCGTTGCGCACGATCGCGGATGGCCGCGTGGGCAAGCCCGATGGCGAATGGGGCTATGCCGTGTCTGGCGCCATCCGCCTGGCGGACGAGATGACCCGCGCCGGTCTCACGGCCTTCGATGGTTACGGTTGTCTCTACGTTCCGGTGATGTCCGGCATCGCAGCCGACGGCAAACCGGTACGCCCGACGCGATTCGACGACGATGGCAAGCTCTGCGGCAAGCCCGGCCCGTACACGACGCCTGCCTACAAGGTTCCCGTGGAACTGCCGAAACAGGCGTTCGTCATCGCCCCCAACGGCGGCAGCGAGTACCTTTACCAGCCCGAACACGATCGCGCACAAGTGCTCAAGGCGGTGCGTTTCCTGCAGAGCCAGGAATACATCGGTGCCATCTTCGTCGATGCGCGCTACGGGAAGGTTCCTGGCACGTTGCCGCTCGGCGCGGTACGCCTGGCGAACAAGCGCTCGCCGGACATCATCGCCAGCTATGACTTCAACGCGGATGCCGTCGTGCAGGGCTTCAAGGGCACCGTCTATACGAGTATGTCCAACGAGCGCGGCATGCACGGCAGCTTCAGCCCGGTCGACGTACACAATCTGCTGCTGGCCAGTGGCCCGGACTTCCGCAAGAACATGCGCAGCGAGCTGCCCAGCGGCAACGTCGATCTGGCACCCACGCTGGCTGCGGTGCTCAAGCTGGAATTCGGCAAACCCGACGGGCGCGTTCTGCGCGAGGCACTCGAAGGCCGCAACGGTGATGGGCTCACCGTCAAACCGGCAGACGTGACGACCGACGTCGCCACCGGCCTCGACGTCCGCCGTGTCGACGGCTCACCGATGAATCGCAGCGCATACCGCTTCGTCCTGAAGACCAGACAGCTGAACGACAACGGCAAAACCTACACGTACTTCGACCAGGCCAAAGCCGAGCGCACCCCGTAACCTGCCCCGCTCCCTGTGGGAGCCGATTCCTCGGCGAAAGCCAGTCCACCGCACCCCCATTCGCCGATGAATTGGTTCCCACAAAAAAACGGCGCGGGTTTCTGCTAGTTTTCCGACCCGACACCCCAAAGCCCCACCGGATACCCCATGCTCAAGCATCTCGCGATGGCCACGCTCTCGGCCGCCCTGCTCGCCTCCTGTGCCGGCGCGCCGAAAGGCAAGACTGCGCACCCCGCGGCCATCACCGATGGCGCGACGCTGGACCTGGCCATTCTCGAGACGACCGACGTCCACTCGAACATCCTTTCGTACGACTACTACAAGCAGAAAGACGATCCGACCTTCGGCTACGAGCGCGTCGCCACGCTGATCCGGCAGGCCCGGCAGGAATTCCCGAACACCGTGTTGTTCGACAGCGGCGACACCATCCAGGGCTCGGTGCTCGCTGACTACCAGGCGATGGTCAAGCCGGTAGGTTGCGATACGGAGCTCGGCATCTACGCGGCGATGGATACGATCGGTTACGACGGCGGTACCGCCGGCAACCATGAATTCAACTACGGCCTGCCCTTCCTCGCCCAGGTCACCAACACGGCGATGAACGTCGATGGCGTGAAGGCACAACAGTGCGCCGGACCGAAGTTCCCTCTGGTGCTATCCAACGTTTACAGCGCACGTGATGGCAAGCCCATCTTCAAGCCCTGGACCATCGTGAGCAAGACGGTGAACGTCACCACGGCCATGGGCAAGGTCGTTCCCACCACCCTGCGAATTGGCATCATCGGTTTCACGCCCCCGCCGATTCTCGACTGGGACAAGCGCAACCTGCAGGGCAAGGTCACCGTCGACGGCGTGGTCGAAGCGGCGAACAAGTACATGCCCGAAGTGCTCGCGCAGAAGCCGGACCTGGTCGTCGCGATCCTTCACGGCGGCCTCAACACGGCGCCGTACACACCGCAGATGGAGAACGGCGGCTGGTACCTCGCCGGCGTACCGGGTATCGACGCGTTGCTTCTCGGGCATTCGCACACCGAGTTCCCCGGGCCGCGCTACATGGACATGAAGGACGTCGACGCCAGGCGCGGCATCGTGCGTGGCGTGCCGGCCGTGATGGGCGGCTTCTTCGGCAAGGACCTCGGCGTGATCAACATGTCGCTCAAACGCGAGGGCGATCGCTGGGTGGTGGAGAAGGACAAGAGCCACAGCCAGGTTCGTCCCATCTGCCCGAAGAAGAACGAATGCGTCGCCGCGGATCCCGCCATTGCGCCGATCGTAAAGGACGCACACGAAGCCGCCATTGCGTACGTCAACACGCCGATCGGCGCGACCGATCACGATCTCAGCAGTTACTTCGCTGACGAGGGCAACATGAGCGCGATTGCCGTGGTCAACGCCGCCCAGGCCGACTATGCACGTGATGAGCTGAGCCGCACGCATCCGGAATGGAAGGACGTGCCGGTGATCTCGGCGGCCTCCGCGTTCCGCACGGGCTTCGGTGGTCCGGACGATTACACCGATGTGCCGAAGGGTTCAATGACCATCCGCAACGCGGCGGACCTGTACTTCTATCCGAACACCCTTGCCGCGGTGAAGATCGACGGTGCGGGCGTGAAAGCCTGGCTGGAGGAGTCAGCGCGCCGCTTCAACCAGATCGATCCGTCGAAGGACGGCGAGCAGCCGCTGACCGGCAAGTTCGTCGCGTATAACTTCGACCAGATGCAGGGCGGCATCACGTACACCATCGACATCACCAAGCCGGAAGGGCAGCGCATCGGTAACCTTCGCTACAAGGGCAAGGCGGTCACGGACAGCCAGCCGTTCATCGTAGTGACCAACAGCTACCGTGCGAACGGCGGCGGTGGCTTCCCTGGTATGAACGGCGCGTCCGTCGTGCTTAACGCGCCGGACGGCAACCGCGAAGTCGTCATCAAGTGGGTGGAAGCGAAGAAGACCATCACCGCAAAGGACGTCGACAAACGTTCGTGGAGCTTCGTGCCGGTGAAGACCAAGGGCACGCTGACTTTCTCGGCCGCCTCCGGCAAGGAAGACATCGCCAAAGCCCAGCACCTCGCCATCAGGCAGCTCCGCGACAACGGCGACGGCACCGCCGTCTACACCCTGGACCTCTCAAAACACTGACCTTCCCAGTCGGTGCGGATCGCTTCCTGTGGGAGCCGCTTCAGCGGCGATAGGGGACTTGCCCAAACCCCCATTCGCCGCTGAAGCGGCTCCCACACGAGGCAGCAGACGACTCCCCCGGCCGCTTCAGCGGAATCCACATAGGCCATCCGGCCAGCACGGGCCCGCTTGACAGCCCCATACACGCGGGCATAACGTCGGGCCATGCATCTCAACGCGCCAGCGCTGCGTTTCACCACCCCGGCCCTCACGGCCGGTGCGCTTGCGTCCGTCATCACCACCGCGACTACAACGACAACGGCCACTACCGTGGTCGGAGGATCGGAGTTCGCGCGCGCCTAGTTCCTTGTCGCTGCCGGCCCCGACCTCCCGCAGGACGGGATCGGCGCCGGGACTCCCAGCGAAGACACCCCACCTGATGTGACGAAGGGCCTCTCACCGGAGGCTTTGATCGTGTCCATCGCTGTCGCACTACCCCGTTCACCCTTACGTGTCGCGCCTGTCCGCGCGGCCGTCGCCCCCCTCGTGATCAACATCGGTGTTGTCGGACCGGGCAAGGTAGGCAGCGCCTTCCTGACCCAGTTGCGCCTCGCCGCGCCCCGCCTGCTGCGCGAGTGCAACCTTCAGCTCAGCCTGCGGGCGGTCAGCGACAGCCGGCACATGTGGCTGGACTGCGACGACGACGCCCTCAACGGACGCCAGCACGGTGCCCAGATATGGCGCCCGGCCGAACTCGACGAGTTCGCCGCGTATGTGTCCGGCCGCGAGGGCGAGGTGGCCGTGCTCGCCGATTGCACCGCCAGCGAGATGGTGGCCAATCACTACGCCGGCTGGCTCGCGGCCGGCATCCACATCGTCACCCCGAACAAGCGCGCTGCCAGCGGGCCACTCGATCGGTGGCACAAGATTGCCCGAGCGTCCGACGCCAGCGGCGCCCGCCTGCACTACGAAGGTACGGTGGGCGCCGGCCTCCCCGTGGTCCAGACCCTGCGCGACCTGATCGACACGGGCGACGAGCTGCTCGCGGTGGAAGGCATGCTTTCCGGCACGCTGGCCTGGCTGTTCAACCGTTTCGACGGCTCGGTGCCGTTCTCCGCACTGGTGCGCGAGGCGCACGCCATGGGTTACACGGAGCCCGACCCGCGTGACGACCTCTCCGGCATGGATGTCGCCCGCAAACTGGTGATTCTCGCCCGCGAAGCCGGCGTGGCGATCTCGCTGGACGACGTCGGCGTGCGCAGCCTGATCCCTGCCGAACTGGCCGAGGGGTCCCGCGAGGACTTCATGGATAACCTCGCCGTGATGGACGCGCCGATGGCGGCTTTGCTCGCCGATGCCCGCGCCGCCGGCGGCGTCCTTCGCCATGTGGCCCGCCTCGACGGCCGCCACGCGTCGGTAGGTGTGCAGGTGATCGGCTCCGACCATGCCTTCGCCCATTCGCGACTGACCGACAACGTGGTGCGCTTCGCCACGCGCCGTTACTGCGACAATGCCCTGGTCGTCCAGGGGCCGGGTGCCGGCCCCGAGGTCACCGCCGCGGCGGTCTTCACGGACCTGCTGCGCGTGGCCGGTGCCATGGGAGTAAAACGGTGCGCATGCTGAAAGAAGAATCCTCGCCCCTGGTCCGTGCGGATGTCGCCGTGGCCGAGGCATACGCCAGTGTCGGCAATGTCGGCATCGGCTTCGACATCCTGGGCCACTGTGTAGAAGGCGCGGGCGATCGCGCTGAAGTTCGCCGCATTCCCGAGCGCGAGGTGCGCATTGCCGCTATCGACGGCGTGATCACCGACCTGCCGATGGCTGCCGCGGATAACACCGCCGGTGCCGCCCTGCTGTCGATGATGCATGCGCTCGACTTGCCCTTCGGGTTCGAGCTGGTCCTGCACAAGGGCATTGCGCTGGGCTCCGGCATGGGTGGGTCCGCCGCTTCCTGCGTCGCTGCCGTCGTCGCCGCGAATGCCTTGCTCGACGAGCCGCTGTCACGCGAGGCGCTGTATCCCTTTGCACTGGATGGCGAGGTCGTCGCCAGCGGCAGCCGTCATGGGGACAATCTCGGGCCCATGCTGCTCGGCGGCCTGGTCCTCGCGACGGACAAACGCCTCGTCCGTATTCCGGTGCCGGCCGAGTGGCACTGCGCGCTGGTCCACCCGCACGTGGTGCTGGAAACCCGCCGGGCCCGCGCCGCGCTCGCCGGGCCTTACGCGCTGGGCGAGTTCGTCGCGCAGAGCGCGAACCTTGCCCTGGTCCTCGCCGGTTGCTATCGCGGCGAAGCAGCCCTCGTGCGTGAAGGCCTTTCCGACGTTTTGATCGAGCCGCGACGCGCTCCGTTGATTCCCGGCTTCGCCGCCGTCAAGCAAGCCGCGATCGACCATGGCGCCTTTGGTGCCAGCATTTCCGGTGCGGGCCCGAGTGTCTTCGGCTGGTTCGAAGACCGCGCCTCCGCCGAAGCCGCGTCACGCGACATGCGTGCCGCCTTCAGGGCTGCCGGTCACGACAGCGATGTACTCGTCGCGCCCATCGACGGCCCCGCCGCCCGGCTGCTCTGACCATGCGCTATGTCAGCACGCGCGGCGGTGCCGCGCCCACACGTCTTTCCGATGCCATCGCCGCGGGCATCGCGCCCGATGGCGGCCTGTATGTTCCCGAGAAGATGCCGCGGGTGCCGTTGCCACCGGCAAACGGCTATCTCGCGGGTACCGCGCTGCGCATGCTCGAGCCGTTCTTCGAGGGAGACCCGTTGGAGGACGACCTGCCGGCGATCTGTGCCGAAGCGTTCTCGCATCCGGCGCCGCGCCGTGAGCTGAGGATCGAAGGCGCCTACCTCCTCGAGCTATTTCACGGACCGACGGCTGCGTTCAAGGACTTCGGCGCACGCTTTCTCGCCGCTTGCCTGAGTCGCCTCCGGCGCGAAAGCGATCGCCCACTGACGATTCTGGTAGCAACCTCGGGCGATACCGGTGCGGCCGTCGGTGCCGCCTTCCACAATCTTCCCGGTGTACGCGTCGCCATTCTCTATCCCGACAACCGCGTGTCTCCGCGGCAGGCCCACCAGCTCGGTAGTTTCGGCGGCAACGTACGCGCGCTACGCGTGGAAGGCAGCTTCGATGACTGCCAGCGGCTGGTCAAAGGCGCGCTCGGCGATGTTTCGTTACAGGGTGACGTGCCGATGTCCTCGGCGAACAGCATCAGTCTCGGTCGTCTGTTGCCGCAGATGGCGTACTTCGGGCACGCCTCGTTGAACGCGGATGGCCCGATGAACGTGATCGTGCCGACCGGCAATCTCGGTAATGCCGTGGCCTGCCTCTGGGCACGCGATATCGGTCTGCCTATCGGCGAAGTGGTCTTCGCCTGTAACGCGAACGATACATTGCCGGAGTTCTTTGCCGGTCAGCCGTACCGGGCGCGCGACGCCGTGGCGACCATCGCAAACGCGATGGATGTCGGGGCGCCGAGCAACTTCGAGCGATTGAGTCACCTGTTCGGTGGCGATGACAACGCACGCCGCCAGGGCCACGCGGAAGGCGTCGACGATGCCGAGATCCGCGATGTCATACGCCGCCATGCTGCCAGCGATAGTGAAGTCTTCTGCCCACATACAGCGACGGCGATTCGTGTGTTCGAACGTTGGCGCATGGCGGGTGATACCCGGCCTTGGACGATTGCCGCTACGGCGCATCCGGCCAAGTTCGATACAGTCGTGGAACCACTGATCGGGCGTTCGGTCGAGGTTCCTGAGGCACTCGGCGCGATGCTCGAGCGTGAAGCTCACGCCGAGCCGCTGGCGGCGGATGCGGGAACGTTCGCGGAGTGGCTACGTCGCTGGTGAGGGATTCGCGACCGGGTTATCGCCGATGAATCGGCTCCCACAGAGAGCATCGCCGATGAATCGGCTCCTACATAGGGCTTGGGCGCGCCAATCGCTCATGTGGGAGCCGATTCATCGGCGATGCTTTTCGTCCAGATATCCCGTCAATACCACTTCCAGATTCCCCCGCCAGAATGCGATCTGTGACGGCAAACCACGCCCTCAGGCGTCTAGCCGTCCAAACGTCCCGGGAAACAAGTTTCAAGAGAAAGTGTTGACACGCGTCGACGAACTGACTTACGTTCGGTGACATGACGCAGCGCACCACCAATGGCCGCTTTGCCCTGAACCGCCTTCCGGCGGCAGCAGGCAAGCTGCGTCTCGGCGGCGGCCTCCTTCTTATTAACCTTGTACTTATTACCTGCGGAGGTGCGGGCTAAGGGCAAGTGTCCAGGTAACCAGAAACAAACCTGAAGACTCCTGAAAACCCCGCACCCGGCAACGGATGCGGGGTTTTTTATTGCCCCAGGCCCGCCTCATTCACGAGCGGAGCCAGACATGAAACCAGCGACCCAGGGCAGCACCGAATCCGTCGAGAGCGACGTAGGCGGCCGCGTGCGCATCTTCGACACCACCTTGCGCGACGGCGAGCAGGCCCCCGGCTTCTCGATGGACCGACGTGCGAAATTGCGCATGGCACATGCCCTGGAGGAACTGGGCGTCGACATCATCGAGGCGGGCTTCCCCCAGGCCTCACCCGATGATTTCGCCGCCGTGGCGGAGATCGCGAGGACGCTGAAAACGCCCACGATCGCCGCATTGGCCCGATGCCAGCCGGCAGACATCGACAGTGCGGGCAAGGCATTGCAAGGCGCGCGACACTCCCGGATCCACCTGTTTCTGTCTACCAGTCCCCTGCACCGCGAGCACAAGCTCGGTAAGAGCAAGCAGGAAGTGATCGATATCGCTGCAACGGCGATCCTCCGGGCCAAGGCCCTCGCTCACGAAGTCGAATTCTCCGCCGAAGACGCCATGCGCACCGAGCCGGACTACCTCGCCGAGATCTTCTCTGTTGCTATCGAGGCGGGTGCCTGTGTCCTCAACGCGCCCGACACGGTCGGCTACGTGACGCCGCAGGAAATCACCGAGATGTTCACCTACCTGCGCAAGCACGTGCGCGGCGCGGACCGCGTGGTGTTCTCTGCGCACTGCCACGACGATCTGGGCATGGCCACCGCCAACAGCCTGGCCGCCATCAGCGCCGGCGCACGGCAGGTCGAGTGCACCATCAATGGCATCGGCGAACGTGCCGGCAATGCCGCGCTGGAAGAGATCGTCATGGCGCTGCACACGCGCCGCCCGCTGTTCAAGGTCGATACCGGCATCGTCACCGAGCGCCTGTTCCCGACCTCGCGCCTGCTCGCCGAAGTCACCAGTCAGGCCGTGCCGCGCAACAAGGCCATCGTCGGCGACAACGCGTTCGCCCACGAGTCCGGCATCCACCAGCACGGCATGCTCAAGCACCGCGGCACCTACGAAATCATGCGGCCGCAGGACGTCGGTGCGAAGACTTCGCTGGTGCTGGGCAAGCATTCCGGTCGCCACGCCCTGCGCCAGCGCCTCGTGGAACTCGAGTTCGAGATCGACGAAGCCACGTTTGACGCTGTTTTCGACCGCTTCAAGGTACTGGCCGACAGCCAGCGCTCGGTCACCAACGACGATCTCAGCGCGCTGATGCGCGCCCACCAAGACCACCACACCACCGCGCGCGTCGCGGTCGAGTCCTGAAGGAGCAACACATGGAAGCCCCGACCCATCTCTGGCACAACGGTCGCATCAAGACCTGGGCCGACGCCACCGTGCATGTCGGCGCACACGCGCTGCACTACGGCTCCTCCGTGTTCGAAGGCGTTCGCGTATACGCCACGCCAGACGGACCACGCTATTTCCGCCTGGAAGAACACACCGAGCGTCTCTTTCATTCCGCGCGCATCTACGACCTGGCGATGCCTTACGACGCCGATGCGATCAATCGCGCCTGTCGCGACGTCATCGCCGCCAACGGCCTCACCTCGGCCTATGTCCGCCCGATCGTCTTCCGCAGCGGCTTTACCTTCAGCCTCGCGCCGCCGTTGGACACCGCCGTGGATGTGGCCATCATCGCCCTGCCATGGGGGGCTTACCACGGTGCGGACGCCATCGAGAATGGTGTCGACGTGTGTGTCTCGTCGTGGAACCGCGCTGCGCCCAATACCTACCCGAGTGGTGCGAAGGCCGGCGGCAACTACCTCAACAGCCAGCTGATTGCCCGTGAAGCGATCAATGGCGGTTTTGCCGAAGGCATCGCCCTGGGCACTGACGGTCTGCTGAGCGAAGGCGCCGGCGAGAACCTGTTCATCGTGCGCAAGGGCACCATCTACACGCCGCCCGCCGCCTCCTCCATCCTCTGCGGCATCACGCGCGACTCCGTGCTGACCCTCGCCCGCGAGCGCGGGTTCAACGTGGTGGAACAATCGCTGCCCCGCGAGATGCTGTATTTCGCGGATGAAGTCTTCATGACCGGTACCGCGGCAGAAGTCACCGCCGTTCGCTCGGTCGATCGCAAGCCTGTCGGCAACGGTCGTCCCGGGCCGATCACCCGCCAGCTGCAGGAAGACTTCTTTGGCCTGTTCGATGGCCGCACCGAGGACCGCTGGGGCTGGCTGACCGCCATCGAAGAACCGGCCGTCGCCGGGAGGGCCGCCGCATGAGCGCCCGTACCCTCTTCGACAAGCTGTGGGACAGCCATCAAGTCGCACCGGAAACCGACAGAACACCCGGCGTGTTGTACATCGATCTGCATCTGGTCCACGAAGTGACCTCTCCGCAGGCCTTCGATGAACTGCGCTCACGCGGCCTGAAGGTGCGCCGCCCGGATCGCACCCTGGCAACCCTCGATCACTCCACGCCCACGCTGCCCGCCAATGCGAGTGGCGTCCGCCCCTATTACACGAAGGAAGCCGAAGCGCAGGTAGCAAAGCTGGAGTCCAATGTCCGCGAGTTCGGCATCGACCTGATGGGCTGGGACAGCCCGCAGCGCGGCATCGTGCACGTGGCGGGCCCCGAGGTCGGCGCGACGCAGCCGGGCATGACCATCGTCTGCGGCGACAGCCACACTGCGACGCATGGCGCCTTCGGAGCACTGGCTTTCGGTATCGGCACGACTGAGGTGGGCCACGTACTGGCGACGCAGTGCCTGCTCCAGCGCAAGCCGAAGTCGTTCGCGATCCACGTCGACGGTGCGTTGCAGCCCGGCGTCACCGCGAAAGACCTCATCCTGCACATCATCGGGACCATCGGCATCGGCGGTGGCACCGGCTACGTGCTCGAGTACATGGGCGACGCCGTGCGTGCGCTGTCGATGGAAGAGCGCATGACGGTTTGCAACATGTCGATCGAGGCGGGTGCGCGCGCCGGCTTGATCGCACCGGACGAGACGACGTTCACGTGGCTTGAAGGTCGCGAACGCGTGCCGAAGGGTGAGGCGTGGGACCGCGCTGTCGCGCGTTGGCGTGCACTACCCAGCGACGAAGGCGCGACCTACGACCGCGAAGTACGCATCGATGCTTCGAAGATCCAGCCGTCGGTAACGTACGGTACGCACCCCGGCATGGTCGTCGCTATCCACGCCAACGTCCCCGCCGCAGCGGACGCCGTGGAACAGCGCGCGCTGGATTACATGCAGGTCGTTGCCGGCAAGGCCATTGCTGGCGAGATCGTCGATGTCGTCTTCATCGGTAGCTGCACCAATGGACGCCTGTCCGATCTGCGCGCGGCCGCCGGCATCCTGCGTGGGCGCCGGGTCGCCGCCGGGGTGCGCGTGCTGGTGGTGCCGGGCTCGGAACAGGTCCGCCGCGACGCCGAGCGCGAGGGCCTGCACGAGATCTTCCGCGCGGCCGGTGCCGAGTGGCGGGAACCGGGCTGCTCGATGTGCATCGCCATGAACGGCGATCTCGCCCAGCCGGGTCAGCTCGTCGTCGCTACCAGTAACCGCAACTTCGAAGGACGCCAGGGCAAGGGCGCACGCACGGTGCTGGCCAGCCCGCTCGTCGCCGCCGCGTCTGCGGTGGCCGGTTGCGTTGCCGATCCCCGCGAATACATGACCCAGGAAGTTGCCGCATGAGCCAGACCAGCCGCCCACTCGCCTACGTGCATTCCTGCACTGCTGTGCTGCGTAATGAAAACATCGACACCGACCGGATCATTCCCGCGCGCTTCCTCACCACGACCGAACGCACGGGCCTGGGCAAGCACTGCTTCGAAGACTGGCGCTACGCCGCGGATGGCAGCGACAACCCGGAGTTCCCGCTGAACCAGTCCAGTGCCCGGGGCTGCGCGATCCTTGTTGCCGGGCATAACTTCGGCTGCGGCTCGTCGCGTGAGCATGCTCCCTGGGCCTTGCTGGATTACGGCATCCAGGCAGTCATCTCCAGCGAGATCGCCGACATCTTCCGCGGAAATTCCCTGAAGAACGGCCTGCTCGCGATCGTGGTGAGCGCCGCCGAGCATCGCTGGCTGCTCGACAACCCCGGCATCGAACTGCGCATCGACATCGCCGAAGGCTCCATCCGTCTGCCCGACGGTGGAACGATCCGCTTCGATCTCGACGCTTTCTCACGCCACTGCCTGCTCAACGGCGTCGACCAGATGGGCTTCCTGCTGCAACAGGAAGCAGCGATCGCCGCTTTCGAGCATCACATGGAGGAAGCCGCATGAAGGCCGAGATCGTCGTATTGCCGGGTGATGGCATCGGCCCGGAAGTCGCTGCGGCAGGTGTCGCCGTGCTGCGCCAGGTTGCCGAACGCTTCGGCCACCAGTTCACCTTCAGTGAGCACGCGATCGGCGGCGATGCGATCGACCGCTTCGGTGATCCACTGCCGCCCGAGACGCGCGAAGCGCTGCTGGCGGCCGACGCCATCCTGCTGGGTGCGGTCGGTGGGCCGAAGTGGTCGGATCCGAATGCAAAGGTCCGTCCTGAGCAGGGTCTGCTGGCCATGCGCAAGCTGCTCGGTGTTTTCGCCAACGTGCGTCCGCTCAAGCTTCATCCGCGCACCGCCGCGCTGTCTCCTTTGAAACCGGAGCGGACGCAGGGCGTGGATCTGGTGTTCATCCGCGAACTCACCGGCGGCATCTACTTCGGCGCAAAGACACGCAGCGAGACGGACGCCACCGACGAGTGCCGCTACAGCGTCGAAGAGATCGAACGCGTCGTCCGCCATGCCTTCGAACTGGCACGCACACGCAAGAAGAAGGTCACCTCGGTCGACAAGGCCAATGTGCTGGAGACCTCGCGCCTGTGGCGCTCGGTGGCGACGCGTGTCGGCGCCGACTATCCCGACGTCGAGCTGGAACACCAGCTGGTCGACTCGATGGCCATGCACCTGCTGACGCGCCCCGCCGACTACGACGTGATCGTTACCGAGAACATGTTCGGCGACATCCTGACCGACGAGGCGTCCGTGCTGGCCGGTTCGCTGGGCCTGTCACCCTCCGCCTCGGTCGGCGGTCCGGGGGCGGGCGTCTACGAGCCGATCCACGGCTCCGCGCCGGATATCGCCGGGCAACAGCTGGCCAACCCGCTCGGCACGATCCTCTCGGTCGCCATGCTGCTGCGTCATTCGCTGGGGCTCGCCGAAGAAGCCGCCGCGGTGGAAGCCGCCGTGGATCACGTACTGGAGCACGGTAATCTCACGCGCGACCTGGGTGGCACGGCGAGCACGAGTGCTGTCACGCACGCGGTTCTGGATGCATGTAACGCCAAGGCGGAGGCCGCATGAACAAGAAGACCATTCCCATTCGTACGCTGCGCAGCGACGCGATCAAGACCGGCCCGGATCGCGCACCGGCGCGCGCCATGCTCCGCGCAACGGGCCTGGACGATGAAGCCATCGCACGGCCGATGGTTGCCATCGTGCACAGCTGGTCCAACGTGTCGCCGTGCAACCTCAACCTGCGTGATCTGGCTGAAGCTGCTGCCGAGGGCGTACGCGCCGCCGGCGGTACGCCGGTGGAGTTCAACACCATTGCGGTTACCGACGGCATCGCCATGGGCACGTCCGGCATGCGGTCCTCGCTGGTCAGCCGGGAGCTGATCACCGACTCGATCGAACTGGCTGTCGACGGCCATTGCCTGGACGCCATGGTGGTGTTGTGCGGCTGCGACAAGACCATTCCCGCCGCCGCCATGGCGTTGGCACGGCTCAATATCCCGGGCGTCGCACTATATGGCGGCAGCATCGCCCACGGCAGCCGCAACGGTTGCCCGATTACCGTGCAGGAGGTGTTTGAAGCCGTCGGCGCACATGGCGCGGGCAAGATCGACGACGCCGAACTGGAAGACGTCGAGCGTCACGCCTGCCCGGGCGCCGGGGCCTGTGGTGGCCAGTTTACGGCCAACACCATGGCGATGGTGCTGACCACGCTGGGACTGTCGCCGGTGGGCCTGAACGATATACCGGCGACCGACCCGGCCAAACGCGACGCTGCCTTCCGCTGCGGCGAGCTCGCCATGGCATGCCTGGACAACAACCGCCTTCCGCGTGATGTCATGACGCGCGCGGCCTTCGACAATGCCGCACGCATGGTGGCCGCCACGGCGGGATCGACCAACGCCGTGCTGCATCTGCTGGCGATGGCCAACGAGGCACGCGTGCCCCTGAGCATCGAAGACTTCGAGCCCGCATCGGCGAACACGCCGGTGATCGCGGATCTGAAACCCGGCGGTCGCTATAGCGCCGTCGAGCTGACCGCCGCCGGCGGTACCGCTATCGTGGCGCAGGAACTGCGCAAGGCAGGACTGCTCACCGACACGCCGACCGTGACCGGACGCAGCCTGTTCGCCGAACTGGATGCCGCGCCATCCGCGACCCAAGGACAGCAGGTTGTTCGGCCCGTCGCTCATGCGTTCAAGCCGCGCGGTGGCTACAGCATTCTCTACGGCAATCTCTCACCTGAAGGTTGCATCCTGAAACTGGCGGGCCACGGGCGTACCAGCCATGCCGGACCTGCGCGCGTCTTCGAAAGCGAAGAGGACGCCTTCGCTGCCGTACAGGCAGGACGCATCCGTTCCGGCGACGTCATGGTCATTCGCAATGAAGGCCCCGCCGGTGGGCCGGGCATGCGCGAGATGCTGGCGGTGACAGCGGCACTCGTCGGTCGCGGCCTGGGCAACGACGTCGCACTGATCACGGACGGGCGATTCAGCGGTGCCACCCACGGTTTCATGGTGGGCCATATCGCTCCCGAGGCGGCGCGAGGTGGACCGATCGGACTGCTCCGCGAAGGCGACGCGATTTTCATCGACGCATCGACCCGCGAACTGCGCACTGACGCCGACCTCGCCTCACGACGTGGCACGTGGCAACCCACGGCACCGAGGGTGACTCGCGGCGTATTGGCGAAGTACGCGCGTCTGGTGGGCTCCGCGGCGGAAGGTGCTGTGACGCAGGCCTTCGATGACGCACCCGCGACCGCACCCGCCGCGACGCCCGGCCGCCGCAAGACCGACGAAGAAAGCATGACCCAGGAACTGATAGGCAACTGATCCATCTTTTTGTGCCACAACCTTCGCACCCCAGGAGACACCCCGTGACCGACAAGCAAGCCACCACCGCTCCCTTGCAGAATGCCCGTATCGCCGTGCTCGGCTACGGCAGCCAGGGTCGTGCGCATGCGCTCAACCTGAAAGACTCCGGTCTCGACGTCGTGGTTGGCCTGCGCCCCGGCGGTCCGTCGTGGAGCCGTGCCTACGTCGACGGTTTCGCCGTGGCCGAACCGGGCGACGCCGTGCGCGGTGCGGACCTGGTTGCCGTGCTGACGCCGGACATGACCCAGCCGGGGATCTACAAGGACGCGATCGAGCCGAACATCAAGCCTGGCGCGGCACTCCTGTTCGCCCACGGCTTCAACGTGCATTTCGGTCAGATCGAACCGCGCAAGGACATCGACGTGGTGCTGGTCGCGCCAAAGGGTCCCGGCGCGCTGGTTCGCCGCGAATACGAGATCGGGCGCGGTGTGCCCTGCCTGTATGCGGTGCATCAGGACGCCACCGGTCATGCCACCGAGCGCGCTACCGCCTATGCGGCTGGTATCGGTGGTGCACGCGCCATGCTGATCGAAACCGACTTCAAGGAAGAGACCGAAACCGATCTGTTCGGCGAACAGGCCGTGCTCTGTGGTGGTGCCAGCGAACTGGTGATCAAGGGCTTCGAAACCCTCGTCGAGGCCGGCTACCGACCGGAAATCGCCTATTACGAGGTGATGCATGAGCTCAAGCTCATCGTCGACCTGTTCTACGAAGGCGGCATCGCCCGGATGCTCGAGTTCATTTCAGAGACGGCGCAGTACGGCGACTACACGCGCGGCCCGCGCATCGTCGACGAAGGAACGAAGCAGCGCATGAAAGCCGTGCTCACCGAGATCCAGGACGGCACGTTCGCCCGCGAATGGACAGCCGAGTACAAGGCCGGCCTTCCGAACTACAAGGCATTCAAACAGCGCGACCTCGATCACCCGATCGAGAAAGTCGGTGCTCAGCTGCGCGCACGCATGCCCTGGCTGGCAACCAATCAACCGAAGCCGGACGTGCAACCCGCAAAGACCGAATAACCAAGCCGCACCCCGCCTCTTGTAGGAGCCGATTCATCGGCGATCCCGCGTAAGCGGGCAAGCGCGCCAGCACCTCAGGTCTCGGCGAGCACCCTTCGCCGATGAATCGGCTCCTACAACGGCAAGCCAAGGCTCCTCGCAATCGAAGGAAACGACACACCGTGAATGCGCAACTGGAATCCGTCGGCGACATTAGTCGCCGACCCGCAAAGCATCCCCTGGCCGGCACATCCATGACCGGGGCGGACATCGTCGTGCAGATCCTCGCCGATGAAGGGCTCGACGTACTTTTCGGTTACTCCGGCGGCGCTATCCTTCCCGTCTACGACGCGGTATTCCGTTACAACGAAACCCATCTCCGCGAGGACCTCAGCGAATCCCTGCCGCTCATCGTTCCGGCCAACGAGCAGGGCGCCTGCTTCATGGCAGCCGGCTATGCGCGCGCATCGGGCCGCGTCGGCGTGGCACTGGTCACCTCCGGACCGGGTGCGACGAACGCCGTGACCCCGGTGCGCGACTGTATGGCAGACTCGATTCCCCTGGTGGTCGTCTGCGGCCAGGTCCCGACCGGCGCAATCGGCACGGACGCTTTCCAGGAGGCGCCGATCACGGCGATCATGGGCGCGTGCGCAAAGCATGTGTTTCTGGTCACCGATGCCACCACGCTCGAGGCCACCCTGCGCACTGCGTTTCACATCGCACGCAGCGGACGGCCCGGACCCGTGGTCATCGACATCCCCAAGGATGTGCAGAATGCGCCACTGACTTTCGAAGGTCGCCGCGAGCTCGCCGTGCGTGGCTACCGTTCGCGCCTCCACGCGGTGGAGTCTGCCGTCATCGACGACGCGCACTGCTCGGCATTTTTCGCCATGCTCGCTCAAGCCAGGCGGCCGCTCATCTACGCCGGCGGCGGCATCGTTTCGGCGGGTGCGACGGACGCACTACGCGAGTTTGCGCACGCCTTCGGCTTGCCGGTCGTTACCACCCTGATGGGCATCGGTGGTTTCGACACCACCGATCCGCTCGCCCTCCACATGCTGGGCATGCACGGCGCTGCCTATGCGAACTACGCCATGGACGACTGCGATTTCGTCTTCGCCCTGGGTGCGCGCTTCGACGACCGCGTGGTGGGCGTCCCTGCCAAGTTCGCACCCAAAGCCCGAGCGATTGCCCAGATCGACATCGACCCCGCGGAGATCGGCAAGGTGAAAGCAGTCGACTGGCAACACATAGGTTCACTCGACACCTCACTGGAACGCCTGGTCGCCCACGGCCGCCGCATCGGATTCCGTGCGGACTACGCGCCGTGGCACGCTCACGTGGCCACATTGAAAAGCAGCCATGCCATGGATTTCTGTCGCGATGGCGAAGCGATCCACCCCTGTGCGGTTATCGAGGCGATCAACCGGATCACCGACGGCCGCGCGATCATCAGCACCGGCGTCGGTCAGCACCAGATGTGGGCGGCACAGTACTTCGACTTCCGGGAGCCACGGCGCTGGCTCACCTCGGGATCGATGGGCACGATGGGCTTCGGCCTGCCTGCGGCCATCGGCGCGCAATTCGCCCGCCGCGACCTCACCGTCATCGACATCGACGGCGATGCGAGCATCCGCATGAACATCGGCGAACTGGAAACGGTCACGACCTATGGCCTGCCGGTGAAGGTCGTGGTGATGAACAACGCCGGCGACGGCATGGTTCGCCAGTGGCAGAAGCTCTTCTTCAAGGGTCGCTTCTCCGCGTCGGACAAGAGCCTGCACAAGAAGGATTTCGTGCGCGCCGCGCAGGCCGATGGTTTCGAGTGGGCACAGCGTCTGGCCAACCCGGCTGATATCGAGTCGACCGTCGCGGACTTTCTCGCTTTCGACGGCCCGGCCTTCCTCGAAGTGGTGATCGACCCCGATGCCGGCGTCTACCCGATGGTTGGCCCGGGCTCGACGTACGCCGAAATGATCACGGGCGACTGGATCGCCAGCCGCCATGCGCCGGTGACCGATACCGCCGAACCCACAGGGATGTTCTGACCATGCGCCACCTGATTTCCATGCTCCTGCAGAACGAAGCCGGCGCACTCGCCCGCGTCGCTGGCCTGTTCGCGTCGCGCGGCTATAACATCGAAACGCTCACGGTGGCTGGGACCCAGGATGAAGATGTGTCACGGCTCAGCCTGACGGTGTCTGGTGACGACACTACTGTTGAACAGATCGTCAAACAGTCGGCGAAGCTCGTCGACGTGATCGAGATCGCCGACCTCACCGCACGCGAACACGTGGAGCGTGAACTGGTGGTGGTCCATATGACCGCCCCGCATGGTGCCGTGGACACATGCCTGGCCCGCCTGGGCGGCCGCCTCCTACAGCGGACCGAAGCGGGATCGATCGTCGAATACACGGGGCCGAGCAAGGCGATCGACGCGTTCCTCGATGCCATCGGCCCCGTGGACCCCCTCTTCACCCACGCCCGCAGCGGCGTCGCCGCCATCGGCCGGGCGTGGGCGCATGCAGTGGACTCAGAGGTACTCGATGTCGAATGAAACGTGACCTACAAGGTTGAGTTCGTCTTCCAGCACCAGGTCGATCTTCGGTGCAACGTAGACCGCAATGCTCAGCCACATCGACGCCGAGCCGACGAACGCAGGACCCGAGGTGGCGCCCTTGATCTTGTTCACACCGAGGTAGTACGCACCCTGGGAGAACGGGACGCTGGCATCGGTCGAACCGGTCCAGCCCTGCAAGTCTTCCGATGCAGTGACATAGGCCGCAACACCGTCAGCCAGCGCGCCGTTGTACTGCTCGGTCATCACGAAGTATCCGGTTGCCTTGCCGTTGCTTCCAAGCCCGAGGCCATATCGCTCCCGTGTATTGCCACCGCCGGTGGAAAGGTCGCGAGCCTTCATCGCGAACTGCGTCGGCCCGTCGCAGCCGATGAGCACCTTGTTGTCGAGATCGACGAAATGCGTGTACTCGGTCTCGATGGGGTTCAGATCTGACACGTGAAGATGTCCCAGATCCAGGGTGTCGCTATCGAGGGATACGTTGCATGACGACGGCCGTAGCGTCCCGCTGACCGCCAGCTCGGCACTCCCCCCAGCGAGAGCCGCCATGGGCACGCATATCAGGGCCAGGCCGATGACTCGCACCATCAGAAGTACCTGATCTCGAGACCCAGATCACTGGCAAACCCGATGTCGTCTGCAAGGTTCAGCTCGCTGGTCGGATCGATCTGCGGTCTGACGAGGAGGTCGACGCTCAGGTCCTTGATGCTGACCGGTACGTCGGTGCTGTACTCCGCCGTCACGAAGCCCACCGCATAACGTCCGTTGGTGATGGGCAGGTTCTCCCGCGACGGCGTGGATGGCCCCCACGTCGCGTGCCCAAGGTCACTCGTACCCTCGTTCGATCCCGTTGCATAGCCCTGCTTGCCTTCGATCTTGGTCGACTGTGCATCGAAAAGAAGGAACAGTTTTCCGGGCGTGCCACCGTCATCGTCGGCGCGCATATCGAAGACGAGTGGATGGGTGGCATCCGTGCCACCTGCCTCTGTCACGACAAACGCGTAACGCCGTGCACTCGGGCAATTCACCGCCGTCTTCACGCGCTGCTCGTCGAGTTTCGTCGGCTGGGCCGGGTCGGGATTCAGCATGCCTCGATGAATAGTGCCCAGATCCATCGCCGTGCTACCGAGCGTGACCGTGCACGCCGCGCCCGGCGTGATCGTGCCACCGACGGACAACTGGGCAGTGTTCGCCATGGCAACGCCGGACGCGACCAGAAGCAACGGTGCCGCGACAAGTGAAGGGATTCGGTAAGTCATTCAGCGTTTCCTTGTTGGGTGGTGATCAGAAGTACCGGATCTCGAAGCCCAGCTCACCGACCAGGCTGATCTGGTCGGTCAGGCCGATCTCGGACGTCGGCTTGATGTTTCCGTTGACGAGAAGATAGGTGTCGAAATCCTTGATCGGCAGCGGCGTCTCCCGACTGTCGTTACTCGTGACGAACCCCATGGCGTAGTGGCCGTTGGGGATGGGCCAGACACTGAACGTCGAGGGGCCCCACTGGGAAGTCGCAAGATCTCCCGGCAAGGCAGCGCCGGTGTAAAAGCCGGCCTTCCCCTCGATATGCGCTGTCGCGCTGTCGAAGCGAAACGTGAGATGCCCCATCACGGCCTGGTCGACATCCGAAACCAGCCTGAAGTTATCGTTGCTGCCAGCGCCCGTGCCGGTGCCGTCGCTTGCGATCAGTGCGTAGCGCCTCGCGGCAGGACAGTTGATGTACAGCTTGACATTCTTCTGTTCGAGTCTCGTCTCGCTGGCAGGATCGGGATTGAGCTCGATCCGCCCATAGTCCAGGGAACCCGCCTGGTCACCCAGCGTCATGACGCAGGCACCACCGGGAACAAGGGTTCCGCCGACGCGAAGGTCGGCGCTGGACGCGCCGGCCGAGCCGACCGAACTGGCAGCGACAAGCGCGAGAGATGCGCTGACAAGACCCAACAATCGATTCTTCATTCCAAGCTTCCTTATGTGAGATGGGTTTACGGTTTTCAATAGATGATCTCGAAGGTCACCAGCCCGTCCGCCTCGATCTCTTCGTCGAGGACAAGCGAGGACCGTGGTGCGATGTAGATCGTGGCGTCGAGATCGACGCTCAGGGCGGTGAGAGGGATGGGACCCGTGGTACTGCCGGGCACGCGGGCATAACCGTGTCGCTCCGATCCGTCATGGCTCGCCACGACGACGTCTCCTGCCGGCATCCACGATCGGCCACCATCCACCGAACGCGTCGCGTGAAGCTCGCCTTGATCGGATGTGGCAATCGCGGCCCAGCGCAGGACATAAGCACCGATCGGCCTTCCTGTACGGGTCGTCCCCAGCCCGAACAGCTCGCCAGGCAAGAGGCTGACGCCCGTATCAACGGGAATCGAGACCGTTCCCGATCGTTCGTCCCGCATAATGCGGAAGGCAAACGGCATCGGCGCGTCGCAAAGCACTTGCAAACGGCCTTCCCGGGACGACGGCACTCGCGTCGACGCACCGTGCGCATCGAGGTCCGTCGAACGAAGCGGCGCGAAAGTGATGTGCCGTGCCACGTCGACTTTGCAGTTACCGGCCAGCACGTCCGCCTGCAGCGACAACGTGCCCGAGGCTCCGGACACGAGCGCTTCAACCGAACCGGTGGCGGTCACTCGCGTGGTGTCACGAACATCCAGGGCGCGCTCATCCATCTGCGTGTCGATATCGATCTGTGCGGTAAAGACGCGACCCGGAAGCGCACTTCCGTCCTTCACTGGCACCAAGACCTGATCGGGCTCCCAAGGGAGGGAATCTGCCAGGCGGATCAGCTCGCCTCCTTCGCGACCCTGTTGTCCCACCTCCACCGATGCGCCATCGAGCGAAGCGTCGCGAAGGCGAAGCGTGAAACGCCCCCGGTCGCCGAAGCGATACGTCGTCGCGTCCACAGCCACACCTTGAAAGCGCACCGCCATGTCGCCGGGCTCGGGGCAGACGATGCGTAGCGAAGCCATGCGCGCTGGCAGGACCAGCTGGCCACTGGCAGAGACCTCCATCGTGGCGCGGCTCAATCGGCCGTAGTCGACCTGCGCCCCCGTCAGGCTTACGTCGCAGCCCGCGTCCATGCCGCGCACCGTCGGAACGAAGCCCACCAGCAACAGTACCGCCGCGACCCAGCGATACGTTGCTCCTCTGCGCGCCATGAACGCCGACCTTGCGGTCACGGCGCAAGCCCTCCTACCGCTCGGCACACAGCGGCCGCGGTCTCGTAGTACGCCGCCCTGTTCGTCTCGGAGGGCAACTCATAAACCAATTCGCAACGCGGCACCTCGGGGCCACTGACCCAAAGGCGCGAGGCCTGCAGCGCGTTGGGAACGAAGATCTGCCCGTCGCCCTGGACCAGGCTCACGAGGTCGCCGCTCTCGTCAGTCACGGTGGCGCCAACCGGAAAGCGACGTCCTTCGACCGTCGTCGCACTGAGCAGGACGCGGCGCGTGGTCGAGACGGCGAAGGCCAGAGTCGTCACCGCGCCACGTCCGACCTCGATGACGGCAGCGCCGTTCTCGATATCCACGTTGCGTGGCAAGGAACCCGTGTCGACGGCGATGCGGCTCTTGCCGAACGCACTCAATTGAGGAATCACCGCGTAGCCGCGTGCATCTGTCCAGACCGGCCCACCGGGAGTCGACACACGAACGTTGGGTGTATCACCCACCGACACCACACCAAAGGTATCGCGGACGGCATAGGGCGACGCGGTCAGGCCGTGGTTGTGGACAACGAGGCCGCCCCGAAGGCCAAGGCTATAGCTGTCACTTTCCGGGTTTCGCGTGTACCCCGTATCGAGCTGGAAGTATTTCGGCAGGAATGACATACCCGCCGACACACTGCCGCGCCGATCACTGGACCGATATTCCAGGCTGGTGCGGTAACTCGCGTACTCGTTGATCTGGTCCGAGAAGTTCGCGCCATAGCGAGTCTCGCCCCCGTATCGACGCACCGACGTTCCGAGACGGCGGTTTTCCCCGAGCGGAACGCTGAGATTGAGGTAGATGCTGTTGCCGTTGCGATCGGTACCGCGTTCGCGGTCCGGATTGCCCAGGCTCCATTCGGCCGACACCGACACCGAAGCGCGCCCCACGCGCGTTCCCCACGATGCCATCGCCCTGCTGGTCCGTCGCCCGTCGAAAAGCATCGTGCGCGCGTAGCCCGCACTCAGGCTGCCGAAGTCCGCGCGTGACCACGACAGGGAAGCCGAGGACTGGTCGCGCGTCCGGGTACGGCGAGAATCGATATTCGTCGTGACCGTGGTATCTGCGAGCTCACGATAGCCTCGCCCCTGTCGGGTATGCGACACCGCAAACGACCACTGATCGTCAAGGCGCTGTGACAGCGTCAACAGGGCCTGCAACCCCGATGATGCTTCTCGTGGCGCCTGTGCGGCGCTGAGATTGAATTGAAGCTGTGAACCAAAACGAGTCGACGCGACGACACCCAATCCCGCCGCCCGGTACCTCGATGCGCCCAGGACGCCACCGCTCAACAGGACGCCCCGGCGGAGTGGACGTGTCCACCCGCCACTCATCAGCCACGGCGCTTCACCACTGCCCGTGTTTCGTGCCCTGCCCGCGCCGAACGAAAAACCGGAGGAGGACATCGTGTCGCTGGCCATCGCCGCGCTGACCACGAAGTGCTGCGCATCGCCGCCTGACCCTATGACGGTGACATCCAGATCGGCGTAACGATTGATACGAGGAATGTCCGAGAGCGAAAAGGGGCCTGCGGGCACGACCGTGGTGTAAACCAGCACGCCGCCCTGGCGAACCTCCACGCGCGCCTGGCTCTGCGCGATACCCTCGACGGCGGCCCCGCTACGCTGGGTAGCCAGCGCCTGTTCGCTCAGGATCTGCGCACCGACCATCTGCGCGCCGGACAGGACCGGATTGACAAGGTTGATTTCGCCTACCTGCAATACGGCGCGGTGTCTGGCAAAGGTGCGCTGTGCGTAAGTGTCCAGCACCTCCGTGCGGCGCCGACCATCGGTCATCGTGGAGACCTGGCGGCTACGAACGACCCAGTCGCCGGCATTGACACCCAGCTCGGTGTTGGCGGACCCATAGCGGCTCGAACGCGATCCCCAACGACTATCCAGCGCGACGATCTCGTAGTTCAGCAGTGCCGCGGTACCGCCGCCGGAGAATTCCGGGGCGTCTTCAGTGGGTCGACGCAAGGCATCGGTGGGCACCAGCAGGGCGACGCTCGCCGCGCTGGAGTCGACCTCGATGCTCGCCTGCGGCCAGTGCGCCATCAGGTCGACGCAGGCCGGCTCCGCGGATGTCTCGCGCGTCGATGGTGGGTCGATGCCTGCGGACTGCAGCAGTGTCGTATCCGCGCAGAGCTCGCCGTCGCGATCGAAGCGCGCGCTGACCTGCCCGAGCGGCCGGCCATTCACGTGCAGCGACACGGTGTGGCGTCCGGTAGTGAAGCGAGGCGCTTCGCGAAAGTAGCCGGCGAGCTTCGGATCGATACCTCGTAGCCGGAGCATGTTTTCATCGAACTCGACTCCCTTCTCCCGGGGCGGTGATGCCGGCGACGCGACAGGGTCTTCGGGTGAAACGCCATAGGCTTCGACCATCTCGGAGACGCATGCGAGCGGCAACCACACGAGTCGCATGGGAGTAACGCGCATGAGACTTTCAGGGCGTAACGGCGACGACGGGTGCGTCGTAGGCATCCACCGCGAAGCCATAGACGGTGGCCGGATACATGCGTACGGATGTCGCAGTGCGGGCCGCATCGGGTAGTGCCAGGGTATGCCGTGTTCCCGGCAACACGTACGACGCAGGAAACTGCACTGAGGCCATCATGGGCAGGAGCTGGAGTTCCTGGCCCATGCGAACCACGTACGGTGTGTCGTTGCGAACGATCAGCTCACCCTGGACGATCGACCATGTGAGGCCCTTCCAGGGCTCGCGATTCGGCGACAGCCCCTTGGGATGGATGATGACCGGGAGGTTCTGCCTGATGTTGACAGCGACGCTGGCGCGACCCGGTTCCAGCTTGTTCTTTGCCTGCAGCCCCTCGAAGAGCACGCGTTTCAACCGCTGTGTCTTCAACGGCTCGGCGTTGCGCAGGATGAATCGCACGAGTTGGCTCTGGCCCGGCTCGACGCGCGACACGGGCGGCGTGACAAACAGGAGCGGCTCGGCATCCTCGGGGATGTCCTGCAACGTGACGTGGAGCAGGGACGGACGCGGATCCGTGTTCCTGACATTGACCGCAGCCTCGCCTTCGTCCTCATACACGATGACCACCGAGGTTTCCGGCAGCATGCCATCAGCGAGTACAGGCGCCGCGGTCAGGCACGCGAACGGCATCGCGACGAGCGCAAGGTACTTGCGGCCGTTGCGCAGGATGATGGTATTCATTACATCGACACTCCGGACTGCCTGGCCCCCGGCATCGGCGCCGGGGGCCGCATCACTTAGTAAAGGATTTCGATCGTGGCCGTTCCGCCGAACTCGAGTTCTTCCGTTACTACCGGATCCTTCGCCAGTACCGCATCGATCTTGAGCGGGACGATGAGCGAAGCCAGCTTCGCCGGCTCGGTGGCCGCGCTGCTCGCTGCGAAGGCGAAGGCTTCCTTGTCGATATGGTCGAATGGAACGATGCCGGTGACGGGCGCAGCCCAGACCTTCCCTTCGCCTTTATCCATGGATTTCAGGACGAACGTGTTGTCCGTCATCTGGGCCGCGTCGATGCTCAGCTTGAAATAGCCATTCGCGACGTTCTTGCCGCTCTGGTCGTTGCGTCCGAGGCTGTAATGATTGTCACCCGGCGTTGAGACGCCAAGGCCCGAGTCCGTCGCCTTCAGGCGAAACTGCGCCGCGGCACCATCGCAAACGACACTCAGCGCAGAGGTCTTCGACGCGAGCTCCAGATCCTGACCCGCGGTGAAGTCGCTCAGGTTGACCGTACCCAGGTCCACCGCGGCATCACCCACGATCGACACGTTGCACGATGCCGGCGTGATAGTGCCCTTGACCTGGAGGCTTGCCGAACTCGCCGCGCCGGCGGCCATGGAGGCCAGGGGAGTGAGAAGGGCGATGGTGACGCCAGTAAACAATGCAAGATGACGCATGGGACAACTTCTCCTTCAGTGGCCGATGTGGCCGTAAAACTCCTGCGTACCGATGCGTTGCATCACGGTTGCGCTACAAGAGGTCGGCCATCGTAGCGATGGCTTCCTCAGGCCGACATAGGATCACTCCTAATTCCGTCGGCGAATAAAAAAGTTCCCGCTCAATGCAGGAGCCGATTCCGATTTACCAGACCTTGTAGACCTGCCCGGTCTGCCGTCCTTCCACGGAGCGCGCGAAAGCCATTGCCGCGCGTGCTGCGCTAACTGGCTCGAAGCCTCGAAAGTACGGCGCGTACGCGTGCATCGCTTCCGTCAACACCGTCGGGCTCACGACATTGATACGGATGCCACGCGGTAGTTCGACCGCGGCCGCACGAACGAAGGCTTCAACCGCACCATTCACCGTGCTGGCGACGGCGCCCGAGAGGATCGGCTGCTCGGTAAGGATGCCGGTAATCAGCGTGAACGAGCCACCGTCCCTCAGGTGCGACGTGCCCGCCTGCACCAGCCGGATCTGGCCGAGCAGTTTGTCCTGCAGGCCTTCAACGTACTGGGCTTCGGTCAGTTCGCCGAGTGGTGCGAACGGCACCTTGCCCGCCGCACAGATGACAGCGTCGATCGTCCCCACGTTTTCGAACATGGCCTGGACACTCGCGGCATCTCGCAAGTCGACGCGTACATCACCGCTGGAACGACTCGCCCGCACGATCTCGTGCCGCTCACCCAGTTCCGCCGCGATGGCCTTGCCCAGGGTGCCATTGGCACCGACGATGAGGACCTTCATGTCTGACTCCTTGGTGATTGATAACCGGAAAGAGTACGCTCAGGCGCATGAACCGTCGTGCTGCCCTCTCGCTGCCGCCGCCCATGGCCGATACCTCGGCGCTCGGCCGTGAGCAGGATGTGCTCGGCCTGTCTGACGAGCCCTCGATCCACTACCTCGATCATGGATCACGCAGCCGCCTCATTCGTTGGCACTACCACCCTGCCTACGAGTTGCATCTGATCGTGGCGACCGAGGGTACGGCTTACGTGGGTGACTACCAGGGCCGCTTCGCTCCCTACACCCTGATGCTGACCGGCCCGAATGTGCCGCACAACTGGGTGACCGACACCAGCTGCGAGCCGGCGGCGCTTCGCGATCGCGTCATCCTGTTTTCCGAAGCCTTCGTGCGCCGCTGCATCGAGTTCTTCCCTCTGGCCCGGCACGTGAAGTCGTTGCTGCTGGAAGAAGCCCGCTATGGCATCGAATTCGCACCGGAGCTCGGAAGGGAGCTTGAGCCCTATTTCCGGCGTGTTGCCGAGAATCCCGGCCTGCGACGCATAGCCAGCTTCTTCGAAATGGTCGAGGCGCTGTCGGAAGACGCTACGCGGCGTCCGCTCAGCAGCCGCCCCTTCCAGGCGTCGGCTGATCCGAGCCAGTCGATGAAGCTGCACCGCGCGGTGACCTTCATCGACCGTCACCATGCTGGCGATGTATCGCTGAAGACGGTAGCGGATCGCCTTGGCATGTCGGAGACCGCGTTCTCGCGCTTCTTCCATCAACACACCGGCTACCGCTTCATCGACTACGTGAACCAGACACGCGTGCAACGCGCGTGCGAGAAGCTTGCCGGCTCGGCCGGGTCCATCACGGATATCTGTTACGAGGTCGGCTTCAGCAACCTATCGAACTTCAATCGTCGCTTCCTCACCCTCACCGGCATGACACCGCGTGAATATCGGATGCGACATCGGGAGCCTGCTGCGGATCTGTAATGCCGCGATGCGTCACGCATCGCCTTCCAGAAAGCCGACAACTCGCGTGCCATACGTACTTTGTTGCCATGGGTGGCGCGTGCTGCATAGCAGCAATTGGCGCAGTCTGACTGCGGATGCCAGCAACGTTCCGGTACCCGATCTGCAAGAAAGTATGCATCTTCACCCCAAAACGACGCGCCACGTATTGGTGGTCGTAGTGCCATTGAACCTATAAACGCTCATCCATTCGGTTCGCCGTAAAGGGAGGCAAGATGAGCGATTACCGGAACGGCCTTGGAAAAGGCATCGTCACCGTCCTGTTCGCCGCGTTATTCGGGGCGGCGGGTATCGCGCATGCCGACACCACGCTCACCATCGGCACAGTGAACAACGCGGACATGGTGCGCATGCAGGCACTCTCGTCCGAGTACGAGAAGACGCATCCCGGCGTGCACCTGAACTGGGTGGTGCTTGAGGAGAACACGCTCCGCCAGCGCCTGACGACGGACATCGCCACGCATGGAGGACAGTTCGATGTCGTCACCATCGGCGCGTATGAGGCACCGCTGTGGGGTGCGCAGAAGTGGCTCAAGCCCCTCGACAACCTGCCCGCCGACTACGACACCAACGACATCTTCAAGAATGTGCGCGAGCAACTAACGGTGGATAACCATCTGTACGCCGTGCCGTTCTACGCCGAAGCCAGCATTACCTACTTCCGCACGGATCTTTTCGCGAAGGCGAACCTGACCATGCCGGCCGAGCCGACCTGGGACCAGATCCGCGGTTTTGCGCAGAAGCTGCACGACCCCGACCACGGTGTGTACGGCATCTGCCTGCGCGGCAAGGCCGGCTGGGGCGAAAACATGGCGTTACTCGGCACCGTCGTCAACAGCTACGGCGGCCGCTGGTTCGACGAGCAATGGCATCCGCAGATCGATACGCCGGAGTGGCACAAGGCCGTCAACTTCTATGTCGACCTGCTGAAGAACTACGGGCCACCCGGCCCGTCCGACAACGGCTTCAATGAGAACCTTGCGCTGTTCGCCTCGGGCAAGTGCGCCATGTGGGTCGATGCGAGCGTCGGCGGCGGCACCGTCACCGATCCGAAGGAAAGCAGGGTCGTCGGTAACGTTGGTTTTGCGCGCTCGCCGCATGAAGTTACCGACCGCGGCTCTTCATGGCTGTGGGTCTGGTCACTGGCCATCCCCGACAGCACGAAGCAGCCGGACGCCGCACGCGAGTTCATCCTGTGGGCCACATCGAAGCCTTACCTGAAGATGGTCGCCGACAAATACGGCGCGCAGGCGACGCCGCCAGGTACGCGTGAGTCCACCTATGCGAACGCCGCATACATGAGCGCAGCACCCTTCGCCAAGGTCACCTACGACTCGCTGAAGGCGGTCGACCCGTCACACCCCACACTGAAGCCCGTGCCCTACAAGGGCATCCAGATCGTCTCGATCCCTGAGTTCCAGGCGGTCGCCACCCTGGTCGGCCGCGAGATAGCGGGCGCCCTCGCGGGTCGCGGCAACGTGGACGAGCTGCTACACACCGCCGACGCCGCCGTAAGCCGCACGATGAAACGTGCGGGCTATTACGACCAGAAACCCGTCATCTCCAAGGAGGCGCCGAAATGAGCGCGCGTATCCGTAAACGTCCGGAGCGGCTTCTCGCCCAGCCCGCGATCATCATGCTGCTGGTGTGGATGATCGTGCCGCTGGCGATGACGCTGTACTTCTCCACGCAGTACTACAACCTTCTCTATCCGGGAAAGAGCGCCTTCGTCGGCCTGGAGAACTTCGCGTATTTCTTCACCTACCCGAGTTTCTGGACCTCGGTACTCAACACCATCCTCCTGGTCGGCAGCGTGCTCGTTGTCACCGTGGTGGGTGGCGTGTTGGTCAGCGTATTGGTGGACGAAACCTTCCCCGGTCAGGGCATCGTGCGGATGCTGCTTATTTCCCCATTCTTCATCATGCCAACCGTCGCGGCGCTGGTGTGGAAGAACCTGCTGATGAATCCCGTCTCGGGCTTCCTCGCCTGGGTATGGAAGTTGTTCGGCGCCACCCCGGTGAACTGGTTCGCCGACTGGCCGCTGTTCTCGATCATCACGGTGGTGTCGTGGGAGTGGTTGCCCTTTGCCATCCTGATCTTCGTCACCGCGCTGCAGTCACTGGACCGCGAGCAGATGGAAGCCGCCCGCATGGACGGGGCGCGAGGCTTCGCCATCTTCCGCTACCTCACCCTGCCCCACCTTGCCCGGCCCATCGCGGTGGTCGTGATGGTCGAGGCGATCTTCCTGCTCAACATCTTCGCCGAGATCTTCGTCACGACGAACGGCGGGCCGGGGGATGCGACGACCAACGTGCCGTATCTGGTCTATACGCAGGCCTTGCTCGAGTTCGATGTCGGCGCCGCTTCGGCGGGTGGCCTGGTGGCCGTGGTGCTCGCCAACATCATGGCGGTGTTCCTCATCCGCCTGATCGGCAAGTCGCTGACAGAGAAGACATGAGGAATAACAACATGACCAGGCGCAAGCACAATCAAACCGCCCGCACGATCCGCATCATTGCTTCATGGATCGTCGCGATCATCGTCTTCTTCCCGATCCTCTGGATGCTGCTTACCAGCTTCAAATCCGAGCTCGACGCCTTCAGCATGCCGCCACATTTCTTCTTCACACCCACGCTGGAGAATTACGAGCAGATCCTCGCGCGTGCGAACTACCTGCACTACGCGTGGAACTCCGTCGTCACCGCCGGCGGCGCGACCATCCTCGGCATGATCGTCGCCGTGCCAGCCGCTTATGCGTTCGCTTACCACCCGACGCTGAAGACCAAGAACATCCTGCTGTGGATGCTCTCGACCAAGATGCTGCCGAGCGTGGGTGTGCTGGTGCCGATCTACCTGATCTGCCGCAACCTCAACATGCTCGACTCGAAGACGGCGCTGATCATCATCTTCGCCCTGATCAACCTGCCGATCATGGTCTGGATGATCTACACCTACTTCCGCGACATCCCGTACGACATTCTCGAGGCGGCACGGATGGACGGTGCCAGCACGGGCCAGACCATGTTCCGTGTGCTCATCCCGGTCAGTCGCGGCGGCCTCGCCTCCACCGCCCTGCTCTGCCTGATCCTGTCGTGGAACGAGGCCTTCTGGTCGCTCAACCTCACCACGGCCAGCGCCGCGCCTCTTACCGCGCTGGTCGCCTCGTTCTCCAGTCCCGAGGGCCTGTTCTGGGCGAAGTTGTCTGCCGTGTCGACCCTGGCTTGCGCACCGATCCTGGTGCTCGGCTGGCTGTCGCAGCGCCAGCTCGTCCGTGGCCTCACCTTCGGCGCAGTCAAATAGGAGTCACTCATGTCACGTCTGGAAATCCGTTCGCTGCGCAAGTCGTTCGAGGGTGTCGACGTCATCAAGGGCATCGACCTCGTCGTCGAGGACCGCGAGTTCTGCGTGTTCCTGGGGCCTTCCGGTTGCGGCAAGTCCACCACGCTGCGACTCATCGCCGGGCTCGAAGAAGCCGACGAAGGGCAGATCCTCCTCGACAAGGACGACATTACCGATCGCGCCGTCGACAAGCGTGACCTCGCCATGGTGTTCCAGAGCTACGCCCTGTATCCGCACATGACCGTGCGCGAGAACATGTCGTTCGCGCTGCGGTTGGCAAAGATGGACCAGCGCGCGATCGACGAGAAGGTTGGCCGCGCGACGAAGATCCTCGCCCTCGAACCTTACCTCGACCGCAAGCCCTCTGCCTTGTCGGGTGGCCAACGCCAGCGCGTGGCGATCGGCCGTGCCATCACCCGCGAGCCGCGGGTTTTCCTGTTCGACGAGCCGCTATCCAACCTCGACGCCGCGCTGCGTGCGGCGACGCGCCTGGAGATCGCACGCCTGCACCAGGAACTCAATGCGACGATGATCTACGTGACGCATGACCAGGTCGAGGCCATGACCCTGGCCGATCGCATCGCCATCTTCAATGAGGGGCGCATCGCGCAGATCGGCAAGCCGATGGAGCTCTACCACCGGCCGGTCAACAAGTTCGTCGCTGGCTTCCTCGGCATGCCGCAGATGAACTTCTTCGAGGCCACGGTCGAAGGCGGAAGCGTTCGGCTCGACAACGGCAACGTCGTGAGCATCCCTGGCACCAGCCAGTTGAGCGGGAAGGTCACCGTTGGCATTCGTCCTGAGCATCTGCGTGTATGCGACGGCGACGGAACGGGTGAGACGGTCAGCGGGAAGCTCGCGGTTGTCGAGCGCCTGGGCAGCGAGACCTATGCCTATGTCGACGTGCCACAGGTCGGCTCGATCACCGTGCGTGCCGACGGTGACTTCGAGCGGCGGGCAGGCCGCGACATCTGCATCCGCCTCGACCTGACGCACGCCCATGTGTTCGACGCCTCCGGCGCCGCCATCCATCATCCCTGAGATCGCCTCATGTCCGTCCCCCTCGGTAACGCCACGCTCGACCGCCTTCCCCAGGGCGTCGACGCCCCGACCTTCGATCGCACGAAGGTCACTGCCGGCATCGCGCATATCGGTGTCGGTGCCTTTCATCGCGCGCACCTGGCGATCTACACCAACCACGTTCTCGCTGATGACGACATGCACGAGTGGGGCATCCTCGGGATCAACCTGCTGGAGCACGATCGGACGCTGGCTGACGCACTGAAAGCGCAAGGAGGCCTCTACTCGGTCAGCGAATTCGATCCGCGCGGCGAGCGGAAGACACACGTCGTCGGCGCCATGGTCGAGTACCTGTTCGCCCCCGATGACGGTGACGCCGTGCTCAAGCGCCTTGCCGATCCCGCGATTCGCATCGTCTCGCTGACGATCACCGAGGGTGGCTACCTGATCGACGAGCACGGCACGTTTCGCCTCGACGACGAGACCGTGGCGCATGACCTGAAGCATCCCGACACCCCGAAGGGCGTATTCGGCTTCATCGTCGGTTCGCTCGATGCGCGCCGCAAGGCCGGCGTCGCACCGTTCAGCGTGATGTCCTGTGACAACCTTCGACACAACGGCTCGCAAGCGAAGAAGGCCGTGCTGGCCTTCGCCAACGCGCGATCGAAGGAGCTCGCGGACTGGATCGACAAGGAAGTGGATTTTCCCAACGGCATGGTCGATCGCATCACACCCGCAACCACGCCCGAGGTACGAGACCAGCTCAACGCGGCTACCGGGCTGGACGACAAGGCGCCGGTCGTCTGCGAAGACTTCATCCAGTGGGTGCTCGAAGACCGGTTTCGCCAGGGTCGTCCGGCCTGGGAGCGTCATGGCGTACAGATCGTCGACGATGTCTCGCCCTACGAAGACGCGAAGATCCGCCTGCTCAACGGCTCCCACCAGATGTTGTCGTACCCGGCCTTCCTCTCGGGCCATCGCCAGGTCGATGTCGCCGTGAGGGATCCGTTGTTCAACACCTACCTCACCGACTTCCTCAACGAGGACGCTGGCGTGTGGCTGAAGTCGCTACCGGGCATGGACCTCGGCCCCTACAAGAAGAAACTCCTCGACCGTTTCAGCAATGCCTCCATCGCGGACCAGCTCGACCGCCTGTGCCTGGATGGTGGCTCGAAGATCCCTGGCTTCCTCGGTCCGACGATCACGGCATGCCTGGAGAACGGCAAGGACGCGCGACGCCTGGCTTTCCTGCTCGCCGCCTTCGACCGCTATGTGCGCGTCGGCAAGGACGACAACGGCGAGACATATCCCCTGCGCGAGCCCAACGCCATGCGGCTGGTCCAGCCACTGATAGACAACGACTCGAAAGACACCCTGATCGAGAGTGTCGAACTGGTCGGGCCCCTGCCGGCGAAGGACCAGCGCTTCCGAAAGCAGTACGACATCTACGTCACATCCCTGGACAAGAAGGGCGTGCGATCGACGCTGGAAAACCTCGATACCCTCGTCGACTAAAGGGTAACGTTATCGTCGCAGGCGCTTCACTGCCTCGAACCTACGTTGGATACCTTCCCCGTAGTCGAGTGGAGTCCCCCGCCGATGCCGTACAACCCCGAAAACCCGCAACCGCCCTTCGCCGAGCCGGGCAAGAACCGCCCGGATAGCGAGATCCGCAAACCGGGCAGCTACAAGCCCGAATACGATGCGGACCCCGAACCGCCTGAGGACGATGATCCCATCGAGCCGCTCAAGCGTTGATGTGCTTCCCGGGCGCCGAAAGGCGCCCTTTTTTTCGGTTCTTCACGCACTGCCGGGGCCCGCGCGCGCGTCGTGCCGGGCATTCTGTCGCACCTCGCACATGGCTCGCCTTCGTCGTTGCGTTCTACACTTGGGCGTCGCGCGATGAGACCTTGGTGTCCACCCTCGCTGCTCAGACAGGCCCTCCGCGTTCGAAAAGGAAGGCCGCTACCGCGGCTCATGTACTTATTGGCCTACGGCCGCTCCACTTGTCCGGAACTCGCCTCGAGGGTGGACACCAAGGTCTCTCACGACGATACGGTCAGTGGGAAGGAGAGCCAACAGCCAAAGCGGCGTTGCTTCGTCGGCTCGACCCGCACGAACCTCAGGGTTCGGAAGAGTCTTCGGTGCCCACCCTCGAGGCGAGTTCCCGACAAGTGGAGCGGCCGTAGGCCAGATGGATACATGGGCCGCGCAGCGGCCTTTCCGGTACGAAACGCGAAGGGGTGTCTGAGCAGCGAGGGTGGGCACCGAAGTCTCTGCGCCTCGCTAGCCAGGTACCGAAGGCTCTGCGCCGCTAACCCCCCGCCCGCTGTTGCCACGCGTACGCAACCAGTTGCCAGGGTCGGAACATGAAGCTCAGGCGGTGGTTGCCGGCGGGTACGCAGACCGCGCGGAACATACCGTTGGCGCGATGCACCGTGATCGGCGCGCCGTCGAGTTCCGCTTCCCATCCGGGATAGTCCAGTTCGCCAGCCACCACCCACCCCGCCTCGGTCGATCGGGTGAGCAAGTCCACCCGCGTATGCGCGGCGGAGCCGACATCGATGGCCACGGTGCCACCGCATGAAAAAGAGTCCGCTCGCCCCGCCACGAAATCGGCGTTGTCGCGCGGCGTCAACCACAGCGTGGACGCGAAGTCGGTGGCCGCGAACGCAGTGACATCCGGCCATTCGTCCACGTTGAGCGAGTGCGACCGGGTCGGGTTGAGGAAGCGCGGGTAGGCGCTTTCGCTGCGCCAGAGGTCCACGTCGGCTGCGGCCTGGACCCTTCGGTACTGCGGCGGCGGCGCATACGGCGCCATGTCGGTACGGTGCCCGACCACCATGTAGCGGACACCGAGCAGATCGTCCAGGCGATGCGTCGGATCGGCGTTGTACGGCGCACTGACCGCCGGCGCGTTGCTGCTTTCCCGCGGCCCGTACCAGCGCTCATACAACGCGTAGCGCAACGGGTTGTAGCCCTGTGTCGACGCGATACCCGCCACCATGCCGGTGTTGTCCCAGATCGTGTGCGTATTCGTCGTCGTGATCCGGTCGGCGATTCCTTCGTGACCTGATGCCAGTTGTTTCGCCAGAAACAGAACGGCAGGATGCTGTGCGAAGCGCGCGGCGCCGTTGCCCGTCTCGTTGAAGGTGCCGTTCAGATTGAAACTACGATAGTCCGCGACGACGACGGCCAGCAGCCAGACGGCCGCACGCCAATCGCTACCCGTCTTGCGCAAGCGCCATAGCGCGACCAAGGCAACCGCGACGCAGACGAAGGCGCTCCCGTGATGCATCGACGCGGCGATAAGCGCCAGCCAGCCGGTGGCGACGACCAGGATGACGGTGAGCTCGCGGCGCGACTGCAGGTTGATCCGACTGGCGGCGATACCGCTGGCGAAGGCAAGCGCGAAGTTCAGCACATAGGCTGCGTCGGCGGGTCGCCGGAAGTGGACGAGCCCGGGCATCCAGGTGTAAAGCCAGCCATACAGGGGTGTGTGGGTGCCGAGCATGTAGAGGCTGGCCACGACCGCCGTGACTCCGAAGAACGCCAGCGCCCGACGCTGGCTGCCGTCCGCCCAGGCACGCCGCAGCGCAAACATGCCGAGAAGCGGCAGGACGCCGATGTAGAGAAAACCCTCCACGACGTCGACGGGCGAATGCGCCATGTCACGTTGTGCATTGAACGCATTGGGATGGAGAAGGAAGGCGAACGTGCGCAGATCCAGCGAGCCGACCGTCGCCAGCGAGAGTGGCATCTCGGTGCGGTTCGACAGGCTCATGGCGGCCCAGCTGAAAGCCAGCTGCGGAAGACCGACGGCGAGCGCGACGATCATGGCCGCCGTCATGCCGGCGACCAGCGCCCTGTGCCGCGCCGCGGTATCCGCTGACCACTGGCGTACGATCGCCACGACGGCATAGCCCACGATCATCAGGACGAAAAGGTAGGTAACCTGCGTGAGCTGCGTCACCATCGCGCCGGCAGCGAGGCCAAGGAGCGCTCCACGCGCGATGGATGGCCCGGCTAGCAAATAGCGCAGCGCCAGCAGGACGACCGGCACGTACGCATACGCGATGACGCAGGGTGTGTGTTCCAGACGCGAGGCCGCCACGCCACCGGCCATGAAGACCGTCGCACCAATGAGGCAGCCGAGCGCATTGGCCCCGTGCCTGCGTAGCAGATCGAGCATGGCCGCCCCACCCAGCAGCAGGTGCAACAGCACGCCCCAGCAGAACCAGACGGCACCCGGCTCCTCGCGCAACAGCATCCACGCCATCAGCAGGGGCGAGAACAGCATGCTTTGCGGATCGCCGATCTGGGCATAGCCCCCGTAGATATACGAGTTCCACCACGGCCACTGGCCGGTGCGCAAGGTGTGCGCGTTGAAGTACACCGTGGGGTAGAACTGGTCGATGGCATCCCAGGGCAGCACGCGACCCAGGAACAGCACATTGAAGTTCAGCAACACCCAGATGATGCACAGAGCCAGAAGCAAGCGGCGGTACGAAATGGTCTGGGGGATCAAGGCGTCGCCGCGTTTTTCGAAAGAAGGCGGCGGCAGTGTATAAGATCCTGCGACCGACTCCCCTGTGGCACGGTGTGCCTACCGGATAGACTTCGCCCATGAGTCCCCCTTCGAAGAAGCCCGCTCCTCGGCGCACGGCGGCGCCATCGGCGCGCAAGGTCGCCCCGCCCAAACCGGTGGCACGGCCGGCCGACGCCTCGACCACGGCCGAGCGCGTCCTCGCCTTCCTGCTCAAGGGCCTGCCGCCCGAGCGTCGCGAGAAGATCCACGCCTACCTCGTACTCACCCGCATGGACCGGCCCATCGGCGCGCTGCTGCTGCTCTGGCCGACCTGGTGGGCGCTATGGCTCGCGGCGAAGGACTTCCCGCCCATCGGCCCCCTGGTCATCTTTACCCTGGGCGTGTTCGCCATGCGCTCGGCCGGGTGCGCGATCAACGACTATGCGGACCGCAAACTCGATCCCCAGGTGGCACGCACGGCGGGGCGGCCTATCGCCAGTGGGCGGGTGACGCCTCGCGAGGCGCTTTATGTTTTCGCAGGGTTACTGGTGTTCTCGTTCCTGCTGGTCCTGCTCACGAACCGGCTGACCATCCTGCTGTCCTTCGGTGGCGCGGCGCTGGCCGCCATCTATCCGTTCTGCAAGCGCTACACCAACCTGCCGCAGGTGGTGCTCGGTGCCGCGTTCGGCTGGTCCATCCCGATGGCCTTCGCCGCGGTGACCAACAGCGTGCCGCCGGTCGCCTGGCTGCTCTTCATCGGTAACATCCTGTGGTCGGTGATCTACGACACCGAATACGCCATGGTCGACCGCGAGGAAGACATCAAGGCTGGCGCAAAGTCCACCGCCATTCTCTTTGCCGACGCCGACCTGGTCATCATCGGCATCCTGATGGGCACCTTCCTGGTCACCATGCTGCTGGTCGGCACGCGCTCGGCCCTGGGCTGGCCGTACTGGCTCGGGCTCGCCGCCACCGCGGGGCTGTTCGCGTACCAGCAGTGGATGATGCGCGACCGCGCCCGCGATGCCTGCCTGCACGCCTTCCGGCACAACAACTGGGTGGGCCTGGCGCTGTGGCTGGGCATCGTGATAGCTCTGGCCTTGTGATCCTCGTCACGCTGCGAGCTTTTCGCCTCGATTTATCACGATTGAAACCGCACGGTCATACGAGGTGCGTCGATCCGTCATGACTGACGCATAAGTTCCTACGGGTTGCGTTGCCCCTTCCCCGGAGCTTTACCCGTCATGCGTATCAAGCCACTCCACCGCGCCATCCGCGCGGTGCTAGCCACTGCTTTGCTCGTTTCCACCGTCACGGTCGCTTACGCCGACGACACGCCGCCGCAGAAGAAAACGACCGACCTGGACAACGTCGTGGTCACCGCCCGCTCGGGCGTCGAGACCCGCACCAAGGCGCAGACCAGCTACTCCATCACCACGATCGACGAAGATCGCCTACGCATGCAGGCACCGACCAGCGTCACCGAGGCGGTGAAGTCGGTTCCCGGCTTCTGGGTGGAGTCGTCCGGCGGCGAGGCCTCGGGCAACATCCGTGCGCGAGGCATCCCGGTGGATGGTTACGGTTCGGTCACCCTGCTCGAAGACGGCATCCCCGTGCAGCATGACCCGGCTCTTGGCTACCTCAACGCGGACCAGGTCTTTCGCCTTGACGAAACCATCGAGCGCGTCGAAGTGGTCCGCGGTGGCCCCTCGTCGATTTTCTATTCGAATGCGCCGGCGGGTGCGATCAACTTCATCCCGCGCCAGGCCGGCGATACGCCCGAGGGCCTGATCAAATACACGGTCGGCAACTATTCGTTGAACCGGCTGGATTTCTGGTACGGCACGCCGATCGGCGGAGGCTGGAAACTGGGCGTCGGCGGCTTCTGGCGCGTGGACGATGGCCAGCGTAATCCGGGTTACCGGGCGAACGACGGTGGGCAGCTCCGCGCCACGCTGTCGAAGAAACTCGAGAACGGTGACATCAGCTTCGACGTGAAGCATATGGACGACAAGGTGGCGCTGTACCTGGGCATCCCCATGCGCACGAACGGTGACGGCGACATCCGTGCCGTGCCCGGCTTCAACGGGAACTACGGCACGCTGGCCGGCCCGGAGACCGAGCACCTGCAGATGCGCGAAGGCGATGGCAGCCTCTACAACTTTGATAACAGCGAAGGCACGCACGTCAAGCGAACGCAGGTCTCGTTCAAGTTCAACCACGACCTCGGTGACGACTGGAAGCTTGCCGAGTCCATGCGTTACAACACGACGGATACGCAGCGCAACGGCGTATTCCCCAATGCCCTGCAAAGCGCGGCATCTTTCATCACGCAGGACAGCAAGCGGCTGTCGTTGATTCCCGGCGCAACCGCGCTGCAGTTCCGCTACGCCGGCATCCCCTCGCAGGTCTACGACACCGCCAACCAGAACGGTAACGGCCTGGTCCTTACCGATGGTTTGCGTGGCGTGACCATGCCGGTGAACGAATTCATCAACGATACGCGCGTACTGCGCCAGTTCGAGTTCGGCGAGCAGACGCACGATGTCACCTTCGGCTACTACCACGCCAACTTCCAGCAGGATTTCGATCGCTATTCGTCCACGGTGCTGACCGATGTGCGCGACAACGCGCGCCTGCTCGACCTGGTCGGGGTGGACGCGAACGGCAATGTCGTCGGCTCGCTGACGGATCACGGCGTGTACCGCTACGGGTACGAGTGGGAGCACGCCAGCGGCAAGTCGAATACCAACGCTGCCTATGTTTCGGATGAGTGGACGATCACCCCGGAACTGCGCATCGATGGCGGCCTCCGCTACGAGCGGGTGAATGTGCAGGGCTATACCGAAGGCAAGCAGACGGTCGACCTCGGCGGCTCGCCGGCGGCCGCCACCGTGCTCACGGGCAACGGCCAGTTCACCCACTACGACCAGACCTTCAGCAAGACCGGCTGGACGCTCGGCGCCAACTGGCAGTTCTCGCCACGCCAGGGCCTTTTTGCGCGTTGGACGTCCGCGTTCCGCCTGCCCAACCTGAGCACCTATATCACCAGCCCGACGGCAACGCCGTTGCTGCAGACGATGGACCTGGCCGAAGCGGGCTGGAAGTACAGCGACCGCTTCATGGACCTGTACGCCACCGCGTTCTACACCAAGTACGACAACGTCAGCTTCACCAACAACGTTTTCGATCGCAATGGAAACACGTCCGTCCCACAGACCGGCTTCGCCAGCACCAAGACCTACGGCCTCGAACTCGAGGGCACGCTGTATCCGACGAAGTGGTTCGACGTGCAGTTCAACGCGACCCTGCAGGATCCGAAGTACAAGGGCCTGTCTTACACGGACAACGTCAACAACGGTCCGGTACTGCGCGACTACGATGACAACCAGCTGATTCGCGTACCGAAGATGAGCTATCGCATCGTCCCCGGCGTGAACCTCATGGAAGGTCGCCTGCGCCTGCAGATGTCGTACGAACATGAAGGCAAGCGCTTCGTCGATACCGCCAACTCGGTGATTCTGCCTTCCTACCATGTGGTCGGTGCCAGCGCCCGCTTCGATGCAACGCCCGAACTGTCGTTCTACCTCTACGCCGACAACATCTTCAATTCGCTCGGCCTGACCGAAGGCAACCCGCGGGCCGGTGAGCTGGCGAGCTCCGATGCCGGGGCCAACACCTTCATCGCACGCCCGTTGCTCGGTCGCTCGTTCCGCGCCGCCGTGATGTACCGCTTCTGATGCGAGTCCTTGTCGCCCTGATGCTCGCCTGCTTCGCCGCCACCGTGGCGGCGGAGCGAGCGCCTGACCTCGTCCTGCGCGGCGCGTTGTCGGGTAAGGACCAGCACACTTATCGCGAAGTACCCTTCGACGTACCGGCAGGAACGACGCGGATCACGATCGATGTCGACTACACCGGCCGCGAAGAGAAGACGACGATCGATCTTGGCTTGCTGGGTCCGACAGGCTTCAGCGGACAGGATGGCTTCCGTGGCTGGAGCGGCGGCAGCAAACGCCGGTTCACGGTGTCGGCCACCGATGCGACGGCGTCGTTTCTTCCGGGAGCCATCGAGCCCGGCAAGTGGCGGTTGCTGCTCGGTATCCCCAATATTCGCCCCACCTCGACCGCCGGATTCACCGCGAAGGTATGGCTTTCGCACGACGATGAGGGATTCGGTCCGGAGCATGGATTGTCGGCGCCGCTGAGCCCGGAGCCCCGCTGGTATCGCGGCGACCTGCATATGCATACCGCTCACAGCGACGGGGGTTGTCTCAATGCATCCGGCACGAAGAAAGTGCCCTGCCCATTCTTTCTTACCGTCGCTTCCGCTGCGAAGCGCGGCCTCGACTTCATCGCCATTTCCGAACACAACACGATGTCGCAAGTGTCGGAGATGCGTGAGCTGCAACCGTACTTCGACACGATGCTGATGATTCCGGCGCGGGAAATCACCACCTTCGAAGGCCATGCGAACCTGTTCGGTGTTTCGCGACCGCTCGACTTCCGCCTGGGCAGCGCCAGCGTGCCTGACTGGAACACCTTGCTCGCCGAGGTGGCGAAGGCGCACGGCGTGATCTCGGTCAATCACCCGAGGCGGCCGAACGACGAATCCTGCATGGGGTGTGGATTCACGCCGCACGACGCCGTGGACATGCGTGGTTTTCAGGCCATCGAGGCGATCAACGGTGGTGACGCCAGCCGGACCGATAGCGGTATTCCGTTCTGGGAGTTACAGTTGAACGCCGGACTGCGAGTGACTGCCATCGGCGGCAGCGACAGTCACGACGGCAGTGATGCGCCGAGAGATACGTTTGCCGGGCGCATCGGTTCGCCGACAACCGTGGTGTACGCACGCGAGCTCTCCATGGAAGGTATCCTCGATGGCATTCGTGCGGGGCACGTGTTTATTGACACTGAAGGCACGCGTGACAGGTCACTGGAGATTCGCGCTTCGGTAGGCTCGAAGACAGCCGGAATGGGTGACGCACTCGGTGTTGCAAGCGGAGTGTCCCTCCATGTCGTCGCGGACACGGCGGTAGTCGTCGGACAACGCCTGAGCGTCACGGACAACGGCAAGCCGGTGAAGCTCTCAACGAGCGACGTCATTCCATCCAACGGCGAAGTGGGCTTCGACTGGACGAGCGACGGCCTTGCGCACTGGCTACGTGTGGACGTGCGCTCACCCGAAGGGAAGCTGCTGATACTTGGCAATCCCGTCTACATCAATCACTGACGGGCGCCAGACGATGGCGTGCGTGCAAGCGCCCAGATATCCACGCGCTCGACGCCCGCAGCAAGAAGCGCCTTCGTGCACTCAATCAGGGTTGCACCCGTCGTCATCACATCGTCGACGATCGCAACGTGCTTCTGCGGCGGCACACGACGTACAGCGAACGCGCCACGCACGTTGCCCAGACGCGCCGCCGCATCGAGCTCGGACTGCGCCTCGGTGCGGCGCGCGCGATAGAGAACGTCGTGGGCGACCGGAACGCGATAGCGCCTGCCCAGCGGCCGCGCCAGCTCGAGGGCCTGGTTGTAGCCGCGCGAGCGCAGGCGCGTCAGGTGAAGTGGCACGGGAAGAATGAGTTCGGGCGTGGTCGGCGGCGGACCTGCATCCATCCAGGCGTCCGCAAGCACGCGCCCGGCCGCCAGGCTGCCACCAAACTTGAAGCGCGCTTCGAGCGCATCGAGCGGCCAGCCGTATTCGTAGGGCACCCATAGGTCCGCCCAGGGGCGCGCTTCATGCTGGCAGCGGTCGCATTCGGGAACTGCGACGGGAAGCGGGAGGGCGCAACGTCCACAGCAGGCGAGGTTACGCGGCAGGGAGGCGTGGCAGGCGTGGCAGAGTTCACGCGTTTCATGGCCGGCATCACCGCATACCAGGCAACGCGGCGGCAGGATAAACCGGCCAGCCGCTGCGAAACATCGAACCAGGCGGGACGCCTCCATGCGTCGCTAGTCCGATCAGTAGCGGCGGCGGTAGAGCGCCGCGTCGACGATGGACCACAAATGGATGATCCAGCCCAGCCAGATGACCCAGAGCACGGCAGCCATCACGAACATGATCAACGCCTTGAACACGCGGCCCTGCACCAGCTGACCCAGGCCGGGAATGAAGAAACTGCAGATCGCCGCAAGTACGTTGCCGCTGCTGCCTTGTCCATCGCTCATGGGGAAGCCTCCTTTGGGGACGGTTGATGGTAAGCGGAATTTACTTCCAGCCCTCTTTTACCGAGCAGATCCGCAATGTCGCCTGACCGGTGGGGACTCGCGAAAAAGTTGGAGAAGTTAGGATGGAACCGTAAACCGGTTTAACTTTCCTATACCCGCCGCCCGATCGTGCCGGTAGGCCTTTTCGTACTTTCATGAACGAACTGGCCTATTGCTTGGTTCTTCGCGGAATTTCGGGGCCGCTGGATGCGGCGCCTGCGACCAGTTCACGCCATCACAGATAAATCGGCTCCTACGGGGGCAGGCAGGCGTTTGGTAAACCCTTTTGCTATCTATTTGGTTGACAGTGGTCCGGGCGGGCGTCGACACTTCGCGCCTTCGCCCCGGGAGCCCACCATGACCGCAGCTATCCGCCACGACTGGTCCCGCGAGGAGGTCGAGCACCTTTTCGCATTGCCTTTCAATGACCTGCTCTTCCAGGCGCAAACCGTGCACCGGGAGTACCACGACCCCAATGCGGTCCAGGTGTCGACCTTGCTGTCGATCAAGACCGGTGGCTGCCCCGAGGATTGCGCCTACTGTCCGCAAGCGGCGCGCTACTCGACCGGGGTCAAGGCCGAGAAGCTGATGAGCGTGGAGGCCGTGCTCGCGCGGGCCCAGGCCGCCAAGGACGCCGGTGCCAGCCGCTTCTGCATGGGCGCCGCGTGGCGTTCGCCGAAAGATCGCGACGTGGTCAAGGTGGCCGAAATCGTCGCCGCCGTGAAGGGCCTCGGCCTGCAGACCTGCGCCACGCTGGGCATGCTGTCGCAGCCGCAGGCCGACACGCTCAAGGCCGCCGGTCTCGATTTCTATAATCACAACCTGGATACCGCGCCGGAGTATTACGGCGAGATCATCCACACCCGCGACTTCCAGGATCGCCTGGACACGCTCGAGCACGTACGCCAAGCCGGCCTGAAGACCTGCTGCGGCGGCATCGTCGGCATGGGTGAGTCCCGCGCACAGCGCGCCGGATTGCTCACTACGCTGGCCAACCTGCCCGAGCATCCGGAATCCGTTCCGATCAACCGCCTCGTCCAGGTAGCCGGTACACCGCTGGCCGGCACCGAGGCACTGGATCCGTTCGAGTTCGTCCGCAGCATTGCCGTTGCGCGCATCATCATGCCGGCCTCGGTCGTGCGTCTGTCCGCCGGGCGCGAGTCGATGGATGACGCCCTGCAAGCGCTCTGCTTCGCCGCCGGCGCCAACTCGATCTTCTACGGCGAGAAGCTGCTGACCACGGGCAACCCGGACGTCGAGCACGACCGCCGCCTGTTCGAACGCCTCGGCCTCAAGCCGATGGAAGTCGAGATCGAGCCGGGCACCGTCCACGCGGATATCGTCGAACGCGCCGACGCGGCGTGAGCCGACCGGACCTCCGTGCCCGCGTGGAAGCCGCACGGGCACAGCGCGAGAGGGAGGGCCTCCTGCGACGCGCGCGCACCTGCGAGGTCTCGACGGACGGCGGTCGTGTTGTCGACGGACGGACGCTGGTCGACTTCTGCGGCAATGACTATCTCGGCCTCGCGCGTCACCCGGACCTGGTCGCGGCGCTGACCCGCACGGCTGCCGTGGAAGGCGTCGGTACGGGTGCCGCGCACCTTGTCTCCGGCCATCGCGGTGAACACGCGGCCCTCGAGGAAGAGCTGGCGGACTGGACGGGACGCCAGCGCGCCGTGTTGTTTTCCACGGGAGTGATGGCCAACCTCGGCGCCTTGCAGGCCCTGCTCGGGGCCGGCAATTTGCCAGGCCGCGGCGATGCCCTCTGCGTGCAGGACCGCCTCAACCACGCCAGCCTCATCGATGGCGCCCAACTGGCCGGCGCGGAGCTACGCCGCTATCCGCACGGCGATGCCGAGGCGGCCGCACGACAGCTCGATGCACGGCCCGATCACCCCGCCCTGCTCGCCACCGACGGCGTGTTCAGCATGGATGGGGACGTTGCGCCGCTGGCCGCGCTGGCAACGGCATGTAGCACGCATGGCGCCCTGTTCTACGTGGACGACGCGCACGGACTCGGGGTCATGGGTCGCGAAGGGAGCGGAAGCGTGGCCGCGGCGGGCCTCGACGCAAGGCAGGTACCGGTGCTGATGGGCACCCTCGGCAAGGCCCTGGGCACGGCCGGGGCCTTCGTTGCGGGTGATGCCGACCTGATCGAGGCCATCGTCCAGTTCGCGCGCCCCTACATCTATACGACGGCCATGCCGGCAGCCCTCGCTGCGGCGACGCGGGCGTCGCTACGTCTCGTGCGGACTGACCCGGACGGACGTCGTGAGCGCCTTGCGGCGAACATCGAACGGTTCCGCGCCGGTGCCGGGCAGCTCGGTCTGGCCATGATGCCCTCGCAAACGGCCATCCAGCCCCTGCTGGTCGGCTCGGCCGAGGCCGCCCTGGTCGCCTCACGATCGCTGGAAGCCGCCGGATTCCTCGTCGTCGCCATCCGTCCACCCACCGTTCCCCAGGGGGCGGGCCGCCTGCGGATCACGCTCTCGGCGGCCCATTCCGCTCACCAGATCGACGCCCTGCTGGACGCCCTGGCCCGTCTGCCCGGCCGCGCCGGAACCGCCGACGTATAATGGGCGGCCGCGCCCCTCCCCTATGCCCATGCCGATCCTCAACATTTCCGCCTACAAGTTCGTCGGTCTCGACGATCTGGACGCGCTACGTGCGCGCATGGTCGAGCGCTGTGAGGCCCTGGCATTGAAGGGAACCATCCTGCTCGCGCCGGAAGGCATCAACCTGTTCCTGGCTGCGCCGCGTGACGCGATCGATGCCTTCGTGAGCTGGCTGCACGAGGACTCGCGTTTCGCCGACATCACGCCGAAGGAGAGCCTCTCCGACGAGGTACCCTTCGGACGCATGCGGGTGCGCCTGAAGAAAGAAATCATCACCATGCGAGCGCCGTCGATACGTCCTGAAGAAGGGCGTGCGCCGCACGTGTTGCCGCTTGATCTGCGCCGATGGCTCGACCAGGGTCACGATGACGCCGGCCGCCCCGTCGTGCTCGTCGATACGCGCAACGATTACGAAGTCGCGGCCGGCACGTTTGAGAACACCGTGGAATATGGCTTGTCGAGCTTCACAGGTTTTCCCGAAGCCATCGCTGCGGATCGCGCGCGCTTCGACGGCAAGACCGTGGTCTCGTTCTGCACCGGTGGGATCCGTTGCGAGAAGGCCGCCATCCATATGCGCGAGATCGGCATTGACCATGTGTTCCAGCTGGAAGGCGGCATCCTCAAGTACTTCGAGGAAGCCGGCGGTGCGCACTGGCGCGGCGATTGTTTCGTCTTCGACGAACGCGGCGCCGTCGACGCGACGCTGGCACCGAGCGACGCATCGAGCGACGCCGCGTGAGCGGCCTGCACATCGAGCGCCACGGCAGCGGCGAAACGCCGCTGGTGTTGATCCACGGATGGGCCATGCACGGCGGCATCCTTTCGCCGCTGGTCGACGCCCTCGCCTCGCGCTACACGATGCATGTGGTCGACCTGCCTGGTCACGGTTACTCACGCGACTGCGACATCCCGCTGGAGCCGCTCGCCTGCGCACGGGCGATCGCGGCGGCCACGCCGCCGTCCATCTGGATGGGCTGGTCGCTCGGTGGACTGGTTGCCCTTGCCGCGGCACTCGATCTTCCCGAGGCCGTGACGTCGGTCGTCGCGATGTGCTCCACGCCGCGATTCGTCCGGACGGAAGGTTGGCCTTACGGCAATGACGCCGCGATGGTCGAGAAACTCGCTGCCGATCTCGAAACCGATTATCACGGCACGCTGGAGCGCTTCATCGCGCTCGAAGCCATGGGCAGCGCCGATCCGCGCGCCGAGGCCCGGCGCCTGAAGGAAGAAGCTTTTTCGAGAGGCGAGCCCGACCCGCGCGTGCTGATGGAAGGCCTCCGCCTGCTCGAGAGCACCGACCTGCGACCACGCCTCCCTGAACTGCGCAAGCGCAGCCTCTGGATAGCAGGCCGACGCGACCGCATTGTTCATCCGGAGGCCATGCGTTGGTGCGCCGAAGCGGCGAGTGGCCGCTTCGAGGAAATCGCCCACGCCGGCCACGCCCCCTTTATCGGTCACGCAGACGCCGTGGCCGATGTCCTTACGCAGTTCACCGAAGCAGACGCATGAGCGATTTTCATTTCGACCGCACCCAGGTCAGGCGCAATTTCGGTCGCGCCGCCGGCACCTACGAGAAGCACGACGCACTTCAGCGTGAAGTGCAGTCGACCCTGGTCGACCGTCTCGATATGTACGAGCAGGTGCCCGAGATCATCCTCGATGTCGGTGCGGGTACGGGCCGTGGCAGCGCGGCGCTGAAGAAGCGCTATCCCAAGGCGCAGATCATCGCGATGGATCTTGCGTTGCCCATGCTGCGTCAGGCTAAGCAGCACAGCAGTTGGCTGAAGCCTTTCTCGCGCGTCGCTGCCGATGCTTACACCCTGCCGATGCCTGACCAGAGCGTCGACATCCTGTTCTCGAACCTCTGCTTCCAGTGGTGCGAGGATATCGCCCGCCTCTTCACCGAGTGCGCGCGCGTGCTCAAGCCCGGCGGCCTGCTGACGTTCTCCACCTTCGGTCCGGACACACTCAGCGAACTCCGCGCGGCGTGGGCAGAAGCCGACCAGCATGCGCACGTGGCGCGATTCCTCGACATGCACGATGTGGGTGACGCCATGCTGAGCGCCGGACTGCGCGACCCCGTGTTGTTCGCCGAGCGCTACACGCTGACTTACCCCACACCGCGAGCCTTGCTCGACGAACTGCGTGGCCTCGGTGCGAACAACGCCGACGCCGATCGTCAGCGCGGGCTCACCGGCAAGCAGCACTACCGCCGCATGCTCGATGCCTACGAGGCCATGCGTAACGAGGGCGTCATTCCGTCCACGTGGGAAGTGGTGACCGCACACGCCTGGGGCCCGCCGGCCGGGCAATCGCGCCGTGAAGGCGGCGGCGAGATCGCCAGCTTCCCGATCGAGAACCTGCGCGGATCGCGACGCAAGACGCCATTCTGACTGTTATAAAAGCGCCGCCAGCGAGCGTGCGTCGCCCGGCGCCTTAACCTTCATGTCGTTGTCGAAATACACATACACATCGCGAGACGACCGGCGCGCCGGCGCCTTGCGACTGATGCGGGGGTCGCCCGCCGGCTGCGCCCCTCGCCGCCATGCCCGGATACGGCTTGCCCAGGCCTCGAGCGCCGTGTCGCCATAGCCGCTCGCGTAGAGCTTCTTGTCTCCATGTAGCCGTACATACACGAAGGGCGCGGTGACATCGAAGTAGCGCGGAAACTTCCCTGCGGTGTCGGCGACCACGAACCCGACACCGTGCCTGCGAAGAAGGTCGATGAAATCCGGGGTGACGAAGCTTTCGTGACGGATCTCCACGGCGTGCCTGATCCGGTGATTGTGTTCGACCGAGAGCCATGCGTCCCGCTTCAGGTGCGCGTCGTGCTTCTCTCCGAGAGCGGCGGCGGCTTTCAGGGATTTCGGCAGTAAACGAAGGAATGCTGCAAACACCGCTGGCTCGAAGCGAAAGTTGGGCGGGAACTGCCACAGCACAGGACCGAGTTTTTCACGCAGCGCGAGCACCCCGGAAGCAAAGAAGTTAGCCATCGGTCTCTCGATGTCGCGCAGCCGCAAGACATGCGTGATAAAGCGCGGCCCTTTGACTGCGAAAACAAATCCTTTCGGTGCGGTCTCGTACCAGGCTTGCCAACTTTCCGGGCGCTGCAACGAGTAGAACGAGCCATTGATCTCAATGGTCGAGAACTCGCGCGAGGCGAATGCGAGCTCGTCTCTCTGCACGAGACCTTGCGGATAGAAAACGCCGCGCCATGGCGCGTAGCGCCAACCCGATATGCCGATGCGTGTCTTTCCCATGACCCGATGGCAACGCGCTGCCGGTGCAGCGGAAGTGAAGGCAGCGTCACGGGACGGCGCGGTGCTGACAGCCGGGCTCATGGCCGTCGACCATCCCCGTGGCCTGCATAAGTGCGTAGCAGATGGCCGTGCCCGCGAAGCGGAAGCCCCGCTTATGCAGGATCCCGCTCATGATGTCCGAGGCGTCGCTGCGCGAACGTAGTCCGAAACCGCCACGCGACGACGTGGCGGTGGCGTTGCCGACCTCGAATGCATAGAGAAACGCCGCCAGCGACCCTTTGTCTTCGATCAACCGCAGCGTCGCACGCGCATTGCCGCGCACCGAGGCGATCTTGAGGCGATGCCGGATAACACCCCGGTCGCGTCGAACCAGGGCGAGCTCCTCATCGGTCATGGCAGCGATGCGGGAGAGATCGTAATCGTGAAAGAGACGGCGGTACCGCTCGCGCTTGCCGAGCACGGTTCGCCACGAAAGACCCGCCGCCGCGCCGCGCAAGGTGATCAGTTCGAAGAGCTGCCGGTCGTCGCGGATCGGCAAGCCCCATTCGGTATCGTGATAGACGCGTTCGGCGTCACTTTGTTCTGCCCAGGCGCATCGCATGTCCCGTCTCACACGTCCTGAAGGAGAGACGAGGTTAGCCACACAAAATAGACACGAATGTCCGCTTCAGGTGGCGGGCGGTGTGCGGATGTTTACCAGGGCAAGTCGTCCAGATCGACATTGCCGCCAGTCAATACCGCGCCTACCTTGCGGCCTGCCACGCGCCCGGGGTATCGCAGCAAGGCGGCGAGCACGGTGGCGCTCGACGGCTCGACCACGATGCGCAGCTCGGACCAGAGCAGGCGCATGGCGGAGACGACTTCGCCATCGCTGACACGCAGCACAGTCACGCCCTGCTCGCGCAGCACGTGAAAATTGGGCTCGCCAATCAGCGTACGCAGGCCATCGCAGATCGTGTGAGCTGTGAACGGGCCGACGCGTTCGTCGGCTTCCAAAGAGCGAGCCGCATCGTCTGCGCCTTCCGGCTCTGCGCCGAAAAGCTTGATCGCGGGGTCCATGCCATGCGCAGCAATGGAACAGCCGGATGCCAGGCCACCACCGCCTACCGGAAAGATGATCGTGTCGATCCCGGCAGACTGGCGAAGCAGTTCCGGCACCAGGGTGCCCTGGCCCGCCATGACGCGTGAATCGGCATATGGATGGACAAGGGTGGCACCCGTGCTCGCGACAAGCTCGGCAGCCTTCGCCTCACGCGCCGCCGTCGTAGGCGCACAACGGTGCACGGTGGCGCCCGCAGCGACGATCGCATCCACCTTCGTCTTCACGGCACCTTCGGGCACCACCACGTGCGCCACGATCCCGCGCGTACGCGCCGCCATGGCCAGCGCATTACCGTGGTTGCCAGACGAATGGGTCACGACACCGCGTGCAGCGTCCTCATCGCTCAACGACCACACGGCGTTGGTCGCGCCACGGAACTTGAAGGCCCCGCCACGCTGCAGGTTCTCGCATTTGAAGACAATCGTCGCACCGACCAACGCATCGATGCGATCGCTTCGCAACACCGGCGTAACCAGAGCATGAGGCGCAATGCGCGCCGCGGCGTCACGTACGTCGGCAAAGGTCGGCAAGGTCACGAATCGAACTCCACACCACAGACGAAGCGACGCTCCTGGCCGGCAGGCAGCGTGATCAACGGCGTGCAGTCGTCACGATTGAACGCGTCCGGCATGCATTCCATCGGCTCCAGCGCGACCGATTTCCGGGCATCGCGATCGGCGGTGTCGGACGTGAACGCAAGCATCACGCCTTTCTCTTGCCAGACGGCGATGCCGACACCGGTTTTCGGGTCGCGCAGGTGCGTACGCGCCTTGCCGTCCGTATCCAGCTGGAGGTCGGCGTAGGTGTGATTGAGTTCCACGCTGCCGATCGCGCGTGACTTGCGGAAATCGAGCGCACGATCGGCCTTGTCCATCGACTGCCAGGCGCTCGTGCCAGGCAGCGGGATGAAGTCCTTGTCGGTGGCGATGACCTTGTCCGCGGGCACCTGCAGTTCCCAGGTCTCGATCGGGTTGTCCGAGAGACGGAAGTAGGGATGCCAACCGAAAAATGTGGGGGCGGCGTCCTTGCCGACGTTGCGCGTTTTCGCTTCCACCGTGAGACCGTGCTCGTCCAGGGTGAAGGTGACGCTGAAGTCGAGCGCGAACGGGTAGCCCGGATTGGCCTCCGGACGGATGGCATCGGTGAAAAGGGTGACCGACGCCTTGCTGTCATCGGCGTGTTCGCGCTGCACGGCGAACAACGTGCCGCGCAGGAAACCGTGGCGACTGGCGCGGTCCGCGCCGACGGCACCTGGCTGCAAATCGTAAGTCGTTCCTTCAAACGTGTAGCGCGAATTGTTAACGCGGTTGGCGAACGGCGTCATGATCGCGAAGCGGGAACCCTTGTGCCCGACCAGCTCTTTTCCGTCACGGAAACCGTCCGTGACGGTGCGCGTCTGGTCGCGCCAGCGCGTGCTGATCGATAGCACGGTGGCGCCGCGCCGGGCGATGCGAACCTCGCGATCGGCGTCGGCATCGACCAGCACCACCAGTTCGTTGGCGCCCAGGGCGGAGCGCGTGACGGTGAATCGGGACATGGGAGGCTTCCTTTTGACGAATCCGACCGCATGTTAGCCTGCCTGTCAGACCAGAACATGTGTTGTCCTACCGCCATGAGTGATCGTTCAGACGCCCCCACGTCCGTCATCCGCCTCGCCGACTACCGCCCGCCGGCCTGGGCGGTGGATGACGTGGCCCTCGAGTTCGACCTCGGTATCGACCACACCGAGGTCACCAGCCGGCTGACCCTGGTGCGGCAGGCGGACGAGCCGATCCGGCTGAACGGCGAAGGCATCGATCTGCTCGAACTCACGCTGGATGGCCGGCGGCTTGGCGATGGCGAGTACATCCTCGCCAACGGTGTCCTCGAGGTGGCCGTGGACGTGGAACGCTGTGTCCTGGGCGCTCGCGTGGCGGTCCGCCCGGCGGAAAATACCGCCTTCGAGGGCCTCTACCTTTCCGGTAGCCGCGATCGTGGATTCCTGTTGACCCAGTGCGAAGCCGAGGGCTTCCGCCACATCACGTATTTCCCCGACCGTCCGGATGTCCTGTCGAAATATACGGTGACGCTGCGTGCCGACCGGGAGCGCTTCCCGGTGCTGCTCGCCGGCGGGAATCCGGATGGGACAGGCGACCTGCCCGACGGTCGTCACTGGGCACGCTTCGTCGATCCCCACCCCAAGCCCAGCTATCTGTTCGCCCTCGTCGCCGGGCGCCTGGAACGCATCAGCCACGACTACACCACGGCCGACGGCCGCGCCGTTGCCCTGCATATCTGGGCCGAGGCCGATGTCATCGATCGATGCGACTACGCGATGGACTCCCTCATCCGCAGCATGCAATGGGATGAGCGGACGTACGGGCGCAATTACGATCTCGACGTGTTCCATGTCGTCGCCACTCACGATTTCAACATGGGGGCGATGGAGAACAAGGGCCTCAACATCTTCAACGCGAAATACCTGCTCGCCGACCCGGACTCCAGCACCGATGACGAATACCGTCACGTGGAAGCCGTGGTCGCGCACGAGTATTTCCACAACTGGAGCGGCAATCGCGTCACCTGCCGCGACTGGTTCCAGTTGAGCCTGAAAGAAGGCCTCACCGTATTCCGTGAGCAGAGCTTCTCCGCGGACATGAACTCGGTGTCGCTCAAGCGCATCGAAGACGTGGCCCTGCTGCGCCGCGCGCAGTTCCCCGAAGATGCCGGCCCGCTCTCGCATCCGGTGCGGCCCTCGCAGTACAGCGAGATCAACAATTTCTATACGGCGACTGTCTACGAGAAGGGTTCCGAGCTGGTGCGCATGCTCGCCGGCCACCTCGGCCGCGACGGCTTCCGCAAGGGCATGGACCTCTACTTCCAGCGCCACGATGGTGATGCCGCGACGATCGAGGACTTCCTGAAAGCGCTGGGCGATGCCAACAACACGGATCTCTCGACGTACCTGGCCTGGTATGGGCAGGCAGGCACGCCGCGACTCACCGCCGAAGCCCGCTACGACGCGGCGCAGTCGCGCTATCGCCTTACGCTGCGCCAGCGCACGCCGGCAAGCGCCGGACAGACCGTCAAGCACGCGCTGCCCATCCCGGTTCGCCTTTCGCTGTTCGACGCCTCGGGCAAGGCCCTTCCGCTTCGCCTCGAAGGCGAGGCCACGGCCGGTGCCGCCGAACGCACCATCGTGCTCGATGGCGCGGAGCGCAGCATCGTCTTCGAGGACATCGCCAGCGCGCCGGTGCCGTCGCTCCTGCGCGGCTTCTCCGCCCCGGTGATCCTCGAATTCGACTACGCCCCCGACGAACTCGGCGTACTGCTCCGTCACGATCCGGACGGCTTCAATCGCTGGGAAGCCGGGCAACAGCTTGCCGGCCTCGCCTACGACGACTGCCGCGATGGCAAGCTCGACGGCGCGGCGATTGGCGCATGGACGTCGGCCCTGGCCCAGCTCTTCGGCGATGCCACTATCGAAGATGCACTCCTGGCCGAACTGCTCACCCCACTTGGCGAGATCGAACTGGTCGAGCGTCAGCCCGAGCGCGATCCGGACCGCATTCGCGCCCACCGGCAGGCCATGTTGCGGGTCCTGGCCAGCAGGATTGGCGTCCCTGCGCTGCGCGCGCGTTACGACGTGCTGCGTGCGGCGACGAGCGCCGCGCTGGACGCGGCCAGCCAGGCGCGGCGCCAGCTCAAGCGCCGCATACTCGATCTGCTTTCCCTGGTCGATGAGAGCAACGCTCGCGACCTCGCACGCGCTCAGTACGACGAAGCCCCCGGCATGACCGACCGCCTCGCGGCGCTGGCCACCCTGGCCACCGTAGACCCGGAGTCGGCGGCCCCTGCGTTCGCGCACTTCCGCAAGCGATACGAAGGCAACGCGCTGGCGCTCGACAAGTGGTTCGCCGTGCAGGCGCAGCTGCCGGGCGAAACGGCGCTGGGACGGATCCAGGCACTGGAGCGCGACGACGCGTTCACTCTGAAGAATCCGAACCGCGTGCAGTCGCTGCTGGGCAGCTTCGCTCGAGCCAATCCAAGCGGCTTCCATCGCGCCGATGGCGCGGCGTATCGTTGGCTGGCCGACCGCCTGGTGGCGATCGATGCGCTCAATCCGCAGGTCGCCGCTCGCGTAGCGACGGCCTTCAATGGATGGAAGCGTCTTGAGCCTGTGCGACGCGAGGCGGCGCACACGGTGGTCGCGGAACTGGCATCACGCAAGGACCTGTCGCGTGACCTGACCGACATCCTCGCTCGGGTGGCCCTGGGCTGATCCCGGGGCTGATCCCTGTGCTCAGTCTTCCAGGCCGGCCAGGGTTTCGCGGATACGTGCGAGGCGTTGTTCGATGCGTGGTCGCAACCGGCCCTGTTCGGTCTGATTGCGCTCGTTGAGTTTTTCCATGGCCATTTCCAGGCTGCCCATTTCGATGAGCAGATCGTGGTGGCGGATCATGGGTTCGTTAGTGGACATGACAGCGTTCATGGCATTCAGCCCCTTCCCTCGTTGATCGCCATGCTGCAATGCATCGGGCGTGCCATTCGCTGCGACGCGCGAAAAAATGTGCGCTACGTCACGTTCGATCTCGTCCTGCGGGAGAAACTGACGTACTGCGTCACCAATTGCCGAAACCGAGCACTTCGTTGACGAAAAAGTCACACACGGTTCATTGGATCGGTGTAGTGTTCATTTCAACGAAAAAAAGCCGAGGCTTTGCCTCGGCTCTTCGTGCCAGTCACTCGGTTTCTGGCGCCCGGCAGCACGGTCATCCTGGATTCCCCCTGTTCCTGAGACCGCCGGGCGCCAGATCTCATTCGTTAGATCGAATGGGGCATCCTTGCCCACATCCCGCTTCCTCCCACCGGCACACGACCAAACCCCTGTCGTTCGGTCTCGGCGCGCGTGTATTCGCGCAGCGTCTGCCCGGGTGAAGTGCACGGAATAGAAAGCACGAGCCGTGCCAAACCCTGCCATATGACGATCGCGCTGCAATGCAACGCGGGTCGTCCGGCAGGCGTAAAATGCCGATCTGGCCCTACGCCCGAAACCCTTGACCATGCTGCATACAGAAACCTACGACGTCATCGTGGTCGGTGGCGGACACGCCGGCACCGAAGCGGCGCTCGCCTCGGCGCGCGCTGGCGCGCGCACGCTGCTGCTCAGCCACAACATCGAAACGATCGGCCAGATGAGCTGCAACCCGGCCATCGGCGGCATCGGAAAAGGCCATTTGGTCAAGGAAATCGACGCCCTGGGCGGCGCCATGGGCCGTGCCGCGGATCGCGCCGGCATCCAGTGGCGTACGCTCAACGCCTCCAAGGGACCTGCCGTGCGCGCCACGCGTTGCCAGGCCGACCGCTCGCTGTACAAGTCGGCCATCCGCTACCTGGTCGAGACGCAACCCAATCTCGTGCTGTTCCAGCAGGCCGTGGACGATCTCATCCTCGTGGATGGCCGCGTCGCCGGCGTACGTACGCAGATGGGCCTGGACTTCCATGCACCGGCCGTCGTGCTGACAGCAGGCACCTTCCTCGCCGGGAAAATCCACATCGGGTCCGCGCAGTACGCCGGTGGCCGCGCGGGCGACCCGCCGGCGTCCACGCTGGCCGCGAAGCTGCGCGAACTACCCGTGGCCGCCAACCGACTCAAGACGGGTACGCCACCACGTATCGACAGCCGCAGCATCGATTTCTCGGTCCTCGAGGAGCAGCCCGGCGACAGCCCGATGCCGCATTTTTCGTACATGGGGTCGGCTGCGGAACATCCGCGCCAGGTGAGTTGCTGGATCACCCACACCACCGAGGCCACGCACGAGCTGATTCGCGGCTCGCTCGACCGGTCACCGCTGTACAGCGGACAGATCGAAGGTGTCGGCCCGCGCTATTGCCCGTCGATCGAAGACAAGGTGGTTCGCTTCGCCGACAAGAACTCGCACCAGATCTTCGTCGAGCCGGAAGGCCTCGATACGTTTGAGATCTACCCCAACGGCATCTCGACGTCGCTCCCCTTCGACGTGCAGTACGCCCTTGTGCGCTCCATCCCCGGCTTTGAGCGTGCACACATCACTCGCCCCGGCTACGCCATCGAGTACGACTACTTCGATCCGCGCGGCCTGCATCCGTGGCTGGAAACCAAGGGCATTCCGGGGCTCTATTTCGCCGGCCAGATCAACGGCACCACGGGCTACGAAGAAGCCGGCGCGCAGGGGCTCATCGCCGGCATGAACGCCGCACTGGCCGTGCGCGGCGAGACACCGTGGTACCCGCGCCGCGACGAGGCCTATATCGGCGTACTCATCGACGACCTCACGACGAACGGCACCATTGAGCCGTATCGCATGTTCACCTCGCGCGCTGAATATCGTCTCCATCTGCGCGAAGACAATGCCGACCTGCGACTGACGCCCCACGGATATGCGCGAGGTATCGTGCCGGAGGATCGCTTCCGGCGCTTCGAAGCCAAGCGGGACGCGGCGGAACGTGAAACAGCGCGCCTGCGCGGAATCTGGGCCGCACCGACCAACACGCTCGGGGCGGCGATCGAACGCTCGCTCGGCATTGCCGTGAGTCGCGAGACCCACGCGCTCGACCTGCTCCGCCGACCGGAGTTGAACTACGCGACCCTCACCAGCGTTCCCGAACTGGGGCCACCGGTGGACGATGCGGAAGTCGCCACGCAGGTGGAAGTGCAGGCCAAGTACTCCGGGTATCTGGAGCGCCAGCGCGATGAGATCGAGCGCCAGCGCCGACACGAATCCACGGCCATTCCGGAAGGCTTCGACTACGACCGCGTGCGGGGGCTCTCCGCTGAGGTATTGCTCAAGCTGAAGCGCGCCCTTCCCGTGACGATCGGACAGGCCTCGCGTGTCAGCGGGGTGACGCCGGCGGCCATCTCGTTGCTGCTTGTCCACCTGAAGCGTCGCGCCGCGTAGGCACATGTGCCAACCAGCAGGCGGCGGCATGCCGGTCCATCTGGCATCATCGGCGCCAGTCAGCGCATCAGTAAAAAGGTAGGCCATGCAAGTCTGGATCGGACGTAACGGTGAGCGCTTTGGTCCCTACACGGACGACGAAATCCGTCAGTGGCTGCGCGACGGTACCTGCCGCCCCGAGGAACTCGGCTGGTACGACGGCATGGTCGACTGGCGCCCCCTGGGCGAACTGTTCCCCGAGGAGCGGCCCGCCGCGACCGCCGACGGCGTGCCGCCCGTACTACCCTCCCCGCCGCCCTTCCTGGGGGTCACCGATGTCGCCGCCCCGGAGTACGCCGGTTTCTGGCTGCGTTTCGGCGCCTGGGTGATCGATTACCTGATCCTCATCGTGCCGTTCACGGCGATCAGCCTGAGCATGGGCCTGGGGGCGGTCATGGCCACGGTGATGGAGCAGATGAAAACGGACCAGGTTGCGGCCCTGCAGGCGTATGCCACCGCGATTCTGCCGATCACCTACGTGCTGATGGTCATCGGTTTTGTCTACTACACGGTGTTCGAAGCCTCGAAGTGGCAGGCCACCCCCGGAAAGATGGCCGTGGGCATCCGCGTCACCGGCACCGACGGCCAGCGCATCTCGCTGGCCCGCAGTGCCGGCCGCAACGCCGTGCGCCTGACCAACGTGCTGCGCTTCCCCGTACCCCTTCCGCTGATCTGCTACGTGGTCGCCGCCTTCACCGAGCGCAAGCAGGGCGTACATGACCTGCTGGCCCGCACCTACGTGTTGATGGGCCGTGCCGACCAGGCATCGGCACCGGCCGTCGCTCCACGCAGCAACAGCGATAGCGGCCGCTTCGACGCCTGATCGCCCTGCCCGCCCCGGCCACTCCGGCCGGGGCTTTCCCTGTGCTTGCTATCATTCACGGCTCGACCCGACGTTTCGGCCGGCCGAGCAACGCACAGGAACCACATGCAGAGCATCGAACAACGTATTGCCCAGGACATCGCCGCGAAGCCCGAACAGGTGCGCGCCGCGGTGGAACTTCTCGACGGCGGCGCCACCGTGCCGTTCATCGCTCGCTACCGCAAGGAAGTGACCGGCGGTCTGGACGACATTCAGCTGCGTCTGCTCGAAGAGCGCTTGCGCTACCTGCGCGAGCTGGAAGACCGCCGCGCAGCCATCCTCGACAGCATCGTCGAGCAGGGCAAGATGACCGACGCCCTCAAGGCCGACCTCCTCAGCGCGGACACCAAGGCGCGCCTGGAAGATCTCTATCTTCCATTCAAGCCCAAGCGTCGCACCAAGGCGCAGATCGCCCGTGAAGCGGGCCTGGAACCGCTCGCCCTCGGCCTGCGCGAAGACCCCACCCAGGATCCGGAAACCTTTGCCGCGGGCTTCGTCGACGCCGAAAAGGGCGTTGCCGACACCAAGGCGGCACTGGACGGCGCGCGCGCCATCCTCATGGAGTCGATCGCCGAAGACGCGGCCCTGGTTGGCGAACTTCGTGACTGGCTGTGGGACAAGGGCCAGATTCGCGCCGTGGTCGTCGCCGGCAAGGAAAACGAGGGCGCCAAGTTCCGCGACTACTTCGACCACAGCGAAGCCGTGTCGAAGATTCCCTCGCACCGTCTCCTCGCGCTGATGCGCGCGCGCAACGAAGGCGTGCTCGAGATCGACCTCAATCCTGGCCTCGACGCTGACCAGGGTCACGCCGAAGGCGAAGGCCGCGTCGCCGCGCGTGCCGGCATCGTCAATCGCAACCGCGCCGCGGACGCCTGGCTGCGCGAAACCGTTCGCCTGACATGGCGCGTGAAGCTGCACCTGCACCTTACGCTGGACCTGTTCGGTCGCGTACGCGAAGGCGCCGAGGACGAAGCCATCCGCGTGTTCGGCGACAACCTGAAGGACCTACTCCTGGCCGCACCCGCCGGCGCAAAGACGGTGATGGGCCTGGACCCGGGCATTCGTACCGGCTGCAAGCTGGCCATCGTGGACGCCACGGGCAAGCTGGTCGCCTTCGATACCATCTATCCGCACGAACCACGCAACCAGTGGGACCAGTCCGTGGCGCGCATCGCGCAGCTCAGCAAGCAGCATGGCGTGAACCTCATCGCCATCGGCAACGGCACCGCCTCGCGCGAGACCGACAAGCTGGCGGCGGAAGTGATCAAGAAGTACCCCGACCTGAACCTGTCCAAGGTGGTCGTGAGCGAAGCCGGCGCATCGGTTTACTCCGCGTCCGAACTTGCTTCCAAGGAATTCCCGGACGTCGACGTCTCGATCCGCGGCGCCGTCTCCATCGCGCGCCGCCTGCAGGATCCGCTGGCCGAGTTGGTGAAGATCGAACCGAAGGCCATCGGTGTCGGCCAGTATCAGCACGACGTAAACCAGGTGAAGCTAGCGCGCGCCCTGGACGCCCGCGTCGAGGATTGCGTCAACGCGGTTGGTGTCGACGTCAACACGGCATCGGCCCCCTTGCTTGCGCGCGTTGCGGGCCTGTCCAGTAGCGTTGCCGAGAACGTCGTGAAGCATCGCGACGCCAACGGTCCGTTCCCCAGCCGCAAGGACCTCCTGAAGGTGCCTCGCCTGGGCGACAAGGCCTTCGAGCAGTGCGCCGGCTTCCTGCGCATTTCCGCCGGCAGCAATCCGCTCGACGCGAGCTCGGTGCATCCCGAGGCCTACCCGGTCGTCGAGCGCATCCTCAAGCAGTGCGGGCGCGAAGTGAAGCAGGTCATCGGCGATACGTCCTTCCTGCGCGCCCTCAAACCGGAAGACTTCACCGATGCCACCTTCGGTGTGCCGACCGTCCGCGACATCCTCAAGGAACTGGAGAAGCCCGGCCGCGATCCGCGCCCCGAATTCGTCGCCCCCAGCTTTGCCGAGGGCGTGGAAGACCTGAAAGACCTGCAGGTCGGCATGGTGCTCGAGGGTCGCGTCACCAACGTCGCCGCCTTCGGCGCCTTCGTGGATATCGGCGTCCATCAGGATGGCCTGGTTCACGTGTCGGCGCTGTCGCATACCTTCGTCAAGGATCCGCGTGACGCGGTGAAGGCCGGCGACGTGGTCAAGGTCAAGGTCATGGAAGTGGACCTGCCCCGCAAGCGCATCGCCCTGAGCATGCGCCTGGACGATGTCCCGGGCGAAGCGCGTGGCGGTCGACCGGCGCAGGGCGGCGACGCCGCGCCTGGCGGCGGTGGTGGCAACCGCCGCGGTGGGCAGGGCGGCGGCGCCCGTCCCCAGCAGCAGCCGAAGCCGACAGCGGCTCCGGCGAACAGTGCTTTCGCCGACGCGTTCTCCCGCGCCAAGAACAAATAAGACCGCGCTTCCACCGGGCAGGGGAGCCCGGTGGAAGCGCCTCCCTTTTTCGGCAAATTCCGAGATTTTTCTCACCGCCGACGGCTCGTTCCTTTTGGGGAACGGCTGTTTGTGGGAGCCGGCTATGCCGGCGATGGAAGTCGCGGCCACACCGCCTTGTTGGCTTTTCGCCGCTGAAGCGACTCCCACTTTCTTCGGTGCGGCGCCGCAGCATGCGCCGGCGTATGGCTTCCATTACCGTAACGTTTCTCTAACGCCCCACACACGGAGTGAACCACATGCGTATTCGCCATCTTGCCGGTGCCATCGGTACCGCCCTTCTGTTCAGTGCCGGGGCGCACGCCGACGGATTCCAGCAGGTCGTTTCGTTCGGCGACAGCCTGAGCGACAGCGGCAACGTCGCCATTCTTTCCGGCTCGCCGGTGCCCCTGCGCTTCACCACGAACCCGGGCACCACCGCCGTCGAGAACATCGCCTCGCATTTCAACCTCTCGCTGACGCCTTCGCTGTCGGGTGGTACCGACTACGCGTACGGCGGCGCGCGCGCAGTGATCCCGAACCCGGTCCCGGGCACCTCGGCGCAGATCCAGCAGTACCTGACCGCGAACGGCGGCAAGGCCAACCCGAACGCGCTCTACACGATGTGGATCGGCGCCAACGACCTCCTCGCCGCGACGGCCAACCCGGCCACCGCGCAGGTCGTCGTCGCCACCGCTGCCACGCAGGAAGTCGGCCAGATCAAGGCACTGCAGGCTGCGGGCGCGAAGACCATCGTCGTCTTCAACCTGCCTGATGTGGGCAAGACGCCGGCGGCCCTGTCGCAGGGTGCCGCCGCTTCGGCCGGCATCACCCAGCTGAGCCAGGTCTACAACGGCATCCTGTCCGGCGGCCTGGCCACGGCTCAGCGCGGCATCGTGCCGATCGACACCTATGCCCTGCTCAACGAAGTCATCGCCAGCCCGGGCAAGTACGGTTTCACCAACGTCACCGTGCCGGCCTGCACCACGGCCAGCTCGCTCACCTGCACGCCGGCGACGCTGCGCGACCCGAATGCGGCCTCGACCTACCTGTTCGCCGACGGCATCCATCCGACGAACGCTGCCCACGCCCTGCTCGGCCAGTACGCGATCTCGATCATCGAAGCGCCGCAGAAGATCTCGCTGCTGGGTGAAGCCGGCCTCGCCACGAGCGAAGCCCACACCCGCGTGCTGCGCAACCAGATGATGGCCGACAACTTCGGCGCCGACACCCGCGTGTTCGCCTCGGCGGAATACGGCCAGCAGACGTTCAAGAGCGGCGACACCTCGCCCAAGACCGACAGCGACAACGTCAACCTGACCATCGGTGCCGATGCCAAGGTCAATGAAAACATCTCGGTGGGCGTCGCCATGGGCGTGGCCTCGACCAACGCCGATTTCTCGGGCGGCGGCGGCTACAAGATGACCGACCTCGCCGGTTCGGGTTACGCGTTCTATCACGCGGGTGGCGGCTACGTCGGCACCTTCGTCAGCTTCGGCCAGCTCAGCTTTACCGACATCGACCGTCGCATCGACCTCGGCGCCGCGCGTCGCACGGAAACGGGCAAGGCTGACGGCTCGCATGTCGGCGGCGGCCTGCAGGGCGGCTGGTGGTTCGGTAGCGACACGCTGAAAACCGGCCCGTTCGCGAGCCTCACGTTCGAGCAGCTGCGCGTCGACGGTTACAACGAGTACGGTGGCGACAGCACCGCGATGAACTTCGGCAAGCAGACCCGCAACTCACGCATTGCCACGGCCGGCTGGCGCGTGCAGGGCTCATGGCAGTCGGGCAACACCGTGCTGCACCCGTTCGCTGAAGTCGCGTACAACCGCGACGGTCGTGCCGACCCGCGTTATGTCACCGCCGGCCTGATGGGCATGAGCGGCACCTTCGAACTGCAGGGCTTCACCCCGGACAAGACCTGGGCCACGGCTGACCTCGGCCTCACCGCGGACTTCAACCAGACCTGGAGCGCCTGGGCTGCCTACAGCGGCCGTTTCGCTGACGACAGCCAGCGCGACAACAGCCTGAACCTCGGTGTGAAGATGTCCTTCTAAACGAAGAAGGCCTTCTGAATGGAGAGGGCCTTCGAATGAAGAAGACTCTCTAACATGAGGAAGGCCTTCTGAATGTGGGAGCCGCTTCAGCGGCGAAAAAAAACGCCGGCGAAAGCCGGCGTTTTTTTGTTCTCGCGAATAACGCGAACTTACTTCTTGCCGTTGTTCCCGCCGGCCTTCGCGTACATCGCTTCGGCCTGCTTGCGCAGGTCGTTGGCGGCGTCGTCGGAAAGGACGTCGGTCTTGCTGCCGGACTGGTTCTCTTTCAGGACGAGGTCGCCGGCATCGTTCCAGCCCGCGCGCTCGGTCGAGGTCGGCTTGCCATCCTTGCTCGGCTTCTTCTCCTGGACGATGACCCAGGGCTTGCCGTTCTTGTAGGCGAAGTCCGTAGCGGTGAAGCCCTTGTCGCCGTAGTCGACGAGCTCGCGCACGAACTGGACATCGTTGCCCTTCTTGAAGATCTGCCAGCCGTGGGACTCGCCGTCTTTCAGCGCCGTACCCTGGGTGACCTTCATGCCGCCAATGTTCTTCTTGACGCTGTTGAAGCCGCTCAGCTCCTTCTCACCCGGGGTGGCTTCGCCGACCAGCTGGATGTTGGCGACGTTCTTCGCGCCCTTGGTCAGGACCGGGGTCTTCAGGGGCGACGAGTAGTGACGGTCGCCATCCTGCAGGGACACCTCGACGATGTACATGTCGTTCGGATTGAGGTCCGTGGCGTTGAAGTCGAGCTGGAACTGCGCCGGCAGGGTCACCGGGGCGATCGTCTTGGTCGCCAGGGGCTGCGAGCCCTCAGCGGTGACGTCGATCAGCTTCAGGTCAAGCTTGGCGTCGGGAGAGAGCTGGGCGCCAGCATCACGCAGGGTGACGCTGCCGGTAACGGCGTTGGCCGGGCCGGTCGCCTCAGGCGTGCCACCCGCGGCCTGCTGGCCGTTGTCGGAAGAGCCGCCGCAACCGGCGAGGGCCAATGCGGCCACGGATGCGAGCGACAAGAAAATCCTGCGCATGGTCGAACCTCGTAACGGAACGGAAAGGAATCGGGTCACGGAAGATACGCGCGCGCATGGCGCAAGACCTTCCGGGGGGAACCTTGGAGCATACCGGCAAATGCGCCGCTGGAAAAGTCAAGGGTGAAAATCCCTAGGAATTCGTAACTGCGAGCCGGTTGGCAAGCTGGCAGTCAGAAATGCCGGAAACCGGCAAGCGTCTGATCGACAAACGGATTGCGAAAAGACCACTTCCAAAAAAAAGGCCACCCGAAGGTGGCCTTTTTCTTGCGATCCCGGCCCCCAGCCCGAGGGCTGGAGACTTCGATCCGACTTCGATGGATCAGAAGTCGTAGGTGATACCGAAGCGAGCGTAGCGCGGCTGCGACGAGTACAAGGTGGCCTTGTAGTTCGACTCAACGCCCGACGACGTACCAGCCTGCGGATAGATCTGCAGGGTCTCGCGGCTGTTGAAGACGTTGAACACCGTGATGTTGAAGGCCAGCTTCTTGTCGGCCCAGACCGGACGGTACTCAGCGCTCAGGTCGAACAGGTACAGCCAGGGGGTGTGACCCATGGAGCCCGGCGACGACGGCTGACCGTAGCAGTAGTGGTAGAAGTCACCGTAGCCGACCGGATCGCTCTGGTCCGCACCGAACTGACCAAGGCAGGACTTCGGCGCACCCGACGAAACCGACAGGTTACCGGAGAGCATGACTTCGTCGGTCAGCTGATAGGAACCGTAGGCCTTCAGCACGTGACGACGGCTGTTGGACAGTTCGCCACCCGAGTACTGCATGAGCTGCGGGAAGTCCCAATCGACCGTTGCCGAGACGTCGGTCTGGCCGACGTCGGAACGAACCTGGCCTTCCGAGTTGCCGTAGCTCTTCGAGTAGACGTAGTCGACCTTGCCGTACCACTTACCATCGAACGGATGCTCGAGGTACATCTCGAGGCCGTAGTAGTTACGCTTGAGCTGCGGGAAGCCGAAGTCGGCGTTCGACACGTTGGCCTGGTAGTAGCCGCCCTGCGTGTTCGGGACCAGGAACTGCGAAGCGCGGCCCGGGTTGAACAGGTAGCTACCCTGGATCGGACCGATCGTCGTCGGATCCACACCCTGGTTGACCAGCGTCTGACGGATGATGTCCGAATCGCCGACGTCATCGATGGCGTTACGCAGCTTGCGCAGCGTGGCCTTCGCGCCGTAGACCCACTTGTCGCCGAGGGTCTTGTCGAAGCCGAGGATGAACTCGTCCTGATATTCCGACTTCAGGTTGCGCGAAGCAGCCGTGTTCGGATCACGCTGGATGCCGTACTCGCTGTTGGCCGAGATCGGGCCGCCGGTGGCGGTCTGGATCGGCGTCAGGCCGGTCGGCTGACCGAGCGAGTCGATACCCGTGTAGGTGAAGTACTCACGCGTGTAGAGCGACTGACCCGCGGAACGCAGGGCAACCGATGCCGGCATCGCGAGGTAGTAACGACCTGCGTTGGCATAAATCTTCAGGCTGGAATCGCCATTGACGTCCCAGGTGGCACCCAGGCGCGGAGCCCACTGCGGGCTACGCAGGCGCAGGTAAGCCGAGCCGTTCGTGTCGTAGTTGGTGAACTGGTCGTTACGGATGCCGACCTTCACCAGCCAGCGATCATTCACCTGCCAGGAATCTTCGAGGTACTGGGCGCGCTGCGTCGTGCGGACCGATGCCTGCGTGTTGTACTTGTACTTATCGACATAGTAGCCACCCGCACCCGGGTTACCGACGTAGTCGCTCGAACCCGGCTCGCCAACGATCGGCTGGCCTTCGTCGCCCTGGGCGTAGACCCACGCATAACCCGGACCGGTCGTGAACTGACCGTCGTCCTTGTCACGAACGTTCTGGTTATCGATACCGCCGGTGATCGTGTGATCGCCGATGTGGTACGCCAGATCGATGCGCAGGTTGGTGTTGGTCGACTTATGGTTCGGCGCGAAAGACAGGCTGGCCGGATTGTCGTTCGTAATCGGGCTACCGCCGTTCAGGTCCGGATTCTGGCTGTTCGGGCCGGAGATGTGCGGATTCGGCGACGACGACACGTCAGTGAAGTACGTGCCCTTCATCTTGCCGTAGAGGGCCGTCAGGGTCAGGTCGTCGGTGATGTAGCTGGTGAACTTGGCCGAGTAGACGTCCGCACCGGTCTTGTTCAGCGACGGGGCACCGGAGGTGTCCTTGCCGATGTACGCACCACGCTGCAGCGTGTCGTAGTCGAAGTTGTACTGCGAAGCGTTGTAGCTCTGCTTGTTCGACGCGCCGGTGACTTCGAGGATGTTGCTGTCGGTGATGTTCCAGTCCAGCTTGCCGTAGTACTTCGGATTGCGGTAGCTCTGGCTCTGGTAGGTCGGCGTGTCCTGCGTCTTGACGTTGGTCGCTTCCGTACGCTCCTGCTCAGCAGCGAGGAAGATGTACAGCTTGTCCTTGATCAGCGGACCACCGACGTAGGCCGACTCGACGGTGCGGGTCTGCTTGTTGCGCTCGTTGTACTTGTAGATCTCGCCGGCATTGGTGTTCGGGCCGCTGATCACATAGTGGTCGTTACCCGGTGCCGAAGCGGCGCCGTTCGGCTCCCACAGGATCTGCGCACCGAAGTGCCATTCGTTCGTGCCGCGCTTACCGACCTGGCTGATCACGCCGCCAGCCGAACGACCATAGGCCGCACCGTAACCGCCAGCGAGGATTTCCTGCTGGTCGATCGCGCCGTAAGGCAGGGTGATACCGCCGAAGCCGCTGAGCGGATCCGTCGTGTTGAAGCCGTTGATGTAGTACGCGTTCTCGGTAACCGAGCCGCCACCGATCGAGACCAGGGCGTTGCCGGTCGGACCCTTGAAGTAACCACTACCACCGACGGCACCCGGAGCCAGCAGAGCGATCGACTCGGCGGTGCGGGCGAGCGGAAGCTTGGCGAGCTGCTCGGAGGTGATGACCGTGCGCGAGTCGACCGTCGAGACGTCGACCGGCGGCAGGCTGTTGGCAGTGACCGTGACCGAGTCAAGCGACTGAGCGGAAGCCGCGGTCGCAGCAGCGGCGAACGAGATGTCCGAACCCTTGCCAACCGTCAGGCTGACGTTCTTGCGGGAATCGACGACGGCACCGTTGCGCTTCAGGTCAACGTTATACGTACCGACCGGCACGTTGCTGATCTGGAAACGGCCCGAGGCATCAACCGGGATTTCGCGGTTGAAACCGGTGTTGCCGGTGATCTGAACGGAGTCGCCCGGCTGGGCGGTACCGAAGATGCTACCGCTGGTGGCCTGAGCGAGAACAACGCCCGTGCCGCCCAGACCGACTGCGAGGGCGACAGCCAACGCCGTATGACGCAGGAACGAACCCTGCTGAGTGATGCGAGAACTCATGAGCAAATCTCCCCAGATCGACCCAACCGGGTCTGAAAACGAGCAAAACCGACGCCAGGCCGGAAAAAATTGGCGGCCTCGTCGGTGCTCGCTTCAAGGGGATGGAATCACCGCCACTCCTCCCAGAGTGACAAGCGCCCCCATAAAACTGCTCCCGACAAGTCCTACGACTCTTACTGAACGGGAGCAGCATCACAGTTTGTGAATGCCCCGCCCAGATTCGTCGATGCCGAACATAGGCTTTGGGGGCTTGTCGTGTCAACAAAATATTTACAACGGCTTACGGTCTACGTGACGCTTGGGAGAACGCCATCTAGCTATGAAATCCTTATCTGACAAGCACCTGGCCCAAAAAGGCCACCGGGAGGCCCGGTGGCATCTGGGGAGACGCTTGCGTTCCGTCCATGGATGCTTTGTTCTGATTGCTCGCTTGGTTCTGTTCAGGTTTACGCCGCCGGGGTGGATGGCCCCGACGGCACCTTCATCAGAAGTCGTAGCTGATACCAAAGCGCGCATAACGCGGCGTGGTCTGGTAGAGCGGCACACCGTATCGCGTGTTCGGGCCGGCGGCGGCGAGCGTGCTACCCATGAGCGGGTAGGTCTGCGTACGCTCGCGCTGGTTGAGCAGGTTGAACACGGTCACGTTGAAGGCCAGCTTCTTGTCGGCCCACTCCGGACGATATTCGACTGAGCCGGTGACGATGTACGTCCACGGATTGTGGCCTGCATCGCCAGGGCGTGAAACCTCGCCCGCGCACCAGTGGTAGTACGAGCCGTAGCCGAGGCTCGGGTTCGTCTGATCCGGACCGAAGTAGCCAAGGCAGCTCTTCGGCGTGCCCGAGGCGATCAGAATGTTGGCAGAAACCAACCACTCCGGAGCCAGCTGGTACGAGCCGTAGATCTTCAGCTGATGCTTGCGGCTGTTAGCCAGCTCGCCGCCGGCGTACTGCATGACCTGCCAGTAATCCCAGTCCACCGTCGCCGAGACGGTGTCCTGACGAATATCCGAACGAACCTGGCCTTCCGAGTTGCCGTAGCTCTTCGAATACAGGTAGTCGAACCTCACCTGGTACTTGCCGTCCCACGCGTGGTCGAGGTACATGTCGAGGCCGTAGTAGTTACGCTTCGAATGCGGGAAGTGGAAGTCGTCGTTCGTCATCTGGACGTCGTAGTAACCGCCATTGGTGTTCGGGATGGCAAACGTATTGGCGCGGCCCGGGTTGAACAGATAGCTACCCTGGATGGCGCCGATCGTAGCCGGATCGATACCCGAGGCAACCATCTTGTCTTCGATGGCCTGGCCGTCACCGACGTCATCGATCGAGTTGCGCAGCTTGCGCACCGTCGCTTTGGCACCGTAGGTCCAGCCAGCCCATGCCTGGGCATCGAAGCCGAGGATGAATTCATCCTGGTACTGCGACTTGATGTCGGTGGCTGCGGCGGTCTTCGGGTCGCGCGGGATGCCGTATTCGCTGTTGGCCGAGATCGGGCCGCCCGTGCTGCTGAAGATCGGAGCCAGACCCTGCGGGATACCCTGGCCATCGATGCCGGTATAGGTGAAGTATTCACGGGTATAGAGCGAAGCACCGGCCGAGCGCAGCGCGACGGTCGACGGCAGCGCGAGGTAGTAACGACCTGCGTTGGCGTAGATCTTCAGGCTGGAGTCGCCATTGACGTCCCAGCTGACGCCCAGGCGCGGGGCCCACTGCGGCTTCTTCAGGCGCAGGTACGGATCGCCGTCCTGGTTGTAGTTGGTGAACTGGTCATTACGAATACCAGCCTTCACCATCCAGCGGTCGTTCACCTGCCAGGTGTCTTCGATGTACTGGGCACGCTGGGTAGTGCGGACCGAGGCCGCAGTGTTGTACTTGTACTGCGCAACGTAGTAGCCGTTGCCCGGCGGGGGAGCGACATACGACGAGTCAGTCGGCAGGGTGCCGATGATCGGCGTGGCAGCGTCGCCCTGCGCGTATTCCCAGGCATAACCGGGACCCGACGTGCTCACGCCGTCGTCGGTGTCACGAACGGTCTGGTTATCCATACCGGCGACGATGGTGTGATCGCCGATGTGCCAGCTCAGGTCGATACGCAGGTTCGTGTTGGTCGACTTGTGGTCCGGGTTGTTGACCTGCGCAGCCGGGTTGCCGTTGGTGATCGGACCGTTGGGCGCATAGGCCGGGTTCTCATCGGTCGCACCCAGGATCGACGGTACGGTGTTGTCACCGCCCGGAGCCGTGTAGTACTTGCCCTTCATCTTGCCGTACAACGCAGTCAGCGTGATGTCGTCGGTGATGTAGCTGGTGAACTTGGCAGAGTACAGGTCGGCACCGGACTTGTTCAGCGGTGCGCCCGCGACGTCCTGGCCAACGTAAGCGCCCTTGTAGCCGGTGTCGTAGTCGTAGTCGTAGATCGGCGCGTTGTATTCCTGCTTGTTCGACGCACCCGTCAGCTCAAGAATGTTGCTGTCGGTGATGTTCCAGTCGATCTTGGCGTACAGCTTCGGGTTCTTGTAGGTCTGCTGATACGTGAACGGAGCAGCGATGCTGGTGGTCTGTGTACCTTCGCGGCGCTCCTGCTCAGCGGCAAGGAAGATGTAGAGGGTGTCCTTGATCAGCGGGCCACCGGCGTATGCGGAGTACGTCGTGCGCCACGACGTGTCCCTGTCATTACGGTCGTAGATCTTGCCAGCGTTAGAACCGACCGTGCTGTAGTAGTTGGACGGGTCGGCCTTGAGAGCCCTCGGCTCCCAGAGAACCTGGGCACCAAAATGCCATTCGTTCGTACCGCGCTTACCGACCTGGCTGATGACGCCACCCGAGGAACGACCGTAGGCCGCGCCGTAACCGCCGGCGAGGATTTCCTGCTGGTCGATCGCGCCGTAAGGCAGGGTGATACCACCAAAGCCGCTGAGCGGATCCGTGGTGTTGAAACCGTTGATGTAGTAGGCGTTCTCGGTGACTGCCGAACCGGCGATCGAGACCAGAGCGTTACCGGTCGGACCGGTGAAGAACGAGCTACCGGCGACGGCACCGGGCGCCAGCAGGGCGATTGCTTCCGCGGTGCGAGCCAGCGGCAACTTGGCGAGCTGCTCGGAGGTGATGACGGTACGCGAGTCGACTGCGCTGACGTCGATCGACGGCAGGGCATTGGCCGAGACCGTGACGCCTTCGAGGCTGGTCGAAGCTGCGGCGGCCGCGGCGGCGCCTGCAAAGGCGACTTCCGTACCGGAGCCGACACGCAGCGTGACGTTCGAACGCGAGTCGACGGCGGCACCGTCGCGGTTCAGGGTGACTTTGTAGTTACCCAGTGGCAAGGAGCCAACCGTATAACGACCTGCGGCGTCGACATTGACGGTACGGCTCACGCCGGTGTCGCTGGTAACGGTGACGGTCTGGCCGGCGCCTTCAGGGGCCTGGCCGAAAATGGAGCCGGTGGTCGCCTGAGCGAAAACAACACCCGACACGGAACCCAGGCCGATGGCCAGGGCAAGTGCCGTGCGACGTCCCAGTGACGATGCGCGGTAATGACGCGAATTCATTGAATGCCTCTCCCCGTTAAAATTCGCTATCGCAAAAAGGTGCGATTCGCGACAAAGCCGACCCCGGCCCGGTGAACACCAGGCTCTGTTTCAAATCGGCGGTAAAAAGTCCCCGTTAAACAACGTGATCTGACGAAAGACCACGCACCCCGAGCACCGCCCGCAAGAGCGATGTGACACATATACGTAAGGTTTCACGGGTAAGCAATGCGAAATTTTTACATTCTGATTACATGTCGCAACAACATATTACGCAGCACTATTAACGCCCCGAAAAAACTTCCGGCGCGGCAACACGTTACGTAATCGCTATTTGCGCCGCAGCGAAACCTAAGACGGTGTCCTAGGAAAGATTCTTACCGTTCGGAGGCCGTAGGGCAGGCAAAAAAAGGCCACCGGGGGTTACCCGATGGCATCTGGGGAGACGCGTGGCGGACCAGTCCATGGATGCCTTGTTCTGATTGTCTGGTTGATTCTGCTGACGCAAATGCCGCCGGGGTGGATGGCCCCGGCGGCGCCGTCATCAGAAGTCGTAGGAGATACCGAAACGGGCGTAACGCGGCTGCGTCTGGTAGAGCGGCACGTTGTAACGCGGATTCACGCTGTCCGTGCTGCCGTACTGCGGGAACGTCTGCTGTGCCTTGCGCTGGTTGAGCAGATTGAAGACCGTGACATTGAAGGCAAGCTTCTTGTCAGCCCATTCCGGACGGTATTCGAGGCTGCCGGTGAGGATGTACGTCCAGGGGTTGTGACCGGCCTTACCCGGCTGCGACGGCTCGCCGTCGCACCAGTGGTAGTACGAGCCGTAGCCGAGGTTCGGGTTGGTCTGTTCCGGACCGTAGAAGCCAAGGCAGCTCTTCGGCGTACCCGATGCAATCAGGATGTTGCCCGAGGCCAGCCATTCCGACGCGATCTGGTACGAGCCGTAGATCTTCAGCTGGTGCTTGCGGCTGTTGGCGAGTTCGCCGTTGGCGTACTGCATGACTTCCGCGTAGTCCCAGTCGACCGTCGCCGAGACCGTGTCCTGACGGATGTCCGAACGAACCTGACCTTCCGAGTTGCCGTAGCTCTTCGAATACAGGTAGTCGAACCGTACCTGATACTTGCCGTCCCACTGGTGATCGAGGAACAGTTCCAGGCCGTAGTAGTTACGCTTGGAGTGCGGGAAGCCGAAGTCGTCGTTGGTCATCTTGACGCTGTAAAAGCCGCCATTGGTGTTGGGCACCAGGAAGGTGTTCGCGCGACCCGGGTTGAACAAGTAGCTACCCTGGATCTCGCCGATGGTGTCCGGATCGATACCGGTGGCGACCATCTTGCGCTGGATCGCATCGGCATCGCCGACGTCGTCGATGGCGTTACGCAGCTTGCGGACCGTTGCCTTGGCGCCATAGGTCCAACCTGCCCATGCCTGCGCGTCGAAGCCGAGGATGAACTCGTCCTGGTACTCCGACTTGATATCCGTACCAGCGGCGGTTCTCGGATCGCGGGCGATGCCGTACTCACGGTTGGCGGAAATCGGACCACCGGTGCTGCTGGCGATCGGGGTCAGGCCCTGCGGGATGCCATTGGCGTCGATGCCGGTGTAGTTATAGTACTCGCGGGTGTATAGCGAGGCACCGGCCGAACGCAGCGCGACGCTTGCCGGCAGCGCGAGGTAATAACGACCCGCGTTGGCGTAGATCTTCAGGCTGGAGTCGCCGTTCACGTCCCAGCTGACACCCAGGCGCGGGGCCCACTGCGGCTTCTTCAGGCGCAGGTAGGCTTCGCCGTTCTGGTTGTAGTTGGTGAACTGGTCGTTACGGACACCGGCCTTCACCATCCAGCGATCGTTCACCTGCCACGTGTCCTCGATGTACTGGGCGCGCTGTGCGGTGCGGACGGATGCCTGCGTGCTGTAGATGTAACGGGCAACGTAGTAGCCCTGGCCACCCGGGGGGGCCACGTACGCGCTATCCGTCGGCAGCTTACCGATGATGGGCTTGTTCGCGTCGGTGTGGTTGTATTCCCAGGCATAGCCCGGACCCGACGTGGTCAGACCGTCGTTGTTGTCGCGGACGTTCTGGTTGTCCATACCGGCAACGATCGTGTGGTCGCCGATGTGGTAGCTCAGGTCGACACGGAAGTTCGTATTGGTCGACTTGTGCTTCGGATCGTTGACGCGCGCGCTCGGGTTGCCGTTGGTGATCGTGCCGTTCGGGGTATAGGCCGGGTTCTGGTTGCCTGCCGTCAGAATCGCCGGGTTCGTGACATCCAGAGCAGGCGCGGTGTAGTACGTGCCCTTCATCTTGCCGTACAGCGCGGTCACGGTCAGGTCATCGGTGATGTAGCTGGTGAACTTCGCCGAATAAAGATCCGCACCGGACTTGTTCGGCGGCACACCGGCCACGTCCGGACCGGTATAGGCCCCGCGCAGACCGGTCGCGTACGAGTACCTGTACACCGAGGCGTCATAGTTCTGCTTGTTCGACGCACCGGTGACTTCAAGAATGTTGCTGTCGGTGATGTTCCAGTCGACCTTGGCGTAGAGCTTGGGATTCTTGTAGTTCGTCTTGTAGACGAAGGGCGCATCGCGATTGGTGGTCTGCTGGCCCTCGCGCTTCTCCTGCTCGGCGGCAAGGAAGATGTACAGGGTGTCCTTGATCAGCGGGCCACCGGCGTACGCGGCGTACGTCGTGCGCCAGGTCTTGTCGGTGCGGTTATTGTCATACAGCTGACCGGCGTTCGGGCCGATCTGGCGGTAGTAGTTGAACTGGTCGGCCTTGGTGCCATTCGGCTCCCACAGCACCTGGGCACCGAAATGCCACTCGTTGGTGCCACGCTTGCCGACCTGGCTGATCACGCCGCCGGCCGAACGGCCGTAGGCCGCGCTGTAGCCGCCGGCGAGGACTTCCTGCTGGTCGATCGCGCCGTAAGGCAGGGTGATGCCACCCAGACCGCTGAGTGGATCGGTGGTGTTGAAGCCGTTGATGTAGTACGCGTTCTCGGTGACGGCGCTGCCGGCGATCGAGACCAGAGCGTTACCGGTCGGACCGGTGAAGAACGAGCTACCAGCAACGGCGCCCGGCGCGAGTAGGGCGATGGCTTCCGCGCTGCGGCCCAGCGGGAGCTTGGCGAGTTGCTCGGAGGTGATGACGGTACGCGAGTCGACCGCGCTGACGTCGATCGACGGCAGGGCGTTGGCCGAAACGGTGACGCCTTCGAGACTGGAAGCCTGGGCGGCCGAAGCGGCGGCGCCCGCGAAGGCGACTTCCGTACCGGAACCAACACGCAGGGTCACGTTCGAACGCGAGTCGACGGCGGCACCGTCGCGGTTCAGGGTGACTTTGTAGCTACCCAGCGGCAGCGAGCCGACGGTGTAACGACCGGCCGAATCCACGTTGACGGTACGGCTGACGCCCGTATCGCTCGTGACGGTGACAGTCTGGCCAGCGCCCTCGGGGGCCTGACCGAAGATGGAGCCGGTGGTCGCCTGGGCGAAAACAACACCCGACACGGAACCCAGGCTGATCGCCAGAGCAAGTGCGGTGCGACGTCCCAGTGACGATGCGCGGTAATGACGCGAATTCATTGAATGCCTCTCCCCGTTGAAATCCGCCAATCGTAGAAACCTGCGATTAGCGACAAGCCGATCCCGGCCCGGCGAATGCCAGGCTCTGCTGTAAATCGGCGGTGAATATCCCCTTAAACAACGTAATCCAACGAACGATTACGTTCCCCTAAGCGTCACCTGTGAGGGCGACCGGAGAAACATATACGTAAGGTTTCACGAGTAATCAATACCAAATATTCACAATTCGTAACATGTCGCGACAATTACCTACAAGGCACTATCAACGCGGTCTAAAATCTTTCGGCGCGACAAGATGTTACGAAATTATTTTTTCAACGCACCTCCGGCCTAGGACATCGGCCTAGGAAAGATTCCTAGCTAAAAACCGCAATCTTCGGAGACCCCGGACCAGCGATACACACGCTCTGAGGGCGCATACCGGGCGGCTAGGGAGGGGATGGATCGGCTCAAACTTACGAAACTTCTCAATTGAAAGGCTTTCGAAGGGAAATCGCTGTACACCGATTGCGAGGTTCGCGCGTTTGTTCGCGAAATCGCCGGGGGGCGGCCTGTAGAAAACAACGAGGTTCCAAGCGCATGAATGACAATTCGAGGGGATCCGTCCTGGCCGATGCCGCCATGGGTGGCCTGGACAACAGCCGTGGAGATGCCAGCGTGCCGGCCTCTTCATTCGCCAGCCGCGTCCGTGCGGTCATCAAGATCTCAGGCAGTGTCAGCGAGATCGCCCGCCGTTGCGGGTTCTCGGAAGGCGTCGTGCGCAGCTGGCGCGACGGCAACACCGATCCGTCGCGCGGACGCTGCGTGACCATGGCCAAGACCCTTGGTCTGTCGCTGGTCTGGCTGGCTGCGGGCGAAGGCCCGATGATGCTGGATGGCTCGGGCGATGACCCGGCTACCCGCACTGAAACTTCCGAATCCGTTCGCGGACGCGAAGGCCGTAACGAAACGCACGTCCAGCCGGGGGCCGCGCTCGACCCGTCGCGCCTGGCGGCGGCGATGAAGCTGCTCCAGTCGGATATCGAAATGACGGGCAGCCGCTTCTCGCCGGTGCGCCACTCCGATCTGGTCGCCGAGATGTACGCCATCCTCGCGCGCTCGAACGAAGCCGACTATGCCGATCGCATGGTTGCCTTCCGCCGCACCCTGATGTCACGCATCCAGGACGACAAGGGCGCCGCGGCGGCCTGATTGCCTGCGCGGACCCGTTCCGCTCCCACCACGCCGCGAAGGCATGGTGGGAGGTCGGTCTGTTTCGCTCAGAGGCGGGAGATATCGGCGATCGCGCCGAAGGTCGCTTTCAGCTGCGCAAGCAGCGCGAGGCGGTTCGCGCGCACCGCCGGGTTCTCGGCGTTGACGAGCACATCGTCGAAGAACCGGTCCACCGGCGCCTGGAGTGCCGCGAGGCGAGCGAGCGTGCCCGTGTAGTCGCCCGAGGCCAGCAGGCCCTGCGAGTCCGCACGTGCGGCTGCCAGGGCAGCGTGGAGTTCACGCTCGGCATCGGAGTCGAAGTAGGCCGCGTCGACGGTCGCCGGGATCGGCGGCGCATCGGCTTCTTCCGCCTGCTTGCGCAGGATATTGGCGACACGCTTGTTCGCGGCGGCGAGGCTCGCCGCTTCGCTACGACGCGCAAACTCACCCACGGCCCGAAGCCGCCGATCGAAGTCGGGTAGCGTGGCCGGAGCCACCGCAAGCACCGCTTCGAACTGGTCGGTCGAGAAACCCTGGTCCGCGTAGTACCCGCGCAAGCGCTCGAGCACGAAAGCCTGGATCTCGTCACCCAACTCCCGGCGGCGCGCGCCGAGGTCGACCGACGGGACCTTGCCGTCCTTGCCTGGCTTCACGCCGGCCAGGAGAGCGGTTTCCGGAATCATCTCCAGGGCTTCGGTCAACGTCGCACGGAGCTCGATATCGAGATTACCCTCGATCAGCGTACGGGCGAGGCCCAGTGCGGCGCGACGCAACGCGAAGGGATCCTTGTTACCGCTCGGCTTGAGACCCACGGCGAAGATGCCCGCCAGGGTGTCGAGCCGCTCGGCCACGGCAAGTACCTGCCCCACCTTGCCCGCGGCGATGGCGTCGCCACCGAATCGCGGCTGGTAGAAGCTGTCCAGCGCGTCGGCCACGCTTGCATCGATACCCTGGCGCGAGGCGTAGTAACGACCCATGACGCCCTGCAGTTCGGGAAACTCGCCGACCATACGGGTGAGCAGATCGCACTTGGACAGGGCAGCCGCATGGGTGGCCTGTCCCGCGTCGACATCGACGCGGTTGGCGATCACCCGGGCCAGCTCTGCCACGCGGACCGTCTTGTCCCACAAGCTACCCAGTGACTGCTGGTAGGTGACGTTCTTAAGGCCTTCCTGATACTCCGCCAGCGGCGACTTCAGGTCGGCGTCCCAGAAGAACTTGGCGTCCGCGAAGCGGGGACGGATGACCCGCTCGTAGCCTTTGCGGATCTCGGCCGGATCCTTGCTCTCGATGTTGGCGACACCGATGAAGTGTTCCGTCAGCCGCCCCTCGGTGTCGAACACCGGGACGAACTTCTGGTTGGTCTCCATGGTGGTGACCAGCGCTTCCGGCGGTACATCGAGGAAGGCACGTTCAAAGGTGCAGGCGATGCCGACCGGCCATTCGGTGAGGTTGGCGATTTCGTCGAGCAGGCTTTCCGAAAGGCGCGGCACGCCGCCGGTGGCAACGCGGGCGACTTCATCGCGCACACGCTGGCGGCGCTCGGTGGGATCGGCGAGCACATGGGCGTGACGCAAGGCATCCAGCCAGCTATCCGCGTCGGCGACGTGGATCGGCTTGGGATGGTGGAACCGGTGGCCATTGCTGAGACGTCCGCTGGTCAGGCCGAGAATCTGCCCGTCAACGATATCGGCACCGTGCAGCATCAGCAGGGTGTGCACGGGGCGCACGAAGCTGTCCTCGCGATTGCCCCAGCGCATGGCTTTGGGAATCGGCAGCGCCTTGAGCGATTCGGTGACGATCTCGGGCAGCAAGGCAGCGGTCGGCTGTCCCGGCTTCACGGCCCGGAAGACGAACCAGGCGCCCTTGTCGGTCTCGAGCTTCTCCAGCGCCGACACCTCGACGCCGCAGGACTGGGCGAAGCCGACCAGGGCCTTGCTCGGCTCACCGTCGGGGCCGAGGCTGGCGGCGATCGCGGGACCACGGCGCTCGATCGTCTGCTCGGGCTGCGCGACGGCCACGTCCGCGATGTAGACGGCAAGGCGTCGCGGCGATGCATAGGCCTTTGCCGAGGCGTAGTCGGCGGACACGCCGCGTTTCTCCAGCCCCTCAACCACGCCGCGCGCGAACGCGCCGGCAAGATCGTCGAGCGCCTTGGGAGGCAGTTCTTCGGTGCCCAGCTCGATGAGGAGCGGCAAGCGCTTATCGGCCATGGACGGCCTCCTTGTCTTTCTTCAGGCCCGGGAAGCCGAGCTTCTCGCGCTGTGCCACGTAGGCTTCGGCCACGGCGCGCGCCAGGGTACGGACGCGCAGGATGTAGCGCTGGCGCTCGGTCACGCTGATCGCGCGGCGCGCATCGAGCAGATTGAAGGCGTGGCTGGCCTTGCAGACCTGCTCGTAGCCCGGCAACGGCAGCCCTGCGGCGATCAGCTTCGCGGCTTCGCCCTCGCAGACGTCGAACCAACGGAACAGTTCGGTCACGTTGGCGTACTCGAAGTTGTAGGTGCTCTGCTCCACCTCGTTCTGGTGGAACACATCGCCATAGGTGACCACGCCGTGCGGGGCGTGTGTCCAGACGATGTCGTAGATGCTGTCGACGTTCTGCAGGTACATCACCAGGCGTTCGAGGCCGTAGGTGATCTCGCCGGTCACGGGGCGGCATTCGAGACCGCCGGCCTGCTGGAAGTAGGTGAACTGCGTCACCTCCATGCCATTGAGCCAGACTTCCCAGCCCAGACCCCAGGCGCCCAGCGTCGGCGACTCCCAGTTGTCCTCGACGAAGCGGAGATCATGCACCAGGGGATCGATACCCAGCGCTTTCAGGGAGCCGATGTAGAGCTCGATGATGTCTTCCGGATTCGGCTTGAGCACCACCTGGTACTGGTAGTAGTGCTGCAGGCGGTTGGGGTTGTCGCCATAGCGGCCATCCGTCGGGCGACGGCAGGGCTGCACGTAGGCGGCCGCCCAGGGCTCGGGTCCGAGTGCGCGCAGGAACGTTGCAGGATGGAAGGTTCCCGCGCCGACCTCGGTGTCGAGGGGCTGGACCAGCACGCAGCCCTGCTCCGCCCAATAGCGGTTCAGGGTCTGGATCACGTCTTGGAAAGTGGGCGCGGACATGGTTCCCGAGTCCTTGATAAAGCGGGCTAGTATAGCGGCGTGGGATTCACACAGGGTCGCAAGTCATGGCAGTCAATGCGCAACACGGCGCCCTTCTCGGACGCCGTGCCCGGCTGGAACTCGACGAGGTGCTCGCTTCCCTCGTTGTCGACGGATACCTGACCGGGGAGGACGCCAAACGCGTCCGGATGAGCTCGAAGAGCGGCAAGACCGCCATTGAACTCTATCCTCTGGTGGTCGTCGCCAATGCCAAGGTGGACAACCGCCGCGAGGCAGGCCGCCCCCTGAGCCTGGAAGGCCTCATGGAGTGGCTTGCCGGCAAGGCCGACCTGCCGTACATGAAAATCGACCCGATGAAGGTCAACGTGGCGCAGGTGACCCAGGTGGTCAGCAGCGCGTACGCGCAGCGGCATCGCATCCTTCCCGTATCGGCGACGTCCAGCGAGGTGGTCTTCGCCACGGCCGAGCCGTTCGACGCCAGCTGGGCCTCGGACCTCGCCCACATGCTTCGCCGTGACGTCCGCCGCGTCGTCGCCAGTCCCATCGACATCAACCGCTACCTGCTCGAGTTCTACGGCGTGCAGCGGTCCATCCAGATGGCCCAGGACGCCAAGGGCATCGGCGACACCTCCAAGATCATCAACTTCGAACAGCTGGTCGAACTGGGTAAGGGCGGCGAGCTGGGGGCGGACGACAGACATGTCGTGCACATCGTCGACTGGCTGCTTCAATATGCCTTCGAACAACGCGCGTCCGACATTCACCTGGAGCCGCGTCGCGACGCCGGGCAGATGCGCTTTCGCATCGACGGCGTGATGCAGAAGGTGTTCGAGCTGCCACCACCGGTGATGACGGCCGTCACCTCACGCATCAAGATCCTCGCCCGCATGGATGTCGCCGAGAAACGGCGCCCGCAGGATGGCCGCATCAAGACACGATCCGCCGGCGGTCGTGAGGTCGAGCTTCGTATTTCGAGCATGCCAACCGCCTTCGGCGAGAAGATCGTCATGCGCATCTTCGATCCCGACCTGGTGATGAAGGACTTCGCGCAGCTTGGCTTCTCCGAAGAGGAAGGTTTGCTGTGGCGAGGCATGGTCGAACGGCCCCACGGCATCGTGCTGGTCACCGGACCGACCGGCTCCGGCAAGACGACGACGCTCTACTCGACGCTCAAGCATCTGGCCAAACCGGAGCTCAATGTCTGCACGGTGGAAGACCCGATCGAAATGGTCTCGCCGGAACTCAACCAGATGCAGGTGCAGCCAGCGATCGACCTGGACTTCGCCGCGGGCGTTCGCACGCTGCTGCGCCAGGATCCGGACATCATCATGATCGGCGAGATCCGCGATCTGGAGACCGCACAGATGGCGGTGCAGGCCTCGCTGACCGGACACCTCGTTCTTTCGACCCTGCACACCAACGACTCGCCGAGCGCGGTGACGCGCCTCCTCGACCTGGGTGTGCCGCATTACCTCATCCAGTCGACCCTGACCGGCGTCGTCGCCCAGCGACTCGTGCGCACACTTTGCCCGCACTGCAAACGGGCCACCACGCAAGATCCCGATCAGTGGCGCGTTGTCACGCACGGCTGGGACATTCCCGTGCCCGAGCGTGTATTCGAGCCCGTAGGGTGCCTGGAGTGCCGGAAGACAGGCTTCCTCGGCCGTACCGGCATCTACGAGATGATGCCCGTCTCGTCGCGACTGCGCGGACTCATTTCCGCTGAACTGGATCTTTCACGTCTTGGCGCGGCTGCCCTGCGCGATGGCATGAAGCCCCTGCGCATTTCGGCCGCCGCCCAGGTCGCCCTGGGCGTGACGACGGCCCGCGAGGTACTCAACGTTCTTCCGCCCACCGATATCGACGATACGATTTCGCCATGAAGCCTTTGCTCATCATCCGCACCGGCCGCGCACCGGAGGTCATCAGTGCACGCCACGGTGATTTTCCGCGCTGGTTCCGTCTCGGTCTCCGCCTGCCTGCACCGCACGTTCGCGTGATCGACGTCGAGCAGGGCGACCGCCTCCCCGATCCGGGCGAATGCGCTGGTGCCGTGATCACCGGGTCTGCCTCAATGGTGACCGAGCGCCTGCCGTGGAGTGAGCGCACGGCCGGCTGGATTCGCGACGCGATGGACGTGGACCTGCCGTTACTTGGCGTGTGCTACGGACATCAGCTGATGTCGCATGCCCTCGGTGGTCGCGTCGACTACCTGCCGGGCGGTCGCGAAATGGGGACGGTCCGCCTCACGACAGCCACGGAGCACGCGGGTGGCGACATGCTCGGTTCGTCCCTGCCAGGTAGCTTCCACGCCCATGCGACGCACGAACAAAGCGTCATGGATTTGCCGGCGGGTGCCGTTGCGCTGGCTCGCTCGGAGCGCGATCCCCATCATCTGGTCCGCTACGGCAAGCATGCGATCAGCACGCAGTTTCATCCCGAATTTTCGGCGGAAGTGATGCGAGCCTATATCAGGCGCAAGCACGATGTACTTCGCGATGAAGGCCAGGCGCCGGACGATATGCTCGCCGCCGTCGTGGCGACGCCCGCGGCGACCATGCTGTTGCGCCACTTCGTGCGCAGCCACCTGCTGGCGCCGCGCGCCATGTCAGCCGCGTAGACGCCGGACGATAGCTCCGCGCGAGAAGAGCGCGAAGACGATGCCGAACACGAAGCCGCCGATGTGCGTCCACCACACGACGGCACCGTAACTGGCACCGGCAATACTGAAGAGCAACTGCACCAGTGCCCAGATCCCGATGAGCAGGAATGCTGGTACGCGAACGAATTCCAGGAAGAGTCCAAGCGGAAGCACGAGGCCGAGCTTGGCCCGGGGGAACAATGTCACGTAAGCGCCGACGACTGCCGACACAGCGCCGCTGCAACCGATGATCGGAACGCCAGCCCCGGTCAGAGAAATGGCACCGATCAGGTTCGCTACCACCCCGCCGAGCAGGAAAAGCAGAAGGAATCGGGAAGACCCAAGACTTCGTTCCGCCGGCAGGCTGAAGATAACCAGGAAGAGCAGGTTGCTGAGCAGGTGAAGCCAGCCGCCGTGAATGAAGAGCGCTGTAAACAGGCGCAACAGGGCGGGATCACTGATCTGTCCCCAAAGCGGCAGGCCAGGGCTGAACAGGTGCGCCGGCACGGTGCCCCAACGCCGCATGATCGCGTGACGCTCGTCCGGCCCGCTCAACGCCAGGGCCACGAAGCACACCACGCACACGAGGACGATCAGAATCGTGGCCCAGCACAGTCGAGAGCGCCGGCGGGTGTCAACCTGGACGAACATACTCAGGGCACGCCGCGAGCGAGGTGCGGACCTTCGGCCTCTAACGACGACAAGGCAAACATGGTCTCCGGACCGACGACACCGTCGGCCGCAATACCGAAGCGCTGCTGCAAGCTTCGAACGCGAGCCTCGACCGTTCGGTCGAACGTCACCGACGCCGGCGCGCCGTTAGTACCGCCGCCGTCAGGCGGGAGACGGCCGAGTAGCCACCGCATGCCGTCGCCGGCATCGCCCCTTGACAGCTTCGCGGGCATGACAGGATCCACGCGGAAAACCGCGTAAAAGCGGCCGTTCCACACATGTTCGAAGACGTCGCGCGTCAGATCGACGTATTTACCACCTAGATACAGACGAATTGCCTGATCGCCGGCACCCACCAGCAACACCTGCTGCCGGGCGTGTGCCTCGTCGAGCTCGAGCACGATCGGCCGGTCGAATCGACGTAACTGGTCGAGCGAACCACGTCCACTGACGCAGGCAAACCCCGGAAAAATGATCGCGTCACAGTTGATCGCGTTGGCAACCGAGGTGTCCTTCGAACCGACTTGCCACCGTGCGAGTAGCTCTCCCCACACCCTGACTTTGCCGACGTCCGGGGCCGGCAAAGCCTCGCTTAGCTTTGCCATCGCCTGTTCGGGGGTGACCGCTACGAGGTTCTTCGGCCGCGATGGACTGCGTCCCGAGAGGAACCAGGTCGCTGCACCACCGACGAACAGGATGGCCAGCATGGCGCCGACCGCAAGGATAGGTTTTCGGTAGCGTCTCAGCCAATACCGCGCGTGTTGCGGTAGTACTTCGCGAGCGACGAATCCCAACGCCCGCTCTCCGATGGACTGCTCACCTCGTTCCGCAGCGCGCTCGAGGGCACGATGGGCCAGGGCATTGAGCCGGCGCGGGTTGCCTTTGCCATCGTCGCGAAGCGTTCGCAACCCGAGTCGGCTGAAAGGCATGCGAGCCGTACCGGCTACATGAAGCCGATGACGAACGTAGCGCTCGCTCTCTTCGCCGCCCAGCACCGGCATCGGCAAGCGGCTGCGAACATGCGCGGCGATCGAGGGCGCTGAGGGACCAGAAAGCCGGTCACGTAGCGCGGGAAGTCCGGCAAGGACGATGTGGAAAGGAGCGTCGACGTTCTCACAGGCGAGGAGCAGACGCTCGACGATGGCGAGGTCTTCGTCGGCAAGCTGATCGCCGTCGTCAAGAATCAGAAGGAAGCGATGGCTGCCGTGCTGCGAAATGCGGCCGAGGCCTGCGGCTAGACCATCGACGAGGTGGTCTTCGGTATTGGCTTCAGCGCTCAGAGGCAGCGGCAATCCAAAGCCGGCATACATCGCTCGCAACCAGGCCACGGTCTCCAGCGCGTAATCACCGGCCGTCTGACGCACGGGACGCACGCCGTGATTAGGCGCGTCCGCTTCGATCAGCATGCAGATCAAACTCTTGCCGACGCCCGCCTCACCCGTCACGAGCGTGACGCTGGAAGCCGTGGACGTCAGCTCATATTCGACGTGCGCGAGGATCTCCCGCTCGCGCGCGAACAGGCAGGCAAAGCGCGGATCCGGTGCGTCGCCAAATGGCAGCTCGCGCAGCCCGAAGGTCTGTAGGTACATGGCCCTAATGTAGCCGATTGTGGGAGCCGCTTCAGCGGCGATAACCCGGTTGCGATGGTAAGTGTGGGAGCCGCTTCAGCGGCGACAGCCCGGTTGCGGTGAGCTGGCCCGCTGCCGCGGGATCGCCGCTGAAGCGGCTCCCACAGGAATCGCAGGCAAAGAAAAACCCGCCTTCTTTCGAAGACGGGTTGTTCCGGTATAAGGCCCCTGGCGGTGACCTGTTGCGGGTCGTGCGCTGCGCGCAGGTAAAAAGCAGGCAAAGAAAAACCCGCCTTCTTTCGAAGACGGGTTGTTCCGGTATAAGGCCCCTGGCGGTGACCTACTCTTGCATGGCTTGAGCCACACTACCATCGGCGCATGCGCGTTTCACTTCTGAGTTCGGGATGGGATCAGGTGGTACCACGCCGCTATGGCCGCCAGGGAAGGGGTGGAAGCAGCGCTATAAAAGCGCCGGCTTCACAGAGGGTGTAAACGAGTGACAAGCGTCCGGATTCGGAATGCGAGTAGAGAGAAGTTTAAGACGGTGAAGCGTCTTGGGGTTATATGGTCAAGCCTCACGGCTCATTAGTACACGTAAGCTCAATGCATTGCTGCACTTCCACACCGTGCCTATCAACCACCTAGTCTTGATGGTGCCTTTAGGAGAGTCAAGCTCTCGGGAGATCTCATCTTGGGGCGTGCTTCCCGCTTAGATGCTTTCAGCGGTTATCACTTCCGTTCGTAGCTACCGGGCAATGCCATGGGCATGACAACCCGAACACCAGCGGAACGTCCACTCCGGTCCTCTCGTACTAGGAGCAGCCCCCCTCAAATCTCCAACGCCCACGACAGATAGGGACCGAACTGTCTCACGACGTTCTGAACCCAGCTCGCGTACCACTTTAAATGGCGAACAGCCATACCCTTGGGACCGGCTACAGCCCCAGGATGTGATGAGCCGACATCGAGGTGCCAAACACCGCCGTCGATATGAACTCTTGGGCGGTATCAGCCTGTTATCCCCGGAGTACCTTTTATCCGTTGAGCGATGGCCCTTCCATACAGAACCACCGGATCACTAAGACCTACTTTCGTACCTGCTTGATCCGTCGATCTCGCAGTCAAGCACGCTTATGCCTTTGCACACAGTGCGCGATGTCCGACCGCGCTGAGCGTACCTTCGTGCTCCTCCGTTACTCTTTGGGAGGAGACCGCCCCAGTCAAACTACCCACCATACACGGTCCCCGATCCGGATTACGGACCTAGGTTAGAACGTCAAGCACTTCAGGGTGGTATTTCAAGGATGGCTCCACCAGAACTAGCGTCCTGGTTTCATAGCCTCCCACCTATCCTACACAGAAGAACTCAACGTTCAGTGTAAAGCTATAGTAAAGGTTCACGGGGTCTTTCCGTCTTGCCGCGGGAACGCTGCATCTTCACAGCGATTTCAATTTCACTGAGTCTCGGGTGGAGACAGCGCCGCTGTCGTTACGCCATTCGTGCAGGTCGGAACTTACCCGACAAGGAATTTCGCTACCTTAGGACCGTTATAGTTACGGCCGCCGTTTACTGGGGCTTCGATCAAGAGCTTCGCCTTGCGGCTGACCCCATCAATTAACCTTCCAGCACCGGGCAGGCGTCACACCCTATACGTCCACTTTCGTGTTTGCAGAGTGCTGTGTTTTTGATAAACAGTCGCAGCGGCCAGGTTACTGCGACCCCTCGATGCTCAGTCACGCACGTGACCACACCAAGAGGCGCACCTTCTCCCGAAGTTACGGTGCCATTTTGCCTAGTTCCTTCACCCGAGTTCTCTCAAGCGCCTTGGGATTCTCACCCTGCCTACCTGTGTCGGTTTGCGGTACGGTTTTTCTACAGCTGAAGCTTAGTGGCTTTTCCTGGAAGCGTGGTGTCAGTCACTTCGTCCTCATAGGACTCGTCTCGGTGCTCGGCATAAAGATTCCCGGATTTGCCTAAGAATCATGCCTACCGCCTTTCCCCAGGACAACCAACGCCTGGTAGACCTAACCTTCTCCGTCCCCACATCGCACTGTAGAAAAGTGCAGGAATATTAACCTGCTTCCCATCGACTACGCATTTCTGCCTCGCCTTA
>NZ_JBSSDZ010000001.1:4820000-5012926 GCF_054061215.1 Luteibacter sp. HA06
GCCGTGGGGGTTAATTGTGCGTTAACCGAAAGATGCGATGCAAAGCCTTGATGGGAAAGGCGTTGACGCCGTTTGCACGAGGCCGTTATGGTACGCGACAACTCGGGGCGAGCGGATACAAGAAAGACAATGACTGATGAGAACAGAGGCGCGCACAGCGCTCGCAAGCAGGCGGTCCGCCGCAAGGCGCAGCGCCGTCATTCGCACTTCTACGATAGTCGTGCGCATTGGTCGTTCAGTCGCAACGCGTCGTCGGAGCCGTTGAGCTGGTCGCGTGAACGCTGGATCCTCGCGGGCACGGCCTTTCTTCTTGTCATCCTCTCCGCCCTCGTGATCCCGGCCTGGGCCGGCGCCATGAAGTCGTCCTCGGTTACCGCCGTTCCGACTCTTCCCGCGAAGATTCCGCTAGGCGCGATGGCCGCGACGACCGCGATCACCACCGACCCTTTCAATCACGCCATCGTCCCGCTCGCCCTTCCGAAGATGGACCCGGCGGCGATCAAGCCGGTCGCTCCCGTCGACGAATGGCAGACCGTACAGGTTCATCCGGGCGAGACACTCGCCGACATCTTCCTGGCTCAGGGCCTGTCGATGACGGATCTGCAGCACGTGATCGATGGCTCGGGCGGCAGCAAGGTGTTCCACCAGATCAGGCCGGGCCAGGAGTTCCAGTTCCTCGTCGGCGGCGATCACCTCCTCAAGGGTGTGCGCTTCGACCAGGACGAAGCGAACATCGCCACCTTGCGTCTGGACGGTGCATCGCCCCAGCTCACCACGAAGACCCGCGACGTGCAGCGTCGCGAGCACATCGCGCACGGAGCGATCGACAGTTCGCTGTTCGGCGCGGCCTCCAAGGCCGGCATGAGCAACGCGATGGTCCTCAAGCTGGCCGAGGTGTTCAAGTTCGATATCGACTTCGTGCAGGACCTGCGCGTCGGCGATAACTTCACCGTGATCTATGACGATGTCTACAGTGACGGCTCGTACCTTCGGGAAGGCGATATCGTCGCGGCCGAGTTCGTGAACCAGGGTAAGCGCTATACCGCTTATCGCTTCAAGAACACCGACGGCAAGTGGAGCTATTTCAGCGAAGAAGGCCGTCCGCTCACTGGCTCCTTCCTGCGCATCCCGGTCGACTTCACGCGGATCTCCTCGCAGTTCAGCGCGGGCCGCATGCACCCGATCCTTGGCACGATGCGCGCGCACAAGGGCGTCGACTACGCCGCCCCGACCGGTACGCCGATCCACGCCGCGGGCGATGGCGTGGTCAAGTTCCGCGGCTGGATGAACGGCTACGGCAACTTCGTGGTCATCCAGCACAACGCGACGATCAGCACGGCCTACGGCCACATGTCCCGCTTCGCGAACCTCCGCGTGGGCCAGCGCGTCAGCCAGGGCAGCACCATCGGCTTCGTCGGCATGACCGGCCTGGCGACCGGTCCGCATCTGCACTACGAATTCCGCGTCAACAACGTGCAGCGCGATCCGCAGACCGTGACCCTGCCGAAGCCGGAGCCCTTGCCGGCGGGACAGCTGGCGAAGTTCAAGAAAGAGATCGTCGGTCCGCAGCTGGCCCGCCTCAACCAGGTCGACAACAACACGAAGCTCGCGCGCGCCGATACCGCCTCGCGCGGCGACGACTGAGTCGTGCCGACGACAGACGGCCTTTACCTTGGCCTGATTTCCGGAACCAGCGCCGACGGCATCGACGCCGCGCTGGTCCGCTTCGACGAAGGGCGCCCGTCCCTTGTTGCCGGGCTGACGCATCCTTGGGACGACACCCTGCGCCGGCGCATTCTTGCCGTGGCGCAGGATGAGGATCGCCTTGCCCTCGATGATTACGGCCGGCTCGATGTCGCCGTAGCCCATGCCTTTACCGATGCCGCGCAGGCCGTGCTCGAAAGAGCCCGGGTGTCGTCGACGGCGGTGAAAGCCATCGGCTCCCACGGCCAGACCATTCGCCATCGGCCCGACGGTCCGCATCCCTTTACGCTGCAGATCGGCGACCCGTCGGTCATCGCCGAGCGCAGCGGCATCGATACGATCGCCGACTTCCGTCGCGCCGATGTGGCGGCGGGTGGCCAGGGTGCACCGCTGGTTCCCGCTTTCCACGCAACGGTGCTGCGGCCGCCGAATGGGGCGCGCGCCGTACTCAATCTTGGCGGCATCGCCAACGTCACGAGACTATCCGCCAGCGGCGAAGTCACCGGGTTCGATACCGGTCCGGCAAACGGGCTCATGGATGCCTGGTGCCTGCGCCACCGCGGCGAAGCGTTCGACCGCGATGGGCGCTTCGCCGCGTCCGGCACGGTCGACGCGACCCTGCTGGCCGAGATGCTCGACGACGCCTACTTCGTCCTGCCGCCGCCCAAGAGCACTGGCCGCGAGCATTTTCATCTGGCCTGGCTGGATGCGCATCCGCGCGTGGCTGACAACAGCCCGGAAGACGTCCAGGCCACCCTGCTCGCGTTGAGCGCGGTATCGATCGCCGATGCCATCGAGCGCTACGCGGCCGATGCCACCGACGTGGTCGCCTGCGGTGGGGGCGTACACAACGCGGCCTTGATGCAGGCCCTCGCGGCGCGGTTGCCGGGACGCGAGCTGGTCACCAGCACGGCCTTCGGCATCGATCCGGATTTCATGGAAGCCATGGCCTTCGCCTGGCTCGCTTACCGCCGCGTTCGCGGTGAACCAGGCAACCTGGCGAGCGTCACGGGCGCACGCGGCCCTCGCCTGCTGGGCGCGCTCTACGCAGCGCCCTGACACTCAGAACGATGTGTTGGGCACGCTTGCCTGACGTTTGTCCGCATCCGCGAGCGTCGAAGGCGATGCCTGGGCGAGTGCCGCCAGTGCTTCCTGGAAGGCAGCCTGCTCCTCGGCATCCCATGCGCCGGTAAGGTGCGCGATGTCGCCGGGCTGGAGCAATAGCTCGCCGAACACGTCACCCGCACTAAGGCCAAGGCCATAGCGCAGCGCATGCAGGATCACCTCATTGATCGACCAGCGGCGTTCTCGCGCGAGCGTCTTGATCCGCTCGGCCATCTGCTCGTCGATGTGTCGCACCACGATATCTGGCACGTGCGTTACCTCCTCGCGCATGCCCCCTGTGCGGCAGATATTACACAGTTTCGGAAGCGCGTTGTGTCGGCCTTATGGCCTGTCCGTTGGGGTCGGCAGGCGCCGCCAGAGCAGTGCCAGGACCAGCAGCGTCGGGATGATCGAGACCGTGCTGATGACGAATAGCGCGGAGTAGCCGGAGTCCTTGACCAGAAAACCCGACATCCCGCCGATCAGCTTGCCGGGCAGGTTCGCCAGTGAGCTGAGGAGTGCGTACTGGGTCGCGGTAAAGCTCCGGTTGACCAGTCCGGACATGAAGGCGACCAGGACCGGACCCGCAAATCCTTGCGCAAAGTTGTCGCCCGAGAGCGTAACGACGAAGGCCCAGGTCTGGCCCGGATTCTGCGCCATCAGCAGGTACAGCATGTTCGATAGCGCGACACCCAGGGCAGCGACAACAAGCAGACGGCGCATCTCGAAACGGGTCACTGCCCAACCGCCGAGCAAGGCACCGGCAATGCCGATGATGACGCCGTAGACCTTGGAGACCTCGGCGATCTGGGTCTTCGTAAAGCCCGCGTCGAGGTAGAACGGGTACGCCATGACCCCGAGCATCTGGTCGGGCAGGCGGAACAGCGCGACGAACAGCAGCAGGCCAAGCGCGAGGCCCATGCCATAACGCGAGAAAAAGTCACGGAAGGGACCGACAAAGCCTTCCTGCACGGCGACGCGCAACGGCACGCGCTCGCGGACCCGATGCTCGGGCTCGCGCGCAATGAGGACCGTGACGATGGGAATGATCAGCAAAAGGCAGACCGCCATGTACCCGCGCTGCCAGCCCACCTGGTCGGCAATGAGCAGGATGCCCGCGCCGCTGGCGATCAGGCCGAAACGATAGCCGAGCGTATAGGTGGCGGCGAGCGCGCCTTGCGCTTCCGGCGGAGCGATCTCCACACGATACGCATCCACGACGATGTCGATCGTCGCGCCCGCGAACGCGGCCAGGAGGGTGGCCCCGACGAATCGGGGCAACGACGCCGTGGGGGGCATGAAGGCCATCGACAACAGGCCCACCGCCAGCAGCAGCAACCCGAACATCAACCAGCCGCGTCGCTGCCCGAGTCGACCGAACAACGGCAGACGGAACCGGTCGACCAGCGGAGCCCAGAGGAACTTGAAGTTGTAACTGAAGGTGACGTAGCTAGCGAGGCCGATCGCGCCGTAGTCGACGCCCGATTCCTTCAGCCAGGCCGACAGTGTATTGCCGACCAACAGGAACGGCAGGCCCGAGGCCAGACCGAAGAAGAGCATGGTGACCGCACCGGGCTGGGCGAACGCCGCGGCCACACCGCGAAGCCCTTTGTACCGGGCCACGCCGGAAGATTGCGTCACTCGGCGTAGTCCACGGTAAACGGCGCATGGTCGGAGAAGCGCTCATCGCGATAGATCGAGCAGTCACGCGCACGGGCTCCCATGCCCGGGGTCACGATCTGGTAGTCGATCCGCCAACCCACGTTGTTCGCGCGCGCCGCCCCACGGTTTGACCACCAGGTGTATTCCACGGCATCCGGCTTGATCGCGCGGAAGCTGTCCACCCAGCCGATCTCCTTGAAGAGGAGATCGAGCCAGGCGCGCTCCTCGGGCAGGCAACCCGAATTCTTCTGGTTGGAGGTCCAGTTCTTGATATCGTTTTTCGTGTGGACAATGTTCCAGTCGCCGCACAGCACGTACTCACGACCGCTGGCCGCCCATTCGCGCAGGATGGGGGTCAGCCATTCCATGACGCGGAACTTGTACTGCTGGCGCTCATCCCCGGACGATCCCGACGGGATGTAAAAGGAAACGACGCTGAGGTTGCCGAAACGCGCCTCGATGTAGCGGCCCTCGCAATCGAAATCCTCGCGCCCCAGCGATACGCGCACCTCATCGGGTTCGCGCTTCGAATAAATGGCGACGCCGCTGTAGCCCTTCTTGCTGCGGGCGTCGTGATAGAAGCAGTGGTGGCCATCCGGGCGGAACATCGGATCGGTCAGCTGGGCTTCCTGCGCCTTGGTTTCCTGCAGACAGACGACGTCCGCGTCCTGGGCGCGCAGCCATTCGAAGACGCCTTTGGTGGCGGCGGAACGGATACCGTTGGCGTTCAGCGAAATGATGCGCATGGGACCTTGGATTGCGTGGGGCGAATCCCGCCATCATACCGGGCCCATAATGGCGGCATGAATAGTGCCATTCGTGTCCTGCCCCTCGATGCCGACGTCAGGCCCGGCGTACTCGCCTTGCGTGTGCAGGAGGATCAGTTCCCCTTCGTCGGGCGCATCGAAGATTCGCTGGCAGACGTGGCCGTGTGCCCCGGCAGCGAGGGACTCGCCCTCGTCGTCGATGACGCCGTGGTCGGTTATGTACGCATCGACCGCCGCGCCTCCGCCCTGGGCGACCACCCGCTGGCCGAAGGCGCGGTCGCCCTGCGCAGTTTCATGATCGACGCGGGCAGGCAGGGCGAAGGCCTCGGCCGGCGGTCGCTCGACGCCATCCACGCTTACGTGGCGGGGCGCCACCCCGATCGTGAAAGGATCCTTCTCACGGTGAACGTGCGCAACGAAGCGGCCGTCCACGTCTACCGGCGCGCCGGCTACCGCGACAGCGGTGAGCTGTACCATGGCGGGCTGGCGGGGCCGCAATTCGTACTGTGGCGCCCGCTGCATCCCTGGAACCCCTGAGAGAGAACCGACGTGCACGATTACCAGCGCGAATTCATCGAGCTCACCCTGGCCCGCGACGTTCTTCGCTTCGGCGAATTCACGCTCAAGTCGGGCCGTATCAGCCCGTACTTCTTCAACATGGGCCGGATCGACTCCGGTGCCGCGTTGGCCCGCCTCGGGCGCTCCTACGCGGAGGCAGCGACCCGCTCGGGCGTGCCGTTCGACATGCTTTTCGGCCCCGCCTACAAGGGCATTGCCCTGGCCGCCGCGACCGCGATCGCCCTGGCCGACGCGCAAGGCCGTGACCTGCCCTGGGCGTACAACCGCAAGGAAGCCAAGGCTCACGGCGAGGGCGGCGTGCTGGTCGGGGCCCCGCTCAAGGGTCGCGTACTGATCGTCGACGACGTGATGACCGCAGGCACCGCCGTTCGCGAATCGCTGGAACTCATCCGGGCGCAGGGCGCGGAGCCGGCGGGCGTGCTCATCGCACTCGATCGCCAGGAGCGCGGACAGGGCGAACTTTCCGCCGCCCAGGAAGTGGCGGCACAGTTCGGCATTCCGGTCATAGCCATCGCCACCCTGGCGGACGTCATGACCTATGCGGGCGAGAAGCCTGAACTGGCCGCCGAGCATGGCCGCCTGCTGGCCTATCGTGAGCAGTACGGCGTCAGTGGCTGAGAAAACGGCGACTACGTCACGCAGGGCCGGACCACGTGCCGCCCCTGCGTAACCTCACGCTCCGCGCTGGCTATACTCCCGCCACAGGAGGGGACATCATGCGTGCAGTGCGTTACATCCTGGCGGGAGCGACGTTGTGCCTGTGCACAACGGCCTTTGGCGCCGATAACACAGCCAACAACAACGGCTTCCGCTACAAGTGGAAGGACGCGTCGGGGCATTCCTATTTCAGTGACAGCCTGACCCCGGACGCCATGGCGGCTGGCTACGACGTCGTCAATTCACAGGGCCTGACCGTGCGCCACGTGGATCGCCAGATGACCTCGGATGAGCGGGTCGCGGCGAAGAAGGTCGCCGATCAGCAAGCCGCCGCCCTGCAGGCCGAGCAACAGCGTCAGCGCGACGACATGCAACTGCTCAATGCCTATCCCAACGAAGCAGCGTTCATGTCGGCGAAGAACGCCGAGGTCGAGAACTTCGAACAGGCCGCGCGCACGACCCGCCTGAATCTGCAGGGACAGGAAAAGGCACTGGCCGACCTCCTGACCCGGGCTGGCGACCTCGAACGCGCCAAGCAGCCCGTGCCGCCTTACCTCAACGAACGCATCACCGAGCAGCGTAATACCGTCGCCTCGCTGCGGGCGGCACTCCAGCGCCAGCAGGCCTCCAAGGACGCGGCCAGGGTCAAGGTCGACGCGCAGCTGCAGCACTACCGCCAGCTGAAAGCCGCTGCCGCCAACAACGGCGGCTGATCAGGCCGTCAGAACGGCAACACGAGGGACCGGTCGACCGCCAGCAGGCGCTGGCGGAAGGCCTGCTTGACGCGCTCCAGTGCCTTGGCCGTATCCGCATCGAAGCGGAACACGAGTGCGGGCGAGGTATTCGATGCGCGCACCAGACCCCAGCCGTCGGGCCAGTCGACCCGGATGCCGTCGATCGTCGTGATCCGCGCGTCGTCGAACGTAGCGGACCCGCGGAATGCCTCGATGAACCGGAACGGCGCGCCTTCTTCCATGGGCAATCGAAGCTCCGGCGTGGACACGCTGGTCGGGAGTGTCTCGAACAGCGCCGCGGCGCTGCGCTCTTCGAGGTCGCCGGCGACGATCTCGAGCAGGCGTGCCGCCGCGTAGATGCCATCGTCGAAGCCGTACCAGCGATTGTTGTCGGCGAAGAAGAAGTGACCGCTCATCTCGCCGGCCAGCGCTGCGCCGGTGTCACGCATCTTCGCCTTGATCAGGGAGTGGCCGGTACGCCACATCAGCGGCACACCCGCCGACTCCTGGATGACCCGGCGCAGGTGCCCGGTGCATTTGACGTCGAAGATCACGGTCGCGCCCGGGTTGCGCGCCAGCACGTCCTGGGCGAACAGCATGAGCAACCGGTCGGCGTAAATGATCTCGCCGGTGGCGGTCACCACGCCCATGCGGTCGCCATCGCCATCGAACGCGATGCCGAGGTCCGCGCCGATCGTATGGACGGCAGCAATGAGGTCGCCGAGGTTTCGCGGGTCGGACGGATCGGGATGATGATTCGGGAACGTGCCGTCCACGTCGCAGTACAACGGCACGACTTCGCAACCGATTTCTTCCAGGACGCGCGGCGCGACGGCGCCGGCGACGCCGTTACCGGCATCGACGACCACCTTGAGACGACGCTCCGCGGAGACATCCCCGGCGATCTTCGCCACATAAGCGTCGATGATCGGCTGTTCGCGCCATGTGCCCACGCCGTCCTCTTCGAGGCGGCCCTCGGCGATACGGCGATGAAGGTCGGCGATCGCCGCTTCGGCGAGGGTCTCCCCGCCGACGACGATCTTGAAGCCGTTGTGGTCGGGCGGGTTATGACTTCCCGTAACCGACACGGCGCAGCCTGTGCCGAAGTGGAACGCGGCGAAATAGGCCACGGGTGTCGGCACGGCGCCCAGGTCGATGACGTCGATACCAGCGGCGCGTAGGCCATCGGAAAGCGCTCCCGCAAGCTCCGCGCCCGACAGGCGCCCATCGCGGCCCACCACGATTTCACGCAGGCCACGCTCGGTCATCAGGCCGCCGATGGCCTGGCCGATGCGGCGCGCGATGTCGGCATTCAGTTGCGTGCCGACCACACCGCGGATGTCATACGCGCGGAAGATGGCCGGATCCAGCGGAAGGGAAGCCGCTCTCGCGACGGGTTTCGCGGCGGGCGATGAGGCGTGCGCCAATGCGGGGTCCGGGACCGGCGGACGGCGCGGCTGGCGTTCCACATCAGCGATGAGGACGTCTTCGGGCTGGGCTTCGGCCTGAGGCTGAGGACGCTGCCTCGCCCACAACAGCGCGATGCCGCCGCCGATGCCGATGAGCGCAAGCAGCACGGCAAGCAATTCCGAGTGCGGAATGACGATGAAGGCCTTCGGCGGCGCGGCGAAGACATAGAGCGAGGTGCCCGGAACCTGCTGGCCCTCGGGCGAGGTCTCGCCCGAGGCTGAGCCGACGGATTCCAGCATCAGGCTGTCGCCACCACCGCCCTGGCGCAGTTCGATCCGGCCGCTCGACGGCGACAGCGCCATGAATTTCTGGTGGATATCGTCGAACGGATATTCGATCCAGACCCAGGCCCGGACGGCACCCTCGGCGTTGACCGGCTCGGCCACCGTGAGCCGGCGTTCGCTACCGCGCATGGAGCTTGCCGCGAGGGGCGCGCCGGTGGCGCCCAGGGCCGCCATCAGCTGGGCGGCCTTGGCGTAGCCGAACTCGCGGTAGTTCGCGCGCACGACCTCATCCAGGCCACCGCTATAGACCTCGATATCCGACGTGGCCGGGAGAAGCGTGCGCAATCGCGCGGCGGCCGCGGCATGGTCGTCGATACCTGCCGCAACGGCAGGATCGACCAGGGCCCGCATGAGCTGGTTGTGCCGGGCAGCGTATGCGTCGCCCAGGTCATGAACGGCCTGCCGCTGCGCGGAACGCGTGCGCTCCGCGGCATCGCTCTCGTCGGCGATGAGCCACGCCTGCCAGGCGCAGAATGCGCCGCCAGCGATCAGCAACGTGGCTCCGATCAACGGCAGCACGCGTCGCATATCGATGCGAAGCCCCCGCCTCGCCCCTCCCTCATTACGCCCCATGCTGCCCCTTGCTCCCCGTCACCTTGTCAGCCAATGCCCGTCGAACCGAACCCGCCTTCGCCCCTCGACGACGGATCGAACGCATCGACGACGCGCAGACGTGCCCGTCCCACGGGCACGAGCAATAATTGCGCAATCCGGTCGCCCGGCGCGATGGTCAATATCGCGTTTCCGCGATTCCAGCATGAAATCATCAGGGGACCCTGGTAATCCGCGTCGATCACGCCGACCAGATTGCCCATCACCAGTCCCTGCTTATGGCCCAGCCCGGAGCGCGGCACGATCAGCGCGCACCACGCCGGGTCACCAATATGGATGGCAAGACCGGTTGGCACCAGCAGACTTTCGCCCGGGGCCAGGGTGACCGGCGCTTCGACCGCGGCGCGCAGGTCCATGCCCGCACTGCCTTCGGTGGCGGGCTCGGGCAGGGGAATGGTGTCGCCCAGACGGGCGTCGAGAATCTTCAGTTCGATGTCGATCAAGGCTCAGGCTCCGATGCCTGCGAGGAAACGTTGGGCGATATGGCCGACCAGTTGCCGCGCCAGCTCGGTCTTGGGTGCCTGGGGCAGCGCGGTGGCGCCATCGCGCCAGTACAACTGCAACGCGTTGTCCGCCACCTCGAAGCCGCGGCCTGGCCCCACCTCGTTGGCGGCGATCATGTCGATGCCTTTGCGTAGCAGCTTTTCCTGCGCGTACGAGGCCAGTTCCTTCGTCTCAGCCGCAAAGCCGACGAGGAACGGCCGGTTCGGCAGCGCTGCCAGCGAAGCGATGATGTCGGGATTTTCGGCCAGCTCCAGGCGAAGCGGCGCACCAGAGGCTTTCTTCAGCTTATGGTCGGCGGTGTCGGCTGGACGGTAATCGCCTACAGCTGCCGCGCCAATATAGATGTCGGTCCCGGCGACGGCCGCGAGCACGGCTTCCTGCATCTGCCGGGCGCTGCGCACGTCGATCCGGTTCACGCCGGCAGGTGTCGGTAGCGAGACCGGGCCCGCGACGAGGGTCACGTCGGCACCTGCGTCGCGCGCGGCGCATGCCACGGCAAAACCCATCCGGCCGGAGCTTCGATTGCCGATGAAGCGCACCGGGTCGATGTCTTCATACGTGGGGCCCGCACTCACCAGCACCCGGCGCCCACGCAGTGGCTGCTCGCCGAAGGAAGCGACCAGGATGTCACGCAACTCATGGGGTTCGAGCATCCGCCCGGAACCGATGTCGCCACAGGCCTGGTCGCCATCGGCGGGACCAAGGATTCCCACGCCGCGGACGCGCAGCGTGCCAACGTTCGCCTGCACGGCCAGGTTCGCCCACATCTGTTGGTTCATGGCGGGAGCGATGTAAACCGGCGCCGCGGTGGCCAGGACCACGGTCGACAGCAGGTCGTCGGCGAAGCCATGTGCCAGCCGCGCGATCGTGTCGGCGCTGGCAGGAGCGATGAGGACACGCTCGGCCCATTTCGCCAGTTCGATATGGCCCATCGCCGCTTCGCCCGCCTCGTCCCACAAGCTTACCCGCACCGGCTGGCCCGAAAGCGCCTGGAAGGTGGTGGGCGTGACGAAATGGGTTGCGCCTTCGGTCATGACAATGCGTACCTCGGCGTCGAGGTCACGAAGACGACGGACGAGCTCGCACATCTTGTAAGCGGCGATACCGCCGGTTACCCCAATCAGGATGCGACGCTGGCGAAGACTCATGGCGGAACGACGCTGCTTCGGAGGGCCAGTTAGCTTAACGGATTTCACGGAGTCCTTTTTTTCCGAATCGTTCTATCGCCAAGCCATGGGCCACAACCGTAAGTTGTTCGCCAGGCCGTCACTCCCGATGGCGAGACAGGAACTATCTGCTTATGAAGCGGGGGACGACCAACCACGCCGGCATCCGCGATGCAGCTGCATCGCCCCATGCCTACCTGCCACGTCCTATCCGCCAGTGGCCGGCGAGCGAGCGGCCGCGAGAGCGCCTGCTGGCCCATGGTGCCGCCGCACTTTCCGATGCCGAACTCATCGCCGTTCTGATCGGCAACGGCACGGTCGGTTGCGACGCCGTCGCCACGGGCCGCGCCCTGCTGGGCCAGGCCGGCAGTCTCGGACGCCTCCTCGCCGATCCCGACCATCTGCCCCGGGTGAACGGCGTTGGCCCGGCCAAGAGGGCGCGCATCGTCGCCGCGCTGGAGCTGGCGCGGCGTTCACTGGGCGAAGATCTTGTCGAACTGCCTCGCATCGAGAACCCGGCCGACAGCGCCGAGTATTTCCGCGCGCGACTCCTTCACCTGCCTCACGAGGTATTCGCCGTCCTGTTCCTCGACACCCGCCACCGCGTGCTGGCGTACGAAGAACTCTTCCGCGGCACCATCGACGGCGCCAGCGTGTATCCGCGGGAAGTGGTCCGGGCCTGCCTGCGGCACCGCGCGAGTGCTGTGATCTTCGCCCACAACCACCCCTCAGGCGTGGCCGTACCCAGTCCCGCCGATCAGGAAATCACCCAGGTCCTGGTTGAAGCCCTGCGGCTGATGGACATCCGGGTGCTGGACCACCTCGTGGTCGGCCATGGCGAGCCGGTTTCCATGGCCAACCTGGGCATGCTCTGAGCAAACTCTGAGCAAAAAAAGACGGCGCGAGTGCCGCTCGCGCCGTCTGGGGGCCATCTTTCGAGGGAGGGGGCGTCGATAACCCTTGTGCCGTCGGCCGGGGAGACACCGGGCACAAGAGGAATTGTGACGACAACCAGTTACAACGCCGTGACGTGCCGAAAAACAGCTCATGACGGCTTGAAGGAATTGACTTATGCACATTGACCCCGTTTTCCACTTGGACGTCACATCTGCTGTCCTCGCGGAGGTCACGGCTTCAAGTCGATGATTTTTCTGGGTTTCAGTTGTTACGCATTGAAGTCAAATCTTGTAGGCGCCTTGCACGATCCATTTCGGCCGTTCTTGCCCACAGACTTATCCACAGGCCTGGGGATACCGCGAAGCGCTCCTGCGACCGGCCCGGGCGCCCCTTCTGATAGGATTGCCGGTTCCATATCCGTGTCCCGACTGCCGTGAAACAAGAGCTCAAACAACTCGTCCTGCAAGCCATTGGTGCTCTGCGGGAGTCCGGCAAACTGCCGTCCGATTTCGTCGCGCCGACCTTCGTGATCGAGCGCACGCGCAGTCGCGAGCACGGCGACTTTGCGACCAACGTCGCCATGATGATGGCCAAGGCCGCGGGCCGTAAGCCGCGGGACATCGCCACCGACCTGGTCGAAGCCCTGCCCGGCTCGGCTCTCGTCGGCAAGGTGGATATCGCCGGCCCGGGATTCATCAACTTCTTCCTTGCCCCGGCCGCCTTCCACGCCGAGATCGCGCGAGCCATCGCCGAGAGTGGTCGCTACGGCTTCAACGAGGACGGCGGCGGCCGCCAGGCGGGCGTCGAGTTCGTGTCGGCCAACCCGACGGGCCCGCTCCACGTCGGCCACGGTCGCGCCGCAGCCATCGGCGACAGCATCAGCCGCCTCCTCCACGCCAGCGGCTGGAAGGTCACGCGCGAGTTTTATTACAACGACGCCGGCGTGCAGATCGCCAATCTCGCCCTGTCCACGCAGGCCCGGGCCAAGGGCATCGCGCCGGACGAAGCAGGCTGGCCCGAGTCGGGCTACCGCGGCGATTACATCGCCGAGGTCGCCAGGGCCTTCCTGGCCGGCGAGTCGGTCGAAGCCGATGGCGAGACCGTCACTGCTTCGGGGAACGCCGACAACCTCGACGACATCCGCCGTTTCGCGGTGGCCTCGCTGCGCCACGAGCAAGATCTCGACCTGAAAGCGTACGGCGTCGGTTTCGACGTCTATTACCTCGAGTCCTCGCTGTACACCGAGGGCAAGGTGGAAGAGACGGTGCGCGAGCTGGTCGCGCACGGCCACACCTATGAGGAAGGCGGCGCCCTGTGGCTGCGCTCCACGGATTTCGGTGACGACAAGGACCGCGTCATGCGCAAGTCCGACGGCACCTATACGTATTTCCTTCCGGACGTGGCTTACCACCGCACGAAGTGGCAGCGCGGCTATGAGCGCGCCATCACGGAACTGGGCTCCGACCACCACGGCTCGCTGGCCCGCGTGAAAGCCGGCCTCCAGGCGCTGGATACGGGCATCCCGAAGAACTGGCCCGAGTACGTGCTGCACCAGATGGTCACGGTGATGCGCGGCGGCGAGGAAGTGAAGATCTCCAAGCGGGCCGGTTCCTACGTCACGCTGCGCGATCTCATCGACGAAGCCGGGCGCGACGCCACCCGTTACTTCCTGATCGCTCGCAAGGCCGATTCGCAGCTGGTGTTCGATATCGACCTGGCGCGTTCGCAGAGCAACGACAACCCGGTTTACTACATCCAGTATGCGCATGCCCGCGCCAGCCGCGTGTTCCGCGAACTGGCCGATCGTGGGCTGTCGAGCAACCGGGGCAACGGCCTGGCGAAGCTGCCGCTGCTCGACACCGAGCACGAGCAAGCGCTCATGGTCGAGCTGTCCCGTTACCCGGAGATGGTCGAGTCGGCCGCCGCCAACCTGGAACCGCACCTGATCGCGCAATATCTTCGCGAGCTTGCGGGCTCGCTGCACAGCTACTATCACGAGCACAAGTGGATCGTCGACGATGCCGACCTGCGCGATGCGCGTCTGGTCCTGGTCGCCGCGACGCAGCAGGTATTGAAGAACGGTCTGGATCTGCTGGGCATTTCCGCCCCGGAGAGCATGTAAATGGCAACACGCAAAAAGGCAAAGGGCCGTCAGGCCGTCCGTAACAGCTCGAGCGGCATGCCGGGCTGGAGCTGGGCGCTGATCGGCATCCTCGCCGGTGCCCTGCTGATGGCTTTCGCGATGCGCGGCTCATGGATGCCCATGATGCGCCAGCACGATGGCCCCGAGCCGAACCCCCAGGCGACGGCGCAGAAGGGCAGCGATCCCGGCGTGGTCGAGCAGACCGAGCCCGAGAAGCCGAAGAAGCCGTCATACGACTTCTACTCGGTGCTGTCCGAAAAAGAAGTGCGCATTCCGGATGCCGAGATTCGCGCGCAGGCTAGTGCCGAAGCGCAGCAGAAGCAGCAACAGCAGGCTGCGCAGCAGCAGGCCGCGGCGCAACAGCAGGCTGCCGCGACTCAACAGCAGCAACAGGCCACGGCGGCCGCGGCGAACCTGCCAAAGGCCACCACCCAGACAGTCACTGCCGCGCCTCCCGCGCAGCCGGCTGCCGCACCGGCCGCCAGCGGCGGTTCCGGCTACCTGCTCCAGGTGGGCGCGTTCCCGAGCGCCTCCGATGCCGAAGCCCTGAAGGCCAAGCTCGCACTGCAAGGCTTTGTCGCCAACGTGCAGGCCGTGAAGGTCGGCGCGCAGACCTACAACCGCGTTCGCCTTGGCCCATTCAAATCGGCGACGGACCTGGAAAGCACCAAGCAGCATCTGCAGGCGGCCGGCATCAGCGCGATCGCACTGAAGGAAGGCAGCTAAGGTTTCCTTCCCGGCTGGCACCAAAAAAAAACCGCCGTCACCGGCGGTTTTTTTGTGCACGACGGTCGACTCATTGACCGCGTTTGAGACGAATCAACGCCGAGATGTCGTCGTCACCGTAGCCCTGGGCCATAAGCTCCGCGAAGTCGGCGAGCGACTGCTCGATGACGGTCCGGTCGGTGCCGGCCTCCATGGCGATACCGCGAACGATGCCGAGATCCTTGTGCAGCAGCGCCAGCTTGAAGCCGACCGAGAACTCGTTGCGAAGCATCGTGGCGCCACGCTTGTCGAGGAACCAGTTGCCGGCCGCGCCTGCCGCGAGGGTTGGGATCAGGCTTTCGGCTTCGAGGCCCAGAGCCTCACCAAGAGCGAGCCCCTCCGTCACCGCATGGGCGATGCCTGCGACCAGCACCTGGTTGACGGCCTTCGTCGCCTGGCCGTTGCCGACGGCACCCATGTGCGTGATGCGTGCACCGTAGGCTTCGAGCACGGGCCGTGCACGTTCGAGCACGGCGGCATCACCGCCCACCATGACCGAGAGCTTGCCGTTCTTCGCGCCTTCCACGCCGCCCGACACAGGAGCATCGAGGAAATCCGCGCCGACGTCGGCGAGGATCCGCGCGGCGCGCTTCGCCGTGGCAGGCGCGACCGTCGAATGATCGATGACGATGCTGCCCTTCTTCAGCGACGGCGCCAGTGCCTGGACGACGCTGATGACGTCCGCATCCGCACTGACGCATAGCGCGACGATATCGGCCGAGGCGGCGATGCCGGCAAGGTCGGGTGCGCCCACGCCGAGTTCCTTCGCCAGCGCATCGGCGCGCGCCTGTGTGCGATTACCTACCGCGACCAGCAGGCCCCTGGTGTGGAGATGGCCGGCCATGGGGGCGCCCATCGCGCCGAGTCCGATAAAAGCTGCCTTGATGCTCATGCTGTCGTTTCCGCGAGATAGGTGTAGCCGGTCAGGCCCTTGTCGAGTGAGGCGTACAACGCTTCGGCCTCGGCACCGACGATGCCCGCGGCAGCCAGACGATCGGTGTACGACTGACGGAGCACCTTGAGATCGTAGCCCACGTAGTCGAGCATCAGGTCCGTGGTGTCACCGCGACGAATGTGGTCGAACTCGTAACCGTTGGCCGTCGCGCGAACGTTAACCGCGTCGGTGTCGCCGAACAGGTTGTGGATGTCGCCGAGCGTCTCCTGGTACGCACCGACCATGAAGATACCCAGGCGATAAGACTCCCGTTCTTTCAGTGCATGCAGCGGCAGGCTCACGTCCACGCCTTCGGCATCCACGTAGTGATCGATGCGGCCGTCCGAATCGCAGGTGAGGTCGGCGATGACGCCGCGGCGTGTCGGCTCCTCGTCGAGACGCGAGATCGGCACGATCGGGAAGATCTGGTCGATCGCCCAGATGTCAGGGACGGACTCGAAGACCGAGAAGTTGACGAAGTACTTGTCGACCAGCTTTTCGTCGAGGTCGTCCAGCGCCTGGCGGTGCGCGCGTTCGGCGGGCAACAGGCGCGGGCGCACCGCGTTGGCGATCGCGTAGAACAATTCGTCGAGCGTGGCGCGGTCGCGCAGATCCAGCTGGCCAAGCGCGTACAGCGAGAGACCTTCGGCCAGGTGATGCTGGGCTTCATGGAACAGTTCCAGCGGCGGGCGGCTGTCGAGCTCGGCATGCGTTTCGCGCAGGTGGCGAAGTACGCTTGGCTCGCCCGCGCGGCCGGCCGGGACGGCACCCTCTGGCACCGGTTCGACTTCGCTGACGTTGACGATCATCACCGCGTGGTGCGCGGTCATCGCGCGGCCGGATTCGGTAAAGATGACCGGCGCCTTCATGCCGTGCTCGGCCACGGCCTCGGCCAGCGGCTGGACGATGCTCGCCGCGTACTGGCCAAGGCTGTAGTTGATCGAGTTGTAGCTGCGCGAACGGGTGCCCTCGTAGTCGACGCCCAGGCCACCGCCCACGTCCACGATGTCGATCGGCACGCCCAGGCGGTGCAGCTCGACGAAGTAGCGAACGGCCTCACGCATGCCGGCGGCGATGTCGCGCACGTTCGAGATCTGCGAGCCCATGTGGAAATGCTGCAGCCTCAGCGTGTGCTTGAGACCCGCGGCATCCAGGCGCTCGATGAGCTCGAGGATCTGGCCCGGGCTAAGCCCGAACTTACCCTTGTCGCCACCGGTGTTCTGCCACTTGCCGGCACCGATCGATGCCAGTCGCACGCGCACGCCGAGCAGTGGCTCGATCTCGAGCGCCTTCGCTTCGGCGAAAACGTGGTCCAGCTCGGACAGCTTCTCGATCACGATGTGCACGCGCAGGCCCATCTTCAGGCCGATCAGCGCAAGGCGGATGTATTCGCGATCCTTGTAACCGTTGCAGACCACCATGCTGCCCGGGCGGGCATGCGCCAGCACCGCCATCAGCTCGGGCTTCGACCCGGCTTCGAGTCCGAAGCCGTGTTCGCCGGCGGCCACCAGCTCGCTGACCACGCCGCGCTGCTGGTTCACCTTGATCGGATAGATGGCGGTGTAGGAGCCCGCATAGTCGACATCGTCGATGGCCTTGGCAAACGCCTGCTGCAGGCGGGCGAGGCGATCGGCGAGGATGTCCGGAAAACGAATGAGCAGCGGCAGGCGCAGGCCTTCACTCGTGGCCTGATCGACGATGGCCGGCAGGTCGAGGGCCGGGCCTTCGGCGCCGCGAGGGCGCATGAGCAGGTGGCCGTCATCGGCAACGTCGACGTAGCCGTTGCTCCAGTGGGGGATCGCGTAGGTCTGCTTGGCGCGGTCGGTGGTCCAGTTCGCCATGGGCGGAGGTCTCCAGGTGATTGTGTCGTGTCCCCCATCGGGGGTGCGCGGAACAGTCGCAGCGGCGAACTTTGACCTGAAGCGGGCCTGGCGGCCGGGAGCCTCGCACGCCGCGGGGCCAACCAGACTGGGCCTGCACGGCGGCGGGGCCGTGTGCAGACCGCGTATTGTACCGGGCCGCCATGACATCCGTGTATCGCCCTTACGCGCGGTAGGGCAAGGCTGACAAGGCCGCGAGGGTAAGGCGACGGCCGCTTGGGGGCCCGGAGCCGGTACAATCCCCGCTTTCGATCCCCTTCCCGTTTCCAGGAACAGCGTCATGTCGCAGCAGCAGCTCAGCTGGTTTACCGAAGCCCACCAGGCCTCGGGCTCCTCCATCGGTTTCCGCGTCGAGCGCCTGTTGCACGCCGAGAAGACCGAGTTTCAGACGATCGAGATCTACCAGACCACCGATTGGGGCAACCTCATGGTGATCGACGGCTGCGTGATGCTCACCGGCCGCGACAACTTCCTCTATCACGAGATGATGACCCACCCGGCGTTGTTCACCCACGCCCGCGCCAAGCGCGTCGTCATCATCGGCGGCGGCGATTGCGGCACGCTGCGTGAGGTGCTCAAGCACGAGGAAGTCGAGAGTGCCACCCAGGTCGAGATCGACGAGCGCGTCACGCGCCTGGCCGAGCAGTACTTCCCGGAACTGTGCGAGGCCAACAACGACCCGCGTGCCGAACTGCTCTTCATCGACGGCATCAAGTACATGGCCGACGCGACCCCGGAATCCATCGACCTGATCATCGTCGACTCGACCGACCCGGTCGGTCCGGCCGAAGGCCTGTTCAACGCTGCCTTCTACGCCAGCTGCTACAAGGCCCTGCGCCATGGCGGCATCCTGGTGCAGCAGTCGGAATCGCCGATGGCCCACATCGAGCTGATCAAGGCCATGCGTTCGGCCATGCGCACCTCGGGTTTCAAGGCCGTGCGTACCCTGCCCTTCCCGCAGCCGTGCTACCCCACCGGCTGGTGGAGCTGCACCATGGCGCGCAAGGACGGCGACCTGTCGGGCTTCCGCGAGCGCGGCGCGATCAGCAAGAACTTCCCCACGAAGTACTACAACGCCGACATCCACAAGGGCGCGCTGGCCCAGCCGGAGTTCATGCGCGAAGCGCTCGGCGAGTAAAGCTATCAGGGAGCTGTAGCTAGTGTGGGAGCCGCTTCAGCGGCGAAAAGCCAACGGAGCGGTTTAGCCAAGACCCATCGCCGGCATAGCCGGCTCCCACACAAAGCGACTCCAGCCAATGAAAAAGGGCGCCCTATAGGCGCCCTTTTTCTGTTTCTCCGGCCTGGTTATTTCTCCGGCCTGGAGGGCTCCCAGCCGGCCGGCGCTTCGGCAGGCATGCCGTAGGCGCGGAGCGAGGCAAGGATGACGCTCATCTCCGTGCCGCCACTACGCGCCAGCATGAGCATCTTCTGCGCCGTGGCCTTGTCGCCCTGGGCCTGCTGGTTCAGCTGCGCGAAGCGCTGCATCTGCCAGATGAGGTTGAGGCGGGCGGTCTTGGCCGAGGCCTGGTCGGAGGCATCCGTGGACAGGGTCTCGCGTAGGTGCAGGCCCAGCGAACGGCCGAGCGGGCTGCTGCCCCACTCGAGCACCTTGGCCAGTTTCAGGCAATCGCCGACGACCGACGCGTCTTCTTTGTTGTCCTCGCAGTACTTCGCCGTAGCCTGGAAGCCCGGCATCGGCTGGGCACTGGCCAGGCCGAAGACGAGCACCATCTGCACGCCAGCGGCACCCGACCCCTGCAGCGGATTGAACGTGTCGGCCGGCGGCGGCAGCTGGGTGACCGAGTTGGCCAACGCCTTCAGGCTGGCACCCAGGTAGTCGTCGTAGAGCTTCGCGTTGGCCGCACGGGTGAGGTCGGCGCGCGCAGCGTCTTTTGCCGCGTTGTGCTGGTCGACGCCCAGCTTGAGCAGCCAGACGGCGGCGTTGTCGGGCGCCTGCTTCTGCAAGGTGGCGAGAGCCTCCATGTTCGGGCAGGCATCGCCCTTGGCGTTGCAGTCGGCGAGGCGGGCCCAGGCAACCTGCGGGCCGGCATCGTCATTACGCGACGCGCGCTCGAGCAGGGCGTGATACGTCAGCACTTCCGGCGGGTTGACCAGCGGACGCGCGAGCAGGGCTGCGCCGAGCAGCGGCTCGGATTCGGTCCGCAGCGCGATGACGCTGGCAAGGTCCTTCTGGAACTGCAGCAGGGCCCGGGTCTGGTCCTTCTGCGCCACTGGCCCCTTGGCCGGTCCGGTTGCCGTACCTGGCCACGGCGTCGCCGCGAAGGTGGGCAAAGAAAGCAGGCTGGCGAGGGCCAGGGTCACGACGCGGCGTTGCCGCATGGGCCATCTCCGTGAAATAAAACGACAAGAATACGGTTCAACCATGAACGGAAGCTGGGCCGTCCGGTCTTCACCAAGCGAAGACATTGCTACTATCGGTCTGAGCGCGGGGGGATCGGGACAGCTGTCCGCATGACCGCACCAATCAATCCTGCGACAGAACAGGAGTTTACAGTGGATCACTTTGCCCTCTTCACCAGCGCACCCGCTGGTTTCTTCGTCGGCTGGGGCACCCTCACGCTGATTAACGCAGGTCTGGCCCAGGGCAAGAACCGCAGTGGCCTGGCCTGGTGGGCGATCTCGCTCTTCCTCGGCCCCCTGGCCACCCTCATCCTTGTCGTCCTGCCGAAAGTCCGCGCAAAGATGTTCTGACCCGTTTGCGTGGGTCCGCAGGGTGTGTAGGCTAGGAGCCCTCCCACGGCAGGTGCGCGCGAATGCTTACGACGCTCGTAGCAAGCAGCAAGGGTGGTTGTGGCAAGACAACGCTGGTCACCCAGCTAGCCACCCACTGGGCACAGGCCGGGAAGCAGACGGCCATCATCGACGCCGACCGACAGCATTCCAGCCTGCGCTGGGTTAGCCGGCGCCCCGAGAACGTGCCCGGCGTCACCGCCGTCGAGGGCAGCCGGAGGGCCTTCGATCGCCTGCCTGCCGAAACCCAGCGAACCATCGTCGACACCCCTGCGGGCGTCGGCGAGAAGGAACTGGAGCCCTATCTCGAAAAAGCGGACGTCATCCTCGTGCCGGTGCTGCCGTCGCACTTCGACCTCGACGCCACGCTCGACTTCCTTGCCGTGCTCCAGGCGATTCCCCGGGTCAAGCGCGGCAAGCTACCGGTTGCCCTGGTCGGCAACCGCCTCAAGCCATGGACCAATGCCAGCCAGGCCGCGATCGCCGAACTCGGTGAGCGCGCACCCTTTCCCGTGGTTGCGGAACTTCGCGACTCGCAAGCGTACGTCTTGCTCACGGCGCTCGGTAAGGGCATCTTCGATTACCACTCGGAAAACGTACGCGGACACCAGGACGACTGGGCAAAACTGCTTCGCTGGATAAAGCGCAGCACCTGAGCCGTAGGGGAACGCGTTGGTAGCACCACGCCACGTCATGTGGCATTGCGGAGGACGGTAACCATGCACGAACTCATCCTGTTGCGTCACGCTGAAGCCGAAGCCATCAAGGACGGCAAGGACGACCGGGAGCGAAAGCTCACCGAACACGGCAAGAACGAAGCCCGCGCCGCCGGCGAATGGCTGGCCAGCCACGGCATCAAGTACGACCGCATCCTCTGCTCTCCCGCCGAACGCACGAAAGAAACGGCGGCCCTGGCTCTCGGTCAGGTCGAGCCTTCTTACGAAGCAGAAATCTACGACGCCACCCCGGGCGACCTCTACGACCTCCTCGACAAGCAAAAGGACGTCGAACGTGTGGTCCTCGTCGGTCACAATCCCGGTATCGAGCAACTGGTAGCCTTCCTCGTCGATGGTCGTTCCGAGGACTACCGCGGCATGCCTCCGGGCGGCATGGCCCGACTCGTTTTCGATGGCCCCCTGGAACCCGGTAAAGCCAAGCTTGAGACGTTCTGGTCTCCTCCAAACTGAGTAGCTTTATGCGTCACCTGTTTTCGGCGATCGTTCTTCTCATGTCGGCGGCGCCCCTGGCCGCCGCCGACCTGCGAATCGACCCCGTGCGTTCACGCGCCGAGTTCAGCGTTCGCCTGCTTTGGGTGAGTAATGTCTCGGGCGCCTTCGAAGGCATTCGTGGTGACGTTTCGATCGACCACGCCGCACAGACGGCCGTGGTCCGCGCCGATATCGATACCGACAGCATTCGCATGGAATCGGCCAGGCTCCGACGCTGGGTCCTCGCGCCGGAGTTCTTCGACGCCGTGCACTACCCCAGCATCCATTTCGAATCCTCGCCCACGCCTGTCGCCCTGCTTACGCATGGTGGCGACGTCGAGGGCAAGCTCACCCTGCGCGGCATCACCCGGCCGGCGACCTTCCATCTGCAAGGCAACCGGTGCACGGCGGAGTCCCTTGCCGGCTGCGTGCTCCAGCTGCAGGGCACGATCGACCGAACCGATTTCGAGATGCGGGGTCGTCGCGGCGCGTTGTCCGACCGCGTCAATCTGGGCATGGCCATCGTACTGGCGGTACCGGGTCAACCCTGACCGGGACGCAGGCTCACCTGGCGTTGTCACCGGTCCCCTATCATCGCGGCATGCGTCGCCTTCTCATGCTCCTGCTCCTCGCCGCCACGCTCGCCACGGGGGGCTGCTCGCTATCGCGCGCGCGCATCCAGCAGGCCGATGCAGTCGTCACCCTGACGGTGGATCGTCAGCTGACTTGCGCGCAGACCGACCATTGCGCCACGCCATCTCCCCTGATCGATGCCGCGAAGGAGGCCAATGCGGCGTCGACGCCGGACAAGCCGGTCCACGTGGCCACCCTCCTCGAGGACGGCGAACAGGCCATGGCTGCACGAATCAACCTGATTCGCGCGGCGACGCAGAGCATCGACGTGCAGACGTACATCTGGGAACAGGACGACGCCGGCAAGCTGGTCCTCGACGAACTTATAAGGGCCGCGCGACGGGGCGTCCATGTGCGCATCCTGGCCGACCAGCTGTTCTCCTTCGGCGATCCGGGCCTTCTCGCCACCCTGGCCCGGGCGAGCGACAAGCTCGAAGTCCGTCTCTACAACCCGACCTTCCACAGCGCGCGCACGCCGCCGCTCGAGTTCGCCGCAGGCATCCTGTGCTGCTTCTACAAGTTCAACCAGCGGATGCACAACAAGCTGATCGTAGTGGACGACCTGGTCGGCATCACCGGCGGCCGCAATTACGAGGACCGCTACTTCGACTGGGACGGCAGCTTCGACTACATCGACCGCGACGTCATGGTCGGCGGCCCCGCCGCGAAGGCGATGGGCGACAGCTTCGAGCAGTTCTGGACGCATAAGCGTTCGGTGGGCCTCACCCGCCTGCACGATGTGAACAGGGAACTGATCGCGGACACCGACGATACCCGGCACTGGCTGCCGCCGACTTATCAGCAGCCCGAACGCGTCGCCGATATCATCAGCGATGCCGAGGATCCTGGCTGGCTGAACGACCGAATCATACGGTCGACGCTGCGCATGAACCGGATCGAGTACCTCTCGGACCTGCCCGGTAAAACCGCCGAGCCCAAGCGCCGCGAGGCACGGACGCTCACCCGGCACATCATGGGACTGGTTCGTAACGCGAAGAGCGAAATCGTCCTGCAGACGCCCTACCTCGTCATGAGCAAACCGGCACAGAAGATTTTCGACCGCCTGCATGCACAAGCGACACCGCCACGTATCGTCGTCTCGACGAACTCACTCGCCTCGACGGATGCCTTCGCGGTGTATGCGCTGTCTTACAAGCATCGCAAGCGCTACCTCACGGACTACGGGTTCGAGATCTACGAGCTGAAGCCGCACCCGGCAAACGCGGACATCGATGCTTTGGAAAATCCCTCAACCGCGCTGGCGAAGCCGCCCCTGGCTGCTACCGGCTCGGGAAGCGGGCGGAGTCGCCGTGGATCGTGGGGAACAGCCGCGGATACCGGCCCGCAGCCGTCTGAGTCTTCCGGCTTCCTCAGCGCGGGAAGTCACTCGAGGCGGGGCGCCCGTCATCGTCCCGCTCCGCTCAGTTCCGAAGGCATCCGCTTCGGACTGCATGCGAAGTCGATCGTCGTCGACGATACCTTTGCGATGGTCGGTACGCACAATTTCGACCCGCGCTCCGATCACTACAACACCGAATCGGGCGTGATCATCTACGACAAGCGTTTCTCGGATCGCCTGCGTGATTCGATCATGCAGGACACCCAGCCCGGCAACGCCTGGGTGATCGGCCCTCGCGAAAAAAAGATTCCCGTGCTGTCGTCGGTCAACGAGTTCATCGGCGACGTTTCCGAGCGACTGCCGTTCTTCGATCTGTGGCCGTTCCGCTACGCCACGAGTTACGAGCTCAAGCCGGGCTGCATCCCCATGCGCTGGACCGATCCGCGGTTCTTCGAATGCTATGAGCCGGTCGGCGACTTCCCCGAGGTAGACGTCTCGTTGAAGCTCATCTACACCCGGATGATCACGGCCTTTGGCTCGTCCGCCGCCGGCATCCTCTGACCGCACGTACCGTCAGAGGCGTGTGAGCTCGAACCGTATCGGCAGGTCGGCGGTGTAGGACGACGGGCGGCTGTCCGCAGCGGCAAAGCGCCAGCCACGGACCGCTTCCTCCGCGGCATGGTCCAGGTCGAGGTCGCCACTGCTGTGGCCCACGCTGACGCCGGTGACGTCACCGTCCTGGGTCACAGTGACATTCAGGATGACCTGGCCTTCGTGCTGCGCCCGTATGGCCGCCATGGGATAGCGCGGCGAAGGCATGTAGACCGGAACGAGGGGCTCGGGTTTTGCAGACGCCACGGCGGACGTCGCGGGCACAGACGCCGGGCCGCGCGAGACGGCGGGGTGGACCGCTACGGCATGCGCGCGGGACCGCTGCGGGGTATCCCCGGCGACCGGCCTGGACGCCTGGGGCCACGGCGACTTCGACAGCAGCTTCGGCATCACTACCTCGGCGAGTGGGCGCGTGGCGGGCGCGCGCTCATAGGTGAGCGCGGTGAGCCAGCTCGTCGCGGCGATGCCGACGACGAGCCCGAGGGCGCTGAACGATGTACTGGTGCGGAGTGCGAGCATGGACGACTTGCGTAAAGGACTCAGGGACGCTCGAGGATCGCCGTGACACCCATGCCGCCAGCGGTGCAGATGGAGATCAGGCCGCGGCCCGAACCCTTCTGCTCGAGCATCTTCGCCAGCGTGGCGACGATACGCGCACCGGTCGCCGCGAAGGGATGACCCGCCGCAAGACTGGAGCCGTTGACGTTGAGCTTCGACGGATCGATCGATCCCAGCGGGCCATCGAGGCCCAGCCGGTTGCGGCAATAGTCGTCGGACTCCCATGCACGCAACGTGCAGAGCACCTGCGCGGCGAAGGCCTCGTGGATTTCGTAGAAGTCGAAATCCTGCAGCGTGAGGCCCGCCTGCTTCAGCATCCGCGGTACGGCGACCGTCGGCGCCATGAGAAGGCCTTCCCCATGAACGAAGTCGACCGCGGAGATCTGCGCGTGCGTGAGGTAGGCCTGGATCGTCAGGCCTCGGTTGGTGGCCCATTCGTCACTGGCGAGCAGCACGGCAGCCGCGCCGTCGGATAGACCGGTGGAGTTGCCGGCGGTAAGCGTGCCCTGCCCGGAGGCCTTGTCGAACGCCGGCTTCAGCGATGACAGCTTCTCGAGGGTGGAATCGCCACGCAGGAAGCCATCGCGCTTGAGCCCGCGGAACGGTACGACCAGGTCGTCGAAGAAGCCGGTTTCGTAGGCGGCGGCCAGCTTCTTATGGCTCGACAGCGCGAGTTCGTCCTGTTCCAGCCGACCGACTTTCCATTCCTTCGCCATCAGCTCGCAGTGGTCGCCCATGGACTTGCCCGTGCGCGGCTCGGCCACGCCCGGGAACGACGGCTTCAGTTCCTTCAGGGAGAAGCCGCGTGTCGCCACGGTAAATTTCTCTTTGAGGGTCTTCGCACGGTTGAGCGCCAACAGGCGCTTGCGCAGCTTCTGGCCGTAGACGATGGGGACGTCGCTGGTGGTATCCGAGCCACCGGCGATGCCGGCTTCGATCTGGCCGGCGGCGATCTTGTTGGCGATGATGATCGCGTTGTCCAGCGAGGTGCCGCAGGCGCGCGCCGTGGTAATGCCGGGCGTGGTGGCCTTCAGCCCCGAGGAAAGGAGGGCTTCGCGGGCCAGGTTCCAGTCCGACGAGTGACGGATGACGGCGCCCATGGCGACCTCACCCAGTTCAGCGCCGTGCAGGCCGAACTTCTCGACCAGCGACCCCAGCACCTTGACCGACATACCGAAATTGCCGACATCGGCATAGGCGGTGTTATTGCGGCAGAAGGGAATGCGGACGCCGCCGACCACACCCACGCGCTTTTGCGACTTTTCCATGCTCTTAGAAGGACAATCCAGGATCGAAAGAGGGTGCCGGGCTAAAGCCCGATATGCAGGCGAAGGGATCGCGGACGCCGACGATCGCCGACGAACGCGTATCGGCAAGGCTAACCCGCATCCCCTTCGGGCGAAAGCCCGAGATGCACCGATGGTAGAATCGCGTTCCTTTGCCGTTCGGAAAAACCCGCCGTGAACGAGTCGCTGATCGCCTGCCCCGCCCTCCTGGCGCTGGAACTGGCCGAGGGCGAGATGCCCGGCCGGCTCGAGCTGACGCGCGATGAAGCGCAGACCCTGGCCGCCCTGGTGGCCGACGACCTGCGCACCTTGCTGCCCGGCGTGGAAGCCTCGCGCTTCGCCCTGGTCGGCGCCCTGTTCGACGGCGTGGAGCTATTGCGCCCGGGCTTCCCCGTCTACGCCACGCTGGAAGAACTGGCCCGGCGCGTACCTCGCGTGACTACCGCCGGCGGCGTCGTGGCCTTCGGCACCCATGAGGGACACATGCCAGCGCAGCCGCTCGTGCCGGATCCGCGCTACGTGGGTGGCCCGATGCGCCTCATTCCGTGGATGCTGCTTGCACCGGCGGATCTCGCCGACGAGCTCACCGCGAAGATGGAAGTGGAACTGGTCGGCCGTGGCGAAGCCGGGGCAAAGACCGCGGATTTTCTCATGCGGACCCTCGGCGCACGCCTGGAGCACGCGCGCTACCTCAGCCGCGACGACCTCCTCGCGCTCACCTGCGTGCAGTACGAGCACGTGAACCTGGCGCCCTTGTGGACCATGCTCGAAGCCGCGCTGCTCACTCCTTATAAGGAGGAGACCGCCCTCGGCTCGCGCGGCCTGCCACTGCACTATGCCGAGGGCCGTGTCGCCATTCCCGGTCCGGCCGGATGGTTCGCCCGCGCCGGTGGCCAGCGGGACAACGCCGCCCACGAGTTCGCTGGCACGATCTTCGAGTTGCGGCAGTACGCCGCCCTGCTCGCCGCCCACCACGTCCCGCTCCATCTCGAAGGTGCGCCGGCGCAGACTGCGGGTTATCTCATCGAAGCCATGGCCGAGGCCGATCCCGCGCTGCCGCAGCCGCTGCTCTACGCGCACCAGGCAGCAGGCCTTGGCATGGCCGCCGTGACCGTCGCCCAGCCATCGGCGGGCAAGGCGCGCATCCTCGCCCACGGCTATCCGCTCGCGCCCGACGCGCTTGGTCCCCTGCTGGACACGCTGGTCGAACGCTACACGGCAGCCACCGAGCTACATGCCCTGGGCAAGGTGCTTCTGGACGCTGACGGCGCCCTGTCGGCACCGGCTCCGGTACTTCACTGACGGTTTCACGAATCCTTCGATATACGCCGCCGCGGGGACGCATTAGAGTTGGGCCATCGTCCCCTCGGCGACCGCATGCGCCTTTCCGCTCCACCCGCAAACGATTCCCCGACCGACTGGGCGGCCTACCTGCTGGACCGTGCGCCGGCCATGATGGCTTACGTCGATTCATCGCTGCGCTATCGGTTCGCCAGCCCAGCCTATGCCGCGTGGATGGATATCGAGTGCGAGACCCTTGTCGGCCGCCGCCTCAATGAAGTGATCTCCCCGGCGATCTATGCGCGCATCGAGCCCGGTGTCACGGCTGCGCTTGCCGGTGAGCCGATCGTCGCCGACCGCGAGATACGCCGTGACGACGGTAAGCGCTACGCCCAGGCAACCTTTACACCGGATATCGCCGACGACGGCAGCATTCGTGGCGTTTCTATCCTGCTTGCCGATATCTCTGGCCGGCACGTGCTCGAAGCACGCCTGAAAGAGAGCGAACGGCGCTTCTCGCAAGCGTTCCGCCACGCGGCAATCGGCATGGCACTGGTGCTTCCGGATGGCCGCTGGATGCAGGTGAATGACGCCCTCTGCACCATGCTCGGTTACACCACCCAGGAATTGCTGACCGCCGCGTACCAGGACATCACGCACCCGGACGATCTCGCCACCGATCTCGCGCTGGTGCAGAAGATACTGGCGGGCGAACGCGCCTCGTATAACCTGGAGAAACGCTATCTCCGCCGCGACGGGCAGGTGGTGCATGTGCTGCTCACGGTATCGCTGGTGCGCGACGAGCACGGCGAGCCGCTCTACTTCATCTCGCAGGTCGTGGACATCAGCGAGCGCAAGGCCTTCGAGGACGCGCTGTTCCGCGAGCGCGAACTGGCGGAGGTCACGCTGAAATCCATCGGTGATGCCGTGATCACCACGGACCCCTACCTCATCGTCACCTCGCTCAACCCCATCGCCGAGGCGATGACCGGCTGGTCGAGCCACGAAGCCGTGGGCCGTCCCATGGACGACATCTTCCAGCTGCGCGATCCGCTGACGCGCCGACCGATCCCCAACCCGCTGATCACGGCGGTCACTAAGAACACCATCATCGGCTTGACCACCGATGCCATCCTCGTGCACCGCAATGGTTTCGACAGCCCGATCGAGGATTCCGCCGCGCCGATCCACGATCACGCCGGCAACGTGGTCGGCGGCGTGGTGGTGTTCCACGATGTCAGCGAGACACGTGCCCTCGCGCTGAAGATGGCGCATCTGGCACACCACGACACGCTCACCGGGCTACCCAATCGCGCACTGCTGCAATCGCGCATGGAGTTCGCGGTGACCGTCGCCGCGCGCCGCAACCAGCGTGCCGCCCTGCTTTTCGTCGACATCGATCATTTCAAGCAGATCAACGATTCCATGGGCCACGCCGCGGGCGATGCCCTGCTGCAAGAGGTGGCACGACGTATTCGCGCCGCCGTTCGTCCGGACGATACCGTGAGCCGGCTTGGCGGCGACGAATTCGTCGCGCTGCTGCCGCATGTGGATGGCGCGCCTGACGCGGCCACCGTCGCCGAGCGCGTGCTCGAGGCATGCAGTGAAGCGGTGGGTGTCGACGCGTCCGCGCTGGCGATCAGCTTCAGCATCGGCATCAGCGTGTATCCAGATGATGCCTTCGATGCGGAATCGCTGCTGCGCAATGCCGATACCGCCATGTACGAAGCGAAGATGCAGGGCCGCAACGGTTACCGCTTCTTCAATGCGAGCATGAACGAGCGCAACACCGCTCGCGTGCGCATCGAAGTGGAACTGCGCAAGGCACTCGCCCGCAACGAACTGAGCCTTCACTACCAGCCCAAGGTCGACGTGAACCTGGGCACCGTTGTCGGTGCGGAGGCGCTGTTGCGCTGGCAGGTCAATGGCGAGGATATCTATACGCCGGAGCAGTTCATTCCGGTGGCGGAAGATTGCGGCCTCATCGTGCCTATCGGCGAATGGGCCTTACGCGAGGCCTGTCGTCAGGCCGAGATCTGGGCGCGCCTTTACCGGCCGCTTTCCGTCTCGGTAAACGTATCGGCGCTTCAGTTCCAGCACACGCGCTTCTTCGAATCGCTGCGTGGCGTACTCGCCGAGACCGGCCTGCACCCCACCCTGCTCGAGCTGGAACTCACCGAACGCACGGTGATGGAAGGCGGCGACCATATCGCCGACCTCCTGCACCGGATCAAGTCGCTGGGGGTGTCGCTGAGTCTCGACGACTTCGGTACCGGCTACTGCAGCCTCTCGTACCTCAAGCACTTCCCCATCGATACCCTGAAGATCGATCGCACGTTCATCCGTGATGTCGCGTGGGACAACGACAGCGCCGCCATTGTCAGCGCCATCATCGCGATGGGCAGTGGCATGAACAAGCAGGTGCTCGCCGAGGGTGTCGAGAGCATGGAACAGGCCAACTTCCTGAGCTCCGCCGGCTGCCCGCAAATGCAGGGCTTCCTCTTCGGCAAAGCCGTACCCGCACGTGAATTCGAAGACCGCATCGCCGTCGTCGACACCGGCGACCCGCGCGTCCAGCAGCGCTAGCCCCGTAGCTCGTGTGGGAGCCGCTCTCTGTGGGAGCCGCTTCAGCGGCGATATCAAGATTCCAACATCGCCTCATACATGTAGTAATGACACCGCTCCATCCCCAACCCCGCATACGTCGCCTGCGCCCGCTCGTTCTCCGTCTCCACATACAACCGCACGCCCACAGCGCCAGCCCCGCCTGCCATCGCTTTCACATGCGCATAAAGGCCACGAAACACACCGCCCCGCCGCGCCTCAGGCGCAACGTAAACGCTCTGCACCCACCAGAAGTCACCGCAACGCCAGTCACTCCATTCGTAAGTGACTAGCAGGCAACCCACGGCGACGCCGTCCAGCTCGGCGATAAGATAGAACCCACGCCGGGGCTCATCGAACACCGCGCGCACCCCGTGCCCGATGGTCGCCGGATCGAGCGCCTTGCTCTCCGTTTCCCACGCCATGGCAATGTTCCAGCCAGCGATCGCGTCGGCGTCATCGACAGCCGCGCGGCGAATGTAAAGGCTCATGCTGTTATCCGTTGGAAGGGCGCCGCTTGCGCGAGGCGCCGAGTTTGCGTGTCAGTGTGTTGCGGCCAACGCCGAGCGCGGCCGCGGCATGCTGGCGATGACCATCGTTGGCAACAAGCGCCGCCTGTAGCAAGGTCTTGTCGAGCGCATCGCGTGCGCGTGCATGGACATCCACTTCGCCCTGCGCGAGCGCGTCCTGGGCCCAGATGCGCAAGGCATCGGTCCACTCGCTGCTGCGTGTTTCCCGCGCCGGCAGCGCGCCGAGATCGCTGGCAAGGATCTCCGAGCCGGGAGCGATGACGGCGAGCCGTCGGCACAGGTTCTCCAGTTCGCGCACATTGCCCGGGTAGTCGCGCTGCTCGACCAACTTCATCGCACCGCGTGAGAAACGCTTCGGCGGCAGCTTCAGCTCAGCGGCGGCCTGGGCAAGGAAGTGCCGCGCCAGCAACGGAATGTCACCGCGCCGCTGGCGCACCGACGGGAGTGCGATACGCACCACGTCGAGACGATGCTTCAGATCGGCGCGGAACAGGCCTGCTGCCACCCGTGCATCCAGGTCCTGGTGGGTCGCGGCGATAATCCGCACGTTACCGCGCATGAGCTCACGACCGCCGACGCGATAGAACTCGCCGCCTGCGAGTACGCGCAACAGACGTGTCTGCAAGGCAATCGGCATGTCGCCGATTTCATCGAGGAACAAGGTGCCACCTTCGGCCTGCTCGAAGCGACCGGCGTGGCGTCGTTGTGCGCCAGTAAACGCACCCGCTTCATGACCGAAGAGTTCGCTTTCGAGCAACTCAGCGGGAATGGCCGCCGTGTTCAGCGCGACGTAGGGCTTGCCGCTGCGCGCACTCTCCTCATGCAGTGCACGGGCGACGAGTTCCTTGCCGGTCCCTGTTTCGCCGGTGATCAGCACGTTGAGATCGCTCGCGGCCACGCGGCCGATCAGCCGGAATACCTCGCGCATCGCCGGGCTCTCGCCGAGCAGGGAGTGTGCGTCCACCCGTCCGACCGGCACGATGACTTCTTCGTGCGCGGCAGCGAGCGTGCGTTCCACCGCTTCGACCGCCAGATCCAGATCGAAGGGCTTGGCCAGGTAGTCGGCCGCGCCGGCGCGATACGCCGCCGCCGTAGTGGCGACATCGGTATAGGCGCTCATGACGATCACCGGACCGATGTTGCGCCGGGTGAGATCTTCAAGCAGTCGCAACCCGTCTTCGCCGGGCATGCGCACATCGGTCACGAGCAGGCCGGGCCGGCCTTCCGCCAGCGCAGCACGCACGGCATCGCCCGCGCTGAACTCACGCACCGTGTGGCCCGCGTCACGCAGGGCCTCGGCGAGCACGAAGCGCACGCCGCGGTCATCATCGGCAATCCAGATTTCAGTCATGGTGCCGCTCCATCGGAAGGTACAGGGAGAACACCGTTTCGCCGGGGCGACTGGTGAAACGCAGGTCGCCGCCATGTTCGAGTGCGATCTCGCGCGACAAGGCGAGGCCGAGGCCCGTGCCATCGGGACGACCCGATACCAGCGGCTGGAAGAGGGAATCACGCAATTCGTCGGGAACGCCGGGGCCGTCGTCGACCACGTCGACGCGTAGCGCCGCGCGTACGGTGCGTTCGCCGAGGCGTGCGCCGTGCTCGACGCGGGTGCGCAGCGTGATCGCGGTGGCGCCCGCTTCGCTGGCGTTGCGGGTGAGGTTGAGCAGCACCTGGAGCAGTCGATCGGTATCGCCGACGCTATCCGGCAGGCTGGGGTCGTAGTCGTGGCGGACGCGCAAGGCATCGGCCTCCGCACCAACCAGGCCTTCGAGACGTTCGAGCAGTTCGTGGATGTTGACCGGGCCGAGGCGGGCCGCGCCGCGGTGGCGTAGCAGTCCGTCCGCGAGGGCCGCGAGCCGATCCGCCTCGGCGATGACCATACCCGCCAGTTGGCGCAGGTCGTTGTCGGCGACGCGGCGTTCCAGCAACTGCGCGGCGCCCCGAAGGCCAGCCAGTGGGTTCTTCACTTCGTGGGCGAAGCCGCGCAGGGTGGCGGACAGTGGCGTGCCGGCAGCCGCCGCGCTGAGTTCCGGCGCCAGCGGGTGCACTTCGACCAGCAACCGACCATCGTCCAGCGGCTGCATGGTCAGGTCGGCGGTCATTTCCCGACCCCGGGCGACGCCGAAGGTGACGCCACGGAGGTTGAAGGGGCGACGTTCGAGGAGGGTTCGCTCCAGCTGGGAGGCGAGGGAAGCCTCTCGCATGAGGACAGGCAGCGGCTGGCCGACCGCCGTGCGGGGGCCGACGTCGAGAACCTCGCCTAGCGCTGGGTTGAGCCAGTTCACGCGAAGGTCTGGCCCGATGACGGCGAGGCCGGTACCGAGCAAGGTTAGGAGGTCAGCCTGATCTGGTGCGTGCATTGCACCAATGTAGGGAGGTTGTTTGCAGGGCGCAATCGGACAGATTCTTGTTGGGATTGGACGGATTCCCATAGTTGGGACAACTGCTCCAACTATGGGAATCGACATTCGGCCGCCAAGCCTCATAACTCGAGGGTTATACCTAGCCCGCCGCCCAATCTGAACACTACGGACCGTCCCCAGAAATATACGATGGTCGATCCTCGCAGTCGGCCCTCGGATCCAACAACACAAATTAGCCCGTGCTCGCCCACCTTGAACGTGCCGCAGTCGCGCGCAATCGATGACATCGCCGACCATGAGGGGAAAGCGACCGCACCTGACTTGTGGCGACGTAGTGCCTCTGGTCGGCGCGTGTTGCGGCGAAAGGCTCGGCTGACCGTCACCAGCCCTTCCCCAGTTCCTGAACCGGCTCGCGACCGGTAGTAGACTCGATGGACTCGGTGGACCCGGGGACGACAGGGGAGATAGGGAGCATGCGACAGCAAAGGCAACAGCCTTCATCGGCAGCGATCGTCACGTGCGAGGGCAAGTGAGATGGCGCTACTGGATGACATCCTAGCTTGGTCTGAAGGCCTGCCCTCGTGGCAGCGCGATGCCCTCCGGCGACTCTTCGTGAACCGTACGATGTCGCCAGATGACCTCGGTGAGATCCTTGCCATGGTCAAGGAAGAGCACGGCGCTGCGAGACCTGCGGCTGTGCAACCCTTGGTATTTTGCGAGGACGACATTCCAGCGGTCGGTGCGAGGGCAAACGTGCATCTTCTTCGTATCGACAATCTGCAACACGTCAACCGCCTTCCGGCCGGCCATGCCGTCGATATCGCTCCCGACAAGCTGACGGTTCTATTCGGAGAGAACGGCGCCGGAAAGTCTGGATACGCTCGCATCTTGAAGAACGCTTGCCGAGCCCGTACCAAGGCGCCGGTTCTGCCAGATGCGTTCACCGTGGGATTACCAAGGCCGACGCCGTCGGCTGACATCACCTTCGTCATTAACGGCGGAGAGACTCATACCGCATCCTGGCGCCAGGGTGCCGTGGTCGCCCGCGCGCTGGGGAACGTCGCGGTCTATGACAGCGCCTGTGGGGCGGATTACGTGGCTAAAGAAGGCGTGAGCGATTACCAGCCGTATGGTTTGCCTTATCTCAACCGCCTTGCAGACGCACAGAAGTCGATGCAGGGAACTATTGACCAGGAGCGACAGCAAATCCGCCTGAACGCGGCCGCCTTCCTTGATCTCCACGGCCAGCATGAAGTGGGCGAAATCCTCGGTCGCCTTAGCAAAGACACAGACCTCGCCCGCCTACGCGCCCTTGCAACACTCACTGCTGAGGATATTGCCCGAGTTAGCGAACTCGAAAAGATACTTGGCACGATGAACCCGGAACCAGACGCCCGAGCCGCCGAGCGCCTGGCAGATCGTCTCGACACGGCTGCGGCGAGCGCACAGAAGAGCCATAGATATGTGACGGATAAGGCGGTGGATGAGGTCCGACTGCGCCAAGCAAATGCAAACGCGACGGCTGACGCCTGGAAGTTGGCTCAGGAGCGACTCCAGAAGAGCGAGGACAACGCAGACGTCGAACTGCTCGACGGCACGGGTAACGACGTTTGGAAGATGTTGTTCAAAGCCGCCGAGGCCTTCTCAATCGGACATGCCTATCCCGAACACTCTCACCCGAACGTTGACGACGGAGCGCGTTGCGTCCTCTGCCAGAGCCCGCTGGATGAATCTGCGAAATCTCGCCTGTCCCGCTTTGCGACCTTCGTTGCTGATGCCGCCTCCACAGATGCGGAGGCAGCAGCGACCCGGATGAGGGAGACCATGGCGGCCATTGCGGAGGCGAACTTGACTCCACTGGACGCCCCCACGCTAACTGAGCTCGAAGCCGCAGATCCTGCACTGCATACATTTGTCGTCGAAACCCTCGAAGCATGGGTGGACCGCAGGCGCTGGGTGGCAACCTGCGTCGACACGAGGGACTGGTCCCCAAAGCGAGCGCCACTGCCGGACGGCGACGCTCTTGATGTTCGCCTACGTATTAAGGCGGTGGCACTCCGCACTCATGCCAAGGAACTGCGCGCCTCCCTCGATCCGGAGGTAAAACGCGCTCTCGACAGCGAAAAGTTGGCTCTCGTCGCTCGCCAGAGCCTTGTCCCTCGTCTCAATCAGATCGAACAACACGTCCGCGATGCGAACCTTCATTACTACCTGACGAATGCGTACAACGCGCTGGCACCTCGCAAGGTGTCACTGAAGATGACCGAGCTCGCAGGGACCTACGTTACAGCCGAGTTGGCCAAGGTCATGACACAAGAGCTGACCGCCCTCGGCTACCGCAAAAAAGTCCTTCCTGACATCAAGGGCCGTACGGATGTTGGCCAGACCATGGTCACTTTGAAGGTCAAGGACTGCAATGACGCCCCCGGCCAAGTGCTTTCGGAGGGCGAACAGCGCGCAATGGCTCTGGCACTGTTCTTGGCCGAGGTCCGCTTACAGGATCACCAATCGACCGTCGTTTTCGATGATCCCTCGACGTCATTCGATCATCATCATCGCCAGCACATAGCGGATCGCATCGTCGCCCTGGCAGCAGAGCGTCCCGTAGTCATTTTTACGCATGATGCTGTGTTCCTTACAGAGCTGAGCCATGCCATCGGCGACCGGAATCAGCCTGTCGCCTACCGCACGATTGCTTGGGCAAGCACAGGACCGGGCTTCGTCAGCGAAGGGCTGACATGGGAAACTATGAATACCGATGCGCGACTGGATGACTTAGAAGCGTCAGTCAAGCCTCTCACCGCCTACGCCGGGGACTACATGGACGAAAAAACCAAGGAAGGAGTGAAGGTTGGCTATACCAAGCTTCGCGGCACCATCGAGCGCGCGGTTCGGGAGGTGTTCTTGAACAACACGGTTCGTCCATTTACTGACGAGGTCTCGGTGGGCAGCTTCGGAGCGGTCATCGGCCATCCGAAGGATGAGTGGGACCGTATGTCCGGAATGTATAACCGCTGCTGCGAAGTTACCGATGCACACGACACTAACGCCGCCAGGCAACGCCCTATTCCGAATCCGAGTGAGCTACTCGAAGATATAGCCGTTTTCAAGGAGAATCTGGGGAAAGCCAAAGTCCGCCGAAAAGCGTTTCAGAAAGAACGCGGAAGCCAAGGTGAAGCTGCGAAGAACCTGTTCGGCTAGTCACTCAGAATTCGGCAAGAGGGAAGACCCACTCATGCGGGCGGGCTCTGTCGCAAGCTCAGCCACGCCATATTTTTTTCACGGCGCGACACTCATCACCCAACCCGGAAAGGGTAACCCATGGAACAGATCACTTCATTTGCAATTACCGGACTCCATGGAGCAGTCGACGTCGACGTACCAATCTCTGATGGGAAAGTCATTCTCGTCGGCGTAAATGGCCTCGGCAAGACAACAATCGTCAGCATGCTCTACTTCGTCCTCACCCGGCAGTGGCAAAAACTTCTTGAGTACGAATTCACAAAGCTGACACTCAGCCTCGCTGGCGAGCGCGTTGAGATCGAGAGGAGTGCGCTCGACGGACCCGACCTCGCGCTCCAAGCATCCTTGTTCGAGTCGTTTCCGTTGGCGGTTACTGACCGGGCGCGGAACTCGCGAGAGTTTCTTGATCTTCTCAGGCACGTTTCGCTTGGACGTCTTAATCGAGAAGACATCGCCCGGACGGCGCGAAAGTTGGATATGTCGCCGTTGACACTTGAGAGGTTGGTACTCTCTTACGCCAGACCATCCGGCAAGAAGCAGCGAAATGCCAGCAAGGCCTTGCAGGAAATCGAGAGTCGGCTGGTGAAGTTTGATGCGCAGGTGCTCTACTTACCCACATACAGGCGCATTGAACAAGATCTTAAAAGTCTCTTTCCCGAGCTCGAAGGAGACTTCAGGAAGGCTGTTCGAACGAGAGTTACGCGAGACGGTCGCGCCGGATACGTTGAGTTGGTCGAGTTCGGCATGGAAGATGTCGAGGCCCGCGTCAATGCAAAAGTGGCGGCCCTCAAGGAGGGGTCGCGGGTAGAGCTCAACAATCTCGCGGGCGGCTATCTTCGCGACGTGATCCGCGGCGAGGCGAGAGAGTGGTCGGGCGATAAGATCTATGAATTGGAAGACCACGAAGTAACGCTTATCCTTGGTCGCGTCGAGGAGAAACAGCTCGACGAGGCAGACAAAAGAAAGGTCTTCGAAGTCATCTATCGAATCCGAAATCGCCAGGGTTTGGACACGGATCAGGATCTGCTGGCCCACTTCTTCTCTAAGCTCGTCAGCATTCACGAAATTCAGAAGAAGGCCGAGGTCCCTCTCCGTCAATTCATTGACGTCTGCAATAAATACCTGCAGGCAAAGCAATTCTCGTTTGACGACGTCGGCTACAAACTCACGCTTGAACTCGACCGAGGCGGTTCTGTCGAGATGAAGGGATTATCATCAGGTGAGAAGCAAATCGTATCCTTATTTGCGCAGATATACCTTGGTGAGTCCGACAGCTACGCCTTGATCATCGACGAGCCCGAACTGTCGCTTTCGGTGGAATGGCAACAGACGCTGCTTCCAGACATTATGAATTCTGGCAGGTGCGTCTTCTTGGCGGCTGTGACGCATTCACCGTTCATCTATGACAACGACCTTCTGCGTTACGCACGAGACCTCGCAGAGTTGCAGAGGCCGCATCGATGAACCGAGTCGATATTCTTATCGACGCGGGAAGATCGGCCGTCGCGAAGTTTCATGAGTTACGCCTAAAGTACTGGAACCGAGACATAGACGTAATTTGCTGTTTCGAGGGCGGCGACGATCAAGAGTTCTACCTTGCCCATGTACGTCGCGACCTCGGTCTTCACGGGAGTCGCGTGGATGTAGTCAACTGCGCAGGCAAGAAAACGGTTTTGTCCATGCTGCGTTGGAGCACCGAAAAGGCCTGGAATTTAGCCAGGCTCGGATTCTTTGTCGATCGTGACTTCGACGACTTCCTTCAGAATGGCGCCGAGAGTCCGCAGCTATATATATCCGATCATTATTCAATTGAGAGCCACGTCGTCGACGACGATTACTTCGCCAATGTCTGGCAGGATCTTTTTCGCTTGTCCGTAACTGACGACAGGTACGCTGCATGGAAGAGTTTGTACTATTCCGGCGCGGAGACTTTTGCACGCCTCCTCAAGTCCGTGACTCATCTCGCTCTGGCAGCGAAATTGAGCGGTGGGAGCGTCGACTTCGAAAGAGTCCGCCTGAATGATCTGGCATCCCTATCTCCGGAAGGGCATGTGTTGCGGAGAACGGGACATGTGTCGTTCTCCTACGCCGATGTCGTGCTCGGTTCACAGTTGTCCAGGGAATCGCTTCGTTCCGCTCGCAAAGCCGTAGCTTCTTCTGACTACCGCAAATGGCTTCGAGGAAAATTCTTGCTCTGGTACTCGACAACTTTCTTCGCTCGGATGAAGTCCGTTCTCGGCGCGAGAGGACAGCTGAATCGCGCCGTTGTACGCTTCCACTTTAGTGTAAACACCGCGGCATTCTGTCTGTGCAGCAGAGCTACGCCCCCGAGATCCCTGATCGATTTTCTACGTTTATGGGCGGCGCGAATCGTCGCCGAAGGACTTGTTCCTCGCGGCGGCCCTGGTTAACCAGTAGGAGAAATTGGTGGCCAGCGAGTCGCCTGTTCGTCATCAGCTAGAAGAACCTCCACGATGCTGGCACTTAGGGGGAATCCCGGCGCTCGTGGCTAGCCCAGCCGTCCACCTGAAGATCGCCCGCCTTTCAGTCCCGGCCTATTGCAGCTCTCGCTAGACTCTCTTTCACTCGCGACATCTTCTTCGGTTCTCGGGACGTCGCCTGAACCTTCAACCATGCTCGTGCGCCTTCGTACGCGCTATACGCGTATTCGATCGGCACACCCGCGTCGCAGGCCGCTTGGGCGATGATGCGTGACGGACTACATATCCGCTTTAAAGTCCGCAACGGCGAGGCAGGCGACATAAACATCCTAAAAGCCCTGTCTGTATGAGCCAAGGCGGCGTCACCGAAGCGTGATTTCCTCTCGGCCAGATACTCATAGTGAACCCTCGGTGTAAGCTCGACGAGTATGTTTCTTCCGGCATACACCGCCCTGGCAAGCCATCTTACATGGGGCAAGTACGTCGATCTCGGCGTGGCGATAAGCGTAGCGACCATGGCGTTGAACCGCCGAACCGTCGCGGCATAGCGTTCACCGGCCACTCCCGTGAACTCGAGCTGTTCACCGGGAAACACCATCGGCAACGAGGCGGCTTCGTCCGGTCGAAGAAGCATTTCCTGCAAAGTGATGCGCTGAATCGCACAGGACTCGATTAAATGAGCCACCGTCGTCGGCCTTCCCGTGAAGATTCTGTCGAGGTAGACGGGCGGTGCCCAGCAAAGACCCATCCTTGAGTCGAACCTATCTACACCACGATTACGCTTGAAGGATGAACAGAACTGAGAGTAGGAACTCAGCGGGATCTCTGTCTGCTCCGGGTCAGCACACAGGCTCAAGAGATCCAGCACCCGATCTTGAGCCCACTTCTCATAGCGACCCTGTACTGTAAAGCTTCCTCGGCCCGCGAGCGCCTCGCCACAGCGCCCACAATGACGTCGACCGGAATAGTCGGTAGTGCGCTGATACGATCCGCACGCAGAGCAGCTGCTCACGAGGCGACATCCATGCCAGTTACAGTAAGTCGCCGCTTCCACACGCCACAATAGCGGCTCGTAGGAGGTTTCCGCTTCCCACCTCGCGTAGCACATAGGACACCATCGCCGTACGCCTCCATTTCTTCCCAGGGCGGTTCGCGCAAGGATGTGACGGAGATTTCGAAACGTCCCGCAATGCAGATCATCTTGGCCTGTCACTCGCTCCAGCCCCCCCGATAGCGCCGCTGCCGTCGGAGTTGGTATGCAGGTCGCAGTGAACAGCGTTGCTCGTACCGCACGATCGACCAAGTGGTCCGGCGCTGCGACGGTTAGGATGCTTCGTGCCCGAAACCCTGTTACCCAAGCGAGCCGGGCAAGATAGTGCTCCAGCGATTCGACGTCTCCGGTTCCTACGCCACGCAGTTTCAACGGTGGCAAGAGCGTCCAAGGGATCATGCGCTATCCCCATCGCTCCCACGGATGTTCTGACGTGGGCCGAGAACATGATCAAGGTAGCTTGTCGGATCGCCCGCGGCAGCAGTCAACTCGAACGTGTCGACGTCTGCCCACAAAGATTTCAGACTGCCCGTGCCATAGAAAGCCTTCTGAAGATGACGCCTGCCTACCTTGGCTACGCCATCCCCTGCCGCGAGGACCTTCGCCCTTGAGAACAACTTGACGACCTCTCCACAAAGCCCTGCGGTAGCGGCCATAAGCTCATCCACCATCGACCTCGCGTCGGCTGTGATCACATAGGGATGCTCAACGAGCAATGATTTGAGCATCGCCGTGAATTTGTGTTTGTCGCCTCGCCTTAAACGCTCGTTATAGGGGTAGAACCAGACCGGCAGAACGCGGCGCCGTGAATCGTGGAAGACATCCCACAGCTCCGTTATGCGAGGAACACCGGTGAGAAGGAATGTCTTCTTCCATTGCTCAGCGATACTGGCGAGGTGCTGAATGTGATCAGCGGGCAGTTTGTTCCTACGGTTCACCAGTAGGGCGGTCGCAAATTCGATGGAGAAAATGTCACATCCCCTTACATCAGAGGTGTGCAACATCGCTTCCCAGCATTTATCCTCGGTCATCTGGCTAGAACGCAGCGAATACCATGCGGTCGCCTGGTCTCCGTTCAAACCGAGATCGAGCATGCCGCCGGACTTATCTCTGGTTCGCGACAGCCATAGAAGGTCCGGGAAGTTCAGCTGCTTGCTAAATGCATTGACCAGTGATCGGCTGCTAAAGAATGCATTGTGCGGCAGGGAGGCATACACCTCGGTGATGGGGAGCCGGCCACGCCCCCACTCGGCAGGCTGACCAAATGCCTGACGCATCGCCGCATGCCGGACCTCCGTCTTCCCGACTCCAGATGGTCCAATCAGGAAGATAAAACTTCCTGCGGAAGCCTCATCGAATGCGGCAAGCAGCGATGACTTTGCCGTTCTATATGAAGGATGATTAATTAGTCTCATCGTTCACCTCGTTCTGATCGACAGCTTCGCACTCCGAGGTGATCGTCGTCGTGCGCTGACAGGGCTTACTCATCGCAGCATGACGGACCTTCGTTTTCCCGACCCCAGAGGGTCCGGTCAGGACAATGACGCTTCCTGGGATAGCGTCGTTGAGTGCGGCTAGCAGCGATGCCTCCGCCGCACTATAGAACGCATGATTAGTTAGTCTCATCGTCCACCTCATACTGGTCGACGGCATCCCACTCGGCGGCGGTCGTCATCGGCCGCTGCACTGGGGCTTTGAATGTCGCGGCCGAGGTCGGCGACCTACCGTTCCAGTGAGCGGTTGTTTCGGCATTCTGCTGCCTCGTGCGACGGTGGCGCTCGAGGCCAATTGCCTCTTTTTCCGAGCGACTCGCTGAGCGGATGAGAGGAGCCAGCAACAGTTCGAAGAGGCGATCCTGAGACGACATGTGGAGATACCTCTGAACGTCGCTTCGAAATGCTTTAACGATGTCCCTGCCTGACCTCACGTAGATGAAGGATGGATCCTCGGAGTCCGCGCGCATGTCATCGACGCGCCTACCGCGCGAGGTGAGCGCGCTAAGCGCGTCACTCACGTAGAAGCCGGCTTCCGTCCTCACACCTTTGCCGGGAACCACCTTGCGCCCAATCTTTATGGGTACGGACGTTTCGAAAAGGAAATCGTCGTCAACCTTTCTAGACGCCCCGAAGTACCCCCAGCGATCGATGGCTTCATCGCGACGCTCGGCCGGGGTGAAGCCGTCTTCGCCTGGAGTTCTTTGATAGTCGGTGTAAAGGTAGTCTGCGATCAATCGCCTTATGTCGGCAAAGGAGGTTTTTGCGTTGTTTCTCGACTTAAACCGTCCATCGACAGCTCGTCCTGCTCGGTCGCTTTGCGTGTTGCCGATGAGACGATGGGATACGAAATGGTTAATCTGTTTCAGGCATTGCTCGACCTGGCCGTTGTACTGACTTCCGCCAGCAGGTGACCAGCGGATATGTGTATGACCGTCGCATAGTTCGTTTACCCAATGACTTTTGTTCTCGGCCCCTCGGTCAAAGTGGTACATACCGGGCTCTCGACCGTGTCTACGCACGTATTCACGATGCAACAGCGCGAGTCCGTCCGTTCTTGCTGGCCCGAAAATCAAAACGTCCGCCATGGCGCAGCCCGAACCACCGTCTACCCCGTAATACAGTTTGGCCTTTCCCTCAGGGACGAGGGCGAGGAGATCCGGCGCATGCCTAAGGTCGACGTCGGTCGAATCGACATGTATCACCTGGCCGAAACCCAAAGGCGGCATTGAGCGCTGCAACGGGTCGCTAGACGGTCGTACGGCGTGAAATGCCCGCTTTCCGCCGGTCGCAAGCGCTACGCGCTCCTTCGGTATTTTTTGCAATGCCGTCCATAGCGTTTTCTTGCTTGGATGGGGCAAGCCCTTTTGCGAGCATCGGTCCTTGAGCTCGTGGAATAGGTCGACTTGCTGCGTCAGCGCACCACTAAGCCAACACTCGTCTATGACGTTCTCGAGCTCTTTTCGGACCAAGGAATCCAGCCGACCCTCCCGATTGCCGCTCAGGTAGTAAGCTGGCAATAGCGCTTCTAGCGGGTTCCTCCCGGCTGCGATGGCCCGATCTCGCTCGGATGCCAATTCCTTCGCGCGACGTGTCCAAGTTTTCTCGCCGCGCTCTATCGCCTGGAGCCACTCCAACCTTCGAATGGCCTTTTCGCGCCCCACGCAACTGGAACGCGAGAGTTCGGTCGATGGCAATTCGTCTGTGTATGCGGCGAAGTTTCTTTTGAGGACCAGCTCGTCGCGCGATTGCATGACCTCTCTATCCAGCCCTAGATAAAAGTTGTCTGGATCGTTGAGGGACGCCGACGATAGCGATCCGAAGATGCGCCCGGTGGCAAGAAGCAAGAGTACGTGGCAAGGCTGAAGGCCGCTAACCTGGCTTACCAACGTTGACATCGTTAGATAGTGGGAAGCTAATGATTTGCATACGGCATCAGAGACCGTTGGTGGGACTCGGCGATCTCGATCCATCAGAGCTGCGTAGCAGATCTCGAGATTCTGCTGATATGTGCCTGCCGGGAATGGCGGGGTCCAGACGCGAAACGACAGGCCTAACTGGTCGGCGAAGCGTTGGTACGGCTCATGCTCCCATCGTCCGCCTCTCACGACCCACCCCGCGCGCTCTCCTCTGCGCTCCAGCCAGTCTAACTTCTTGCACTCGACCAGTTCGATCCTATCCCGGTAGAACACGAGGAAATCTAGATGCGCGCTCGAAATATGTGGTTTCCCCGCCTTGTTCGCGCGTTCAATTCTGCGACAAGGCGGTTGGCAAGCGTAGGCCAGAACAGACGGGTCCATTTCGAGTTCATAAGCAAACAGGAGCTCACACGTGTGACTCTCGACCATCCTCGCCTGCCCATTCTTCAACGACTGATGGCGCACGATTACGTTCATTAGGGAGCTCTTTCCTACCAAACGCTTATCGGATCCGTCGACGATGTCGGTCAGGATTTGCAGCCGGGTGTCAAAGATTCCGCATGCCTCGGCAGTTGGCACGAACCAAGGCGCCCGACTGATCCCGTTGAGGGATTTCTCGCTCATGGCGTTGTCTCCCTGCCGGAGACACCGCACCTAATCGAAGGCACCAGGAACGGTTCGTTGGGATATTCACAACGCCCGCGCGAGTCGAACAACCGTCCGTAGTTCGCCCCGGTTTGATTGCGCTTTCCGTTATCGCCCTGCCTGGGCGATGTCACGTTAATAACGGCCACAGTGGCTGGAGCGCGCCACAGCCCTGGCCGGCGTGAGATTTGTCGCTCTGACCAAATGCCCGGTTCGCCGCAAATGAGATCGCTCCTCGAAAAGACCGAGAGGATCACCCGACTGGTGATATTCATCATCGTCCTCGCTGCGCTTCGGCAACAGTTGCCCGTGTCGGCGCCTTGAATGGCTTGACATGGAGGGATCGAAGGAATAGCGTCGGTGTGGACTCGGTTCGCAATCGAGATCAACCCGGAGGCCCCGCGAGTTAGCGCTCGGTGGGGCCTTTTGCTATCCGTCGTGTGAGTGATTTGGTGGGTTCGTAGCTCTCGGTTGTTCACCTCCAAGGGTGGGGCGGCCCTGCTGCCGGCCTCAGGGGGCCCGATTTGCGGCGCCCGGGTTCAACGCCGATTCGAGCCACTGCTTCACTGTCGAGGTTGCTGCGAACCAGCCGCGCCTGCCCGCGAGCCTGAATAGCTGGAAGGGCAGCTGACCGCGATGGTGGGCCTTGTAGAGAGCCTCGGTCGTGGGATAGCCGAGCAGGCGCGCCGTTTCTGCCCCCGTCAAGATCGGTGCTCGCGGGAGATAGAGGTCCAGATGCATGTGCGCCAAGTCGGGTTGCATCGGCAGCGCCCTCGTTTCTTGTCCGGACTAGGGAGGACTGGCCGTCCATCGGCCCGCCGGTCTGCCCTACTGCCGTCACGCTGCCACAACTGGCGCTAGAAATCAACTAACTCATTGTATTTGTTCGTATAATATACATTTCGCGGACAGAGCTACGTCTTTTCCGGGCGCGCGCTCGCTTAACAGTCTCAGGTGAGATGCGACTTCGCGAGCAGCACGGATCTAGTGAAACGGCGGATGTCTAACGCCCGCCTCTTGGGCCCCGCCCCGGGCCTTCATAGCCGTGAGCGGGCGTATGCTCATCATCCGTATCACTGCCAGGATCGCTGTCATGACCGGGGCTGCAATGATCGATCGCGAGCATAGCCATGCATTGGATGTCTTCGTCGCTGCCGAGAGGCTGCTGCGACCGGATTCGGACGATGCGCAGGCACTTAACGCCCTCTTCCGCTTCCTAATCGCCCCCGCCGATGCGTTAAGCGAAGTGGCGCAAGCGGCCACATCAGGCCCTCGGCCCTTCGGCCAACGGGTGCTGGCTCACGCTGAGGCGATTGCCCCGTCACCCGATTCCAGCGTGGTGGTCCGCTCGCTCATGCTTTTTGCGCAGGCTGTTTGGCTCTTCGGCTCAGAGGAAACGGCCTGGAATTGGTGGCTGAGGCCTCTCGAAATCGAACATGCGGGGCTGAGGAAGGCGCCTTGCGACATGGCCGGCGATGCAAAACAGGCACATCAGTTATTCACCATGATGGTCCGAACGACCGAGGGCATATATTGAGAATGCATGACGAGCCAGTGCTTCGTATCGATCGAGACTTCAGCATGCGGTGGCTCACTGGCCAGCCGCTAGATCAGCTTCGCAGCTTGAGGAGACCTCGCCGACGTCATGCCCCTGCATGGAAATGTTGGCCGGACCGGCGCACGTCGCCGGTGCGCTTGTGCCTATCTCACATGAACACGGACGCCACCTCCACAGCAGACGTAGGCACTCGCCTTGGGGCCGATACGCTTCTTGCCTGTCCTTCAGTTGTCACGTCGCACGTTGGGCCATTTAGGGGTTGGCAAACAGGACAGACTTGTATCGCGCGTAATAGATCGCGCATTAAGGGCAAGGTGAACCGGGCGTGTCTCCAGCCGCGCGATCTCACGAACGCGTAGGCCGTCGCATTCGCCGAATACGCCTGCGTAGTTGAGTTCTCTCCCTACGAAAAATTGGCCTAGCAGCTTACTTGGCCGCAGCGGTGGGGGAGGATTCGCCCTATCCGAAGCTCACGTCGTGAACCTGGGAGATAACCGCCCCTGCAATACGGCACGCGCTGAGGGTCGCAAGCGAGGCCACCGGCCACCGGAAGACCTGCCTTCATGCGACGCAAGCGGGCTACCCTGTTTATGAGCGCATGGGCTACACCCCGGTGACGCGCATCGTGGGTTTCGGCCCGGCTAGTCCATGAGGACGATGCTCGGTAGTGCCTTCGACGGATCAATTCAGACGGTCGGTTCCTTGACGAACCGGGTGGCATATTCCTCGATCGCGGCCTTACCTTCGAGGAGAGCCCTTTTCAAGGGTTGTTGGACTGCATGGAGGGCGAGCGCGCGTTCCCGCGGCGGGTCTCCTGCAAAGCCTCTCAGGGAGGCTTCCTCGGTGAGCCTGCCTTCGTCGCCATCGAGAACCACGCCGTTGGATGCTTCCCAGCGCTACAGGACTTCAAACGTCGATTGGAGTTGTCTCGTCTCAGCCGTGGTTATTGGTGCCGAAGGCAGGGTGCCGGGAGATCGCCTCCTGTTGTTCCGGCCTGCGGAGGAACCAGTGTTGTATCTAATCCCTGGAAAGTACGTCGTGGGAGTGCGAATGCCCGACTGGCAAGACCGCATTGAAACTGCGGTGGATGCCAACCGTTTGTCGGGGCGTGCATGGTGAAGGTCGTCAGTGCCATCAACCCGCGAATTTTTATGATCTCTCTCGCCCTGATTTTAGGTGGCTGCCGGTCCGACGTGCGCGATTCCGCGCCCACGGTCGGTCCTGGCACGGCCGCCGCGGTGAGTTACGCGCTCGTTCCTGCGGCCGCCTCGGCGACCTACGCGCTGAAGCGCAGTGAACACGCTTTCGGAGCGCAGCCTCTTGTTCGCGACCCGCCGGAGTATCCGGGGTCAATGATAGAAAGGCAGCTTCCGCCAGTCATAGTTCACGCAAAGGCGATTATCGACGAGCAGGGCCACGTGACCGACGTAAGGGATATGGACGGTGTCTCGACGTCGGATCACGCCGCTTTCTTTGATGCATGCCGGGATGCGCTAAGCCGCTGGCGATTCTCGCCGATGACGGTCGTGGAGGAGTTCGACGACGGCAAGGGGAATATTTCCCAGAGTCGCAAGAATGCCGCCTTCAGTCTCGACTATGTGTTTCGTTTCGAGCTGGTGGATGGGAAGCCAACAGTCACCCCGCAAGGATAGTCGCTGCGGTCGTCCCGGATGCGAAGTAGCCGTAAACTCCGTTGTTCCGGGAATCTTCGCTAAAAACGACAGCTGCGCTAAATGGCGAGCGCGCGCAATGGTAAGCCACTTAATCAGCGGCACGCCTCCCGCATCTCTTCATCAACCATAATCAGGATCCCGAGGTCGTATAGGCGACAGGGCGAAATATTTCTACCATTGACAGAGCCGATCGAAAAGCGACCTGGTCAGTCGTTTCGTCGAAACGAACTCTCACCCAAATTGTTGGCGTCCGCCGTGCCGCCGGCCATCTGCACGTCCTGGCGCTCCCGGGAAATTCGCTCGACGAGCGCCCGGAGGTCCTCGCACAGCTGGCGGGCATTTTGATAGTGCCAGTCGCTTCGCTCCATCCCGCGCCAACGGCCTTCGCTGCGACTGCGCCGCCCTCGTTGACCTCGCTGCACCACTTGGCGTCTCGGCTTCCCGGCACGTAGCCGCTTGGGTCGGTGGTCAGGGCTGACGCCGCGATCCACTTCGTCAATTACGCCGCCGGCGCCCGGACACGGGCAGTCGTTGAACCCGCGAGTCCTATGGTCCGCGGCACGCCGCGCTTTCACGGCGTGCCGCAACTTAGACGTGCGACGGCCATCACGGTAGCCTAGTCAGCGAGCGAGCGACGGTACTTGCCAGGGCTCTCGTGGCGCAGCCTTTTGAAGGCGTTTGTAAGGTGGCTCTGGTCGGTAAAGCCGCAATCTACCGCGATGGCTGCTAGAGATAGCTCATTCTCCGCAATGAGATGCTTTGCCCGATCGAGACGCTTCTCTAGATGCCATCGACTTGGGGTGATGCCGGTCGCGATTTTGAAGGCGCGCGAAAAGTGCTCGCGGGATACCCCGCATGCGCGCGTGGCCTCGCGCACGGCCAGCCTCAGAGACGTCTGATTGGCCAGGCACGAGATCGCGGCCCGCAATTGCCAATCGGCTAGCGCACCGCGCGGGCTTCGGCCGCGCGGCCCCTCGTCTGATGTATGGGGGTTGCGGCTTTTCTCAGTCATCAGATTTGAGCACACGGCAGTCAGCCGCGCCCTCGTGCCGGCCCTTCCAAGGACGTCGTGGTGACGGAAGATTCTTGGCTACTGATATAATGGACACGGTTATGGTCCTCTGTCGGCGCCAGGTGGCCCAGGAGCCGCGATCCGAGTTATGAGGTCATTCCGCGACGGGCATACGGGTAGCTGCAATACGCATGAACGACGCAGCTCACGTCTGATGTCAGGGCTTTGCCTGCCGCTCGCGGGCGCGCTGGATGCGAAACTCATCCAGCGGCACGCCGCTCTGCCCGATGTCCTCGATCTCATGCTCGTGAAAAAGCACGGTGGTGTCCTCGTGCGGCTTGCCCATGACGTCGAAGAGTAGGTCGGCGACTCCTTTGTAGACGGCTGCCTTTTGTTCACTGGTGGTGCGGACTGCACCCGGGCTGGTGCCCTCACGGGTCACAAGGATGTTTACGATCGGCATAAGGTTCTCCAAGAGGGTGGGGCCGCCTGGCGCGCGCCCCTGGTTAGGTCAGCGACCGGCGATCAAGCCGCCATCGACGTGCAGGATTTCGCCCGTGGAGAAGGCCGCATCCTCGAGATAGAGCACCGCGCGGACGATGTCTTCGACCTCGCCCAGCTTGTTCATCGGGTGGAAAGCCGCCAGCTGGTCGACCATCTTCGGATCGTGCATGGGGGTGCGGATGACCCCGGGTGCCACGGCGTTCACTCGGACGCCGCGCGTGGCATATTCAATTGCCAGGCTCTTGGTGGCGGAGTTCATGCCGCCCTTCGTCAGCATTGCGATAAAGGCGGGACCCCGCGAGCTGGCGAACTCCGCCGTCGACGCCGTGATCTGAACGATGTGGCCATTGCCCTGTTTCAACATGACAGGGGCGACCTGCTGGGTAGTGAAGAAAAACCCGTCCAGGTTCGTCTTCAGCTTCAGCCGATAGTCTTCTTCGGTGTAGTCGACGAACGGCTTGCCGATGAAGATCCCGGCATTGTTCACCAGGGTATCGATGCGACCGAACTTCTCGAGCGCCGCCGCAACCAGGCGCTTGCCCGTCTCCGGATCGCCGATATCACCGGCCACCGTCACCAGGTCCGGATCCGGGGAGGGCTTGATGGAGCGGGACGTGGCAACCACGGCATAACCGCGTGCACGAAACCCGTTGACGATGCCCTCGCCGATGCCCTGGGATGCACCGGTGACGATGGCTACTTTCTTAGTTTGTGACATGTTTCTGCTCCGTTTTTTGCTTGCGTGATGGGCAGAATCTACGGCACTGTAAGGGTCTCGAAAATTGGATATATCCAATCAATGGCTGTTCAAAAACGTTCAGACCTCGACTGGGAAGACGTCCGGGTGTTTGTGGCTCTGGCCCGGCAGGGCAGCCTGTCCGCCACGGCTCGCATGCTCTCTGTCAGTCACGCCACGGTGGCGCGCAGGATTCATTCCTTGGAGCAAAGTCTCGGAGAGAAGCTCGTTGAGCGGCGGCTCGAGGGCTACGTGCTGACGCCGGCTGGGACGCATGCGCTGGAGGCTGCAAGCGATATGGAGCAGTCAGCCCAGATCCTCGGCCGAGGCATGACCGATGGTTCCCCTGCCGGATTGGTGCGGGTCAGTGCATCGCCGGGGCTTTCGTCAGGATTCCTCACGTCGCGCCTCGTGCTTCTGGCCATGCGTTACCCGCGGCTCGATATCGACCTCGCGGCGGTCCTTCGGTCGGTCAGCCTCGAGCGTCACGAGGCGGATATCGCTATCCGGTTCGACAAGCCCACAGACGGCGACATCATCGCCCGCCCGCTGATCACGGTCGGCTATGGGTTTTACGGTACGGATGAGGCTTGTCGATCCTTCGAAGCCGGTGGCGACCTTGTTCTCATTGGCTTCAACGAGTCGGATGCATATTTACCCGCAGCAACATGGATGTCCGAGACCTTTCCCCGTGCTCGCGTCGCGTTCCGTGCGAAGGATCAGTTCCTTCAATCGATTGCCGCGCGATCAGGCGCAGGCCTGGCGCTCATCCCTCACTACATCGGCCGAAGCGATTCCATGCTGCGCATCTGCGACTTGGGTGCGCTGCCGCCAGTCAGGGACGTCTACCTGGTGACCCGCCGGCGCGACCGGAAGGATGCATCGATCCGGGTCATTGCTGACGAAATCATCGCGATGTTTGAGCAGGAGCAGGAACTCTTTCGCTGATTTCTGATTTCCTTCGCGGGAGCGGTGGAGAAAGATTCCGTAGAAAGCGCAACATCGGTGCCGAGTGGCATAAAGTCGTGCCGCAGATGGCAGTTGCACGGAAGGAGGGTGCCATCCGTGGCACGTGTACGTGAGCCCGGCACTGCAATCAGATGGTCGCTGGCCAATAGCGGTTCGCTCAGTCGCCTCCAGTGGCGATGGATGCCGTGACCATCTTTAAAGGTACGACGATACGGTCGAACTCGGCTTCTGAAACGTAACCGAGCTTCAATGCCGCCTCTTTGAGGGTTGTGTCGTTATCGTTGGCATAGTGGGCGATTTTTGAAGCCTTGTCATACCCAATGACTGGCGAGAGTGCGGTCACAAGCATCAAAGAGCGATCGACGTACACCTTGATTTTTTTTTCGTTCGGCTTAGTGCCTTCGACCAGGTATTTACGGAAGTTCGTCGTGCTATCGGTGAGCAGGCGAACGGTATGCGTGATGTCATACACCATCACCGGCTTGTAGACGTTCATCTCGAGGTAACCCGATGCGCCGGCGAATCCCGTCGTAACGTCGTTGCCCATGGCCTGCACTGCGCACATGGTCAGTGCCTCGGCCTGCGTCGGGTTGACTTTCCCGGGCATGATGGACGAGCCAGGCTCGTTCTCGGGAATGATGAGTTCGGCAAAGCCGGCTCGGGGGCCGCAAGACATCAGTCGAATATCATTACCGATCTTGAATAGCGATACAGCTAGCGTCCTGAGTGTCCCGGACATCTGAACCAGGTCGTCGTGTGCGCCCTGTACAGCGAATTTATTCGGTGCGCTCACAAAAGTGAGGCCGGTGAGAGTCGATATTTCCGCCGCCGCCGCCGGGCCGAAGTCCGGTGTTGAATTGATTCCGGTGCCAACCGCAGTTCCGCCAATGGCCAGGCGATAGATGCCTTTCAGTGCATCATCCAGACGGATCAAGTTATCGCTGAGCATGGCAGCGTAGCCGGACCATTCTTGGCCGAGCGTTATCGGGGTGGCATCCTGCATGTGGGTTCGCCCCACCTTCACTATGTCTTTCCACGCAACAGCTTTGTCGCCGATGGCCCTGGCCAACGCATCGATTGATGGCATTAGTCGCTTCTTCACGCTCATCGCGACGGCGATGTTCATCGCCGACGGAAACGTGTCGTTGGACGATTGCGCCATGTTCACATGATCATTGGGATGAACGGGTTGTTTGCTCCCGAGCGGCGTACCCGCTAACTGGCAGCAGCGGTTCGAGATGACCTCGTTTACGTTCATGTTGAACTGTGTGCCAGAGCCAGTCATCCAGACATGGAGGGGGAACATGTCGCTATGCTGGCCAGCGAGGATCTCATCGCACGCTTTGAGGATCAGACCGAATTGCTCGTCCTTCAGCCGCCCCGACTTGTGGTTGGCGATGGCGGCCGCCTTCTTTAGGTATGCATACGAGGAAATCATTTCCCGCGGCATCAGATCGATTCCGATGTCGAAATGCTCCAGTGAGCGTTGCGTTTGGGCGCCCCACAGCTTTTCGCTGGCAACATCCACTTCGCCCAGGCTATCGGTTTCTTTACGGGGAACTAGGCGGGATGGGGGTGGAACGACTGGGGACGTGGCGACGGCAAGGGCAGAGGCACTGGCCATGGCCAGTGACGCAGTGACGCCGGATTTAAGTACGTCTCGACGATTCATGAAGTTTCCAATTCAGATGGGGAAGAGTTCGGCGCAGGCGCGGGGGGTGGGCAGAGGCGATCCCTGCTCACATGGACATTACCGTCGATTTTTGATCACACCAGAGCACTCGACGGCCAATCACCCGGCGGCCATTCACCGGTACGCGGCGAAGAACAAGACCGGTGAAGACGGTCAAATAGCATCTGCTATCAGGGCAGGAGCTTCTGACGGCTCGGAGAGTTCGGTACGAAAGAGTCCTTTTCGCCGGGATCCAGTACAACGTAGCCGCGGCGCCAGGGCTGATCATCGATCAATCGCCACTTGTGGCCGCTCCCGGTATGGTCTTCGGCAACCAACACATCCCCCGGCCGCAGGACGAAGGTTTCCCCCGATCGAGTCTCGAACTGCAGCGTTCCGCTTAGCGTGATGACGTACTGCGGCTCGGGATCGTTATGCCAGTCAAGCGAAGCATGTGGCGCCGACTCCTTGAAGTGGAGCGCTGTAACTTTGGTGCGCTTGGACAGGTCGATGTTACCCTCGAGTACGTGCGAAACGTTATCGGGACCCGTGAACAGCTTGAACGCGTGAACGGCTGTGGTGCCGGTAACCACCTGCTTACCCGCTTCGCTTTTCGTAGCTGACGCGTTGGATATAAGTAGAAGGAGGGCGCTTGCGGCGACGCGTCTGCGCCAGCTCGCAGCCACCGGCTTCGGGGTACGCGGTGAGACTGTTGGCTTAGCTCGTTGCATGTTTTTCACCTTTGGCGCATACGGCGCCGGCGGCGCCGAACCAACAGAGCGATGGCACCGGCAACCGCCAGGGCGGCCACTGTCATACCGACACGGGCCACCGCCACCAAGTGCGACGTGGGTCCTCCTTGGCGAACGATCGCCACGTCATTCGCGGTCACCGAGGGATCACCGTTTCCGTACGTGGAGAGGACATAGTTAGCAAGCGCTGCGATCTGCGCATCGGATAAGACATTCAGGTCATTCGGGTTGCCACCGAATGCCGGCATGTAAACCTGACCGCCTCCGGTTGTACGATCCACACCGTTCAAGATTGTCGCGATCAGGTTCGTTGGCTTGGAGAGTCCGGTCGCCGAGTTATGAAACAGGCTAGGGTAATACCCGTCACGAGTCCCCTGGCCGCTGTAGATATGACAGCTGGCACAGTTGCCTTGAAACAGCTGCGCGCCGGATGATTTTTCGCTGGGGTCCATGCCACGAAATGCTGCAACGTTTGACTTGGCGGCCCCGCGCTGGAAGCGCGAGACATCCTCATTCGCGTCACGGACACCCGGGACGGTCTGAATGTAGATCGCTATGTCATCTAAATCGTCGTCAGATAAATGTTGGAAGCTGTGCTCCACCGCTTCACCCATACTGCCAGCCGCCTGCGCCTTGCGGTCGACGTGTCCCGAACGCAAGTACTGCACAAGCTCAGCGTGTTGCCACAGACCAATGCCGCTTATGGGGTCAGAGGTAATGTTTGGTGCATACCAAGGGCCGACGGAGCCGCCACTCAACGCGCTGTCTGTTTCTTCCTGCATAAGCAAACCGCGCGGCGAATGGCACGTACTGCAATGCGCAGCGCCCTCGGCAAGGTATCGGCCCCGGTTCCACTGGGCGGACCTCGATGTATCGGGAACGTACGGGTGCGAAGTCAGAAAGAGGAGATTCCACCCCGCCATCGAGGCGCGCAGGTTCATCGGGAACGGAAGGTCGGTCTCAGGCGCCGGTTCGTCGACCGGTGCGATGCCCTGCATGACGTAGACATACAGGAAGTGAATGTCCTCGTCAGTCAGCAGTGCGTAGGACGTGTACGGCATGCCCGGATAAAGGTTGCGGCCGTCGCGCCGAATGCCATGACGCACGGCATCAGAGAATTGCTTCTCGGTGTATTGGCCGATGCCAAACTGCTTCGATGGCGTGATGTTGCTCGCATACATCGTTCCGACAGGAGACCTGATGCCCATGCCCCCCGCATAGGCCTTTCCACCTTTCGCCGTATGGCAGGCGGCGCAGTCGGCTGCCGTGGCGATGTACTTTCCTCTTTCGATCGCGTCGCGCTCGGCCGGATCATCGGCTGCACGACTCGCGGTGCATCCAAGACCGAGGAGACCGATGAACGCCATTATGACGAGGGATGAGCGTTCCATCGTCAGCCTGTCCTTAGCTGATCGATGATCGCGTCCGCCGCCTTGAACGCCAGGGCAGCCATTGTCAGTGTGCTGTTTCCGCAGCCCCCAGTCGTCATGGCGCCGCCGCCCGGCAGAAACAGATTCTGATGGTCATGCGCCCGGCAATCGAGGTCGACCACGGACTTGCCCGAATCGCGCCCCATTATCGTGCCGCCCATGATGTGGTCGCTCTGCGTGAACTCGGTGCTTATCTCCGCTTGCTTGGCGCCGAGAGCGACCGCCAGGCGTCTGGCGATGGGAACGGAATACGAAGCCGCCGACTCACGAACGTAGTCACCCACGTCGTAGTAGATATTCGGCTTAGGCAGGCCCAACCAGTCGGTCTTTGCTGAGAGCGTCAGGCGGTTGTCAGGCATCGGAAGCAACTCGTGCTCGATGGCTATCTCAGCCGTGCAAGCCGACACGCGTCGAATCTCCCGATCAAGCGCCTTTCCGACGAGGCCTTTTTTCAGGGCGGCCACGGCTCCGATGCGGCTGCGCGCCATATTGTTGAATCGAAATAGCGCACCTCCGTGCTTTGCGCGGAAGTCGCCTTGGGATGTCTCCATGATGCTGCTGCCCTGTACGGGTCCGACGCCGGTCCATGCAGGTTCCGCCAGTTCTAGCTCCGCTACGAGCTTGGGCTGGTCCATCATGTTGCGTCCTACTTGGTCGGAGCTATTGGCCACACCGCGGGGATTGCGATTGTCCTGCGACATCAGTAGCAGCTTGGGCGTCTCAATGCCATTGCACGCCAGGACGAAAGCCCGCGCGGTCACACGGTGGGATACTTTGTTAGAGTCGTAGTAGTGGACAGCCTGGATCTGGTTTCGCCCGTCGGTCTCGAGCTTGTACGCGACCGCGTTCGCAAGGATCCTGCCACGCTTGGCTTCGATCTTGGGAAGCGCGCTGGCAGCGTCGTATTTTGCGGCCACCGGACAGACAGGAATGCAGTTGTTGTTCCCACAGCAGGGTGGTCGGCCATCGTAGGCGATGCCACTGTTTCGAGCTTGAGCCGCCGGATGATTGCGCAGTCCGATCGACGCTGCTGCATCGGTAAAGCGCTGCTCACCGGGACCAAACGGCAGGCGGCCCATGGGATAAGGTTTGGATCGAAGCGGTGGCCACTGCAGCTCGGCCTCGGACGGACCGCAGACGCCGAGCTTATACTCGGCGCGCGTGTAGTAAGGCTCCAGGGTCTGATAGTCGAAGTCCCAGTCGCGTCCTACGCCATAAAGCGTCTTCAGACGCATATCATCAGGCGTGAGGCGCCAACAAATGCCCGCCCAGTGCCAGGTCGCTCCACCTGCGTATCGGACATAGCCTTGCTGATACGCCCGGGCGTTTGGCCCGGTCAGTTGCAAGTATTCGTGCTCCTGTCCCTGCTCAAGAGACTCCATGTGGGGAGCCCAAGGCGAAGGAGGATAGGCGGCGTTGAAATGAAGCCTCGATGACGGGGGCAGATTCCGGTACCGCTCAACGATTTGCCAACGCTCAACCCGTGGCCCTGCCTCGAGCATGAGCACGGACAGCCCAGCGTCCAGGAGTTCTTCCGCCACGATGGCGCCAACAACGCCCGTGCCGACTACGATGACATCCGCTTTCGCTACTACAGACATTTGCAGGTTCTCGGCCTAAAACTTCGGCATGTAAGTCAACGGTGGCGCTTCAGCGCTCCAACCGTTCGGGCCTGAAATCGCGTACGTCGGAATGGTCATCACATCGATGGTCGGTTTGAACATGAGTGCCTCCTCATAGGCAAACACCTCAGCCTCAGGGATGTCGACAATGACGCCCATATACCAGGCCGCAATCATCGAATGGGCCGCATCCTTAAGCCTGCCTTCGGGAATGACTTCGAAGAAGTCCTCCACCACCCTCGCGTTCTGGCTATGCGCAATGGCCAATAGTCGATCCGTCGCCGCCGGTAGCTCCGGATTCATCCTGAGCATCGCCGCAGCGAGCCGTAGGCCGACGTCATCGCTGAGGACGTGATTGATCAAAAGGCGCGAAAGCTCCATAAACGTCTTCCCGTATGGAGTTCCTTCGGCTGGCATGCTTCGTATTGCATCAGGAAGATTCAAGAGCGTCGCGGCAATCAGCCATGTGCCACCGAGCAGAATCTTGCGTCGTGATAGCTGGAACTCGGCCGGCGAGTCGTCGCGCTCGTCCTCTCTCACTCTCTAACCTCCACTCAATCGGTAGCCATAACGCAGCGATTCCATTGCGCTGCACACATACAGGCGAAACGGAATGGAAGCGCCCTGCCATCAAATTTTATTGATGGCAATCCACGAAGGATTGCAACAAAAAAGCCAAGTTATGGTTGTCGGTATTGCCGCCCCAGCTGCCGATGGGCCGGCCGTAGCCCTAGCGCTCCTGACTGCGCGCCGCATGCAGTGCGGCGAGCTCTTTGAGGTGGTGACAAGACAACCACCGTGTCAGTTCGCCGTCGGAGAGCACTCGGGCAACCACCTTCGCAAGGACGACGCCTTCATGCACGGCCTGGCATTCTGCGCTCCCATTCTCGGGAAACTTGGACGAACGCCTCAGCGCAACTCCACGAATACCGTGTCGTCTGAGCATTCCCGTCGCCCGTGTATCGGCCAACAGGGCATCGAAGGACTTGGTCACAGCATGAAAACGGGTCTCCGCATTTCGTGCCTCATCCTTCAGGGTCTCAGCCTCCTGCCGCCGCACCCACTCTCCTCTGACCGGGTCACCCACACAACTGCGCCTCCATCTGGGACAAGCAAGAGAGGTCTTTCAGCACGACCAGTGAGGGATACCTGCAGCCTTCAACGAGAGGCCCGTTGTGCATGTAGAAGCACTTCAGCCAGGTTGGGAACAGCATCCGTGGAAGAACGAAATAGTCGGTCGGACCAGGTTCTCCGTAGACGGACCGCGCGAAGACGACGATGTGTGTTTCCTCGGCCTCCCTGTGGTTGAACCACTGTTGAGTGGCCCCCTGTGGCCCGTAGCTGAGGCGACGAGAGAGGCATTTATGGTCATCCGAAGAGGAGGATGCTATGGCTAACGAAAGCAAGCAGAGTTTCTTCACCCGCATGGCGATGTCCGTCGCCAAAGCTGCAGGAAAGCCAGCGACGTTCGCTGCAGCTGCGGGAATTGTCGTGATTTGGGCAGCGAGCGGGCCGGTATTCGGGTTCGGAGACACGTGGCAGTTGGTGATCAACACCGGCACGACGATCGTGACGTTTCTGATGGTGTTCCTCATACAGAACACGCAAAACCGCGATACGGAAGCCATGCAGATCAAGCTCGATGAGCTTATCAACGCAGTGAACGGCGCGAACGCCGTGCTCCTGGATCTCGAGGAACTAGACGAGAAATCTCTGGACGCCATTCGCGGACACTACATCCGGCGCGCCGCCGAAGCCCGCCAGGGACGTGAGTACGAGGATTCGCCCTCCGACGAGGCCGATGACGTCGACAAGTAGGCCGTCAGTTCCCGGGTCGGCCTCTCACGAATCTTCGACGTTCGCGCCTGTATTTCTCTCGCTCAACGTGAGGGCCATATGCGCAGCGAATGGAACGAAGAACGTGACGCGATGCGGCTCATATCCGTCGGCGACAGCAGCGACGTGGAGCTGTGGGCTTTGGTGCTTGGTTCCACGCCAGACGACATCGTTGCCGCGGTAAGCCGGGTGGGAAATCGAGCCGCGGATGTACAAGCGGAGCTTATCCGAAGAAAGCCTCCGCAGTGACCGACACATCAGGCACTGGCACTTTCTGGATCGAGTACGAGGTCTACGACCTGATCCCGGCGGATCGGCGGTGGGCCGACCTGAGCGCAGTATCGACAGAGAGCATCAGCTCGGCACACGTAAAGGGCTTCAACAAGGTGACGGCGTGGTCAGGCGCCCCATCGTGAAGTTCGCCGTGGTCAGACAGAAGCAGCACGGTCGCGATCTCGCCCCACTCCTGACGGCTCCTTGAAAGATACGCGCCCTCAAGCATGTCGCCGGGTGCGGGAACGCAGACGACCATCAGAGCAGGACGGCGGCCGACAGCGAGGACGGCCGCACCCGCATGGGTCGTGGCCACTAACGACTCAAATCCTAGCTGTGCGATCGCGTCTTGGATGGTATGGGCCAGATCCGGTTGAGGCTCGATAATGATCGCCACCGGGTGGGCCGCGCTCCAGGCTTCGCCTTGATCAACCCGTTCGTAGGAGAGCTCGCTTACCGGCGGCAGAAACGTCACTGGATACTCCCTTTCCGCTACTCCCCATTAGAGCCGCCGGGTCGTGCGGAGGGAGCGCACGACGCGGCGGCACGGCCCCAGCGGGAACCGTGGGAGGAGTTTCTACCTGCCGCGTTAGCAACGTCGGAGCAGGACCGTGAAATTCCTTTCACCTTACTTAACGCCGTTGCATTTAAGTCTGTCGCGAAGCTTTCACGGCCCGACGCGCCTTAGATGACGCCTTTCGGTGCAATATCCGATCGTCAGCCGGACTCCGCTTCGTCCGGCTGGATTCTCCCCAGTAAGGACCTCATCTGCCGACGTCGGGCAGCCCGGGGGCACCGTCACCACTGGCCCACGGTGCCCCTCTTTTTAACACCTGCCGGTGCCGCGCTTCCCTGGTCAATGGCGACGCCGAATCCAGCTCGTCGGCCAGCTTGATCAGGCAAGCCCCATAGCCTGTGCCCGGTACATTTCCCGGCGCCCCGAGTCTGGCCAGAAGCAGCGCCGCCGCGCGCGATACCTGTTCAAATCCGGCGATGTCCGCCTTCGCCACCAGTAGGTGTATCCGAAACCGCGCTTCGTCGACATCACCGGTGAGAAGTGCGTCGCTAGCCGCAGCGGCCTCTTGGACGACCGCAGCATGGGTGAGGATGGCGTCGGCGTTGGAATTCATCGGCGTAGTTTAACGGCGCTTTACGCCGGAGGCATTCTTCTGCGGTTCCGCAGCTCGGCCATGACGTTCGGTTGCGCCAATGGGGTGGCGCGCCGACCTGCTCCGACCCACCGCAAAGGCCTCTTCATCGTCCGAGCGCCCGTATATTCCGACACCCACCAACGCCGGCACCGCCATGAACGTCGATTTCCTTATGTTCTACGAAGTGGATCCTGTGGGGACGGGCTTCGTTCCCACCGGCCGTCTCGTCTTGGATGGCTAGGAAGTATTCGCCTGGGGCTGCAGCTTCGCATTCTCAGACGCGTCGAGCGCTCTCGTGTACGGCAGAGACTACGGCGACGTGGCGCTCGAAGCGTTAAAGGCCTGGCGGTGACAGCTCTCTTCACGCTCGGGGGTATCAGCCGTATGCGGCGCGCTCATCCATCCCTTCGGTTTGAACATGACGTGCTCGATGCGGCTAGCAAACAACGCCGGAATGTCGGCCCCTGCCAGCATCGACTCCAGGCGGCCCCGCGGTGACGGCTCCGCCAAGGTAGAGTGCTTGGGATTCCCGACTGAAGAAGCCTTCACTCTCCAGTTGCTCGAGGATTTGGGCCAGCTTTGCGTGTCGGGTCCTTTGGGTGTGCATTCGGGCACTCCGGCGGCATGTGGTGCCGGGGGTTACGGTGCATGGGCCTGCTTGGATGCCTTCGCCATTCTATTCTTGCCGAATACGCATGGTAATTGGCGCCTACCGAGGCGGCTTCACGCCAAGGTTCACCGCTTCGACACCGGATAGCTGTCACACCTGAGCCAGGTAAAAGAGGAAAGCTTATGTGGACCGGGATTACCTGGGACGAGAAAGACGCTCTGCTGAAGCTGAGTGACACAGCCCGTCTCGCTATGTCGCCCCTCTCAGACGAGGCATGCCGTGGCCTGCGTGCCCACGGCTTAGTAACGCTGGCCGCCGACGGCTTTTGGCAACTGAGTCGCGCAGGTTGGGAACAACTCCAACGAGGCTAAGAACGGGATCGGAAAGGAAGGGGAAGGCGGCTGAGTCCGGTGGAATCTCCGCGCTCCCCCTCTCCTCCGGTGCTGCACACGTAGGCGACGTCGCCCCGGGCACGACTGCCTTCCCGGGTTCATGCCTAGCGGCTCCCCTGCCCCGCGCTGCAGCTTGGCTGGGTCAAGGGCGTTGCGGCCTTGGTCTACGTGGTTTAGCTCCATACCGGGCCAACGGCCTTCGCTGCGGCTGCGGCTCCCTCCTCGACCCCGCGACAACACTCGACCTTTCGGTATATCGGTATATCGGTCGAAGTATTCGCGATTTGCCGGCACTCCCGCTTCCGACTGAGAGTGAATCGACTATGGGAATTTGCCTGTACCGACTATGAGAATCCGTCCAGGATTGAGTGGAAGCGGTGCCGCCTTGCGCTGTTTCCGTCGCCGCAATAACCTCCCGGGACCCCACTGCAATCTTTCATCAGGTGAAGCAATCATGGACCGACTGGAAGCCATGTCCATCGTTTTGCTCGTGGCAGACAAAGGAAGTCTGACGGCGGCCGCCAAGGCGCTGAATATGTCCCTGCCCTCGATCAGTCGAAAAGTCAGCGAGCTGGAAGCGCACCTGGGCACCAAGCTCATGCAACGCTCAACCCGGAAGTTGACGCTGACGGATTCTGGCGAAAAGTACGTCGAAGGCGCTCGACGTGTCCTCGAGCAGCTCGATGATGTCGAGCGAGCGGCGTCCGGGGAATACTCAACGCCGCGCGGCCAACTCGTCCTGACCGCACCGGTCAACTTTGGGCAGCTCTACCTCCTGCCGCTTGTGACCGACTTTCTGGCCATGTATCCCGAGATCAACGTCCAGCTGATGCTTTCGGACAGAAATCTGCACTTCCTGGATGACCGGGTGGACATGGCCATTCGCCTGGGGGCCCTACCCGACAGCAACATGGTCGCCACCCGGGTGGGTTTCATGGAAACCCTGGTCTGCGCTTCGCCCGACCTCGTCGCGGCCCATGGCGTGCCGAAGCACCCCAACGACCTCCAGGCCCTTCCCTGCGTGATCTTCGCCGGCCCGGCCACGACGACGTGGTCGTTCCGCGAGCCCAACGAAGGGCCAGGCTTCGGTGTGGACATCGTCCCACGCCTCTCGGTCTCCACCGCCGAAGGCGCGGTGCAGGCGGCCGTCCGGCGAACGGGTTTCACCCGGATCTACCGCTACCACTGTGAAGCGCACTTGCGCCTGGGCACGCTCACGCGCGTGCTCCGCGAGTTCGAGGTAGCGCCCATTCCGGTGCACCTGGTCAGAGCGTCGCGGGATGCCATGCCCTTGAAGATGCGGGTGTTCCTGGAATTCGCCGCAGACCGCCTACGAACCCAGCTGGCTATGTTCGACTGACTGTTTCATATTCTAAAAGGTACGTTTACTTTTAGAATGTATTATTCTTTCTTATGCAACCGCGCATGATTTCTCCACCGAGCCGCTCCGGCACGGATCATCAGGAGAACTTCCATGGCACGTCTTTCCATCCCCACGATCGAAGAAGCCCCGGCCAAATCGCAGCCGATCCTGCAGAACTACGTCAAGGCGCTGGGCCTGGTGCCCAACTTCTTCGCCCTGATCTCGCAGTCCCCCGATGCTCTTGGCGCCATCGCGTCCATGCATGCGGCCCTCGGTAAGACGCTTGGTCACAAGACCCGCGAACGCATCCACGTCATGACGGCCGAGGTCAACGGCTGCAACTACTGCCTTTCGGCCCACACCTACCTGGGCGGCAAGCTCCAGGGCCTGACGGCAGAAGACATGGAGCTCAACCGGACCGGCCACTCGACCGACCCGCAAGCTGACGTGGCCCTGCAGTTCGCCTACAAGGTCGCCAAGTCCCGCGGTCATATTGATGACGCCGACGTCCAGGCGGTTCGCGACGCTGGCTTCAGCGACGCGCAGGTGATCGACATCGTTGCCGAGACTGCCTTCAGCTTCATCACCAACATCTTCAACAACACTTTCAAGACGGACATCGACGCCGAGTTCCCGGCGCTGCAGACGAAGAAGGTTGCTTGATCGCCCTCGACAGAGGGAGGGGCATTCAGGCCCCTCCCTCTGCCAACCCTTCGTCGGCCAACTGCAGGAGGATTCCTCATGTCTCGCTTGCGTATTCCCACGCGTGACGGTGCGCCTGATGAAAGCAAACCGCTACTCGACCGCATCTACGGGCGGCTTGGCGTGGTGCCGAAGTACGCTCGCCTGGTCAGCAACAGTCCGCCGGCCATGAGTGCGTATGTTGCCTTTCAAGACGGCCTGGCCAAAGTGCTGGACCCGAAAATGCGGGCGCGGATCGCGTTAGCCGTCGCACAAGCCAACGGCAGCCAGTACTGCGTTTCTGCACATAGTTATCTAGCCACCAACTTCGCGAATCTCCCGCCCGACGAAGTTGCGCTCAACCGTGCGGGCAGTTCCAAAGATCCAGGCGCGCAAGCCGTGGTCAGGTTCGCCGGCAAGGTTGTTCGCAAGCGAGGCCGTGTTACCGACGCGGACATCAACGCGGTCCGAATGGCTGGATTCGACGACGCTCAGATCGTCGAGATCATCGCGCTGATCGCGCAGAACACCTTCCTTAACTACCTAAACGAGGTAGCTAAGACAGCTATCGATTTTCCCGTTGCGTCCGAGACGCTCCACACCGCGTGACCGCGCCCAGGACATCACCTCATGATTGACGAACTACTGTCCTTTGCGGTCTATGCGGCCGGCCTGGGATTCAACAAGCGCTACCAGTCGCTGCTTGAACCGCTGAATTTGACCTACCCCCAATACCTCGTGATGTGTGTGCTTTGGGAGGCTGACGGCGTGACCGTTGGTGCCGTAGGCGAGCGCATGTGCCTGGACTCGGGAACGACAACCCCACTGCTCAAACGATTGCAGGCCGCGGGGCTACTCCAGCGTCGGCGCGCTGAGGCCGACCAGCGGGTCGTCATCGTCACCCTTACCGAGGCAGGCCGCGCGCTTCATGAGCGCGCCCTCGCCGTACAGATCCAGATCGATCACGCCTCTGGATTGGACGCAGATGCTGCCAGGCGCTTTCGCGCCCAGCTCACCGCGCTGCGCCGTTCTCTCACAGCGGAATTCTGACCGCGGACGGCTCGCGTGCCAGGTCCTGGAGCGCGTCCATAGCCCGGTTATAAGGACCGAGGTCACCGCTCGCCGCCTGAAGCAAAAGTGCTCCCTGGATGCGAGCGACCCAGTCTTCGGCGAAGGCCCGGACTCGATCGGAAGGCATTCCGCTGTCGTCGGCCAGCTTCGCAACAGCCACGATCCAGTGGTCGAAGGCCAGCTGCAGATGCGCTTTGGCCGGTGCGCCAATGGAGGAAGTCGCGAGGCGCCCCAGTAGACACGCGGACCTGCCTCCGGTGTAGATCTGATCAAGCGTGGCGACGATCTTTCGGACACGCGTCTTCAGGGGGTCTGCCGAAAAGGCGATGTCCCTCACCTGGCTGTCGATCACGCTTTGAGCCCGCTCAAGGACAGCCTGCGCCATCTGCTCCTTCCCCTCGGGGAAGTAGTGATAAAGGCTCGATCGTCCCAGCCCGGTCGCTCGCGATAGATCGCTGAGCGAGGCGCCTTCGAACCCATGTTCGCGGAACACCCCGAACAGGCTGTCGAGCAACTGATCGCTGGGTGGCTGAGCAGGGCGCATGAGTGCAGTTCCTTAAGTGAACGGATCGTTCGGTTCAGATCAAAGTAGCGTCGACGAAAGCTAAAAACAATGCTTGACATACCGTTCTGCGATTATTAGTGTATCGATCGTTCGGTACAGGAACTACCTGCCGACCCAAACCACCATTCGAGGATCCGACCATGCGCACTCCCACCACCCACGCCACCGTTTCCGTCAACGACCTGAAGACGGGCGCCCCGCTGAACGTGTTCTACCGCGAAGCCGGTCCCAAGGACGCTCCGGCGGTGTTGCTGCTCCATGGCTTTCCGAGCTCCAGCCACCACTACCGCGGCCTGATCGAGCGGCTGTCGACGAAGTACCGGGTGATTGCGCCGGATCTGCCGGGGTTTGGGTTCTCCGACGCGCCGGAAGCTAAAGCGTTCGGCTACACCTTCGATCACCTGGCCGACGTCGTCGCCAGCTTCACCGACGCGGTAGGCCTCGAGCATTACGCGCTCTATCTCTTCGACTACGGCGCTCCGGTGGGTTTCCGTCTGGCCGCCGCTCGCCCCGACCGTGTCACCGCGCTGATCTCCCAGAACGGCAATGCTTACGAAGAAGGTCTGAGCGAGGGCTGGGCACCGATCAAGGCCTATTGGGCCGACCCGAGCCGCGAGAACCGCGACGCGCTTCGCGGCTTCCTCCAGGCTGGTACCACTCAGTTCCAGTATCAGCACGGCGAAGCAGACACCCGCTTGATCGCTCCGGAAAGCTACACGCTCGACCAGCACTTCCTGGATCGCCCGGGTAACGACGAGATCCAGCTCGATCTGCTGGGTGACTATCAGTCGAATGTGGCGGCCTATCCGGCCTTCCAGGCCTATTTGCGCGAACACCAGCCGCCGACGCTGGCCGTGTGGGGAAAGAACGACCCGTTCTTCCTGCCTGCCGGTGCTGAAGCGTTCCTTCGCGACCTGCCCAGCGCTGAGGTCCGCTTTGTCGACGGCGGTCATTTCCCGCTGGAGAGCCATCTGGACGAGGTGGCGCTCATCGTTCGCGGGTTCCTTGCACGGACGATCGATGCGCAGCAGGGCCCGGCCCTGTTTGGTCCCCTCAATGCGGCCAACACGCCCGCCGCTGCCAAACCACACCTTGCGACGGCGGAGCAGGCGTTCGGTTTTGTGCCCGTCCTGACTTACGCACTGGCTGCCGAACCGGCCGTGTTGGGTGCTTATCTGGGTTGGCTGGGAGCCTTGGGTGACACCTCGCTGGATCCGATCGCGCAGCAAGTGGCCATGACAGCGGCCAGCCATGCAAACGCTTCCGTTTACGGCGCCTCGGTCCACGCCACCCTCGCCGGCAAGCTGGGCGCCTCGCCCGAGCTGGTGTCCGAGATGCGCGCTGGGGGCACGCTAAGCGATCCGAAACTCGAGGCGGTTCGCCAGTTCGCCGACGCCATTGCCGCCAAACGCACACAGGTATCCGACAGCGATGTCGCTGCGCTGAAGGCGGCGGGTTTCGGTCGCGAGGCGGTGGTCGCCATCGCCATGGCAGTGGCTGGCAAGGTCCTCGTCAACACCGTTGCGCACCTTTCCCAGGTCGAGGTCGACGGTCCCTTCCAGGGCTGATCAGGAACTCATGTGATGAACAACCAAATTGCCATTGTGACGGGTGCCAGCCGTGGTATCGGCCAGGCCACTGCCGTGCGCCTGGCCCGCGACTTCGCTGGCGTAGTGATCGTTGCCCGCAACGCTGAGGCCCTGGAGAAAACCGCTGCACAGGTATCAGACGCCGGTGCGCAACCGCTCCTTGTCGCCGCGGATCTCCGGCACCCAGACGCGGCACGAGAGGTAGTCGCGCAGACTCTCGGACGCTTCGGGCGGATCGACGCCTTAGTGAACATTGCCGGTGCCGTGCCGCAGTCTGATTTGTTTCAGATGACTGACGCCGAATGGGACGACGGGATGGCGCTGAAGTTTCATGGCGCGCGTCGGTTGACGCTGGAGGCGTGGGCCGCATTGCGGCAAAGCAATGGCGCCGTCGTCCTCACCTCGGGTGCTAGTGCGCTGACACCCAAGCCGTCATTTGCAGCCGTGGGAACGATCAACGCCGCTATCTCGGCATTGGCCAAAGCCTTTTCAGAACGGGGCATCGACGACGGTGTGCAGGTCAACAGCGTCTTGCCGGGACCGGTCATGACCGATCGTCGGCAAGGGATGTTGGCCCGCTATGCCGAAGCACACAGCATCGAAGTAGACGAAGCCATGTCGGTCTTCGCAGCCGAAGCCCGCATCGCTCGTTACGGCCGACCTTCCGAAATTGCTGATCTGATCGCCTTCCTGGTTTCGCCAACAGCCCGGTGGATGACGGGCTCTGCCATCCGTATGGATGGTGGCGAGTCCAAGGCCATCTAACCCCTATCCGCCACCGTCGTCCTGGCCCGCCTACGAGGAACCCTCATGAACTGCTGCATCGTCGCGACCCTGCTTTCCTCTCTGACCCGCACCGGGGAAGTACTGCGCACTGCCGCGTCGATTGCGACGGTGCGGGCATTCGGACTTGGCTTGGATCAGCCGGTCATCCTTTATGGGATTGTGGCGCTTGCAGCGTTCCTGTCGGCCCTGCTCGGCTTTACGTTGCAGCGGCGGAGTGACCAGCTTGGCTCATTCGCGCTTGAGCTATCGAGCGCAACGGTAGCCAACGGACTCGGCCCCCTGAAGGGTGACTCGCATGAGGGCTCCGACGACGGCCAGGGCGATCGCGGCCCACCCGGAGCATCGTGGCGTCGCCGCGCCTAAAGCACGTCAGGCGGCGTGACACGCGGCGCTATGTGGTCGCCATGCTGTGTTGCCCTCTCGCTTTGCTCATGACGCTCTCCTTGATACCGCCTACCCGTCATCCAGGTGCGACACGCCACGCGAACGCAGCGTGCCGCGGATCTAACGGATTCGCGGGTTCATCGACTATCCGTGACCGGACGCCCTGCGGCTTGCCTTACGGCACGAACACGTGACGGCACGCACGGTTTGACGATCGGCGTGTAACCAACAGGGCACATTTCCCGAAGACCCCAGTGAGCCGTTCGGCTCTTCTGGAGATTCGCCATGAATACCTCGCAAAAACTTGCTGTTTGCATCGCGGGGGTACTGGCCACCGCCGGCGCCGCCCATGCCCAGGATCGTTCGCTCAACCTGCACGGATTCGACTCGCCTTACGTCTATGTCATGTCCAATGACATCCAGGGCAACAGCGTCGCCGTACTTCGACGTAACTTCTTCGGTGGCCTGGAGAAGGTCGGCGTGACGTCGACCGACGGTAAAGGGGTCGGCGTCGGCACCACGGCGCCGCCGCCGGATCCGCTGGGCTCGCAGAACGCCCTGATCAAGAGCGCGGATGGTCGACTGCTGTTTGCAACCAACGCCGGTTCGAACGAGGTGTCAGTGTTCGCTATCGAAGGAAGTCGCCTGCGCCTGATCGACGTCCAGCCAACGGGTGGGACCTACCCGGTGAGCGTCGCACAGCGTGGTAACCGGCTTTACGTTCTCAACGGTGCCGCGACATCGACCGTGACGGCATTCCAGATCACGCCTGGCGGCCAGCTCGTCGCACTGCCGTCGGAAACGCGGCTACTGGGCACCGATGCCCCGTTGGTAGGCAACCAGCCGAATGTCGGCATGACGCCGGCACAGTTGCAGTTCTCTCCCGATGGCAAGTGGCTCGCGGTATCGATCAAGGATGCGTCTGCCAAGGGCTGGTTCGAGCTCTTTGTCGTCAATCGTGATGGCAGCCTTGGAAAGGACCCGACGATTACGCCCTCGAACGACCCGCAACCGTTCGGCTTTGACTTCGATGACAGGGGACACCTGATCACTTCACAGGCCGCGGGCTCCGCCGCCAGTTCGTATGCGATTGGACGCGACGGCGCGCTGCAAGCGATATCCAGCGATGTCGCCAACGGTCAGGCCGCCACGTGCTGGCTGACGGTGGCCGGGCGCTTTGCCTTCACCGCGAATGCGGGCAAGGGCAACATCAGCGGGTATCGCATCGGTAACGACGGCTCTCTGAAGCTTCTGGACGGCGGCGTGGCCGGATCACTGGAAGCCGGCGCAGCGCCGACCGATCTGAAGGCGTCGGCCGATGGCCTGTTCCTGTACGTCGGCAATTCGCTGGGTGGCGATGTCGACACCTTCCTGATCCTGGCGGACGGGCGCTTGCTGAAGGTGGGACAGATTCCCGTATTCGCTGGCGCGTCCGGCATGCAGGGCATCGCCCTTTAACCAGCCGTTCGATGACACCACCCGGTCGATGGAGCCGACCGGGGTAGTGCGTGGGCGACGATCGCCCACGCTGAAACTCAGTGCTCGCGTGAAAGGTTGAGTGCGCGAATCACGTCTTGCCTGAGCAGATAGATCGACACGACCAGCAAGACAAGGTCCTTCAGCAGGAACGCCGCATTCATCGCCATCGCGGGAAACCCACCCGCGCCAGCGTCCCAGCCATCCGGCACGAAAGGAAGAATGCTCAGTGTCGATATGAAGGTGGCGATCGAGCCGAGAGCACCCAGCACGCTGAGTTTCTTGTTCCAGAAGCCGAGCAGCAAGAGCGAACCAAAGGTCCATTCCGCGGTGCCGAGGAGGATGGCGGTGCCGTGAATGCCCAGGACCGGGATCGTCCAGGAGATCAGCGGCCCATGCATGATCAGCGGGGCCAGCGCCGTGATCTCGGACTGGAACCATTTGTCGTAGCCGAACCAGGCAAAGATGACGACCATCGCAGCACGAAGCAGGTGGTAGTCGAGGTCTTTCGTCAGCAGGCCCGATTTGGCCAGGAGCCGGAGTAGAGCGTTCATCATGCGTCCTTCGTGCGGTGAGGTGGCCGCTACTTTACGAAGGAGAGGTGATTTTTCTAATACCAATTAGGCGCAATATGATCCTCAAAAGGATCAAAGCCTAATCTAGTCTTCTTCCGCCGCCTCGCGGCCCTGCTGCCGGATGATCGCTTCTTCGCGGGCGTCATTGATGGACTGGCGGATGCTGTCGAGATCGACCTCGGATTCATCCGGCTCGAAATGACCCGTCAGCTCCGTGTCGGTTCGGAGGTCGCCGGCCTGGAACAAAGCCCACATTTCCTCCCCATACCACGTATCCAGAAGCTCGGGCGCGGAGCGTCCGAGGAAGGCCGTGAGGTTGTTGACGTCGCGGAGCAGCATCGTGCGCGCCGCATTGTTCCCCGCGGCGCTGACGACCTGCGGAAAATCGATGACGACCGGGCCGTCCGGGCCGATAAGGACGTTGTAGGGAGAAAGATCGCCGTGGATCAATCCGGCGCAGAGCATCAGCACGACCTGCCGCACGAGAATCGCGTGGTATTCCCGCGCCTCATCGGCGCTGAGATCGACTTCACCGAGGCGGGGCGCGGACAGGCCGTCGGCGTCCGTCACCAGCTCCATGACCAGCACACCGTGGTAATAGCCGAACGGCTCGGGCACGCGAACGCCAGCGTCGCGCAGCTGGTAGAGCGCATCCACCTCGGCGTTCTTCCAGGCGGCTTCCTGCTGCTTGCGTCCGTACTTGCTGCCCTTGCCGATGGCGCGAGCCTCACGACTGCTGCCTACCTTGCGGCCTTCCTGGTACTGCACGCGCTGCTGGAAGCTGCGCTGTGCCATGTCCTTGTAGACCTTGGCGCAGCGCACGTCGTTGCCACTACGGACAACATAGACAGCCGCCTCCTTGCCACTCTTGAGTGGGCGGAGCACGTCATCGATGATGCCGTCGTCGATCAACGGCTGCAGGCCTAGGGGGGTCTTCAAGGTATTTCTTGGGTCAGTGGCATGGCCGCGGAGGCCATTGACCGACAATTTTCTCATTTTCCTGCACTTAGCGCCAATTCCGCCCCAGACCGCCGTTCAGACCTGGAGCGACGTGGTTCGTGAACGGTCTTTCCAGGCTATCCAGCCGACGACAACTGACCACGCCGCAGCGACACACGGCGGCACAGCGCGTGCGTATTCCCCATGGATGAGTACGGTCACGAGGGCGGCCAGGACGAAGGTTAAGACACGGCGCCAGGGGACCTTAGACATACGCGGCCGCGAAGACATCGCGGGCGGACGTCACGCCAGGGACGTGCTCCGTGCCTGCGACCCCAAGGTCCATCCATCCAGCGTTGACCGCGTCAAACATGGCTTCGGCTGGCCCCGTCTGGCCTTTCGGGATGCCGATCTGCTCGAACGCTGCCGGCCATTCATCCCGCGGGATCGCAAAAGCACTGATCCAAACCGTAGTCAGTCCTTGCCGAAACTTCGCGCCTTCGTCGATTTCGCCACGCAGCGAATGCGAAGGGAATTCAGGCCTGATGACTACCTGCCGAGCCCCGCGTCCTGATGGCAGGACCACGGGCGCCCGGCGATATCGGATCGCTGCCCGATGTGATCAGTTACTGCTCGCGTTCGGCGTTTCCATCTTGCGCTGGGCTTCCTCGAGCTTCTTCTTCAGGCTGAGGGTGTCTGCTCCCTGAGAGGGCGGAAACTCCATCATGCTCTTCAGATGCGCCGCGATGAACGGACCTCCTGCGGTCGGCGACCATAGCTTCGCTGCGAAGAACTTTCGACCGACGTAGCCCCATTCATCCGACTCCGGATCCATCTTCTCCATGGGGTCCATGAGGAGATTGAAGATGTACGGAACGGACGGGTAGTACTTTGCGTTGAACCAGCTGTTCTTTGGTTTGACGCCGATGTGCATCTTCCATGCGTCAACACGAACCGCCATCAGATCGGTTTCGTCGTAATAGAAAATCTCGCGGCGTGCCGACTTCTCCGACCTTCCCGTCCACATCTCGGTCTGGTCATAGCCGTCAAGGTGCACCTTGTATTTCTGGCCGTTCAAGGTATGTCCCTTGATCAACTTGTCCTTGATATCAGGTAGTCCTGCGGCTGAACTCAGCGTCGCGTACAGATCTTCATGGTTCTGTATGCCATTGAAAACCGAACCCGCGGCAATCGTCCCCGGCCACTTGATCAGGCAAGGCACCCGGACGCCACCTTCCCAGGTCGTGCCCTTCTCGCCACGAAACGGAGCGTAGCCTCCATCAGGCCACATCATCAGCTCGTTGCCGTTATCGGTCGTGTAGACAACGATCGTGTTGTCGTCGACGCCAAGGCTCTTTAGCTTCTTCAGCAACGTTCCGATCTGTTCGTCGTGTTCGAGCATCTTCGCGCGGACGACATCTTCTTCTGCGCGCCCCTCGTCGACGGCCTTCTGGATCCACTTCCTGGGTGAATGCGACCAGATGTGAATCGCTGTGGTGTTGAACCAGCAGAAGAATGGCTTTCCCTTACCGGCGGTGCGGTCAAGCCAGCCCAGCGTTTCGTCCAGGACCTCGCCGTCAAAGGTTTCCATTCGCTTGCGCGTCAGGGGGCCGGTGTCCTCGATCTTCTGTTTGCCGACGGCGCCGAACTTCGGATCGGAAGTCGTGTCGTCCTTGTCGGCGGCCCAGGTGTGGAGGACGCCACGTGGCCCGAACTGCTTGCGGTAGTCCGGGTTTTTCTGGCCTGGATAATCGAGCTCTTCCGGCTCTTCCTCGGCGTTCAAGTGATACAGATTGCCGAACCATTCGTCGAATCCGTGAACGGTCGGCAGGAACTCGTTACGGTCGCCGAGGTGATTCTTGCCAAACTGGGCAGTGGCGTAGCCAACTGATTTGAGCACCTCGGCAAGCGTCGGGTCGCCCTTCTGAATTCCTCGCGCCGAGCCAGGAATGCCGATGGTTGTCATGCCAGTACGCACCGGCAGCTGGCCCATGATGAACGCCGCGCGTCCGGCCGTGCAGCTCGGCTGGCCGTAATGATCGGTAAAGAGTGCGCCGTCGCGGGCGATGCTATCGATGTTCGGCGTCCGCCCCATCATTCCGTGGGAATAAGCACCCACGTTCCACATGCCGATGTCATCGCCAAAGATAACCAGGATATTCGGTTGAGCCTTCGTGCCGGGTGCCTGCTTGCCTCCCGAAGCGGATGCTGAGCTGCCGTTCTTCGTTGCCATGTCGGATCCTCCACCTGCGCGGTTGATAGGGCCGAGACCGCCGCAGTGGCGCACGACCGATGGGTTGCCACTCAATCCTGCCGGAGTCCTATCATCCCGACCATCGCAGTTGTTCGGTGCTCTCTCTGGGCGAAACTACCTAAGACGGCGCACCACGCATCCCTGAGGCGCCTCTCCACGTATATCTGTATCGTCACCGTATCCATCGCCTGGAAATAACCACCATGAAGCCGATCATCACCGCCGCCGCCATCGCCCTGGCCGCCTCGGCTGCCCTTTCAACGCCCGCCTTCGCGGCCCTGAAAGAAGGCACCCAGGCGCCGGACTTCACCGCACCGGCGTACCTCGCCGGCCAGCCCTTCACCTTCAAGCTGGCCGATGCCCTGAAGCAGGGTCCGGTGGTGGTCTACTTCTTTCCCGCCGCCCACACGGACGGCTGCAATGTCGAAGCCCACCTTTTCTCGGTGGCCATCGACAAGTTCAAGGCACTGCATGCCACGGTGATCGGCGTGACCGCCGGCCATACCAGCGAGCTGGCGGACTTCTCGAAAGAGAACGAGCATTGCGGCGGCAAGTTTCCCGTGGCTGCCGACGAGGGCGCGAAGATCGCAAAGCAATACGATGCGACGCTCATGATCCGGCCGGGCTGGTCGGATCGCACCTCGTACGTAATTGCGCCGTCGGGCAAGATCACGCACGTTTATTCGAGCCTCAGCCCGGACAAGCACGTGCAGGAAACACTCGAGGCCGTGAAGGCGATCGAGGCCGCTCATTAACCGAGGCACGTTGGGCGCCGGGCTGAAGATCGCGGGCATGCTGCTCGCGAGCGTCCTGTTGGTGCCCGTGCAATGGGTGGTGACACGCTTCACTCGCGGCCGAGCTGCCTTCGTTCTACCGCGGCTCTGGTTCGGTTGCCTGCGGCGGGCGATGGGCATCCGTGTCGAGGTGGTTGGCATGCCGCGCGACAAAGGCGGCACCGTGTTCGTCGGCAATCACGTGTCGCACTTCGACATCGTGCTGCTCGGCAGCCTGCTGAGCGCACGCTTCATCGCCAAGGACGACATGGAACGATGGCCCGGCATGCGCTTCATGGGCGAGCTCGGGCAGACGTTGTTCATCAGCCGTCGCCGCAGCGACGCCGCCAATGTGGCCGCGTCGCTTTCCGCGAAGATTCAACCCGACCAGGATCTCGTGCTCTTCCCCGAAGGAACCACTTCGTCGGGCGAGCGCGTGGCGCCGTTCAAGTCGAGCCTGTTCTCGTTGTTCCTGGATCGGCAAGGAACAGGTCACGCATGGACCATGCAACCCTTCACGCTGGATGTCCGCTCGGTTGATGGACAGGCGATTTCGGCCGGTGGCGATCGCGACATCTACGCCTTCCATGGCGGCATGGACGCCGGTGCTCACGTGAAGCGCTTCCTGCGCCTCTCCGGTGCGGTGGTGCGGGTGGTGTTCCACCCGCCCATCACGGTCGCGCCGGACGCCGATCGCAAGGCGGTGTCCGCACAGCTCCACGGGATCGTGGCGTCCGGACTCTCCTGATCGGTCAGTGCATCGATGCGGCGACGAGTCGCCCGATCTCGGCGAACCACGCGTCCGCCTGCTTCGGGGCGGCGGGCGAATCACTCAGGAACACGGCGACGATCATGCGGCGGCCATCCGGCGCCGTGACGATACCCATGTCATTCCATGCACCCAGGTGGTCCTGGTAGGTACCGGCCGTGCCGGTCTTGTCGGCAAGCTGGAAACCGGCGGGCAAGCCTGCACGGACGCGATTGGGAATGACCTGCGCCGTCATCATGCCCAGCAACATATTTGTCGACGAGGGCGAAACGAGCGCCCCGGCCTGAAGTTTTTCGAGAAACGCTGCAGCGGCATCGAGCGTCGTCGAATTCACGTGGCTGGCCAGCACCTGATCGAAACCACGCTTCACACGGCGATCGGCCGCGTCGTCGGATTCACCAGCCGACGGCTTCTCGCCAGGCTTCAGGTCATTCAATCGCAGACTCAGCTCGCGCTCGCCGAAGTCGATGCGCATGCCGTGAACGCCCTTGCTCTCGAGAAAGCGCGTCGCAACGTCGCCACCACCCAACAGCTTGAGCAGCGCATCGACAGCCGTGTTGTCGCTCTGGGTCACGGCTGCACGAAGCAGTTCTTCCACGGAAACGTCCACCGGGCCCGCTTCGAGCCGCTTACCAAGAGAAGGAACCGCGGAGCCCGGCACGATATCGGCGGGCACGAGGTGCACGGTGCGACCGAGTTTGAGCTCGCCACTGTCGACCCGGGCAAGCACCGCAGCGGCGATGGGCGCCTTGAAGGCACTCATCATCAGGTAGGGCCGGCCATCGTTGACCTTCACCGACGTTCCGCTGGCCGGGTCCATGACGACGATGCCAAGGGTACCCGGGCGCGCATCGCTCGCGATGCGCTCGAGCGACGCCTTCAGGGCGGCATCGGCGGGCGCGGCAAACGCGGATCCGACCGCGAGCGAAAGGGCCATGCCACGGATCAGCTGCATCAACATCGGTAGGACTCTCTGCATTGGGGACGCGCCATCTTCCCTACCCGCAGGGCCCCACCCGTGACGCCGATATGGCAATTGCAGGGCGATCAGCCGGGGAAGAACAGGTACACGGCGCTGTAGGGCACGCGAACCTCCGCGTTGGCGTGACCGGCATCGCAGCCGGTGGCAGGTGCCATGCCGCCTTCCGTGCGGGTACGAACGACATAAGCGATGTTGCTCATTACACCGCTGCCCGTCTTCGACTTCGCGTGAATCACGAGCCAGGGGATGGCACCCGCATCCGGCGAAGGCGACGCATTGAGCGGCTCGCCGACGACCGTGCTTCCGTCGGTCGCCTGCCAGCTCGGCCCCGCGAAGTGCTTGCCGATGAGCTTGCCTTTGGCATCGCTCAGGGTGGCCTCGGGTGCTTTAAGCGTCCAGGCGTAAGTAGCTGCGGTTTGCTTACACGTGTAGATCTGTACGCCCTTGCCGAAGGCTTCCACGGCGGGCGACTTCGCCGGCGCCGTCTGGGCACCGGCAACGCCGGCACCCGCCACGGCAACGACAAGGCAGCCTTTGACAATGGCACTGAGGGCTCGCGACACGATCATGCGGTTCTCCATTAGACGACAGGACGTCATGGGGGCGCCCGTGAGTTCCCGATGATAGTGCCAGGGTTGCCTAGCCGTCCGTCGAGCGCGTCAGGCTTTCCCACGTGTCGATATCTGCCGCCATCGCCGTCAGCTTGTCGCGCACGAGAGCGAGGGCGTCGCTGCCGAGCAGGAGGTGCGCCGGTGGTTCGGGAAGATCGACCAGGGCCAGGATGGCCTTGCCCGCCTTTGCAGGATCACCGAGTTGCTTGCCGCTGCGTGCCTGGCGGGCCTCGCGGATCGGATCGAACATCGCGTCATAGTCCGCAATGCTCCGCGGGGAACGCTGCATCGAACGGCCCGCCCAGTCGGTGCGGAAGCCGCCCGGCGCCACCGCGGTGACATGCACGCCGAACGGTTTCAGTTCCTTGCCGAGGACTTCGGTGATGCCTTCGAGCGCGAACTTGCTACCGCAGTAGTACGCGATGCCCGGCATGGTGATGAAACCGCCCATCGAAGTGATGTTGACGATGTGGCCACGCCGACGCTCGCGGAATCGCGGTACGAACGCTTGCGTCACAGCGACGGCACCGAACACGTTGACTTCGAACTGGTGGCGCATCGCCTCGAGCGGCGATTCCTCGAAGACGCCTTCGTGGCCATATCCCGCGTTGTTCACAAGGACGTCGACGGGACCGAAGCGCGTTTCTGCGTCAGCCACGGCGCCGGGAATCGCGTCCATGTCCGTCACATCCAGAAGCACGGCATGGGCGCGGTTGGCGTGCAAGGCTTCGAATGCCTGACGACCCTCCTCGTTGCGTACGGTGCCGATCACACGGTGGCCTGCAGACAGGGCTTCACGGGAAAGCGCGAGGCCAAAGCCACTGCTGACGCCGGTAATAAAGAAGGTCTTGCTGGACATGGGTTGTCTCCTGGTCGGGAATGGCCATCATCGTAGGCCGCGCAGGCGCCGTCTCCCATGGCCCGACCTGTGGCGCTATTGCCTGATCCTATGAATGAGGCTTGCGAGTGCACGGGGGAAGGCGGACAGTGACCCTATGGATACGCCCGCCCGCCACCGCATGATCACGCTCCTCCGGGCTCTCGCGCCGCGGGAGGGCTACACGCTGACGCCGCTGCCGGACGTGCGCCTCCTTCGCTCCGATCGCCCCCTGAGCCGCACACCGGTTCTTTATGAGCCGGGCATCGTCATCGTCGTGCAAGGTCGCAAGCGTGGCCTGCTGGGCGACGAGGTCTTCGTCTACGACGACCAGCATTATCTCGTTGTCTCCGTGCCGGTACCCTTCACGATGGAGACCGACGCCTCGGCGGAAGCTCCACTACTGGCTATCTACCTGCGTCTGGATCACGCCCTTGCGGCGGATCTGTGCATCCAGATCGATGAACGGTCGGGCGCCTCCCCCGCCACCCCGCGCGGTCTTTATTCCTCCCCCATGGAGGACGCACTTGCGGCGTCTGTCCTGCGTCTTCTCGAAGCGTTGGCGAGCCCGCCGGATGACGAGGTGCTGGGCCCTGCGCTCGTGCGTGAAATCTACTATCGAATTCTTTCCGGTGCGCAGGGCGGCTCGTTGCGCGCAGCGCTGGCGCAACAGGGCAAGTTCGGCATGGTGGCGCGCGCGATCCGAATGATCCATCGTCGTTACAGCGAATCCCTCACCGTCGATGAACTGGCTGGCGAAGCGGCGATGAGTGCGCCGACTTTCCACGCGCACTTTCGCGAGATGACAGGCACGTCACCGATGCGCTATGTGCAGTCCACGCGCCTGCATCAGGCGCGACTGCTCATGCTTCGCCAGAACACGACCGCTGCCGCGGCGGCCACCGCCGTCGGTTACGAAAGTGCGTCGCAGTTCAGCCGGGAATTCCGCAGGTTGTTCGGACTTCCGCCGATCGAGGAGGTGGAGCGGATGCGGCGCAATTTCGCCATGCCGGCGGCGCTCACGCCATCGCCGTTCGTGTCATCCCACTGAGTTCGTTGCGGAACGACGAAGTAAGGTTCTTCGCGGATTACCGGGGCTTGGGCGCTCGCCTTCGGCCTCGCTGGCTCGGCTTTGCCATCGCTTTCTACACTTGGGCGTCTCGCGGGGAGACCTTGGTGTCCACCCTCGAGGCGAGTTCCCGACAAGTGGAGCGGCCGTAGGCCAGATGGATACATGGGCCGCGCAGCGGCCTTCCGGTACGAAACGCGAAGGGGTGTCTGAGCAGCGAGGGTGGGCACCGAAGGCTCTGCGCCGTGACCTCTGGCCCGCCGCGGCGTGAGCCGGTCGCAGGCGCAGCATCCAGCATCCCCGGAATTTCGCGAAGAACGCGAAGTAAGGCCGCCCGACCTGTATCGGACGGCCCCGACAGCTTTGGCCGTTACTTGCCGGCAACCGCGTCGTTGAGTTTCTCGAGCGCCTGGTCAGCCGTAAACGTGTTTGGTTTCTGGATCTTCGGAAAGTCCACGAACGTCTGGTTGAACTTCGTCAATAGCGCAATCGCTCCATAGATGATGTAGACGTGATTGATGTACCAGTCCCAGTACGTGTTCGACGTGACATCCGCGAACTCGTACGGATCCGTTCGCAGGTTGTAGATTTTCGGAATACGCATGGCCGTGAACGGTTCGCCCCAGATCGCCATGGTGCCCTTGCACCGCTGTTCCATGAAGGTAACCTTCCAGTTGTCGTAGCGAATGCCCAGCGTGTCGCCGTCGTCCGAGATGTAGACGAACAGCTTGCGCGGCGACTTCTTCTCCTTGCCGGTCAGGTAAGGCAGCAGACTCACGCCGTCGATGTGGTTCTTGTAGGTACGTCCAATCGTCTTCACCCCTTTCTTGAGGTCTTCGACGACCGTCTTGTCGCCCGCAAGCTCAAGGAAGGTCGGCAACCAGTCGTGGTGCTGGACGATCTCGTTGGACACGGTGCCCGGCTTGATCTTCCCCGGATACCGGGCAATCAGCGGAATACGGAACGCACCTTCCCAGTTGGTGTCCTTCTCGCTACGGAACGGCGTCATGCCTCCATCTGGCCAGGAGTTCCTGTGCGGACCGTTGTCGGTGGAGTAGATCACCATGGTGTCGTCGGCAATGCCCAGCTCGTCCAGGTAGTCCACCAATGAACCGACGTTCTTGTCGTGATCGATCATGGTGTCGTGATACGGAGACTGCCAGCGACCGGCCTGTCCCAGGCTTTCCGGCTTGGTGTGCGTGTACAGGTGCATGTGGGTGAAGTTGACCCAGATGAAGAAGGGCTTGTCCTCGTCAACGGACTGCTTCATGAAGCCCTGTGCCCTTTCCGCGAATTCATCGTCGCAGGTGAGCATGCGTTTCCTGTCGAGCGGGCCGGTATCCTCGATCTTCTGCTTGCCGACCTTGCCCCAACGCGGCTGTTCGGTCGTATCGTCGACATCCGTAGCGAAGCTGTGAATGACGCCGCGTGGCTTGACCGTCTCGATAAAGGCACCGAATTCTTCCTGTGGGAAGTAGTCGTACATCTCCGGCTCTTCCTCGGCGTTGAGGTGGTAGAGGTTGCCGTAGAACTCATCGAAACCATGATTGGTCGGAAGCATATGGTTGAGATCGCCAAGATGGTTCTTGCCGAACTGTCCGGTCTTGTAGCCTTCATTTTTTAACAGCGCGGCGATCGTGACGATTTTCTCGTTCATGCCGATCGGCGCGCCCGGGATGCCGACCTTGGACAGACCCGTGCGCATCACGCTCTGGCCGGTGATGAAGGACGATCTTCCCGCCGTGCAGGATTGTTCGCCGTATGAGTCGGTGAAGATCATGCCTTCGTTGGCCAGGCGATCGATGTTCGGCGTGTGGTAGCCCATCAGGCCGCGGCTGTAGCAGCTGAGGTTCGAGATGCCGATGTCATCCCCCCAGATGACAAGAATATTGGGTTGTTTTTTCGCGTTTCCGGCCATGGCTAACTCCCGAGTCAGTTCATGAAGTAGCGCATGGCGGCGTTGCCCGGAGCCAGTGAGGTTCTACTTAGGAAAACTCAGTAAAGTTGCGGGAACACCGCCGCGCCACGCGAACCGTCGGCCGGTAAAAGTACGACCTGCGCGCTGCGTAGTTGTTCTATAGCGAAGCGCAGGTTCGAACTGTCTACTACTGCCTTCTCATGTCACAGGTTATGTGACGCGCGGGAGTGCTGTCATGGACTGGTCGGGTGCGTCGCGCCTCCTGCTGCTCGGTGCCGCTGCGGCCATGGCGCCCGCGGCTTATGCCCAGGGTGTGCGCGCCGCGACCTGCGCCACGGCGCCACCGACCACGCCAGCCGGACAGGTGCGCGCAAACGGCAATATCGTCTCGATTGCGAGCGGCACCTACTCGCCAACGACAGCCGGCGCGCCTGCGTTCTATGCGATCAACAATGGAACCATCAACGCTACGGGTGCGGTCACGTTGATCACGACCGCAGCCAACACCGCTACCGCCTGCGCCTCCGGCGGCGGTGCGATTCAATTTCTGGCACCCGGCTCGACAATCAGCCGGCTTGGCGCTGGCGGGCCGGCGCTACGTGCCGAAGCCGGGACAAACCTCACATCCGCAGGGACACGCTTCTACACATCGCTCGCCAACAGCGAAGGCCTGCAAGTGGTCGGCGCGACGTTCGTCGGGACCGGCGACCTCATTGTGACCGGCGTGACGCTGGGCACGCAGGCGGGTAGTCCGTCGACGTATGGATTGCCCGTCGATGCGAGCGGAAACCTGGTGACCGATTCGACACAGTTCGTTGGCAAGGCGGCGACCGCAGCCCACGGCGTCAGCGCGAACGGGTCCCAGGTTCGCCTTGACGACGCATCCATCTACATCCTTGGCACCGGCGCCGGGGCGACGAGTGGGAGCTACGGCCTGAATGCCACGGGCGCCTCACGGTTTAACGTGGCCCAGGTCCACATCGTGACCCGCGGCAACAACAACATCGGTATCCGTCTCGCTGAAGGCTCCCAGCTGAATGCATCCAACCTTTCCATCGACACGACCGGTACCGTGGCCCACGGCGTCTCCGCCAGCGATGGATCCACGGGAAGTCTCGCCAGCTTCGACGTGCGCGTCGCGGGACAGAATGCGCATGGTGTGCTGGCGGCATCGGGTAGCACGCTCAACCTGTCCGGTGCCGGCTCGGTCGTGGTCGACGCGGGCCAGACCGGCAATGCCCTGCGTGCCGACGGCGCGGGCAGCGCGATCACCGCGAATGCGCTGCGCATCTCGACGTTGCGCAACGGTGGCGTCGGTGCGAACGCCATCAATGGCGGCAACATCGATATCGCTGGGAGCAGCGTGTATTCCTCGGGCATCGCTGGCGGGACGTCGGCGGTGGGGCTGCTTGTTGGTGGTGGAGGAAGCCTCACCAGCCGCGGCAACACCCTTCTTACCGGTGTCCAGCTGGGCGGTGACCCGACGCTACCCAGTTATGGGCTACCGGTGGACGGGTCCGGCAACATGACCAGCGACCCTTCGGCCTTTGTGCCCACGGGGACCACGGGAGCCAACGGTGCGCAGGTGGCGACGACGGGAGGAACGCTACGACTGGATGTCGATGCTGCCGGGGCACCGCTCGGCAGTTCGACCACGATCTCCACCTATGGCAATAACAGCTCTGGCATCGGTGTCGCACAAGCAGTCGGCGCGACGACTGCTCTGCGGGCCGCGGGGACCGCGATAACCACGCACGGTATCAATGCGAATGGCGTGCTCGTGCAGGGCGCAGCCGGTGGCGCGGGCCCCGTGGCATCGCTGTCCGGTTTGAACGTTCGCACGATCGGCGCGAACTCGAACGGTGTTTACGGACAGGCCGGAGCGCAGGTCGCCATCGGCGATTCATTCCTGGCCACCTCGAGCGGCGGTGCTGGCATCCGCGCTGATGGTGCGACGACGCTGGTGACGGCACGCAACCTGACGATCGGCGCTGGCGGTACCGGTGGCCCCGGATTGAATGCGACGGGCGGGACGATCGACAGCGTAAACACCCTGATCATCAACGCGGCACGCCCGGCGATCACGCTCAATGCGGGCGGAGGCACGGCGGGTACGATCATCTCCAACGGTGACACGGTCTATACCGGTGTAATGCTCGGCACCGATCTCTCCTTGCCAACGTTCGGCAGGCCTGTCGACGACAGCGGTAACGTAGTTTCAGATCCAGCGCAGTTCGTGTCCTCAGGACTTACCGGCCATGGGGTGTTCGCGGGCGTTGCCAATGCGCGGGTATGGATGAATGTCGATCCGGCGACGGGGACCGCCACTGGTGCGCACAGTGCAATCACGACGCTCGGCGATATCAGTGAGGGCTTCAACATCTCGGGTTCCAATGCGCTGGCCACGCTGTCGAACGTCGACGTGTCCACGCGTGGCGTCGACTCCATCGGCGCACGCGCATCCGGAGCGGGCGAGATTCGTGCCTCCAACCTCTCCGTCGAAACCTCCGGGCAACACGGTTACGGTCTCGCGGGGTATGCGAACAGCGTCGTTACCGCAACCGGCAGCAACATCGCGACGACAGGCGATCAGGCGCATGGACTGATCGCGTGGTCGACGAACAGTCGCGTCGTGATCAATGGCAGCAGCACGGTTCGCACCACGGGGACACAGGCACACGCGGCGCTTGCCTGGAATGGCGGCGACATCGAAGCGGTCGACACCGCGATCGACGCGACCGGTGCCGGCGCTGCGGCATTGTTTGTACGTGGCGATCCCGCCGCCGCGTCTGCGTCGGGCAACCACGTGACCTTGTCGAGCACATTCGGCCCGACGGTCGCGGTGCTCGGCGCGGCCACCGTCACGCTAAGCAACGCCACGGTCAGTAGTCCGGGCCTGTGGCTCAAGGCCGGGTCGCTCGGTGACTTCGACAGCCTCGATGCGCCCGTGCCTGACCTGTCTCCGGACGACCAGGGCACACCACTTCCACAGCTACCGGGCACACCATCGGTGCAGGTGACACCGACCGTAGCGACCCTCGCGGTGACGCAGAGCCAGATGACGGGCGCAGCCCTGACCATGCCTGGAAGCACGGCAAATCTCGTACTTGAGGATTCGGTGTGGAACCTCACGGGAAACTCGAACCTCACCTCGCTCGTCAACGACCCCAGCCTGATCGCGTTCAGTCCTCCCACCGGGGATCCCACGTCGCTCGCCAGCTACAAGACACTCGCGGTCGGTAGCTATAGCGGCGATGGCACACTGGCCATGAATACATACATCGGCGCGGACGACTCACCGTCGGACCGGCTGGTGATCGATGGCGGCGCCGGCAGCGGCACAAGCGCGCTGTCCATCCAGCGCAGCGCAGGCGCGGGCGCCCTGACGGTCGCCAACGGCATTCTTCTCGTCAGCGCGGTGAACGGCGCGACCACGACGGCGGATGCGTTCCATCTGGGCAACCGCGTCATCGGCGGCCCCTACGAATACACACTCCAGCGTGGCAGCGTCGATGGCACCTCGCCGGACAGCTGGTACCTCCGCTCGAGTATCGACTGCCGGGCCCCCGGCGCGCCGTCCCCACCGTGCGAGAGACCGGTACCCCCGGACCTGCCGCCCGGACCGCCAGGTCCGCCCGCCCCGCCACCGACACCCATCCCCAACTACCGTCCCGAGGTGTCGCTGTATGCCGCGCTGGCTCCGACCGCGCTGAACTACGGACGCTCGCTCCTCGACTCGCTGCACGAGCGCGTCGGCGAGCAGGAACTGTTGCGCGGACGAACGGATCTCGACGGAACTCACCCGGGACCACAAGGCATGTGGGCGCGCGTGATCCATGTTGACGGCGAGCGCGATGGTGCATCCAACGGCATCTATGGCAGCGGGCCGAGCTATGACTACGCGTTCAGCGCACTGCAGATCGGCCTGGACGTCTACCGTAGCGCCGAAGATGAGGAGCGCGGCGTGCACGCGGGTCTTTACGGCGCCGCCGGCGGGTCCGATGCGACACCAAAGGGCGTGGATGGAACCACGGTCGGTCACGATCGTATTCATGGCTACACCGTCGGCGGGTACTGGACCCGCTACGGCGAAGCGTTGCGGCCCTGGTACATCGATGCCATCGTGCAGGCGACCTGGTATGACGCCGAGGCACAGTCATCGCGCTGGGGCTTGCCTCCACTCCGGAGCAAAGGACCCGGTTACGCCGTATCCCTGGAGGGCGGATACCCCTACGCGCTCGGCCATGGCTGGTCGCTCGAGCCACAGGCCCAGATCGACTATTCCTGGCTGAACCTCGAGAGCGCGTCGGATCCCGGCGCCCGCGTGGAGTTCGATGACACCGACTCGCTCGTCGGCCGGGTGAGCGGCAGGCTTTCGCGGCAGTGGAGCCGTGGCGGCGACCCGCAGGCCCTGCTCGAATCCACCGGATGGACGAGACTCAGCGTGAGGCACGAATTCCTGGGAAATCCCAGGACATCGTTCTCTTCGGCGACGGGCAACATCCCTTTCAGGGCCGACATGGGCGGCACATGGTGGGAGCTGGAGCTGGGGATGACGCGCGAAGTGGCACGAAACGCGTTCATCTTCGGCAACGTGGGGTATTCCGAGGGCTTCGACGACGATCGCCGTTCCTGGGAAGGCAAGGTCGGCGTGCGCCTCAACTGGTGACCGGGCCCGGCAATGCCTATTCATCCTGCCGCAAGGAATTGGCGGGCACACTCGAACCGGCAACAACCCCGGCCTCGTGCCTCGTACGGAGATAAACCCATGCGCCATTCCGCCCTGCTCCTGGCCGGTTCCCTCGGCCTTGTCCTGGCCTCGCACGCCTTTGCTTCCGACCGACCCGACCCGGGCAAGCTGACCACGCACTGTCTCGATGCCGCTGCGAAGAAATTCGACGTGAAGAACGACTACATCCAGCTGCAGCCCATCCAGGCCGCCGATTCCGGCTCGGGTTACTCCATCGCCGGCATCGCCGACGCTGGCATGGATGGCAAAAAGAACTTCACCTGCCAGTTCGACAAGAAGGGCAAGCTGGCGAACCTCGTTCCCGAAGGCAAGTAATTCGGGAAATCGGTGCCGCGCGCAGGGCGCGGCTACCGATCTCAGCAACCGAGAAGTCGCAATCCTAAGTTCCACCGCCGGGAGCACCCAACGCAGTCGCCGTGCCGCTCAGAGGCCGCGGCCTCTATCAGCGTGTGCCAACCGCCCCTCTCGATTTGCTCTCTTCAGAAACTCCAATTGCATCGCAAGGCGTTCCGGAAACGGAACGTCTTCAGGAGAAAGGCCTGCATTCGCGCAACTGCGTGGAAGCGTGGCCCGGTAGTTCTGAAACGCGACACCGATCTGCATCGGGCCGGGAAGGCTACATCCTGTCTCCGTACGTAGCCAATTGCGAACTTGCAAGATGAGTCGGGAGGCGTCGCCACTGTGCGATTGAAGATCTTGACCCGCAATATCGGAAAGGCATTTCTGTGATGTGTACTTACTCCGCTCGAGAATAAGAACCACGTGCTTTCCGAATTTCCCACCTGCAGATCTGAGACCCAACGTAAAACCAAGTTCAAAGGGCATATTGAAGCGCGGAAGATTGTTTGCGGCGTCTAACTCAACCGCGGAGAGGTCGTGAATGCTATACGGCGATGTCTTTATAAGACGCTCGATCTTGTCCATGCGTACTTCGCCGCCGTCTCCTTTCTCCAGGGCCGACCTTGGCCAAAAGCCACACGCCAGCACAGTGAACATCATCGCTTCGAAGAGAAGGTCGTAGTCCATGGTGAACGGACAATTGATGAAGACGCTGGTAGAGGTCGCCGGTGTCCTCGCTCGCATGGCTCAACGCTTCTTCGCTGATCTGCGTGGAGGGCACCCCGTGTACTTTCCTCGAATGAGCAGCCCCTCGGCAGCGAGGGACTCCAGAGCCGCGTCCATCGCCGCTGCACGTTTGGCAGGCGTCAGGACAGTCCCCTTGATGGGAAAGTCCTGAATGGGGAATCTCATTAGCTTTGTCGTCATGCGGCGAATTATATCGCCTGCCAATGCTTCCACCGCGTAGTTCCATGCCACCTTTGGTTGACGTTTCAACCCGAAAATTCGTAGGTCGACGCTCGCAACTCTGCGTCAAAGATTGCTTTCAGGGCCGCGCCTCCAGCACGAGATTGAATGGCGTCTGCGCCGCACGCCGCATGTGACTGAAGCCACCTGCATCGACGATGACCTCGCGCAACCTGGCCTCGCCCGCCTGCGCGCCGAGCGCAGGGCCATGACGAGCAAGCGATACCGGAACGCAGATCATCGACGAGGCCGCGTAGTAGACGCGGGCCACGGGGTTGAGGTTGTCCGACTGCGTATCGCCGGCGAACGGCTCGACGACCATGCAGGTGCCGTCAGGCTTCAATGACTCCCGCGCATGCCGGGCCGCGCCTTGCGGATTGGCCATGTCATGCAGGCAGTCGAAGAAAGCGATGAGATCGAAGTCCTTCCCTTGATAGTCGGATGCGTCGGCCTGCTCAAAAGAGACGTTGTTGACGCCGGCGGATTTCGCTCGCTCCCGCGCTGTGTCGATCGACGGAGCGTGATAGTCGTAGCCGATGAACTGCGATGCGGGAAATGCCTTCGCCATCAGTATCGTGCTGGCCCCGTGGCCGCAGCCGACGTCGGCTGCTTTTCCGCCACGTGCGAGTTTGCCCACGACGCCGTCGAGCGCGGGCAGCCAAGCGTCCAACAGATGCGCGTGATAGCCGCCACGGAAGAACCGCTCGACGCCGTGGAACAGGCACGGGTGATGTTCACCCCATTCCATCCCTTCACCGCTGCGGAAATTGTCGCGGACGCGTGGATAGGTGTGGAACAGCGCAAGCGCGATGTCATAAGCGCCAGCGAGGTCGACCGGACCGGCGGGATCCGCGAGACAGGCCGCCTGCTCGTCGTTGAGCCGGTACGTGCCCGATGCCGCGTCATAGTCGACGTAACCACCGGCAGCCTGATTGCCTAGCCATTCCCGAATGTAACGTGGGTTGGTGCCGGTTCGTGTGGCGAGGTCGACAGGTGTCAGGGACTCTTTTGCAAGCGCCTTGTACAGGCCAAGTTCGTCGCCGAGTTTGACGAGAACAGCGCTGAATGCCGCGCCGAGATCGCCGACTGCCTTACCGAGGAAGGCGTTGAGCTTTTCTTCGTTGATTGCCATGAGCGTGCGCTCCGCGGCACAAGCCGGGGGTACAGGGGTATTGAAGGATCTTACGACGGGTCGCAGGAACCGAACAGGTAGAACACCTTATTGCTTCGGACATATGCCTTTGCCTGTAACCAACAGCTTCGTAGGCGCGAACTAGCATGCATGACAACATCACTGCTTTCCCGCATCGCTGGTGCAACGCTACCTGTACCTCCCGGCTGGCACGCCCTGCCGCTGCGACTGATGGTGGGCCTGGGCTTCATGCAGCACGGCTACGCCAAGCTCGCGCGCGGCCCGGATGCCTTCATCGCGATCCTTCACGCCATGGGAATGCCCTTTGCCGACCTGCTCGGTTGGGCAACGATCGGTATTGAAATCGTGGGTGGACTGTTGGTCGTGCTGGGTGCGTTTGTACCTGTGGTTGCGATACCCATGCTCGTCGTGCTGCTTGTTGCGACCGTCACCGTGCACCTGCCTAACGGCTTCAGTTCGATCAAGCTGCTTTCCTACGACGCGATGGGCGCGCATTTCGGACAACCCGGTTATGAGACCGACTTGCTCTACGCGGCAGGCTTGCTCGCCTTATGCATTGGCGGCGTCGGCCCTCTGGCCTGGAATCTAACCCGCACCAAAGATAAAAGCGGCCAGGCCTAGCACCGCGACGGTCGCGATCAGATTCGCGCGGCATGCCAGGAAAAACGCGCGCCACTTCGATACATGTAGCAGGCGTGCATAAATGGCCGTTTGTGCCCAGGCGTACCAGAGGCAGCTGGCGAGCGACACGGGCGCCGCCAGCCACGCCCATGATCCATGAAGGTTGACCGCGAGTGCCGTCGCGATAGCGAGCCCGAGCGCGAACGGTGCAAGCAGGTAGCAGTGAATGTAGAACGGCTCGCGCAGCGTGTCGCGGTTCACCGGTTCCCTCGCGCGGCGCAGCCATGTGAGCGAACCCACGAGGGCGAATATGCAGTAGGCGAGACTGCGCGTCGCGATGATGCCCTGTTCACTGCTGAAGAGTTCCTTGCCTACCGCGGAATGTGCGGATGCCATACCGGTCGGCGTCGAGAGCTCGATGACGTGGGCCAACGCAATCGTAAGGACCAAAAGCAGCGGCGGACTCATGAGTTCCGTGAATTGCTGCTCTCGTGGCTGGGCCAACTGCGCGCGCGTGTAGAGGGAGACGGCGACCGGATGGCGAATGGTCCTGAGCAGGGCTCGCGGATAAAACACGATCCAGCTCATCGCCTCGTAGAGGAATTCCTCGAGCGACTGAAGGATGCGCATGAAGTCCATGGGTCGCTCCGTTGGAAGAGGTGTCAGGGGGTCGGAGGCTTCGCGGCGTTGGCTTCTGCCTGGGCAGCGAACGCCCTCTGGTAGGCGGGCCGCGCTTCACCGCGGGCCACATAAGCAGCCAGGTTGGCAAACTCGTCGAGCAACCCCGATGCACGAAGCCGGAGGATCACCGAGACCATCATCAGGTCACCGGCACTGAAGTCGCCGTCGAGCCATTCGGCGTCGCCCAGTCGGGCAGATAGCGCGCGAAGTCGCTGGCGGATGCGGTCGAAGACCAGCGGTAGCCGTTCTTTCGCCCAGGGCTTATCGCCCTCCATGAATCGGGCGGTCACCAGCTCGAGGATCGACGGCTCCACCGAGTTGACCGCGGCGAACATCCACGAAATGGCGCGCGCGCGAGCATCAGCATCCGCCGGGAACAGGCCCGCATGGCGCTCGGCGATGTGAAAGATGATCGCGCCGCTTTCGAAGAGACAGAGGTCGCCTTCTTCGTAGGTCGGAATCTGGCCGAAGGGATGCCGACACAGGTGCGCGGGCTCTTTCATCGCCTGGAATGAGACAGGCCGGACGTCATAGGGCAGGCCCACTTCCTCGAGTGCCCAGCGTACGCGTGTATCGCGCGCGAGCCCTTTGCCACCGTCTGGCGATTGTTCGAAGGCGGTAATGGTGATGGTCATCTCGAACGTCTCCTGAAGGGGCTTTCGGGCCGACACCTTGCCGTGCCTTCACTATATCGTCGAACGTCGCTCGCGGAATTCGACATCGCCACCGACACGAATCAACCGGCGGCTTCACCCATAAGTTGTCCGGGCCAGGGCAGCGTCGACGCCCATGAATCCTCGTTCCATCACGCCCACGAAGGCCGGCACGGGTTCTTCCCCTGCGCGAAACGCCGTAAGCGCACTCCCGTACGCGACGACCAGCGTAGAAACGAGCATCGCCGCGGCAAGCCGCGCGTCGGGGTCACTATGTGGCCGGTCCACCGCATCGCAGAGCATATCGGCAAGATCATCGGCGAGCGTCACCTGCAGTTCGCGGGCGTACGTAGTCAGCGAGGGGCTCTCCGTCACGGTGCGCCAGAAGGCGATCGGCCGCGCCGTTATCGCGAATATCGGATGCTGCGTTTCCACGAGCGTCCGCATCAGGTCCTCGAAGGCGCGGACCGGCGAGTGCGAGCCGCGCCCGGCGATGGCATCGCGCACCAGGGCCCGCGTTTCCTCTTCACGATCGAAGATCAGGTCTTCTTTCCGGTTGAAGTAGTTGAAGACCGTCTTCCTGGCGACCCCGGCCTCGCGTGCCACCTCGTCGACCGAGACGTTGTCGAAACCGCGCTCGACGAACAGGCGCGTGGCGACATGGGAGATGGCCAGGCGCGTCTCTGCCTTTTTCTGGTCCCGAAGCCCTGTCGGTTTTGACATCCGTCGACTCGCCCTGTAGAAACTTATACTGAGTGTAACTTTGCGAGAGGCCGGTGTCTGCCGGTCCTGCCCGAGGATAACGCGGTGATCCATGACGTCATTGTGGCGGGCGCCGGCCCCGTCGGCCTGTTCCTGGCGTGCGAGCTGCGCCTGGCGGGGCTGTCGGTGCTCGTGCTTGAACAGCAGGAAGATCCGGGCTCCCCGTTTAAACGTCTCCCGTTCGGCATGCGCGGTCTTTCCGCACCGTCGATCGAAGGGTTCTACCGGCGTGGGATGCTGGACGAGATCGCCGCCGCACGCCCCCTGAAAGACGGTCCCGGGGCTTCGGGCGCCGCGCATTGGTTGGGTCAGTCACGGCAGCCAGGCGGGCACTTCGCCGGCATCCAGTTCTATCTGGACAAGATCGATGCCTCGCAGTGGCCGTGGCGGCTACCGGGCCCGGCCGGGACCAGCATGATGGTCGACATGGAGTCGCTCGAACGGATCCTTGAAGCGCGCGCCAGGGCGATGTGCGTGGAGGTCAGGCGTGGCTTGGCCGTCGAAGGCCTAGAGCAATGGGACGACGGCGTACGCGTCCGCGCCGGCGGCGACGTATTTACCGGACGCTGGCTGGTGGGCTGCGATGGCGGCCGCAGCACGGTGCGCAAGCTCGGCGGTTTTGCGTTCGTCGGCACCAGTCCCGAGTTCACCGGTTACTCCGTCGAGGTGGAACTCGCCGAACCCGACGCCCTTAAGCCGGGTCGCCAATACACACCCACGGGGATGTACACGTACGGGCAGCCTGGAACGATCGGCATGGTCGACTTCGATGGGGGGGCGTTCCACCGGACGCAACCGATCACGCGCGAACACGTGCAGTCGGTACTGCGCCATGTGTCCGGTACGGAAGCCACCGTGACGACGCTGCGGCTCGCGACGACGTGGACCGACCGCGCGTACCAGGCGACCACCTATCGCAACGGTCGCGTGCTGCTCGCTGGCGACGCCGCGCACACCCATTCTCCCCTCGGTGGCCAGGGCCTCAACCTAGGCCTGGGTGACGCGATGAATCTCGGATGGAAGCTCGCCGCGACGATCCGGGGTAACGCAGCGGAGGGATTACTGGACACGTACACAAGTGAACGTCACCCGGTGGGCGCCCGGGTTCTGGACTGGTCGCGCGCGCAGGTAGCGCTGATGCGACCGAGCAGGAGTTCGCGTGCGCTTGAGGCCATCGTCCGCGACCTGATCGACACGCGGGACGGCGCGACCTATTTCGCCGAACGGGTGTGGGGCGTTTCCCTGCGTTATGACCTCGGCGAGAGTCATTCGTTAGTGGGTCGAAGCGCGCCGGACTTTGAACTGGCCGATGGCACGCGTCTCGGCGACCACCTCGGTACCGGGAAAGGGCTACTGCTGGACTGCGACGCGCATGCGCCAAGTCACGATACCGCCAACCCCTGGAAGGATCACGTCGTGTATCTCGCAAGCGAGGTGAAGGATCGACTTGGTGTGAGCGCGCTGCTCGTGCGGCCGGATGGCATCGTGGCCTGGGCGGCTGGAGCGGATGTCGCTTCCGCGGGCCTGATTCATTCACTCGAACGATGGTTCGGCGCTTCCCGTTACTAATTTATACAACACAGGGGGACTTGCCGGAAGCCCCCATGCGTGACCCAGCATCGCTCTCCTGTCGAATCGACAGGCGATGCGGACACGCGACATGACAGATGCACTGACGTACTACCACGGCACGAAAGCCGACCTGGAGATGGGCGATCTCATCGTGCCGGGTCATGCCTCGAACTTCGGGATACGAAAGCAGGCGGCCTTCGTCTACCTGACCGCCACCATGGACGCAGCAGTCTGGGGTGCGGAACTGGCCATCGGCACGGGGCGCGGCAGGATCTACGTCGTGGAACCCACCGGCCCCATCGAGGACGACCCGAACCTCACGGACAAGAAATATCCAGGGAACGTCACGCAGTCGTATCGATCACGGGACCCCTTCCGCGTCATCGGTGAAGTCCTCAACTGGACAGGGCATCCGCACGCGCAGCTCAAGGCGATGCTGGATCGCATCGCCTACCTGAAGCAGATGGGCGTCGAGGCTATCGAATAGAACGCGCAATGGCGGAGCCAGGATCAATGCAGGCGATCCGCGTCCATGCGAGTCCTGAGTCGCTCACCTGCGGCATCCATGGTCTTGGCGATGTCGTTCCAGGTCATCTTGTCCTTCGTCGACTCGTCGGTCACCAGTGGATCGACCACGACGGCGAGTTGCTTCCCGCTCGAATCCAGCAGCTCGGCCTCGACTGTCGCCGAGCTGATGTCGATGTTGGGTCCTGCGGTCGCGGCATTCTTTGCAGCGCCGATGACGAAGCCCACGGGCGTATAGCCGAGAATGCCTCGCTTCTTCTTTTCGGCGATGACATTGGTAATGGCCAGACGCAGCTCGAGAACATCCTTTCCGCGGGTATCGACGACCGGATAGGTGGGCTCCAGATGCTTTATCAGCGCCTTGCGGAAATTGTTGGTCACGGCGGAAAGTTCATCCGGATCGATACCCTGGTACGTCGAGTCCCTTGAATACCAGACCAGGATCGGGTCGATGTAGATCTTGGTGAAGCCCTTCAGCGTGGTTCCCGGCGCAACATAGATCGACGCACCGGGGCGCTTCGTGTCCGGCTGCATGGTCGGGTAAGTATCGAGGAAGCCACTAGGTGGCGGCGGCGCGGCGTGCGCGGCGTGCGCGGCCGAGAAGGAAAGAGCGAACAGGGTTGCAATCAACATCATCGGCGCGCGCATGGGTGGACTCCTCGTCGGCAGTGCTGGAAACCGTCGAACGAGCCTAGCTTCTCGTGCGACAAACCGACGCGGTACTTACGCAGTACGGATATAGGTAAAAGTACTGGCTCGGCGATGCATAATCGGAGATTGACTATCGAAGGACGCGCGCCATGGCGGTTGAAGATTCCCAGCGCATTGTCATCGCGGGTGGTGGCATTGCCGGTCTTGCCACATGGCGTGCGCTACGCCAGCAAGGCATCGAGTCCCTCGTGGTCGAGCGGCGCCCCGTCGCCGCCGATGGCGGCCTTGCCATCAATCTTCCCGGCAACGCCATCGCCGCGCTGGCACGGCTGGGCCTGGCCGAAGAGATCACGCGGCTGGGACATCCGGTGCGCAAGCGCGAATACCGCTCGCGGGATGATCGCCTCCTGGCGGCTATCGACGAAGACGCCTTCTGGGGCGAAACCATGCGTCCGCGTGCGGTCCGTCGCGCCGACCTCATGGCGATGCTCGGAACCGGACTGGACGCATCCGCTCTCCGCTCCGACCGCGCCATCGCTTCAGTGCGTCAGGAAGGCTCGGCCGTCCACATCCGCCTCGACAACGACGAGGAGCTCTCCACGCGACTTCTCGTAGGCGCCGACGGTGTGCGCTCCACCGTCCGGGCAGCGGTCATGGGTGCATCGCAGCCCTCCGTCGCACGCATCGCTTCGGCCAGCTGGCGGTTCATGGCACCCAATCCCGGTGTCGATGGCTGGACCGCGTGGACCGGCGAGCACGGCACGATCCTCCTCCTCCCGGTAGATGACACCACGGTCTATGGCTGGGTAGCCGTGAGCTCGCCGGACGCGGCAGGCGACGACCTCAAGCAGCTCGACCATGCGTTCCGCAATTTCCCCGAACGAGTGCGCAAGGCACTGGGCTGGGCACTCGCACATCCGGAATCGCTCTATCACTCTCCGATCGAGGAAGTGCGCCTGACAACCTGGAGCGAAGGCCGTGTGGTGCTTCTCGGCGACGCCGCACACGCGACCGCGCCGGTATGGGCCGAGGGCGCCGCGCTCGGCATGGAGGACGCACTCGCGCTTGCCGCCATCGTCGCAGGGTCCGATGACGTTGCATCGACCGGGCGTCGTTTCGAGCAGGCGCGCCAGGCGCGAGTCGCGCACGTGCAGGCGATGACGGATCGCCTGTCGAAGTCCGTCCGACTGCCGTATGTGCTTCGCCGCCTGATCATGCCCTTCGTGGTTCCGAAGAGTTACCGCGCGACCTACGGACCGCTGAAACAGGCGGACCTCAACGCGGCTTGATCTGGCTGATCGCCTTACCCGGCGATTAAGGCGACGTGGTGCCCGACCGTGCGAGATCCCGGGCGCCCTACCCACAGCACGGCCGCTCCGACACCCCCGCATATTCGTCGTGACGTTTCCACCACACACCTGTTTCGTTGCGCCCCTTCGGCGCACGATCGAGCCACGGGTACATGCCCCATACTGCGTCCAGACCACGCGCATAGGTCGAGTAAGCGTGGTAGACCACGCCGTCGTCGAGAACGAAGGTGCTCAGGCCTGGCCGGTCGCGCGTATAGGTTGCCGCATCGGTACCGCATGCCGCCGCGAACTGCGCGACGGGATCCGGAACGGAAACGTCATCCAAGGCGTGCGTGCCACGTTGATAGTTGTACTCGACATCGCCACTTCGCTGTTGAGCTTCGGTGATCGAAACATTGAAGTCGAAATTGAAGTCGTCGCCGGCAGACGAGAGCCACGGAAAAGTCCAGCCCATGCGTCGCTTGTATGCTTTTAACTTCTCCAGAGGGGCCCTCGATACGGCGACCAGTGAAACATCATGGTTGGCCAGGTGGACGGCGATGCCATTGAAGCCGTCCGCGATAGCCGAGCACGAGGGGCAGCCGGCGGTGTAATCGGGGCCGAACATGAAGTGATACACCAGCAGCTGCGAGCGGCCGGCGAAGAGTTCGGCCAGTGAGCGGGCGCCATCCTCCGCCTCGAAGCGATAGTCCTTATCGACACGCACCCAGGGCAGCGCCTGGCGCTGGCTTGCCACGGCATCGCTACGCCGGGTCAGTGCCTTCTCTGCCTTGAGTAACTGGAGTCGCGCTTTCAGCCATGCTTCACGGGTTCCAACGGTATGACCGGTCATGGGACTGTCTCCTTCGGGGGCCTGGGATAGAGTAGATACCCATGGGTCGGGGTGGGAGTGACAAGCGTGGCGGGATTCCGATGGACTCGCTGATCACCGCCGCAGCGCGGGCACTGGCTGGCGGCGATCCGCTGGGCGCGCTGAACCGGGTTGCCTTGCGCAACGATCCCCCCGCCCTCGCCCTCCGCGGTATCGCGATGGCCCAGTTGGGCGACTTCACCCGAGCGAAACTCCTGATACGCCGCGCAGCGCGGGGCTTCGGATCGAAAGAGCCCGTGTCTCGTGCACGGTGCGTGGTCGCGGAAGCCGAGATCGCCCTCGCATCGCGCGACCTGGGCTGGCCGACCAGTGCGCTCGATCAGGCGCAGGCTGCGCTCGAGGCGCATGGCGACCGCGTCAACGCAGCGCACGCACGGTACCTGACCGCAAGGCGGCTGCTTCTGCTCGGACGCGTCGATGATGCCGCACGCTCCCTCGACGCTGTCGCATCGACACCGCTTCCGCCCGCACTGACGGCGGCATGCCAGCTGCTCACCGCTGGCGTCGCCATGCATCGCATTCGAGCCGCTGCCGCACGCCGGGCACTGGCCCTGGCGCTTCAGCAGGCACGCGTTGCCGGCATTCCCGCGCTCACGGCGGAAGTTGAGAACGCATTACGCAACCTGGATTTCCCCGTAGGTCGTCTTCAGGCACGAGGAACGGAACGCCTTGTGCTTCTCGATGATGTCGAGATCCTTTTTGCCTCGCGGGCGTTCGTGGTGGATGCGTGCCGTAACGTAGTGCGTCATGCCGGCGACATCGTGTCGCTGTCGACGCGTCCCGTCCTCTTTGCGCTCGCGCGCTCGCTTGCCGCGGCATGGCCCGCGGACGTGCCGCGGCAAGCGCTGATCGCGAACGTCTTCCGCACGAAGCATCCGGACGCCTCGCATCGCGCACGTTTGCGCGTCGAGATCGGTCGGCTACGCGAGGTGCTGCGGCCGCTCGCCGACGTGGAGGCGACAAAGCGCGGCTTTGGCCTTTCAACGCGTGGCGCCGACGACGTCGTCGTACTGGCCCGCCCCATCGACGAAGTGTATGCCTCCCTGCTCGCCTTGCTTGCCGATGGCGAGGCATGGTCGAGCTCGGCCCTCGCGCTCGCGCTCGGTGCCAGCCAGCGAAACGTGCAGCGTGGCCTGGAATCGCTTTCCACGACCGGTAAGGTGCAGTCGTTCGGTCGTGGACGGGCGCGACGGTGGATCGCTCCGCCGCTGCCGGGATTCGCGACGACCTTGTTACTCACCTCCCCGCTACCCGGTGATTAGGATGAGCCCATGAAGAAGACGACAGCACGACTCATGCGCGAATACGGTCCCTTCCCGGGTGTCGACAAGGTGGCTGGCGTGACGTTCGATGGCCAGCATGTATGGTTCGCTTCCGGTGGCGACCAGTTGAAGGCCCTCGACCCGGACAGCGGCGAGATCGTTCGCTCCATCGACGTCGCGGCCCATGCCGGTACGGCCTTCGACGGCACGCACCTGTTCCAGATCGCCGACGATCGCATCCAGAAAGTCGATCCGAAGACGGGCGAGGTCCTGGCGACCATCCCTGCCCCGGGCCATGGCGGCGACTCCGGCATGGCGTGGGCCGAAGGCACGCTATGGGTCGGCGAGTACCGTAATCGCAAGATTCACCAGGTCGATCCCGAGACAGGCGAGGTGCTCCGCAGCATCGACTCCGATCGCTTCGTCACCGGCGTCACCTGGGTTGACGGCGAGCTATGGCACGCCACCTGGGAGGACGACGCCAGCGAACTGCGGCGCATCGATCCCAAGTCCGGCGAGGTGCTCCAGAGCCTGGACATGCCGACCGGGACCCATGTGTCCGGACTCGAGTCGGACGGGAAGGATGGGTTCTTCTGCGGAGGCGGCAACAGCGGCAGGGTGCGAGCCATGAAGCGATCGCAGTGACGTTGCACGACTACGCGCCGGCTCCCAGCTCCGCCGCGATGAAGTCCACGAAGGTTCGCGCCGCCATGCGGGTAGCGCGGCCCAACGGAAAGTAGGCGTGGACAGGCAGGTCCGCCATTTTCCACTCCGGCAGGAGCGGCGTGAGGGTCCCGGCCTCGAACTCGCGACGACACGCCCATGAGGTCGTCGACGTGATGCCGAGGCCACCCACTGCGGCGGCCAGTGCGCCCTCCGTGTCGTTCGTGGAGATATTCGGCTGCACGTCGATCGTCATGCTTTCCTTATCGCGCTCGAACTGCCACGACGTCACCGTCGCCGCCGCCGGGCCCCGAATGATGCGATGGCCGACGAGCTGGTCTGGCCGAAGGGGTGTCCCGCACCTTGCAAGGTAGGTCGGTGAAGCGACGATCACGCGGTGCATCTTCCCGATCAACCGGGCCGTGCCGCCGGAATCCGGCAGCGGCCCCACGCGAATGCCGACGTCCACCGCCTCGCGGACCATGTCCTGGCGCTTGTCATCCAGGAGCAGTTCGACCTGAAGCAGCGGGTGCCGCTCGGTGAAGATCGACAGCCGTGGGATCACCACCCGGATGGCCAGCGTGGACGGCATGCCCACGCGAAGGATGCCACGCAGTTCGCCTGTCTCCCGCACACTGTTCTCGGCGTCTTCGATAGCCGCGAGGATCGGCTCCATGCGGGCGAGAAACTCCAGCCCGGCCTCCGTCGGCAGCACGGCCCGGGTGGTACGCGACAGCAGGCGGGCGCCGAGGCTGGCTTCCAGTTCCGCCACCATGCGCGATACCTGAGATTGCGCCAGCCCACTTTCGCGGGCGGCCGCAGAGAAGCTGCCCAGCCGGGCGACCCGGGTGAAGAGGCGAAACGTAAGGATGTCCTTCAAGATGCCCCCGGCATTGATGCCCAGCCAGCATGGATGCTAACGCGTAACGGTCCGGATTCGCTGCCGAAATTGCGCCTTCGTACCGGGCGTGCTTCTCTCTCGGGACTTGGCCTACTATCAGCCGATGATCACACCACTCCTCGCTCCTTCAGACCCTTCCAAAGGCAGCATTGCCATTGTCGGCATGGGCATGACCCTGGGTTCGCACCTGACCCCGCTGTCGCGCAGCCATATCGAGCAGGCCGATGTGATCTTCGCCGGCCTCTCCGACAACATCGTCGAGCAATGGCTGGAGCGTATGCACCCGGACGTTCGCAGTCTTCAGCCGTACTACCAGGAAGGTAAGTCGCGCCGGACAACGTATGAGGAATGGGTCGAGCTGATGATGACCGAAGTCCGTGCCGGCAAGCGCGTCTGCGGGGTGTTCTACGGCCACCCTGGCATCTTTGCGTGGTCGCCGCACAAGGTCATCGAGGTCGCCCGTGCCGAGGGCTTCCAGGCCCACATGGAGCCTGGGGTCTCCGCCGAGGACTGCCTTTACGCGGATCTGGGCATCGACCCCGGCACGGTTGGATGCCAGCACTATGAGGCCGGTCAATTGTTGTTCTACCAGCGTCGTATCGACCCCAGCGCCTACCTGGTGCTTTGGCAGGTCGGACTGGTCGGCGACCGTTCGCTTGCGCGCTTCACTACCAGCGGCGCCTACCGACAGGTACTGGTCGACGTTTTGAGCCAGGACTATCCGCTCGACCACGAGATCATCCTTTATCGCGCTGTGACGCTGCCGATCCAGAAGCCGCGTATCCGGCGCATCGCCCTGCGCGACCTGCCCCATGTCGACGTACCCACCGAGGAAACCGTCATCCTTCCGCCCGCCCTGCCACTAGAACCAAACATGGCGATCCGGGAAAGGCTGATGGCGTTGGACAAGCTCGAGAGCGAGACGTCCCTGGCCTGAGCCAGCGCTTCGGTTCACTGCACCAACCACCGGAAGGAGAAGCACATGCTCGACACCATCGAAATGCTCGAAACCATCGGCAGCAACGCATCGCTGCGTCACGCATCCGCACATGAGCTGAACGCCGTTCTCGAACGGGCGCAAGCGTCACCCGTACTCATGTTCGCCGTCGCCACCGGCGACAGCTCCGGGCTCTTCGCGGAACTTGGTTACAAGCTGATGCGTGCGCCCCAGGTCAACCAGCACTTCGGCTAACCGCTCGCCCCGGGGCGGCTCAACTTATCGCGATCGATGCCGTCATCGTACGTACTAAACAAACAGGGGATTTTCATGTCAGACACGATTGACCTGCTCGAGGCCATCGGCCGCGATGCGTCGCTTCGCCATGCCTCCTCGGAGGAACTTGCAGCCGTTCTGCAACGTGCAAAGGCGTCGGACGCGTTGACGGCCGCGGCGGCCTCGGGTGACAGCTCGCTACTTTTCGACGAGCTGGGCCACAAGGTCAACTACGATCCGCAGGCGACGCAGAGCCCCGGCTACGAGGAAGACGAACCTGAGCAGGACGAGGCCGACACCTCGAAGACGCCGTCCGAAGACGGAAAGCCGCCCGTCGATCCGTCGACCCACTAACAATGGCCTGGCTGTCGGGTGCCATCAGGTCATGGGTCGCTGTTGCGACCCTGGCCTCATGCGTGCTCCTGCAACCGTCCATCGCCGCTGCTACACCCGGCCAGGCCCAGTTCCTCGACGATACCGAAAACCTCCGAACAAAAGACCACGCCCAATTCGTCCAACGTTTGTCGCAGGTCCGAGCGGAAGCGGGCAGCCTCAGCGCTAGCGAACAATGGCATCTCCGTTATCTCGATGCGTGGGAGACCATGTTCGAGGGCGGGTATGCCAAGTCCGAGGGACAGTTCAACGAGATCATCAAGCATTCCGGGGACGCCTCCCTGACGGCGAAGGCATCCGCGCTTCTGCTCAGCAACCTGGCGTTCAATCGGCGGTACGGAGAGGCGTTCGTGCTGGCAAATCACCTGGCGGCCACCTTGCCCTCGATCACGGACCCCTTGGCGCGGTCCATGGTCTTGGTGAACCTGTCGCAGATGATGACCTTCGCTGGTCAAACCGATCTGGCAATCAAGTACGCCGACATGGCGGAACTGTCTCCGGTGCTACCTGACACGGCGTGCCTGGCTGCATGGCATAAAGCCGCGGCGCTGTTTGGTGCCCGACGCCTGACCTCTTCCAGCCCGGAGTTGAAACGCGCCGCCGACATGTGCGTTGCCGCACACGAGAAAGTGACCACAGACAGCGCACTTCTTCTGACCGGTAGCGTGCTCCTCGAAGAAAACAAGCCGCTTCAGGTGATGGCGTTATTGGACCGGATCGATTCCAACATTCGCGCGAACCATTATTTTCCGCATGTTGAGCTGTCGCAACTCCAGCGGGCGCAGGCCTATTTCCAACTGGGCAAAGACAACGAGGCAAGGAGCGCCGCGCTTGCCGTCGTAGCCATGAATGGTGCAAACGATATAAGCGACTGGCTCAGAGACGCTTACCAGGTTCTCTATCGCATAGAGAAACGTCGGGGCAATACCGCCGCCGCCCTGGGCTACTTCGAGCACTTCAGCGCGCAGGATAAAGGTTATCTCAACGATGTAGGGGTGCGGAGCCTCGCTTACGAGGTGAGTCAGCAACATCAGATGGTGCAGAATCTCTCGACGGAAAGCCTCGGCAAAGAGAATCGTATTCTGCGTCTGCAGCAGGCGCTCGACGCGAACACCGTATCGACTGGCCGGCTGTATATCGCCCTGCTCCTTGTCATCCTGGTGTCGATCGGGCTTTTGCTGTTCCGCGTGAAGCGCTCTCAACTTCGTTTCAAGCGAATGTCTACCCTCGATGGCCTGACGGGCATTCTTAACCACCAGCATTTCATGAGCGAGGCCGAGCGGATCCTGCGTGTCCAGGAGAAAAAGCTCGGCAGCGCCTGCCTCATCTCCATCGACCTCGATCACTTCAAGCAGGTCAACGATACCCATGGTCATGCCATGGGCGACATCGTGCTTCAACATACCGTTGCCGTGCTTCAGGAAGATCTCCGTCCGGCCGATCTCTTTGCTCGCCTGGGAGGCGAAGAGTTCGCCATCCTTCTCATCGGATGCACGACCAGCCAGGCTGTGGCGGCCGCCCAGCGACTTCGCGTCGCGATTGAAGCCTCTCCTGTCGAGGATGGCGGACGGTTGGTATCGCTTTCTGTAAGCGTCGGCGTCGCGTCCTCGGATCGCTGCGGCTATGACCTGTCGTGTCTGTGCCGCGAAGCGGACGCGGCCTTGTACCGCGCCAAGCGCGCAGGTCGCAACCGTGTCATGGCGGACTTCGAGAGCGACAGCCTCAGCGCAGCTTGATCGCGCTAAAGCTTGCTGTGCTCCACCTGGCGCTCGCGCTGCATCAGCGTCCACTCCGCATGCTCGGTCAGCGCGGCATCCCCCAGTGACCGAAGTATCGCCCGCTGACGCGCAGGGTCCTGCGTACGATCGAGCGCCGCCCTCGCACTGGCGAAGATTCGCTGCATGAAACGGTACTGGCGGATCAGCTCGCGATCGGCCTTGCGGTACGAGTAGGCCTCGCGCACGGCGGCGATGATTGAAAGCACGGCCATGATGGTGACGAGCGTGACCTTGGCCTCCTCGTCGAGCCTCAATGCGAAGACCGCCAGGAAGACGCTGATGGTGATGCCTCCCCATAGGCTGACGCGTCCGACGGTCTCGGTGATGTGGTGGACGCCGCTGCGTTCGGCACTCTTCTGTTCGTAGTAGTTCAGCTGACCCGACTGACCCGAAATCCCCACCCATTCGGCGATGACTTCGGCGAGCGCTTCGTTGGTAGGTTCGTCAGGATGCGTGGAGGGATAAAGGCTCGCGGCGCGCATCACGTTGCGTATCCAGCCCAGCTCGATGTTCTGCTTCTGTAGAAAATTGTCGTGCGCGAACTCGTGATCCGCGCTCGCTGCGATGCCGGCGCGGCGCCAGCAGGACTGTATGCGCAAGCCTTCCGCCAGTGCGCGATAGTCGAGGTATTTGCGATGCCAGCCACGCCGGTGCGCAAGTAGCGCGACGATGCCGCCGGTGGCGAACATCACCAGGAACAGATAGATCAGGAAGTTGTTGCCGGGCAGGTGCGCGTAGAAGGTGAAGGCGATGCCCATGAGCCCGGCGAGTGTGTAGGTCAGGCGCATCGCCATGATGACGCGACGCCGGAAGTGAACCGCCAGCCAGTCGGCGGCGTGGAACAGGCGGTCGATCTCCGCCGTCGCGCCAGATGGCTCGCCAGACATCGCACGCGGTGCCTCGTCGATGGCTGCTGCGTGACGGGTGCACTCGTTGTTGAATTCGGCCATGCGCGAGAACATCAGATGAAAGTCGTCGGGAATCTTCGCCTGGAATGCCATGTTCTCGGCGCTGCGCCACCCTGCTTGTAGCGCCTGCAATCCTGGTGCGGGTCCGTCCTGGTCGCGGGAGCAGACGATGTGATACAGCAGGCTTTCGTCGCTTCCGCTGAGGACGTGCCTGGAATGCGGGTGGCGCACGGCCAGTCCTGGCGGGGTGCCGGTAAGGTGGTAGTGCACGATCTGCGCCGTGCCGCCGAGGCCGGCAGCGCCGTTGCCATCCCAGATGGCTAGCAGAACGTGGCAATGGCTCGCGATGTAAACACCCGCTTTCGCGTACTGGCGATCGCGCGCCGCCCCGTGCGCGCCGATGACGTGATGGGGCTGATCCATCAATCGCGGCAGCAGCACGACTTCAGCACGGTTGCACAGGACGCCGAAGTTGGCACGCACGGCAGGCGTTGCAAAATCATCGACGTACAGCGTCGGCGGAAGTGGCAACGGCGCAATCAATCGCACCCCAGCAGCAAGCGCCTCCTCCGCGACAATCTGGTCGCCGCCCTCGGCAAGGGCCGAAAGCACCACAAGAGGCAATTCGGGAAAGGTGTCGCGCAGCTGCGCGAAGAAGGCGCGCACGCGCTGCCTGATCGGCTCGACTTCTTCCGGGACGATATCCCGGTGGCTGGTCACGCCGATGACGAGCGGTGCCTGCGCCGGCTTCCCGGGCGCAACGCTCCCAGGCAGCGGCCGTTGCCGGCCGCTACCGCTGGAACCGACCGGGTCCCTGCTGCCTGGATCGGTACGCTGTGCCATGGGTTCAGGTGTTCTTGATGCCCGGGTTGGTAGTTACCTTCGATGGACCGCTCCCGCGCTCTTCGTCGGCGTCGCGCTCATGCGCGTTCTCGGTTTCTTCGTCGAGGGGATCGTTCGGTTCGTCCTGGTCTTGCTGGTTGCCGAGCTTGGACATGACGTTCTCCCACTGGGTGGATGGTGATGGGGGCGGCGCGGTTACTCCTTACTCGTGCGGTGGCCCGCCGCGCATGGCCACCAGGAGTTCATGCTGGAATGCCTGGTTGACCGGGTAATCGATGTGCTCGCGCCTGAGCACACGAAGCAGTCCGGCGTCCCTGTAGCCACTGGCCCAGAGGCGCTGGATCAGGGGCGTCGCATCGGGTTTACGTTGCAGCGCCAGCAACGCCTCGACGCGCAGGGCCTGCAGGCGCGGATCGCCCTGCCCGCTTTTCGCGGACTGAACGTTGTCGAGCGTTTCGGTCAGCAGTTGCCGGGCCGCCTCGTCGTCGGTGGTCACGGCCGCAAGGGCGAGCCGTGCTGCCGAACCCGCGAGCAGGGTCGACCGATCATCGGGCAGCTGGGCCATCAGGGGCGTCAACGCGTGCAATGCCGCCGCGGCGCGTTCGCGAGCTTCATCCGCCTGGCCAGCTTCGCGCAGTTGCGCTGCCTGTTCGAGCTGGGCTTCCGCGTACTCGCGCTGCCAGGCGGCGTTCGCCGGATCGTGCGTCGTCAGGCCAGCGAAGATCGACAGCGCTTTCGCATTCAGGTCCGCGGCCGATGACAGATCGCCACTCAACCGGCGCAGGCGACCGAGCTGCACCGCATACAACGCCGCATGCTCCTGGAAGTCGGTATTGCTCGGATCGAGCACGCCGAGTTCGGTCGCCATGTCGACGGCATGCTGGAGGCGCGCCATGCCCCTGGCCGTGTCACCCGTCAGCGCCTGGGTGCGCCCGAGAATGGCGTGGACGGTGAGGAGGTTGTCGCGTCGGCTCATGTCTTTCGGATCGGCGGCAGCCAGTCCGGACTGGATACGCTCGTCCGCGCCGTACTGCGCCATCGCTTCCGCGAGATCGCCGCGCATCACGGCGAGCTTGCCGAGGTTGTTGTACGCCGACCCCAGGTATTCGACCCAGTCCGCGTTATGTGGCTGGCCGAGGACCAGGTCCTGCATCAGGGCGAGCATGTGGCGGTACTGCGATGCGGCCTGGTCAAGTTCGCCACGCGCCTCCATGACATGTCCGATGTTGTTGTCGAGCGTGGCGCGCTGAAAGGCCAGCTGGGTGTTTCCGGGCGCACGCACCGCGGCGGGTTGCAGCCTTGCCTGTGCACTGGTGAAGCTTCGCTGCGCGTCGTCGAGCTTGCCCTGACGCCACTGCGTCATGCCGATGAAAGCCCAGACCTCCGCGAGTGTGAGTTGCCGCTCGATGTTCGTCGGCGTCGCGTCGGCCAGCCGCGTGGCTACCGCGAGCGCCGCCTGGTACGACGTCATGGCAGCGCCCAACTGGCCCTGGTCCAGACGGACGCTGCCGATTTTCTCGAGCGCCGAGGCGCGCTGCGCTAGTGCCCTATCCGTGACTTCCTCGATCGGCTGGGCCTGGAAGTACTTCATGGCCTGGTTGTCCACCGCTTCCATGATGTCCAGCCGCGACACCTGGGCTAGCTTGTCGTTGAGGTCGCCGAGCATGAAGCTGACCAGGTCTTCCGCCTCCTTCTGGCGGCGCTCGGCCACATGGCTGGCGACCATGGCGGCGTGCCGCGAGATGAAGGCGCTGACCGCCAGCCCCGTGGTGACCGTCATGACACCAAGGGCCAGGAAGGCGACGACCATGGCGCGATGCGTGCGCCGGTGCAGTTCGCGCTGCTTGAGGTCGTCGAAGCCGACATCGAGTACGCCGGCGACGAGTTTGATCAGGGCGTTGAGCTTGCCATCGCTGCCTTGCCTTACGTCCGCCGCGACGGGCTCGATCGTATCGCCACCGAGGGCCCCGTCGCTGCCAAGGCGATGGCGCAGGGAGGGAACGAAACACTCCGCGGGTTCCCCGGCGACGATGAGGCAGAAGATCCGCTCGTCGCGACCGAGGCGCTTGAATGAGAGCACCTCTTCGTTGACCCAACGCGACGTCGCCGCCTGCGGCGAGCAGATCACCAGCAGGCATTCCGATTGCGCGAGGGCAGCGTTGACGGTGCGACCCAGGTCACCCGCACTGGCCAGTTCGTCGCGATCGCGGAACACCGGCACAAGACGCCTGGGAACCACGCCCATAGCCGTGGCCTGGCCGACGAGGCGTGCCGGGATGACGTAGCTTTCCAGGGCGCGGTGTAGCCACGCCGCCCAGGCGGCGTCCTGGTGGCTGTAGCTGATGAAGGCGCGGTACCGGAAGCCCGGCGCCATGAAACCTTCGGTCGACACGCGCGATACCCCGCAGGTCGTGAACAGCCTCCCCCGGCGGCCCGAAGGCACACGCTAGCACCGAAATGTGATGCGGCGCACGTTTTCACGGCACGTGAACGGATGCCGTCTCGCGGCGTCGACACGGCCTTCACGCAGCACCATCCGCCAAAAACCCGTCGAACCCTGCTAGCCGGGCTCCTTTGCGCGACTGACACTCAGGCTGTCGTTGCGCCCCTGCAGCGGCGCGCCAGTGGGGAAAGCCGCATGCACGACAAACGCTACGTATTCGCCGTGGCCTGTGCCCTGGTCCTTGCCGCCTGCAGCGGCCATGGTGCCGCGCCAGCTGCCGGACCCGCCGAGGTCGACGTGGCCGTGGTGGTCAACAAGCCGATCACGGACTGGCAAAGCTATTCCGGGCGGCTGCAGGCCATCGACCACGTGGACATCCGCGCCCTGGTGCCGGGCACCATCATGGCCGTCTACTTTAAGGACGGGCAGATGGTTAAGAAGGGCGATCCGCTCTTCCTCATCGATCCACGGACCTATACGGCGGCCGCCGACCGCGCGTCCGCGCAACTTGCGGCAGCACGGGCGCATGAGAAGTTCACCTCGGCGGATTCCGCACGCGCGCAGAAGCTGCTTCAGGGCAATGCGATATCAAAACGCGATTTCGACGACCGCTCCAACGCGGCGCTGGAAGCCACGGCCAACGTCAAAGCCGCCGAGGCCGCGCTCGAGGATGCGAAGGTCAATCTTGGTTACACGAAGATCGTCGCACCGGTCGATGGCCGCATGTCGCGTGCGGAACAGACGGTCGGCAATATCGTCGCCGCCGGCTTCAGCTCGCCACCGCTGACCACCCTGGTCTCGGTCAATCCCATCTACGCCGGTTTCGACGTGGACGAGCAGACCTACCTGAAATACCTCAGTCAGGCCGGCGATCACGACGTGGCGGTGCGGCTTGGCCTTGCCAATGAGGCAGCCTTTTCGCGGACAGGAAAGATCGCTTCCGTCGATAACCAGCTCAACAGCACGACCGGGACGATCCGCGTTCGCGCCTCGTTCGATAACGCCGACGGGGTACTACTGCCGGGCATGTTCGCGCGCGTTGCCGTCGGTGGCGGCGCAGCGCATCCGGCCATCCTGATCGACGACCGCGCAATCTCCACGGACCAGGCAAAGAAGTTCGTGCTGGTGCTCGACGACAAGGACCACGCGCAATACCGGGAGATCGCCCCAGGATTGATGGTGGACGGGCTGCGCGTGGTGGACGCTGGCCTCAAGCCAGGGGAGAAGATCGTGGTGAACGGCCTGCAGCGCGTGCATCCGGGCGATCCGGTCCACGCCAAGGTCGTCCCCATGGCGGGCGAGGATGCCGTGGCGAGTAGCCCCTGATGAATATCTCGCGCTTCTTCATCGACCGGCCCATCTTCGCCGGGGTGCTGTCGACCCTGATCCTGCTGGCCGGCGTCATTGCCATGTTCCAGCTACCCATCTCCGAGTACCCGGAAGTCGTGCCGCCGTCCGTCGTGGTCTATGCCTCGTACCCAGGTGCAAATCCCAAGGTGATCGCAGACACCGTGGCCGCGCCGCTGGAAGAACAGATCAACGGCGTCGAAGGGATGCTCTACATGCAGTCCCAGGCGAGCAGCGACGGCAACATGGCGCTGACGGTCACCTTCCGCCTCGGCATCGATCCGGACAAGGCCCAGCAGCTGGTACAGAACCGCGTGTCGCAGGCACTCCCGCGCCTGCCGCCCGATGTGCAGTTGCTTGGCGTCACCACGATCAAGTCATCGCCAACTCTCACCCTCGTCGTCCACCTGATCTCGCCCGACGCCCGCTACGACCAGACCTACCTGCGCAACTACGCCCTGATCAACGTCAAGGAGCGACTGGAACGCCTCAACGGTATCGGCCAGGTGGTACTCAAGGGATCGGGCGACTACGCCATGCGGATCTGGCTGGATCCGAAGAAGCTGGCGGAGCGCAGCCTGACCGCGTCCGACGTCGTCACCGCCATTCGCGAGCAGAACGTGCAGGTGGCCGCCGGCGTGATCGGCGGATCGCCGATGGCCGGTGCGGTGCCCTTGCAGTTGAGCATCAACGCCAAGGGTCGCCTGCAGACCGAGCAGGAGTTCGGCGACATCGTGCTCAAGAGTACCAACGGCGCCTTGACCCATATCCACGACGTGGCCCGCGTGGAGCTGGGTGCGGCGGAGTTCGGATCGCGCGCCCTGCTCGACAACAAGCAGGCGGTGGCGATGTGGATCTTCCAGCTGCCGGGTGCGAACTCCCTGCAGTTGTCCGAAGACGTGCGCGCAGCCATGAAGGACCTGCAGAAAGACATGCCGCCGGGCGTCGAATACAGCATCGTCTACGACCCGACCACCTTCGTCCGCTCCAGTATCGAGGCCGTGATCCACACGCTGATCGAGGCGATCTGCCTGGTGGTGCTGGTGGTGATCCTCTTCCTGCAGACGTGGCGTGCGTCGCTTATTCCCCTGCTCGCGGTACCGGTGTCGATCATTGGCACGTTCTCGATACTGTTGTTATTGGGTTACTCCATCAACGCACTTTCCTTGTTCGGCATGGTGCTGGCCATCGGCATCGTGGTGGATGACGCGATCGTGGTCGTCGAGAACGTCGAGCGAAACATCGAGTCCGGACTGTCCGCGCGGGAGGCCACGTACCAGGCCATGAGCGAGGTGAGCGGGCCGATCATCGCCATTGCGCTGACACTCGTTGCGGTGTTCGTGCCACTGGCTTTCATGTCCGGCCTGACCGGGCAGTTCTACAAGCAGTTCGCCATGACCATCGCCATCTCCACGGTGATCTCGGCGTTCAATTCGCTGACGCTTTCGCCAGCCCTGGCCGCCTTGCTTCTCAAGGGCCACGACGAACCCAAGGACTGGCTTGCCCGCGTAATGGATCGTGGACTCGGTCGATTCTTCGGCGTGTTCAATCGCGTATTTCATCGTGCGTCGGAAGGGTACGGTCACGGCGTAACACGGGTCATTGCGCACAAGGGCGGCATGCTCATTCTCTATGTGGTGCTGCTTGCTGCCGCGGTGATGATGGGACGCATCGTGCCGGGTGGGTTCGTGCCCGCGCAGGACAAGGAATACATCATCGCCATTGCGCAGCTGCCGAACGGTGCCTCGCTGGATCGGTCGGAAGCGATCACGCGCGAGATGGGTGCCATAGGCATGAAGCAGCCGGGCGTGGATCACGCCGTGCAACATCCGGGGCTATCGATTAACGGCTTCGTGAACTCGTCAAGCTCAGTCGTGATGTTCCTGGCGCTGAAACCGTTCGCCGATCGTCACGGATCCGGAGAGTCAGCCGGTGCGATCGCCATGGCGTTGAACCAGAAGTATGCGGCCATCAAGGGCGCGTATATCGCCGTGTTCCCGCCACCGCCGGTGCTCGGCCTCGGCACGCTGGGTGGATTCAAGTTCCAGATCGAAGACCGGGGCGCACAGGGCTATACGGCACTCAACGATGCCGTGAAGGCCTTCCTGGCCAAAGCGGCCAAGGCGCCGGAGCTCGGGCCCACCTTCACCAATTACCAGATCGACGTGCCGCAGCTGAAGGTGGACCTGGACCGCGACAACGCGAAGCAACTCGGCGTGGCAGTGACCGACGTGTTCAATACCATGCAGGTGTTCCTCGGCTCGCAGTACGTCAACGACTTCAACCGCTTTGGCAGGGTGTTCCAGGTACGCGTGCAGGCCGATGCGCCGTTCCGCGCGCACCCCGAAGACATCGGCCTGCTGAAGACGCGCAACGTCGACGGCGAGATGATTCCGCTGGCGTCACTGGTGAAGGTATCCACTACCTTCGGGCCGGAATCCGTCGTGCGTTACAACGGTTACACGGCTGCCGACATCAACGGTGGTCCCGCGCCTGGCTTCTCCTCCGGACAGGCACAGGCTGCCGTGGAGCGCGTCGCGGCAGAAACCCTGCCGCGTGGGTTCAAGCTCGAGTGGACCGACCTCACCTACCAGCAGATCATCGCCGGCAATGCGTCGCTCCTGGTCTTTCCCGTGAGCCTGCTGCTGGTGTACCTCACGCTGGCCGCTCTCTATGAGAGCCTGACCCTGCCGCTGGCCGTGATCCTGATCGTACCCATGAGCCTGCTTTGTGCGCTCATCGGCGTGTGGCTCGATAGCGGTGACAACAACATCTTTACCCAGGTGGGCCTGATGGTGCTGGTCGGCCTGGCGTCGAAAAACGCGATCCTGATCGTGGAGTTCGCACGGGAGCTGGAGATACAGGGACGATCCATCGTCGATGCCGCCATTGAAGCGAGCCGCCTGCGTCTGCGCCCGATCCTGATGACCTCGATCGCCTTCATCATGGGCGTGTTGCCGCTGGTGCTGTCGTCCGGCGCAGGCTCCGAGATGCGTCACGCCATGGGCATCGCGGTGTTCTTCGGCATGCTCGGCGTCACCCTGTTCGGACTGATGTTGACGCCGGTGTTCTACGTGATCCTGCGCAAGCTCTCCGGTGGCCATCACCTTGAGGACAAGCACGGCAAGAACGGCCGCGTCATCGGCATCGAAGACGCCGGCCCGGGGAGCCCGCCATGAAGACCATGCCTTCCATCGCCTGCTGGGGCCTGCTGCTGGCCGGCGTGTCGGGTTGTTCCCTTGCACCGAAGTACAGCGTACCTCCGGCGGCGGAATCGCCTGCCTTCAAGGAAACGTTGAGTCCCGCCGAGGCTGGCACCTGGCAGACCGCGATGCCGGCCGAGGATGCCGCGCGCGGTGAGTGGTGGAAGGTGTTCAAGGACAGCCAGCTCGATGACCTTGAAGCGCAGGCCTCGGCTGCCAACCAGAATCTCGCGGCCGCCGCGGCACGTGTGCAGGAGGCGCGGGCGATCGAGGGTGTGACCGGCGCGGCGCGATTCCCAAGCCTCTCCGCCGGCTTCGGTCCATCGCGCCAGCAGAACTCGCCGGACTCGCTCGGCGTGCCGCCGGGCGGACCACGTCCCGATGCGCAAACCGTGTGGCGGGCGCAGGCCAATATCTCGTACGAGGTGGATCTGTTCGGTCGCGTCGCTTCGTCCGTGCATGCGGCGCATGCGGATACGCAGCAGAGCGAGGCGCTGTTCCGCTCGGTGCAACTGGCCTTGCAGGCCGACGTCGCGCAGAACTACTTCAACCTGCGCGAGCTCGACGCGGAGCTGGCGGTTTACCACCGTGCCGTGGAACTGCGTACCGAGGCACTCACCTTCGTGCAGCATCGCGCGGAAGCTGGTGAGGTCAGCGATCTGGAACTGGCACAGGCGAAGGCGGAACTGGCCTCGGCTCAATCGGATTCGATGACGGTGGAACGGCAGCGGGCAAGTTCGGAGCATGCGCTGGCCGTGCTGCTCGGCAAGGCACCTTCCGAGTTATCCGTCGCAGCGCGCCCGCTGGAACCGGTGGTGATCCACATCCCGCCGGGCATGCCGTCGTCCTTGCTCGAGCGCAGGCCGGACATTGCCGCGGCCGAACGGGCCATGGCCGCGGAGAACGCCCGCATCGGCGTGGCTCGTGCGGCTTACTTTCCGTCCATCGTGCTGACCGGGACGGGCGGCTATGAGTCGTCGGCCTTCAGTAACCTGTTCAAGTGGTCGAGCCGCAGCTTCCTGCTGGGCCCGCTCGTCGGCACGGCGGCTAACCTGCCGATCTTCGACGGTGGCGTGCGCAAGGGCAACCTGGCCAACGCCAAGGCGCGGTACGAAGAGAACGTCGCGAAATATCGCCAGCAGGTGCTGCTGGCCTTCCAGGAAGTGGAAGACAACCTTGCCAACCTGCGCATCCTCGAAGACCAGACGCGCGTGCAGGGTGACGAAGTCGCCGCTTCGACACGCGCCGCCGAGCTCTCGAAGACGCAGTACGAAGATGGCTCGGTTGCTTATCTCAATGTCATCGATACGGAACGCGTGGTGCTCAACGCCCGGCTCACCGCAGTCCGGCTACGTGGCACGCAGGCGACATCCACCGTGAACCTGATTCGTGCCCTGGGCGGCGGCTGGGGCGACGCTCCGGCAACTGCATCGCCCGCGACGGAATGATGCGCCGCGCCAAGTACAGCTACTTCGATGATGTGCGTCCTATAATCAAGGCATCCGCTTCAGGAGACTGCCGCCATGGCTGCAACGACGTTGGGTGCAATGCTCCGGATCACCGAGAGATGCGCAAAAGCCGACTGCCTGCGTGATCTCGAATTGCAGGCGAACCAGCAGGGTCCGTCCGCCGAAAAGGACCTTCGCCTGGTGCAGGAATTCCTCGACACCGCGAAGACCCAGTTCACCACCCGGATCCTCGCGGGCACCGAGGTGAAACCGATCCAGCTGGGTGCAGGGCAGAACACCACGGTGGCGCTGATCCTGCAGACCTTCCGCTGGGCGCCGGATTACGACATCCGCAATCCCGCGCACCCGTATAACGCGGCCTGGAGGCCGTTCGTCACCTGGTGCGAGGAAAACGACCTCGAGCCGGTGCTACGCAAATACCACGACGCCAAGGGCAAGGAGCACTGGTACACCCTGAGCGTCCGTTCGGCGCCGGACCATGTCGAGGCCGCGACCGGTACCTGAAGGGCGACCATTCGTTTCCGAAAAAACCGTGGTATTCGAAAAGGCATCCGGCTGGCTGGCGGCCACCATGAGATACGCGGCAGGTTGCCGGTGCCTTACCAGGGGGAAGCCAACGATGTATGCGATCGTCGTCTCGCTAGCCGTACTGCTCCTTGCCTGTGGCAGCCTGTTCCTCGGCGGCTGGATCGCGCGGCGGATGCCGGAAGAGCACCTTGTCTACGAGGCGCAGAAAGCCGCGCAGTTCGGCATCAGCATGATGGCCACCCTGGCCGCGCTGGTGCTCGGCTTCATGGTCACCTCGGCACGCGCCACCTTCGACCGCGCCAATGACGACGTCGTGGGGGTCTCCACCTCGATCCTCCTGCTCGACCGCGCACTCTCCGGCTACGGTCCCGAGACGGCGCCGATCCGTACGGACCTGCGCGCCTTCCTTGCCCACGCTACGGAGCGCGTGGCGGCGAACGGCGAGATGGAGAAGGTGGTGTTCCGCCTGCCGCATACCAGCCTGAGCCTGATCACGCAGTTGCAGGAATCCCTTCTTGCCTTGCAGCCCGATAGCGAAGCGAAGAAGTGGTTCCAGTGGCGCGCCCTCCAGATCACCGCCGATCTCGGCAAGGAACGCATCCTGACCTCGGAACATGAGCGATCGTCCGAGCCCACCTTTCTCCTCATCGTGGTTACGGCCTGGATCGTGCTGATCTTCATCGGCATGGGCACGTTCGCCATGCACAACGCGTCCGTGCGCCTCGTGCTGTTCTGCGCCGCGCTGGCGTTCTCGGGCTCGATCTTTTTGATCATGGAGCTGGAGGCACCGTATACCGGTGTTCTGCGCGTATCCGGTGAGCCCTTGCTGCAGGCTGCCACCGAGCTCGCGCTGCCGTGAGCCATCGCCGCTGAATCGGCGATGCTTTACGTCCGATGCAAGCGACGCTTACCTTTGTGCAAAAAGCCGCGTATAAGCAAAACGGTCTTTCGCGAAAATCAACGATGAACATCACCCTCGACGAGATACAGAACTTCATCGCCGTCGTCGACACCGGCTCGATCACCAAGGCAGCGCAACAGCTGGACCAGACGGTGTCGGCAGCGAGCCGCACGCTGGGCCGCCTCGAAGAGAAGCTGCAGACCACCTTGCTCCGCCGCACCACGCGGCGTATCGAACTGACAGACGAAGGCGCGGCGTTCCTGGAGCGCGCACGCGACATCGTCGCCGCCGTGGAGCATGCCGAGGAACAGATGGCGACGCGACGCAGTCGTCCCGCAGGCCGTCTGCGCGTCGACGCCGCATCGCCCTTCATGCTGCACGTAGTCGTCCCCCTGATTGCGGGGTATCGGGAGCGCTTTCCCGATGTGGATCTGGAACTGCACAGCAGCGAGGGCTATATCGACCTTCTGGAACGGCGCACGGATGTCGCCCTACGCATTGGCCGCCTCAAGGATTCCACGCTGCATGCGCGACCGATCGGTAGCAGCCGTATCCGCTGCCTGGCCAGTCCCGCCTACCTCGAGTCACGCGGAACGCCACGTAAGGTTTCGGACCTGTCGAAGCATTCGTTGCTCGGCTTCACCGAGCCGGACGCACTCAACGACTGGCCGCTGCTCGACGAGAAGAAACAGCCCGTCCACGTCAAGCCCACGATCAGTGCGTCCAGCGGTGAGACGCTGCGCCAGCTCGCCATCGAAGGCAACGGCGTCGTCTGCCTTTCCGATTTCATGACGCGCGACGATCGCGACTCCGGTCGCCTCGTACAGGTGCTCGCGAAGAACACCGTGGAGTTCCGCCAGCCGATCAACGCCGTGTATTACCGCAACACGGCGATTTCGGCGCGCATCGCCTCGCTCGTGACTTACCTGGTTGAAGCCATCGGTGATAACGGCTTCGATCACTGAGAGGAATCTTCTCTCAGACGCCCGGCGGATTGGAATCGATCACCTGCACCTTTCGGCCGGTGGTTTCCGGCTGCACGCTCTCGTCCGTGGCGAGCAGCACGGAGCCCGGCGCCAGCAGGGGCACGATCTTCTCCATGAATTCGCGGGGCACCGAGACGCGGTTGACCAGGGCTTCGTCCACCACCTTGCCGCCTTCGTCGCCGTGGCCGGGAATGCCGATGGTGATCCAGTTAGGCATGTGTAGCCCCGCGCGATCCGGCGCGTCGGGCATGTAGCCCGAGGCGACGATGTAAGCGTGCGTGCCGACCAGGGGATCCTTCACTTCGATGCGGCTGCGGCCGATCTCGATGCCGTTGCGGAAGACGATGACGCGATTGTCGGCCACGCTGAGCACCATGGAGATCGGGCCCGTGGGTGAGGCGTCCGGATTCCAGCGGTAGGGCACGCCGTCCGCCAGGGGCTCGAGCGGCAGGTCGCTGCCGTTGCGCGGGTCGATGGGAATCACCGCGCTGGGATGCACCACGGTGACGGGCGCCGTGCCCTCTTCGGCGACGACCACCGTCATGCCCATGTTGGTCGCATCGAACAACAGGCGAGCGAACTCGGTGGGCATGTGCACGCAGCCGTGCGATTCCGGGTAGCCCGGAAGACCACCCGCGTGCAGTGCTACGCCGTCCCAGGTCAGGCGTTCCTGGTAGGGCATCGGCGCGTCGTCGTACTTCTTGGAGTGGTGGTCCTTGTCCTTCTGCAGGATGGTGAACACTCCCGTCGGGGTTTCGTGGCCCTTCTTGCCGGTGCTCACCGTGGTCACCCCGATGAGGATGCCGTTGCGGTACGCGTACGCGCGCTGCTCGGTGATGCTGACGATGACCGCCATGGGGCCCGGCGACGCGCCGCGGCCGCCCCAGATCCACTGGCCCGGCTTGAGATCGCCCGGACGGGTATCGGCGGGGCTCGACTGCTTGGCACCCCACACCGGAATGGGATTGGCGGCGAACGACGCCGTGGTGAGCGAAACGAGCAGTACGACGGCAGCGGCAACGCGTTTCATCCGGATCTCCGATATTCCCCTTCGCACGAAGCGTAAACCGAGGACGGCCGCACGCGCGAGTATGGTTTCGTTGCGCATCCTACGGAGTGGGAAGCTGCTCCGCTTGGACATCTTCACCTTGCGGGCTGCGTCGGTGGCCCGCCTCGCCGGTAAGGATGCTGAGCATCGGCCCGCGTGCACCCGGCAACTTACCCAGCGGCCCGAACAGCGCGTCGCGACACCAGCCGAGCACCGTGCGGTCCGACTGGAACAAAGGCGTCAGCCACCGACTCATGCGCTGGTAGATACGCACGTGAGCATGGCGCTGGCGGCGGTACGTATCGAGGGCAGCGTCGATGTCATCGTGCTCGCCCAGCGCATCGGCGAGCGCCGCAGCGTCCAGCAGGGCCATGTTCACGCCCTGGCCCAATTGCGGGCTCATGGCGTGCGCGGCGTCGCCGATAACGACCAGGCGATCGTGGTGCGGACGGCGCAGGACCACGTCACGGTAGCGCGCCCGATTGAGCTGCTCGGAATGCTCGAGGTGAGCGATATGCGGCGTGAGTTCGGGCCAGATGCCGCCGACGGTGGTCTTCATCGCCGCGACGCTGAGGTCGTCGAAAACGTCGACCTGCTCGCCCGGAAGGCTGAAGTAAAACGTCACCCAGCGACCTCCATGGCCCGGCCGCGTACCGACGGGCAGCATGCCGATCATGGCGCGGGTACCGGCATAGCGCTGAAGCAGGTGGGTCGGCGCCTGCCAGTCGTCGATGCGCAGCAGGCACCATACCGCTCCCCACGGATACAGCTTTTCGCGCCCGACCTGGTTCTCGCAGCGGGCCCGCAGGACCGAATGCGCGCCGTCAGCCGCGATGGTCAGGTCGAACGGGCCGTGCGCTGTGCCGTCGGTGTCCAACACGCAGCGGCTGGTGGCGTCGTAGCCGGCGATGAAGATCCCCGTGCGGACGTGGGCCGCCTCGTGATGGGCCTCGCGGAGCAGTTCGAACAGGGCGCCACGGGTCATGCCCAGGCCGAAACAGTCGGCGCGGCGGTCGCGGTAGCGCATGGCCATGACCGGCCGCCCGCGCGGGGTGCTGCCGTGGAGCTCGTCGATACGCTGGCCCAGGGCCATGGCGCGCCCGGCCAGGCCGAGACGGTCCAGCACCGCGATCCCGGTGGGCTGCAGCAGGAACCCTGCCCCGACCGGCCCGAGGATGGGGCTCTTCTCGAATACCGTGATCTCGTGTCCCTGCGCGGACAGCAGGATGGCACTTGCCTGCCCTGCGGTTCCGTAGCCTACGATGGCGACCTTCATCCGTGATCCTCCGTTTGCCGGAGGATAGCAAGACCGATCCAGCGGCGCCCTCCGCGGCGTGTCGAAATGCCTGCTTCCCGTTCGACGTGAAGAAGAACCCCTCTTCATGTTCCCGACTAAAGGTGCATGCGATGACCTTGAAGCTCTATGCCCATCCCTTCTCCTCGTACTGCCAGAAGGCCCTCGTGGCCATCTACGAGAACGGCACCCCCTTCGAGTGGAAGATGCTTTCCCCCGAGCAGCCGGAAAATTACGCGGAGTTCGCCGATCTCTGGCCCCTGCGGCGCTTTCCGATCCTGGTCGATGGCAAACGGACGATCACCGAAGCCAGCACGATCATCGAGTACCTCGACCTTTACCACCCCGGCCCGGCGCCGATGCGGCCGGACGACCGTAAGGCGGCGCTCGAGGTCCGTGCCATGGACCGCTTCTTCGACAACTACATCTCGACGCCACAGCAGCGGATCGTGTTCGACTTCATCCGGCCCGGCGGGCAACGTGATCCTTGCGGCGTTACCGACTGCCGGCAGATGCTGGATGCTGCCTATGCGTGGCTGGACAAGGTGATGGCCGGTCGCGAATGGGCCGCCGGCGAGCACTTCAGCCTGGCCGATTGCGGCGCGGCACCGTTCCTGTTCTACGCCGACTGGACCCACCCTATCCCCGAAACCTTTGCCCACGTACATGCCTACCGACGGCGCTTGCTTGCGCGCCCCTCGTTCGCCCGCGCCGTCGACGAGGCCCGCCCATACCGCCCGCTGTTTCCCCTCGGCGCACCTGACCGCGACTGATCGAAGGAGACGTCCATGAGCAGCCAAGCCCTTACCTCCGCCAGCGAACTGGCGAGCCGAAACACCGTCCGCATGCCCAACGAGAGCGCCGACTACCGCAGCGCGCGTAACGCACTTCTCGCAGAGGAAATCGAACTTCGGCGGCACATCGAGCGCGTAGCGGCGATGCGTCGTGAGCTACCGCCCGGCGGTGAAGCACGGGGCGATTACCGGTTCGAGGGCGTCAACGGTGCTGTCGATCTCGCCGGCCTGTTCGGCGACAAGCAAACGCTCGTCGTCTACAGCTACATGTTCGGACCCGAGCGGGAGCGACCCTGCCCGATGTGTACCTCCCTGCTCAGTGCATGGGATGGCGAAGCACGCGATATGGAACAGAACGTGGCGCTTGCCGTGGTAGCCCGCTCGCCGCTGGCGAAGCTGCTGGCGTTCAAGAAGGAAAGGCGCTGGCAGCATCTCAAGCTCTATACGGATCTCAACGGCAATTTCAGCCGCGACTACCATGCGATTGCCGACGACGGCAGCGACATACCGGCGTTCAACGTATTCACGCGTCGCGACGGGACGATCCGCTTGTTCTGGGCGGGGGAGATGGGTGGGGAGTCGGCGGATCCCGGCCAGGATCCGCGTGGCGCGCCGGACCTGATGCCGCTGTGGACTGTGCTGGATTCGACGCCCGAGGGGCGTAGGCCGACGTGGTATCCGAGCCTGGACTACCCGGGATAATCAACAACAAGTCCATTCTGGACAATCCGTATCGCGACCGGGATGATCGGCGCATGGTCGATCATCTTGCCCCCTATATTCCCGTTGCCGATGCGATTGCCACGGTGTTCAAGCCGCACGCCGAAGTCGTGATCCACGATCTGGGCACCGGCACGATCCGCCATATCGCCAACCGGATGTCGCCGCGTAAGGCTGGCGATGACTCGCTCGCGGAACTCGATGATCTCGGTTCGCTGGATGGCGCTGTCATCGGGCCCTACCCCAAGACCAATGCCGATGGCCGCACCCTCAAGTCGATCACGGCGGTGTTGCGCGACGGGCGACGCAAGCCGATCGGCTTGTTGTGCATCAATGTCGACGTGAGCATGTTCGAGGCCATGCAGGCAATGTCGAAGGAATTCCTGCGTTTCGCGGAAAACGCCCCGCGCCCCGCCGCGCTGTTCCGCAACGACTGGCGCGAGGAGGTCAACGACATCGTTGGCCAGTTCCTCGGTGACCGCGGCACAACGCTCGCTGCCATGGGCATCGTCGATCGGGAGGCTCTCGTCACCTTGCTCGAAGAGCGCGGCCTGTTCGATGTGCGCCATGCAGCTACGTACATCACGCAGTTGCTCGGTCTGTCGCGGGCCACGCTGTACAAGACGCTCAAGGCCGTGCGCGAGAGCTCCTGAAACATAGGGCCCGCGCGCGTCGCCTTAAAACCGTCAGGCCGCCTCGCCCTCCAGCACGAAGTAAGCCATCTCCTGCCGCAGTATCTCGGCGCTCTCGCGCATGGCGCGGCTCGCCGCGGCGGCCTGTTCGACCAGCACGGCGTTCTCGCGCGTGGTCTCGTCGATACCGTGGATCGCGCCGTTGACGCGGGCAATGCCGTCACTCTGGCCGCGAGTGGCGTTCATCACCGAGTCGACCAATCCCGAAAGCTCGGTTACGCGCTCGCCGATACCCGTAAGCACGGCGCCTGCCCGGTCGACCGAGGCAGCGCCCGCTTCCACGGCCTCGTCGCTGTCCGCGATCAGGCGGCGAATGTCGCGGGCGGCTTCGGCGCAGCGCTTGGCCAGCTCGCGTACTTCCGACGCGACCACCGCGAAGCCGCGGCCGTGTTCGCCTGCACGGGCCGCTTCGACGGCGGCATTGAGCGCCAGCAGGTTGGTCTGGAAGGCGAACTGATCGACCAGGTCGAGTACCTCGGTCATGCGCTCGGTGTTACGGCGGATCTCGCGCATGTTGCCGATAGCGTCCATGGCCACGCTGTGGCCTTCGTCGGTCATCGACCGTGTCTGCGCGACGGCACGGTGTGCCGCGGTTGCGTGACCGAGACCTCCGCTGACGGCCTCGGCCATGTCGTCCATCGACGACGATGTCGAACGCAGGTGATCGGACTGGGTGCGCGTGCGGTCGTTCAGCGCGTCGTTGCCCCGCGCGATCCCGCTGGCGGCGTGCGCGACGTGGTCGGCGCGATCGCGCACCTGCACGACGACGTTACCGAGCTGGGTGTCCATGGCCGCCAGTGACGCGAGCAGCGCACCAATCTCATCGTTGCGACCGATGTCGATGCGGGCACCGAGCGTGCCACGTGCGATGGCGGCGGCGACCTCCGAGGCCTGACGGAGACGGCGGCCCAGCGAGCGGATGATCGCCAGGTCGACCGCACTGGCGAGAAGCAGCGCGATCCCCAGCAGGATGGCCGAGGTGATGCCACCGCGACGAATCTCGTTGTGCTGGGCCTCGGCTTCTGCCTTGCCGCCATCGAGCGCCAGCGCGAACAGGTTCGAGAAGTCGCTCTTGAGCGGTACGACGGCGGACTGCACGTCGTTGGAGAGCTGCAGCTGGGCGATATCGTACTGCTCGGCCTTGAGCAGCTCGATCACATCGTCCACGGCCTTGTCGGCGGCTTTTCGGTGTTCGGCGGCGAGCGCGACGAGCTTGCTCTGCGCCTTGCCCAGGCCACTCGCCGTCAGGGACTTCCATTGCTTGTCGATATCGTTCCTGTCGCTGCCGATCGCGGTGACGGCATCGTCGACCGACGACGGCAGCCGGGTCAGCGTCGCGTGCACCAGGGCGTCGAGCAGGTCGTTGTAATCGTTCTGGATGCGGCCGACGTTGGCGACAGGAGCCAGCGTCTCGTCGACGACGGACTGGAGCCGCTCGTCGGCCGTGCGTAGCTGGGCGCCACCGACGATCCATAGCGCGAGAAGGAGGAGGATGGTGCCGCCCATGCGAAACAGCAATCGGGCGCGGAGGGTCAGTTCGGGCAATGGGATTCGGGGCAATCGCATGGCGTACTCGGGGGGCGGGGATGCCTCCCTGTCGGCCGCACAGCCAGCAACTTTAGCGTTAATTTTTACGCATTATGCTTTTATTTCAGTAGCTTGAACCTTTGGTTACACGACAACCGAAACCTGCGTTTCATAGGTCACCATGTGCAGGCCGGTACCCGTGTTCTTCGCCACGCGTTTGGCTGACGCGGCGAGGCTGGCGACTGTTTCAGGATCCACCGGATAGGCATCGACAAAGCAGGCGACGCCGACGGCCACGGTGGTGATCGGAAAGAATCGCTGGTGACCGTGACGGTCCTCGCTATCGATGCCACCGCGTGCGCGATCGCTCTCGTCGAACAGATTGCCGCTCATCGCATTGAAGCGCACCCGCATGCCTTCGCATCGCGCGACCCAGTCGTCACCCTACTTTAGAAAACCCGTTTGTAATCAGTTATTTCTCTTTTGTTACAGCTGAGGTTACGTGTCGTCGTCCGCGGCGTAAGCCACCTCGCGCTGCGCACGAAGTTCGTCCAGTCTTGCGCTCAGTCCGGCTTCGATGTGCGCGTAGGCGTCGCCGCCGAGCGTGAGGCGACGTGGCATGACGGCGGCATCGATCGTGGCGATCATCGTGTCCACCATCTTTTCGGGATTGCCGCGCAAAGCGAAAGCACCCGAGGCGATGCCGCGGCGAAGCTCACCCGCCGGGGTGTCGTCGTAGATCGCCATAGGCTCGGGGCTGACCAGACCCTTGCCGAAGTCGGTCTTCGACGGGCCGGGCTCGACGATCAGGAAGTCGATGCCGAACGAGGCCACTTCCTGCAGCACGCTCTCGACGAAGCCTTCGATACCCCACTTGGACGCGTGATAGAGGCTGAAGTTGGGATAGGCGATCTGGCCGCCCTCCGACGACACCTGCACGACGCGTCCGCCACCCTGGGCGCGGAGCTTAGGGATGGCCGCGCGGATCACCTGGATCGAGCCGATCAGATTGGTGTCGAGCACGTGGCGGATCTGCGCGTCGGTGACTTCCTCGGCGGTCCCGAACAGGCCGTAGCCCGCATTGTTGACGATCACATCGATATGGCCGAAGGCGGCAAAGGCATCGTCGATGCTGCGCCGGATGGAGGCCGTGTCGGTCAGGTCCATCGATGTGGTCCAGAGCCGATCGCCGTGCGACGCCTTGAGATCGTTCAGGGCGCCCGCCTTGCGTAACGTGGCCGCCACGCGATCACCGCGCTCGAGCAGTTTCTCTGTCAGCTGGCGGCCGAAGCCGGAGGACGTGCCGGTAATGAACCAGGTCTTGCTCATGTCTCACCTCATGGGTCGTGCCGCGGGATAGCGGCAACTCATGGGGAAAGCTAAGGGCGAATGCCCGACAGGACTATCCGCCGGATCGCGGATGAATCGATGCACCAGACAGCACAATCGCTCGATATCGGCGAATCAGGCGTCGACAAGCACCTGGCTGTCGAGGTTCCAGCGATCCACTATGTACGCCCCACCCGCGACCATGAGTGGCGTGTATGCGCAGTTACCATGGCGGTAGCTGGCGTAGTCACCGCCGTCGCGCAGGGCGCCCAACAGGGCCGTCAGGCAATGCCCGTGCGTGATCACGGCGACACTGCGATAGGGCAGCGCGCAAATGGCCTCGAGTGCGGGCAGCGCGCGTCGTGCGACGTCCTGCAGGGATTCGCTGCCGCCGGCCGCGACGAGTGGATCATGGCCGCGGACGACCTCCGCCCATGCCGGGTCTTCGGCCAGCGCATCCGCGACAGAGCGGCCTTCGAGCTCACCGAAAGCGCGTTCGACAAGGCGTTCGTCGTAGCTGACCTCACAGCCAATGATCTCCGCCACGACAGCCGCCGTGTGCCTGGCACGACCCAGCGTTGACGAAACAATGTGCTCGACACCCCGTGCCGCGAGTGTGCGACCGAGGGCTCGCGCCTGCTCGATGCCAGCGGGTGTGAGCGGGCTGTCGGCGCGTCCCTGGGCACGGCGCGCGACATTCCATTCCGTCTCGCCATGGCGGGCCAGGATCAGGTGTTCGAGCATCGCGTGGAATCCGTGTGGGCGTGGGGATCCGGATAGTTTAGAACGTTCAACGTAGCTGGCTGTCCTTGCTGCCTCGCCGGTTGTAGCCGGCGAAGCTGGCCGCGTCGTGGTCGGCCTGTTCCTGGCAGGCCACGCACAGCCGCACGCCCGGCACAGCCTTGCGGCGGGCTTCGGGAATCGGTTTGTCACATTCCTCGCAGCGCTCGAGGCTCGGCCCTTTGGGCAGGTGGCTGCGTGCGCGCTTCACCGCGTCGTCGATGGTCGCGTCGATCTGGTCCTGCACGGCGGTATCGCCGGCCCATCCGGTTGCCATGGGGTACCTCCCGGTGGCTTGTTGCTGGTTACCCATATGGTGGTCACGGGGTGGTTTGAAAGGGCGTGATGATCGGGTGAGGGGTGTCGCGAGCATCCATCGGCGAGGCTTTTACGCGCCGCCCCGCGGCTCATCGTAAATACCGAACTCCGTAATCCCCGGCTGTTGCCCGGAAACGCTCAACCGAACGCGACTCGCCGTCGTCCGCGGAATCTCATGAAACTGGTAGTGCACCGGCTGCGCTCCTGAAGCGATCGCAACCCACGCGCCATCCCGCTCCACTTCGACCTTGTACCCAGCGATACGACTCACATCGCCATAGCCTTCCGCACCCAAAGCCTCGACGATCGACACCGTGTTGAACGCCACCGGCTGTTCGAAGCGAACCTCGATCCATGCCTCGGTCTTGCCGCGATCGGCCAGCCAGTAACTACGGAAGTTGTCGTCGAACGCCTGGTCGGGGCCCACGGCTTCATCGCTCGCGCTGGCCCAGGCCGGCTTGCCGGCAGCGAGGTCGGGCGTGGTGATGGTGACCGAACGACCGATGGCCGGCGCCGGACCCGTGTTCTTCCAGAGCTTGCCGATTTCGGCGAGGCGGGCAACCGCGTTGTCGTCGAAGCGGCCATCGCGGTTGGGTGCCACGTTGAGAATCAGGTTGCAGTGGTTCTCGTTGAAGGGCACCAGCCATTCGTTGACGATGGTGCTGGCAGAAGCCAGTTCGGAGGTCGGATACGCCTTCTTCCAGAACCAGTCGCTCTGCAGGGTCGTGCCCGACTGCGACGGCACCGGGCTGTTGGGCGGAATCTTCTGCCCGGCATGCTGCTCGTACTGCTTGATGTCGGTGTAGTAGAGCGCCGTGCCGGGATAGCTTCCGGCGTTATGGTCGGTGACCAGGCAATCCGGCTGCAATGTCTTCACCAGGTCGTAGATCTCCCGATACGGCAGCTCGGCATACGAAATGCGCGACCATGCGGCGTTCCACCCGTCGAGGATCAAAGCCGTGAGCGGCCCGTACTGGGTGAGGATCTCGGTGAGCTGCGCCTTGATCAGGGCGATCTTCTCCGGCGTCACCGTGCGCGCACGGATATCGGCGCGGAGGTCGAGAATCGAGAAGTACAAACAGACCTTCAGTCCCGCCTTGCGGAACGAATCCACGTAACGCTGCACCACATCGTGCGGGTACGACGACTGCATGATGTTCGCGCTGCCGGTCTTCGTGGGCCAGAGGCAGAAGCCGTCGTGATGCTTGGTGGTGAAGCACGCGTAGCCCATGTTGGCCGACTTCGCCGCGTGCGCCCACTGGTCCGTGTCCAGGTGTTTCGGGTCGAAGAGCTTCGGCGACAGCAGGGGATCACCCCACTCGCGCTCCTCGAAGGTAGCCATGTTCAAGTGGATGAACATGCCGAAGCGCAGGTCGAGGAAGGCTTGCTGAAGGGCTTGCAGTCGTTGCGGATTCACGACGACGTGTTTGCCTGCTGGCATGGCCGCCACCGAAGTCGCGGCTGCCTTCGCCCGCGATGCGGACCACGCTCCACTTCCGATCACGCTGGCAACAGCCAGCGCTTTGGCAAATTCACGTCGGTTCAACGGTCGCACTCCGCATGGGATGACGACCGACTTTCGCCCGCATTGTCGCGGCTGTCAAACCACGGCGATGAATTCCGTGATGCTCATCGGAACATTTCAGTGAAACAATTGGACGGCCGCGACAACCAGAAGCAGCAACAGCACCATCAGTACCGCGTAGATCACCCAGAAAATCCCCTTCGGGGCATCCTCGATCACGCCGGTGCGCTGCCAGTTGGCGATGCGGGTCAGCTGGCCTTGCAGATACCACGTGGTAAAGAAGAACAGGGTGACGCCGCCGATCTCCATCGGCAGGCCGCGTTCGATGCCGAAGCGCTTCAACGACGACGACATCGAGAAGTAACCCATGTACACGAACACGATGTCGACCAGTTGCAGACCGTAGTTCGCGACCGACGCGGAGCCAAAGAAGCCGCCGATCACGCCGCAGAAGACCGCGATGATGAAATACGTCGTCGCGCCGCTGCGCGGGTCGATCTTCTTGACCCATACCGACTGCACGAACATCCAGATCAGCACGAAGATGCCCAGCGTCAGCACGCTGAGCAAGGCTACCCAACCCCAGTGCAGCGACGGCGCTATGGGAAATTCGTCTCGTGTCACCACGGCGATCGGCGCGCGCGGCGTGAGCCCGGGTGGTGGCACCTCGAAGGACGGCGGCTCACTGAAGGCGGTCGCGGACGCACTCGCGTTCTCGCGCAGGAACGTATCCAGCGGCAGCCATTCGATCATGCCTTCGCGCCAGCAGAGGCTACCGCTGTCGAGCAGGCCCTGCCTCTGCCAGCGCTGGACAGTGGCGAGCGTATACGGTCCGAAGCGCTGGCCGTTCAGGCCGAGCCAGATCTGTGCGTCTTCCAATGTCCTGCCCCTGTTTCCGTGTAGTGGGTCACCGCGCGGCCATCATACAGAGCGGCACCGGTGTCGTCAGAGGCTGTCGAAGTGCGTGGGTGACGCATCGTGGAAGTGGTCGACGAGCATGCCGACGAAGGCAGACACCTTACCCGACACATGCCGTTGCGGCGGATACAGCGCCCACACTTCAATGGAACGGCCATCCACCTCGCCCCACGAGGTAAGCGCACCGCTGGCCAGATCGTCACGGATGAGGGAGGCAGGCATCATCGCGGCGCCAGCGCCTTCGCGCACCGCGTCGTATATCAGCGCCATGGAAGAGAGGCGCATCATCTCCCGCGGCAGCATGGTCTTCGTTCGCTCGCCAGAGGTCAGTCGCCATGCCGCTAACTGGGCTTCGCCCAGGATGATCGCGGGAAAGGAATCGCCATCTTCGGGCTGGACCAGCGAAGGCGCCGCAGCTACCACCAGGCGATCGCGCAGGAAGCAACGGCCAGCGAGTTCGGTCGACGGTGCGGGGTTCGCACGGATGACGACATCGAAGCCTTCCTTCAGCGGATCCACGAAGCGATCGTCGATGACGACCTCGAGATGCACGGCGGGATAGTCCATCGCAAACCGCGCCGCGAGCCGCCCGAGGCCCCGATGCGCAAATAGCACGGGAGCACTGACCCGGAGCGCGCCGCGCGGCGCACCCGTGCGGGCGACCAGGCCCTCGGCGATGTCCTCGATGCGGCCAAGCATCGCGTGGGCCTCAGCGTGCAGGGTCGCCCCTTCTTCGGTCAGCCGGAACGGCCGGGCGCCGCGCTCGATGAGCCGGACGCCGAGGCCGTCCTCAAGCTCACGAACCCGGCGCGAGAGCGTGGCCTTGGGTCGGCCGGTCGCGCGGCTGGCCGCCCCGAAGCCGCCGTGCAGCGCCACGACATCGAAGTCGGCAAGGGCAAGGAGGTCCATAGGTGTTCCGCCAGCGAGACGAGGTGTCCCGATTCTGCGGCTTTCGTATCCCGGATGGAACGCCCAATCTTGGGTTCATCCACCCCACTTAGGATTCCGATCATGAGCATTCTTGTCACTGGCGCCACGGGTAACATCGGTTCCGCCGTCGCAGCGCGCCTTGCCGAGGCCGGCGCCGATGTCCGCGCGCTCACACGCAACCCCGACAAGCTCAAGGCGCCCAAGGGCGTCCGTGCTGTCGCCGGCGATCTTACCGACGTTGCATCCGTCCGCGCCGCCCTCAAAGACGTCGACACCCTGTTCCTGCTCAACGCCGTCGTGCCGGATGAGCTCACCCAGGGCCTGGCAACGCTGGCCCTGGCCCGCGACGCCGGCATCCGTCGCATCGTCTACCTGTCCGTACTCAACGGCGATCGCTTTACCGACGTGCCGCACTTTGCCGTGAAGTACACGATCGAGCGGGCGATCGAACAGTTCGACCTGCCGGTGACCGTACTGCGCCCTTCGTACTTCATGCAGAACGACGCGAGCCTGCAGGTGCCACTCACCGAACATGGCGTGTATCCGATGGCGTTGGGCAATGTGGGGGTGTCGATGGTGGACATCCGCGACATCGCGGATATCGCCGCTGCCGCCCTGCTCCGTCGCGAGCGGACGGCAGGCGCGCTACCGCGTGAAGTGATCGAACTAGCGGGCCCCGATGCGCTTACCGGTGAGTCGGCTGCGCGCATCTGGAGTGAGGCGCTGGGTCGCCCCGTCTCGTACGGCGGCGACGATCTCGACGCCGCCGAGGCCGCCATCGCGCGCAACGCCCCAGGCTGGGCGGCTTACGACCTGCGCCTGATGCTCGCCCGCTTCCAGTCCGACGGCATGCTGGCGAAAGCCTCCGCGACCGACATCATGACCTCGCTGCTCGGGCGCGCACCGCGCAATTACCGCGATTTCGTCCGCGAGACAGCCGCCGCCTGGAAGCAGGCGTAACGCGAGCGACTCAGGCTGCCGCCTTCATCGCTGCAATGTCGATCTTCTTCATCTGCATGAGGGCGGCCACCGATCCGGGGCTCTGCACCAGGGCCTCGATGTCGGCCGGCACGATCTGCCAGGACAAGCCGTACTTGTCCTTGAGCCAGCCACAGGCCTGCGCGTTCGGATCGCCACCGGCGGAAAGCGTGTTCCAGTAGTGATCGATCTCGGTCTGGTCGTGGCAGCGCACAACCAGCGACACCGCTTCGTTGAATTTGAAATGCGGCCCACCATTGAGCGCCGTAACCTGCTGGCCGTCGAGTTCGAAAGCGGCGGTCATGACCGAATCGAGGGGACGCCCGGAAGCTTCCGATGATTCCTTCGTATACCGCGTGACGCTGGTAATCCGCGAGTTCGGGAAGATCGAGACGTAGTAGCTAGCGGCTTCCTCGGCCTGGGTGTCGAACCAAAGGAACGGGGTGATGCGCTGGAAACGGCCTGACATGGTGTTTCTCCTCCGGGGCCGTGGAGTGGCCCTTCATGGAAACGTCGAACGGGCCGGGCGCGAATCGACAGGTCTTCCGGCAGGTGCCGGCAAACCCGCCGGCTCTTAGGATGCACCGGGACAAGGAGAACGACCATGACGACGGAAGACTGGCTCAAGCACGGCATCGATGCCGCCTGGTGGGTTTTGCTGGTGTTTTGGGTGTGGAGCGCCTGGGGTAACAAGGCGGCGGCGCGCGGCGAACCCTGGCTGACCCGGCTCGCCCTCTACTGGCTTCCGCTGGCCGCGGCGTTCCTCCTGCTCGGGCCTGGCGAATGGTATGGCCACACCTGGCTGCGCGAGGGCATCGTGCCGCACACCGTGCCGTTCTTCGCTGCCGCCCTGGTACTTGTCGTGATGGGTGTTGCCCTGGCCATCTGGTCGCGCGTTGCGCTCGGGCGTAACTGGAGCAGCGTGGTCCAGATCAAGCGCGACCACGAGCTCATCGAAGCTGGCCCTTATCGTTACATTCGCCATCCCATCTACACGGGCATCCTGCTGGCCTTCATCGGCTCCGCGGTGAAGGTGGGCGACGTGCGTGGCATCTTCGCCGTGCTGATCGTCTTCGCTTCGTTCTGGCGCAAGCTGCGCATGGAGGAACGCATGCTCGGGGAGACGTTCGGGGCTGCATACGCGGCATACCGACACCGCACCAAGGCGCTCTTGCCCGGCATCCTCTGAGTCAACGCACCGCTGGCGTCACTCCTTATCCGGCTTGTGCTGTGGGTCGCCGGAGCCCGTATTGACCGGTTCGACGGGCTTGGGGCCCTCGCCGTGGTTCGGGTCACCGGATCCGGTCGTGGGTTCGTCGTATGTATCGGACTCTTTCATGAGGGGCTCCGCGTCGCGAACGCCCAGCAGAGCACTTCTGTCGTCAACGTCACGTCCAAGGCGGCAGCGCCCGGTTCGCGCTAGGCTGCGCCGATGACTGCCTCTGCCGCCTCACCCTGCGACAACCTCACCGGCAGCGACGCCGTCGACTGCAGCGAAGCCGCCCGACGCTGGACGCTCGTCGCTGCGGTGGTCGGCTCCGGCATGGCCTTTGTCGACGGCACCATCGTCAACGTCGCCCTGCCCGCGATCCAGCGCGCCATGAACGCGACCACGGCCGACGCACAGTGGGTGATGGAGAGCTACGCCCTGCTCGTCTCGGCGCTGTTGCTGGTTGGCGGCGTGCTCGGCGATCACTACGGGCGGCGGCGCGTGTTCGTCATCGGTGCGGTCGTCTTCACGCTCGCCTCCCTCGGCTGCGCCGCGTCGACGAGCGTCGCCTGGCTGATCGGCATGCGCGCGGTGCAGGGTGCCGGTGCCGCCCTCCTTATTCCGGGGAGTCTTTCCCTGATCACCTCCGCGTACCCGAAGGAGCGCCGTGGTGCGGCCATTGGAACCTGGTCGGCTTTCAGCGGCATCACGGCGGCGATCGGTCCGGTACTCGGCGGCTTCCTCGTCGAACACGTGTCGTGGCATTGGGCATTTTTGGTCAACCTGCCGCTGGGCATCGCACTGGTCACCATCTGTTACTGGCGCGTACCCGAGAGCCGGGGAAAAGAGGCCGGACGCGTCGATATCCTCGGTGCCGTGCTTGCGACGATCGGGCTGGCTGGCGTTGTCTACGCATTCATCGAGGCACCGATGCATGGGTGGCTCTCGCCGGCCGTGATCGCATCCCTCGTTATCGGCGTGATTGCGCTGATCGTCTTCGTTGTCGTCGAGATGCGCATCGCCGAGCCGATGCTTCCGCTCGGGCTGTTCCGCGACCGCGACTTCGCCGGGGCGAACATCCTGACGCTGCTTCTCTACGCCTCGCTCGGCGGCAGCCTTTTCTTCGTACCACTGAACCTTATCCAGGTGCAGGGCTATGGGGCCACCGGCGCGGGTGCGTCGTTGCTGCCTTTCATCGCGATCATGTTCCTGCTGTCGCGGTGGACCGGGCGGCTGGTCGACATCATGGGTGCGCGCATACCGCTGATCGTCGGGCCGACGATTGCCGGCGTCGGTTTTGCGCTCTATGCGTTGCCCGGCGTTGGCGGCTCGTACTGGACGACGTTCTTTCCGGCCGCGTGCGTGCTGGGCCTGGGCATGAGCATCACTATCGCACCGCTGACGACGACGGTAATGAACGCGCTGAGCCCGGGACTCGCCGGCACCGCCTCCGGCGTGAATAACGCCGTGTCCCGCGTGGCCGGCCTGCTTGCCATCGCGGTGTTCGGCATCGTGCTTACACAGGGTTTCAATACGGCGCTGCAGGCGGGGCTCGCTTCGGGCGTACCGGCGGACGTCGTGCAGAGCGTGATGGCGCAGAAGGCGAAGCTGGCGGGCATCGAGGTGACGAACGAGGCGGCGCGGCAGGCTGTCGACGCGGCGTTCGTTGCCGGGTTTCGGCGGGTGATGGTGTTGTCGGCGGGGCTGGCGGTTTTATCGGCGGTGGCGGCGGGGGTGTTGATCCGGCCTGCCGTGAAGGCTGATCGGCCGCAAACTGGCCCGCTGCCGCGGGATCGCCGCTGAAGCGGCTCCCACAGGGGCAGTCCCCTGCCGTGCGGGACGCTCTTGTGGGAGCCGCTTCAGCGGCGATGCTTGTGCGTCAGAAACCCTTCTGGACCTGAACCCAAGCGCGCATATCGTGCGATTCACCGGCCAGAGCCGGACGCGCGCCGATCGGGTGCGACACATCCGCGCTGAGCGACCACTGGTCGTCACCCTGCCAGCGCATGCCCAGGCCGATATCCTGCGTATGCGCGCTGTTCGTGCCTGGGGCGAAGCCATCCTTGTAGACGCTCACCCGGCCGGCATCGGCGAACGCCAGCGCCGTCCAGCTGCCCGGCATGCCGATATGCAACGTGCGACGAAACTCGAGGTTCACCATCTGGCCCTGGCTGCCGGCCAGCACGCCGGTGTCGTAGCCACGCACGTTGTTGGCGCCGCCCAGGTAGAACTGCTCCGCGGTGTCCAGATTCTTGTTCGCCCACTGACCCTGGAAACCCAGGTATACGGCGTTGTTCTCGGACAACTGCTGCAGACGCGCGACGGAGACCGTGTACTTCAGGTAGTGGCCCCTGGTCTGCGCACTGATGGCGTCGATGAACTGCGCGAACGCATCGTCGAAACCGAGCAAACCGTAGGTCGCGGCGATGTTGAAGTTGGTCACGCCATGCGCATCGCGCTGGTCACCCGCCAGCGTGGCCGTCCACCCGTAGGTGTGGCGCAGCGTCCGAATGCCGACGATGTCGATCGAATCGTTGAGGTGACGACGGTCGTAGCCGAGCTGGCCGTACAGGTTGCCGTCCGTGGAACGGATGAACGGCTGGCTGACGAACAGGCTCGCCACCTGGGCCGTACCATGCGCGTCGAGAACTCGCAGGTCACCCTTGAGCTTGTAATCAAGCGCGGAGACCGACGCACCGAGCACGGTGCCCTGGCCGTTGAGCAGATAGCGATAGCCAAGGCGACCGTAGTTCATGTTCGAGCCGGCCGACAGCGCCGTCGCGTCGAGAAGGTCACCCTGGTGGAGCAGGCCGTTGACGTTGAAGGTGCCGGTGAGACGGGCACGGCCCGTGTACTGGTTACCGTAGTCGTCCAGCGCGACAAGGCCGGTATAACGAGGGCGGTCGTCCGTGCGAACGGCAAGGTCGGAGGTGCCCGGCTCGTCGCCGGGACGGAGCGCGGAGGTCTCTAGTACGCCGGGGATATCGCCGAGCAGCAGCAGGCTGCGATCGAAGCCGTGCGAGGTGATCGGTGCGCCGCTGGTGAGCGGATCGAGCGTGGCCTTCAGCGGACCATCGTGCGTCGTGCTGTGGTTCTCGAGCACCACCTTGCCCAGACGTGCCTCCTGCACGGCGATACGGACCGTGCCGCCACTGAGCGTCTGCGCAGGTACATAGGCCAGCGTCAGGGGATAGCCCTTGGCGCGGTACTCCGCCGTGATGCGATCGGCCAGCGCATTGAGCTCACGCAGCGTGATGTCCTTGCCTTCGCCGGAAGCGACGAGCGCGTGCAGTTGTTCCGCAGGGATCAGCGTAGCGCCAGTGATCTGGATAGTCGTCACGTGGAATGGCGCGCTGTCGCCCTGGTCCGTCGATGCATGCGGTGCAAGCTTCAGCCCGGTGTCATCGGACTTCGACGGCTGCGGTGTAGCCGGCACCTGGCGCAGCAGATCGCCGCTCTGCGGTGGTCGTACCTGCGCAGCCGCGGTGGACGACAGTGCGAGGAGGATGCAAGCGGCGAGCAGGTTCGTGGCGCGCCTGGAGAAAGTGTTCATGGTCATCAGGAAACCGATACAAAAGAGGGGACCAAGTCGTGCGTGGCGGTGCGATGCATCACTGCATCGCATCCGCGGGTAGCCGCACACCGCCATCGACGACCTGCAACGACAAGCCGGGCACGAAGTCCGCGCGCTGCACGTTCTTCTCGACCGGCTGGCGGGTCTTCTTGTGATTTCCGGAGAACGGGCCGACCGTGACGTTCGAGGCGACGCCGTAAGGCGTGGCGATGAGGTCCGGTCCCAGCACCGAGTCGATCTGGGTCACCGCAATGGCGGAGGCACCCTGCGATGAGCTCTGGTTGATGCTGGCCGTGGTCTGGGCCGAGGTGTTGAACGCGTAGTTACCCGCGTCGGCGCCCGTGGCGTAAATGCCGGTGACCGACACTGCCTTGCCCTGCCCGATCGCCGAATCGCCGAACAAGGCACTGAGGGCACCGAAGGCGATCACGTCGCCCGGCAGGATGCCGCTGCTCGAGAGCGTGGCACGATCCGTCGTGTTGCCATCGAAGAACTTGTCCGTGCCCTGCGCATCGACGATGACCGGACGCTTCGTGATGCTGGCGGTCGTGGTCGGGTTGAAGATGAGCGTGTAGTTAGCGGCATCGCCACCAGAGATCGTGCCGTTCACGTCCACCGTCTTGCCGTTGCCGGCATTCTTGTCGACGAAGGCGCCGCCGGTCGCCAGGCTGACCTGGTCGCCGCCGAGCACACCGCTCAGCGTGCCATGCGTCACAGCACCCGTGTTCCCGTCATAGACCTTGTCGTCTGCCGAGATACCCGCGTTGATTCCAAGCGGCGTCACAGTCGCGATGTGGTTGCCACCGACCAGCGTGTAGTTGGAAGCGAGGCCTGCCCCGTCATCGTTGAGGGCGAGGGACCCGAGACCCGCCAGCGGCCGGTCGGTCGCGACGTTCTTGCTACCGAGCACGCCCTGGCCGCTGAGGATCAGACTCTCACCCGCCACACCGGCAATGACGCCGGCGCTGCCGAACATGCCCGCAGAGGCGACCGTGCTGCCGTCGTATACACGCGTGCCGTCGAGGTTGAGCACGACCTTGAAGATGTCGGCCAGCGTGGTCGTGTTGGTGGTCAGCGTGTAGTTGCCCGCGTCCGCACCCGTGAGGGTGCCCGCAACGTTCACCGTCTTGCCGCTGCCGGCATTCTTGTCGATGAAGTCGCCCAGCGTGCTCACGCCGAGGTGATCGCCGGTAAGCACACCCGTGAGCGTGCCGCTGGTCTGCGCCGTCGTGTTGCCGTCGTAGGTTTTGTTACCGGCGATGATGTTTCCAGCGATGCCAAGCGGCGTGATGTTCCCCGTCGTCAGCGCCGTGGTGTTGAACACGTAATTGCCTGCGTCGGTACCCGACGCGGTGATGCCGTCGACCGTAATGACCTTGCCATTCGAAGCATTCTTGTCGCTGTAGTTCGCGCTTGCCTGGGCAAAGGTGATCTGGTCATTCGTGACCACGCCCGTGGAGCCCAGTCCAGCGACGGCCAGGGTATTGCCATCGTAGACTTTATTGGAACCCGTGGCGTCGACCACGATCTGCTTCGGCGTGATGGTGGCATCGTTCGTGCCGCCGACGAGCGTGTAGTTGCTGCCAAGCGCCGCGCCGTTGCCCTGGAGGCCCAGGGTGCCGAGCGACGTCAGCGGCTTGGCGGTGCCGACGTTCTTGTCGCCGACCGAGCCAGCGCCGCTCAGGGTGAGCGTGTCGCCATTGATGCCTGCAACCTGGAAGTCACTGGCAAAGGCTGCCGCGGCGATCGTCGTCGATCCGTCGTATTCGCGCGTGCCGTGCAGGCTGAGGACGTAAGGCGTGATATTGGCCGTGGTCGTCGCCGTGTGGTTCCAGGAGTAGTTGCCGATGTCGGCACCGCTGCCGGCAATGTTGTTGACTGTCACCTGCTTGCCGTTCGCCGCGTTGGCATCACTGAAGTCCGCCGCGCCCGGGAGGAACGAGATCATGTCGCCGGTGATGAATCCCGTCGGTGTCAGGTTGTTCACGACAGCCGTGGTGTTGCCGTCGTATACCTTGTCATTCGCTGTGGCGCCGATCGTGATCGCGAGCGGCGTGATGCTAGCGAGCGTCGTCGTATTCGACGTCACGATGTAGTTGTTTGCATCGACGCCGCCAATCGTGCCGGCTACGTCCACGAGCTTGCTGCTGTCGGCGTTCTTGTCGCGGAACGCGCCTGTCGTCGTCGTGTACTCGATATCGTCGGAAAGCAGCACACCGGCAAGGGTGCCGTGCGTCGTCGCTACCTTCGTGCCGTCGTAGACCTTGTCGGCCGCGGTGATCGTGCCGCCGATTGCCAGCTTCGCAATATCGGCCGTAGTCGTTGTCGTCGGCGCGAACGTGTAGTTCGCAGCGTCAGTGCCACTGGCGGTGATCCCGGTGACAGTGACCGTCTTTCCGGTCCCCGCGTTCTTATCCGAGAACGTGGCGCCGCCATAGGCGAAGTTGACCGAGTCCGTGCCGAGCAGCGTCGGCGCGTTCAGGGTCACCATGGCGCCTGTCGTGGCGTCGTATACCTTGTTGATACCCGTCGCACCGACGGCCACCGTGTACGGCGTGATGCTGAAGGTCTGCGAGCCGCCAACGAAGGTGTAATTGCTGGCGAGAGCAGTACCATTGCCGGCCAGGACGAACTGCGAGATATCAAGATTGTTCGCCGTACCGGCCTTGTAGTTACCAACGTTCTTCGAGCTCGTTACTCCCGTGCCGGTCACCTTCAGCGTTTCGCCATTCACACCGGCGATCTGGGTGGGATTGGTGAGCATGGCCGCCGTGACATCCGTACCAGCGTCGTAGACGCGGGTACCCGTGAGATCGACCGGACGCGGGGTAACGTTGGCCAGCGCCGTGAGCGTGGTGTTCTTCACCGTGTAGTTTCCGGCATCCGCGCCGCCGAGGGTCACGGTGTTGACGGTAACCGTCTTTCCGTTGCCAACGTCCTTGGTATCGAAGTCGGCGCTTCCGTAGTTGTACGTCAGGGCGTCGGTGCCGAGCCTGCCCGTCGACCCGAGCGTCGCATTGGCCGTGGTTATCCCGTCGTAGACTTTGTTCGCCGCCGTTGCCGTCACGTCGATGCCGAGCGGATTGATGGTTCCGGTCAGGGTCGGTGCCGTGAAGTTGTAGTTACCGATGTCGGCGCCCGATACACTCATGGTATTCGCGACGGCCTTGCCGGTGCCGGCGTTCTTGTTATTGAATGTGCCGACCGTGGTGTTGTTGAGCGTGATGTCGTCGGAACTGAACTTTCCGACGAGATTCGCGCCACTCAGGGACGCACCCCTTGTCGCGTTGTAGTCGCGCGTCGCGACGACCGTGCCATCGACCGTGAGATTTGCTTTGGTGATCAGGGCGCTGCCGACTACCGAATAGTTCTGCGCCAGCCCGGTGTTGTTGCCGAGGATGAACGTACTGACGTCCGCGAGGTTCTCGTTACCGACGTTCTTCGAGGCCAGCGTGCCGAATCCACCCAGGCTGATCTTCTCGCCGTTGACGCCGTTGATCAGGCCGGTGCTGGTGAACAGTCCGGCATTCGCGATAGTCGTGGCGTCATAGACGCGACCGCCCGCCAGGGTGATGACGAAGGGCGTAATCGTCCCACGCGTTCCGGTGGCGCCGGTAGGAAGGATGTAGTTGGCGAGATTGGTGCCAGTCGCGGCCACGAAGTCGGACACGGAGAGCGTCGACTGCAGGCCGACATTCGTGCCCGCGTTTGCGCTGTTGTACAACGCGGTCGACGACTGCGGAATCGTCGCGTTCTCACCGGTAGCGAAACCGGTGAGGCTGTAATCGTTCGCGACCAGGGTGACCGATGTCGAACCGTCGTACGGCTTCGTCGGATTGCCGGTGATTGTGGCGGTGAGCTGGGCTTTTGCGATATCCGCCGTGAGGCCGCCGACCTGGTTGACCTGGTAGTTACCCGCGCGATCGCCACTGAGCTTGTAGCCCTGCGTCGTGACGGCGAGCCCCGTTGCTGCGTTAGCCGAGCGTGTACTGCCAGTGGGCTGCCGAGTAGTCGAGGGAAACCTGGCTGGAGTCCGAAGCGAAGACGTTGTCGAGCGAGGTGCCTGAATTGTTCAGCGTGATGACGGTCGTGCCGTCATACGTCTTTCCGTTGGCCTGCGCGCCGAGGATATTCAGCGTGAACGGTGAAATCGTCGCGCTAAGGCCCGTCAGCGGCACGAGGGTGTAGTTGCCCTGCTCCGCGCCGGTGATGCTGAAGCCAAGGGCGGTGACCGAACGTGCACCGGCATTTTCGCTGTCGAAGGTGCCGGTCGAGCCCTTCACCAGGGTCACCTGGCCAGCGTCCGATCCAACCAGGCCGGAGAGGAAGGCACTGCCGCTGTTAAGCGTCGCATTCGTGTTGGTGTCGTACACCTTGTTCTGTGCCGACACGCCGAGGATGTAAAGCGGCGCGGCTGTGATCGATCCGGGGCCCGTCGCCTCCAGATCCAGCGTGTAATTGGACAGATCGGTGTTCGAATGCGCGAGGTAGGAGGTCAAGGCCATCTCGGCCGTGATCGTCTTGCCTGTACCGACGTTCTTGTCATCGAAGGCGACAGACTTCGACGGAACGATATCGGCGCCTTCACCGGTAACGAAGCCGGAGATGGCGTAGTTGTTCTTGTTGAGTGTCACGTAGGTAGTGCCGTCGTAAACCTTGGTCGGCGAACCCTGGATGATCGCGGTAAGCGGTGCAGGGTTGATCGCACCCGTGCCGTACGCCACCGTGGAGAACGGGGTGTAATCGGACGCGACTGCGCCGCCGAACGGCACGTAGTCGGCCTGGGTCAGGTTCACCGTCACCGGCTGCGCACCGACGTTCTTGCTGGCGTAGATGCCGGTGGTCTTGGAGATGGTGAAGCCCTGGCCGTTCGGGAATCCAGCGGCGGTGCTCACCGTGTAATCGCCCGGGACCAGCGTGGCTATGGTCGTACCGTCATAGATGCGCGTCGGGCGCCCCGTGATCACCACGGTGACCTTGCTGCCATCGGCCTGGGTGATCGTGCCGAAGCCACTGATCAGCGACGGCAGGATGTAGTTCGATAGGTTGGTACCGGCAAGCGGGTTGAAGTCGCCCGGCGTCACCGTGGCCGACACACCCTGCACGCCGGCGTGACCGGTTTCATAGGTACCGTGGGTCTGCGTCACCGAGGCGCCTTCGCCGGCGATGAAGCCGTAGACCTGGTAGTTCGAAGCACCCAGCGTCGCATCGGAGTTGCCGTCGAAGACCTTGGTCGGGTTTTCGACGATCTGCCACGTCAGCGGCGCCTGCGCAATCGTCCCCAGCCCGGTGATGCTCGACTGGAAGGTGTAGTTCGAGAGCGTCGTACCGTTGTTGAGGTTGAAGTCGGAGGCTTCGATCTGCGCGGTCACCGTGCGGCTGCCGGCATCCTTGCTGTCGTAGTTCGCGCCAGCGCTCTGGGTGATGCTGCCGCCCTCGGTGCCCTGCCAGCCAAGGATGGTGACGTCGCCCGTGGTGATGTTCGCATTGGTCGAGCCGTTATAGACGCGTGTCGGGTTGCCGGTGATCGTCAGGTTCAGCGGAGCCGGCGTGATGTTTGCCGACATCCCGCCCGGCTGGGCGAGCGCGTAGTTGCCGGCACCTGTGCCGGTGAGCGTGAAGCCCGTGCCTGTCACGGCGATGCCGTTACCGACGTTGCGCGAGGCAAAGACACCCGTGCCGTTAGTGAAGCCGATGCCATTTCCTGCGTCCGCTGCGACGACACCGACCAGGCTCGGGTTGGTGTACTGCAGGATGGCCGCCGTGTTGGCGTTATACGTCTTGTCTGCAGCCGAGACGCCGCTGATCGTCAGCGTCTTGCGCGTGATCGAGCCACGCACATCGAGGGGATACACCAGCTGGTAGTTGGATGCCTTGCCGCCGGCCAGCGTGAAACCCTGCAGGTTGACGACCTTCGTGTTGCCGACGTTCGCGTCGGCGAACATGCCGACGCCCAGGCTGCTGTCGAGGGTGACGTTGTCGCCGGCGACCACACCGAAGATATTGGCGCGCGAGATATCCAGCGCGTCGTTGGCCGTGCCGTCGTAGACCTTGTCCGATCCGACGATGCCCGAGAGCTGCACCTTGGCCTGGTTGATGGTACCTGCACCGGTCGCAGTGGTCGGCAGCACGTAGTTGCTGAACTTGGTGCCGTTGGCTGCGACGAAGTTGGAGCTGACAAACGTGGCATTGACTGTGCGGGCGCCGGCATCCGCGGAGTCGTAACCCACCGTGTTCGGTTGGGCAAAGGTGATTCCGTCGCTGCCCTGCAGGCCGAGCATCTGGTAGTTGCTGGCGAGCAACGTCGCCGTCGTCGTCGCGTTGTAGGTCTTGGTCGGATTGTTGACGATGTTGATCGTGAGCTGGCGCGGATCGATCACACCGATATTCGCGCTTGAGTTCAGGCCGGCAAGCGTATAGCCGAACACCGGAATGGTGCCGGTCGCGTCGGTGAACGTGTAGTTGGCTGCGTTACCCGATGCCGTGACCTTGATGCCGCTTGCCGCATCCGACGATGTATAGGTGCCGGCACCGACAAGGGAGAATTTTTCGCCATTGAGGAAACCGGTGCGGGACAGGTTGGCATCGGTCAGCGGCGCGTTACCCGTGGAGGCGTCGTAGGCCTTCTCGCTGGTACCGACCAGACCGGTCACGGTTACGGTTGGGGCGAGCGCGTAGAGGAAGCCGTTGAGCCCTGCCGCAACCGTGTTCGGCGCGGTGCCGGCGGCTGCCTTGTACTGGATGAATCCCGCGCTCAGTCCGCCGGCGGTATTCCCGGCCGGGTTGGCGGAGTAGACCAGCCAGCGCCCCGTCGCGGAACTGAGCGCCGAGGCTCCCGCGTTGTTGATGAACGCATTCGCGGCGGTCAGCGTGACACCCGTGCCGCCAGCTATCGTGCCGCCACTGGCGAGCGTGATGTTGCCGGTGCCACCGCTGCCTGCCTTGAGTACGACAGCGCCCGCACCGGAGATGGGCGCGTTGACGTTGACGCCGCGGTACGCGTCGAGTGTGAGCGTCGCTGCCGCGTTGTTCCAGGTGATCGCCGAGTTGACGTTGATTTCGCCGACGCCGTTCGGATCCTGGATGCCAGGACCGGAGGCACCGGTCGCCGTCGTCGTTTCGGTGACGTTGGTCCCGCCCTCGAGCGTGCTCGATATGGTCGCCGCCGCGGTGCCGTCGATCGTCAGGTCATACGGATCGACCAGCCACGTGCCGGCCTTGCCCTTGGGCGCGCTCGCATTGATCGACGCCGCGCCGATATGCGCAAACGCCGCCGATGTCTCGATACTGCCGCCGTTGCCGCCATTCGGCGCGCTGGCATCCAGCGTGCCTTCCACGTTCACGTGACCGGCCTGCATGCCGCCGAGCAGCACGATCTGGCCGTTATGGTTCTCCACGGTCTGCGCACGGACGACGCCCGTGTTATTCACCGTGCTGGCCAGCAACGAGTCCGCCGCACCCGCCGTCATGAACACGCGGCCGCCATCGGCCTGCACCAGCTGGCGATTCTCTACGAGGTTGTCCAGCGTGCTGCGGTCCACCTGCAGGTGAAGCAGCTGGCTGCCGTGGAAGGTCAGCGTTACGGCGCTGCCGCCACCCATCGCTACCGTGCCGAGCGTTGCACTGATGTTGCCCTGGTTGGATACCGTGTTGCCGAGCAGCGCGACATAACCGCCGTTAGCCGCGCGGATGGAGCCCTTGTTGACGACACTGCCCTTGCCGTTACCGCTGAAGCTGCGCGTGTTTGACGAGAGCGAGCTGTCCGAAGTATCGAGCGTGGAAGCGACGAGGCCGCCCACGTTCACCTGCGAACCCTGGCCGAACAACACGCCATTCGGATTGATCAGCCACACCTGGCCGTTGGCGTTGAGGTGGCCGTCGATCGCCGACGCGCTGTTACCGAGGATGCGGTTGACCGCGATGGCATCCCGACCCGGCTGGACGAAATTCACCGTCTCGTTGGGCGCGATGTCGAAGGTCTGCCAGTTCAGCGAGAGATGCTGGCTGTTCTGGTTGATCGTAGTGATCGCGCCGTTCTGATTGATCGCACCGCTACCGGATACGATCTGTCCGCCCGTCTGGCCGGCATGCGCTGCATTGGCTGCGCCTAGCGCCAGCGCGATGCTCACGGCGATCGCCGCCGCGCGGGGGGCCTTCGCAGCGGAGCCGGAACGTGCCGCGGGACGGCTGTTGCGGGCGAGTTCGCTGGCAGCGACCCACTGCGAGGTGGCGACGTTCCAACACAGGCGATAAATACGATTCATTCGAGCAACCTTCGGTCGTGAGCGCATGCACAAGCAGAGGCGTACCCAGCGGCTGCCGAGTCGAATGGTTGCTATTGGGCCCCCCTGCGGGCCGCGCATGGCCGATGTAGGCACGTGCGCGTTTTCGGCATGTTAGCCGATAAGTGTGATGTGCATCACATTTGAGTTGTGAAGGCTGTCGCGTTATGGATATTTTGATCCGGGCGAAATGATCAAGACTTGCTCAGAACCCTCACGCTGGCGAGGCCAGCTCCACGCAGAAGTCGACGAATGCGCGCACCTTCGGCGGGGAGTTCTTGCGAGATGGATAGAAGGCGTACAGGGGAAAGCTCTCCTCCGCCCAGTCCGGAAAGAGTTCGACCAACCGGCCGTCAGCCAGCGCGTCCTGCACGCTCACGGCCAGCACCTGCGCGATCCCCGCGCCAGCGATGCACACGGCGAACATGATTCCCGAATCCGTGACGAGCAACGGACCCGTGGTGTCGACCGGCACGACCTTGCCCTTGCGGTGAAACTCCCACTCGAACGGACGCCGGGTGACCGGATCGCGGAACTGGATGCACCGGTGACTGGCGAGGTCCTTCGGCGTGGCCGGGCGACCATGCTGGGCCAGATAGGCCGGTGCGGCCACCGTGAGTACCCGGGTCTCGAGCAATTTGCGCCCGATCAGGGACGAGGAGGGCGGCACGCCGAAGCGCACGGCGACATCGATGCCCTCGGCGACGAGGTCGCCGAGCTCGTCGCGGGTCACGATCTCGAGCTCCAGTGCTGGGTAGCGCGCGAGGAAGTCGGCAAGATGCGGCGCGATCACCTGGCGGGCGAACATAGCGTCGAGGCTGACCCGTAGCCGGCCGCGCACCGCCTGTGAGTCGCCCGCCGCAGCCAGAGCCGCGTCTTCGATGCCCGAGAGCAGCGGCCCGACCTGGGCATAGAGGCGCTCGCCTTCATCGGTCAGGGTGACCGAGCGGGTCGTTCGGTGCAGTAAACGAACGCCGAGCCGCTCTTCCAGCCGGCTCACGGCCCGGCTCACCCCGGAAGGCGAGAGACCCAGGGCATCGGCCGCACGGGCAAAGTTGCCGGTCTCGACCACGGAAACCAGAACACTGAGGTTGCCGAGCAGGCGGCCGTCGGAAGACATGAGAGGCGACTCGTGATCGTGAGTCACGAAAGATCTGCCTCGGCGCATATTCCGTCAATAGACGTGGGCGCCTACCCTGTACCTCATCCCCACGCCCCGGAGCCACCCGTGACCGATACCCAAGCACGTACCGCCCTCATCCTCGGCGCCAGCCGCGGCCTGGGGCTTGCCCTCGTCGAGGAATACCTGCGCCGCGACTGGCACGTCGTCGCCACGGTGCGCAGCGAGACACCCACCGCGCTGGCTGCGCTCGCGGAAACGTCGGAGGGGCGCCTTCGCGTCGAACATGCCGATATCGCCCGAGGCAGCGACATCGATGCCCTGCGCCGGACGCTCGATGGCACCGCGTTCGACCTGGTGTTCGTCAACGCCGGCGTGATGACCCAAGCGCGCGACGCCAACGGCGCCACTATCTCCGATGAGGAGTTCGCCCACGTGATGGCGACCAACGTGCTTGGTCCGATGCGCGTGCTCGAATCTTTCGAGTCACTGGTGCCACGCTCCGGCACGCTGGGCGTGATGTCGTCGGGCCTGGGCAGCATCGCGAACAATGCAGACGGCGCCTGGACCGTCTACCGCGCGAGCAAATCAGCCCTCAACCAGATGCTGCGCAGCTTCGCCAACGCACGTCATGGTGATCCTCGCGCGGTGCTCGCCATCGCGCCGGGCTGGGTACGCACGGACATGGGCGGAGCCGACGCGGCCCTGTCGATCGAGGAAAGCATTCCGCGCGTCGTCGATGTGATCGAAGCGCATCGCGGCAAGGCCGGCGCCCATTACGTCAACTACCAGGGCCAGACGCTGCCCTGGTAAGTCGTTAAAGCCAGATCCGGATACCGGCGACCCAGCGCCGGTCCGTGACACGACGGCCGTCGTTGCGAGCAAGGTCGGCGGTGCTGCCCGTCAGGTGTTCCCAGGAGACACCGACGTACGGCGCGATCGAGCGGCGGATCTCGTAACGCAGGCGCCAGCCGCCTTCGACGCTGGAAACGCCTGACCGAAGCTGGCGCTGCACGTCGTCCTTGCCGTAGGCGTTGACCTCGATCTCCGGTTGCAGGATGAGTCGCTGGGTAAACAGCAGCTCGTATTCCGCGCGCACGCGCACGGCGGTACGGCCGCCCTCCCCCGCATATGCCGTGGCTTCCAGCTCGAACCAGTACGGCGCGAGACCTTGCACGCCGAATGCCGCCCAGTTGCGTTTCGGCCCTTCGCCGAGATCGCGACGAACGCCGAGCTGGGTGTCCCAGTAGGTCGCGACCGCGTGGCTCCAGAGCAATTCGACGTCGCCATCACGCGGACGATTGTCTTCGCGCTCGCCTTCACTGCGTAGCCAGAGTTTGTCGGCGTCGTTGCCGTACCAGCCTTCCGCTTCCCACGACTGGCCGTGACCGCCCTGCCCCGCGAAGGATTCGAGTCGGTCCAGCAAGAGCATGCCGACGGGAGCGGTATCGTCCATGTCCTTCATGGCCATGCCGTGCATGGCGCTGGATGGCACACCGTCGGACCAATCCGGGCTGCGCGCGTCGGCAGGTGCCTCGCCACCCTGCATGGCGCCCATCTTCATGCCGGACATGTTCATGCCAGGCATGCTCATGTCCGACATCTGGGGCTTGGGCGACATACCAGGCATCGTCGACATGTCGTGCGCGTCCTGTGAGCCTTCCTGCGTTGGCGCCGGTGTTGGTGCTGGTGCTGGTGCTGGTGCTGGTGCTGGATGTTGCATTCCGGGCATGTCCTGCATGCCTTGCGCTTCCTGCGCCATCGCCGGCGCGACGCATCCAAGCGCCAGGAGGGCAATCGCCATGCGCCTCACGACACCACCACTTCGCGGAACATGCCCGCTTCCATGTGGTACAGCATGTGGCAATGGAAGGCCCACCGTCCGGGGTTGTTCGCGTTCACCGCGTAAGTCACCTGCTGCGCAGGCTGCACGTTCACCGTGTGCTTGCGGACGAGGAACTCGCCGTCCGGCGATTCCACCTCGCTCCACATGCCATGCAGGTGGATCGGGTGGTTCATCATGGTGTCGTTGACCAGGCGCACCCGCAGACGCTCGCCGCGCCGGAAGTGCACCGGCGTCGCCGCGGAATACTTCACGCCGTCGAACGACCACGCAAAGCGCTCCATGTTGCCGGTAAGGTGCAGTTCGATCGTCCGCCCCGGTTCGCGCGTGTCCAGCGAGCCGCCGACGGTGTGCAGGTCGGCGTAGGTAAGCACTCGGTGGCTGCGTTCGCGCAGGCCGACACCGGGGTCGTCGAGATTGGTGCGCGGCATATCCACACGCATGTCGGTGCCGGGGCCGTACTCGGTACTCGCGTGGTGTGCCATCACCATGGTGCCGGCGTCACCGCTGCCTTCGGCCATCGAACCCATCATGTCGCGCATCGAAAGCCGTGGCTTTGCGTCGAGCGCCGGTACCTCGGCCCGCATGCCCTCGCGAGGCGCCAACGTCGCGAGGGCGAAGCCGGAGCGGTCGATCGACTGGGCAAAGATGGTGTAGGCACGATCCTCGCGGGGTTCGACGATCACGTCGTAGGTCTCCGCCGCGGAAAGACGCAACTCGTCCACGGTCACCGGCTCGACGTCCTGGCCATCCGCCGCCACCACGCTGAGGCGCAGACCCGGAATGCGCAGGTCGAAGATCGAATTGGACGAACCGTTGATCAGGCGCAGGCGCACTCGCTCACCCGGCCGGAACAGGCCAGTCCAGTTGCCTGCCGGTGCGGTGCCATTGACGAGATAGGTGTACGTGGCGCCCGACACATCGGCGAGGTCGGTCGGGTTCATCCGCATGCGGTTCCACATGCGCCGCATGGCAACGGCGTCACCAAAGCCCTTGGCACGCGCATCGCCCACGAAGTCGGCGACCGTAGGCTGGCTGAAGTTGTAGATGTCGCTGCGCGAACGCAGCTTTGCGTAGACGCGCTCGGGATCTTCGTCTGTCCAGTCGCTGATGAGGATGACGTGCTCGCGATCCACCGCGTGGCGTTCGCCGTCTTTCGGCGCGATGACGATGGCGCCATAGAGCCCACTCTGCTCCTGGAAACGGCTATGTGCGTGATACCAGTAAGTACCCGATTGCCTCACCGGAAAGCGGTAGGTGAACTCACTGCGTGCCGGAATACCGTCGAAGCTCAGGCCGGGCACGCCATCCTGGTCGAAGGGTACGACCAGCCCATGCCAGTGGATCGAAGAGACCGTGTCGAGCTGGTTGCGCACACGCAAGGTGATCGACTCGCCTTCGCGCCAGTGAAGCGTCGGGCCGGGAACGCCACCGTTCACCGTGACCGCCGTTCGCGCGCGACCCGTGAAGTCGACTGCGGCCTGGCGGATGTCGAGCGTCATGTCGACGCCCGACAACTCGCCCGCACTTCGCATCGGCTCGGTCGCCGAGGCCGGCCTGACGACGCCGAAGCCCAGCCCGATGCCGGCCACCGCCAGACCCTGGACGAAGCGGCGGCGAGGCAGATGAATGGTCGGTTCGCCTTGGTCGCGCATGCGTGGGGTTGGCCCGGAACATCGAAAGAATGCCGAGCGTAGCGAGCATGGATGACCGGCGACAACTCTGGAGAAGCCTCCGTGCGGTCTAGCGGTAGTGCACGTTGACCACGATGGACGCATTTGCCTCACCGGGGGTCACCGTCTGCCCCACGCGGCGATAGCGTGCACGGAACCCGTAGCTGCGCCCTTCGCGCACGGCGGGAAGGACCAGCGGGAGCAGGCTGTTGGGAATGGCCTGCTCGTCAGGGTCGTCGCTGCGTAGTTCGACGGCGACGCCCGTCGCGGGGCTTGCGCCGGTGATCTTGAACAGCGAGGCATCGTGGTCGTCGGCGGGCGCGGTGAAGCTCATCAGGATCTGGGTGGCCCGCTGGCAACCGGTCGAGACGAGGGCCTGTGAGACCCAGGGACTGCTTCCGGCGACAAGAAGGTCACGCCCATCGACCTTGCCGAGCGCGAAGGCGAGGTTGCGCGAGGTGAAGGCGCAGGTCGGCCGCTCGGGTTCAACGCGCGTGTCGCCGAGGTCTACCCAGGCCTGCGCACGATCGTCGAAACCACCGCGCGCCAGGGTTCCCTGCGTAAGCGGGCCGCCGGTGTCCACGGTGTCGGTCTTGATGAGCTGCACGCGGAAGTGTGCGTTCCTCAGGGGGGCGCTGAATGTCCACGGGATGTGTTCGCGATCGGGCACGAGACGCTCACCGTGCTGACCGTTGTCGAAATACACCCGTATGCCGACGCCCGGTACGTTGGTGCTGTAGATGCCCTCCCCCCGCGCACTGGGCGTCGCGAAAATGCCGAGCCCGGACGTGCGCGTCGGCTTGACGCATTTGAACTTGGCGGACGTCCACCCCGCGGTGTTTCTTTCTGCAAGGACGGTTCCCGCCGGTGCATCGACCGGAACCTGCACGGCGCCAAAAGAGAGGCCTTGGGGCCCGCCTTGCGAGGGATAGCTAAGGCAGCCTGCCTGCGCCGGCAGAGCGAACGAGAGGGCGAGCAGGCAGGCGAAACGGACAGCGCTGGCGTTGGACATGGCGGTGGCTTCACGGGAGGGGGCGGCATCGAGTCTGCTGCCGCTTTCACGCCCGGCCCATCAGGGAATGCTGAAAGATGACGGTCCATTCACCGCGTCGAGCCAATGATCCGCGCATGAGCCTGCAGGAATACCGTCGCAAACGTGACTTCGCCAGGACACGCGAGCCACCGCCCGACGGCTCGGCCGGTGCGCGCGGACGCGCCATCTTCGTCGTCCAGCTTCACCACGCCTCGCGGCGACACTTCGACTTCCGGTTGCAGGTAGGCGATGCCTTGCGTAGCTGGGCCGTGCCCAAGGGACCGAGTTTCGACCCCAAGGTGAAGCGACTCGCTGTCGAGGTGGAGGACCATCCGGTGTCCTACGCGGATTTCGAGGGGGATATCGATGAGGGTTACGGCAAAGGCCACGTCGACACCTTCGATCGCGGTGTGTGGTCCACGGCCGGCGATGTCGAAGCACAGCTGCGCAAGGGCCATCTCACATTCGAACTGTTCGGCAAGCGCCTCAAAGGTAGCTGGCACCTGGTACGCAGTGGCAAGAAGGAGCGCCAGCCTTCGTGGTTCCTGATCAAGGCAAGCGACGCCTACGCGAGTGACATCGAAGCGGACGACCTGATGGATGCAAAGATGCGGGAGAGCACCCGACGCGCGACCAGGGCATCGCCAGCGAAGGTCGCGGCGAAGAAAACGGCAGTTGCAGGAAAAGCACGGCCGAAGGCTAAGCCGAAAGCGCGCCGCGTCCCCGTCACGACACTCACCCGGGACGCCGGCGCACTCGAAGGCGCGCGCAAGGACAAGGCGTCGACGGACTTCTTCGCTCCCCAGCTTGCCAAGCTGCGCGAGACGCCTCCCCAGGGTGAGGCCTGGCTTCATGAGGTGAAGTGGGACGGCTACCGCATCCTGGCCAGCGTCGCCAAGGGAAAGGTGATGCTTTGGTCACGCAACGCCCTGCCCTGGAACGACCGGCTCCCGGAGATCGTCGCCGCTATCGAAGGCCTCGGCCTGGATAGCGCTCGTCTCGACGGCGAGCTCATTGCGCTGGATGCGCAGGGCCGCAGCGACTTCAACGCGTTGCAACGCACCTTATCGGGCGAGATGCAGGCACCACTCGCCTATATGCTCTTCGATATGCCTTACCTGCAGGGCTACGACCTCAGCAAGGTCGCGTTGAACGAGCGCAAGGCCCTGCTTGAACGACTGCTCTCCCATTCGCCCCACTTGCTCTCGTACAGCGGCCACAACCTGGGCGACGGCGACCAGGTGTTCGCCATGGCGATGGAGCAGAAACTCGAGGGCATCATTTCCAAACGCGCGGACGGAGCGTATCGAAGTGGGCGAAACGACGATTGGCTGAAGATCAAACGGCTGGAAAGTGACGAGTTCGCCGTGGTCGGCTACACGCCGGCGAAGGGCTCGCGGTTGACCTTCGGCTCGCTGCTTCTGGCCAGACCGGACCCCGACGGCGGCTGGACCTATGTTGGGCGCGTGGGTACGGGCTTTACCGACGAGATGCTGCGCGAGCTCGGCAAGACGCTTGCGAAGGGCGGCTCGAAGACACCGAGTGTGCGCATCGATGCCGTCGACCCTACCCTGCGTGGCGCGCTGTGGGTGCCACCGACCGCGGTGGCCGAGGTCTATTACCGCGGTATCGGCAACAAGAACCTCCTGCGCCAGCCGAGCTTGAAAACCCTGCGCGTCGACAAGGCTCCGAAGGATCTGCGTAGCTCGGATCGCGATATCGCCACGAAGCCAGCTCCCAAGTTGGCACGAGGCAATAAGAAAGAATCTTCAGCACGAGCCGCGAAGGGGAGCGGACGAGGACACACCGATACGGCAGGGTCCATCGTCATCACGCATCCCGATCGCGTGGTGTTTCCTGACGACGGCGTTACCAAACAGCAGGTCGTCGACTATTACCGGGCAGTCATGCCGTGGCTGTTGCCCGCCATCGCCGACCGCCCTACCTCGACCATCCGCTGCCCCGGCGGTATCGGCTCACCGTGTTTTTTCCAGAAGCACGTCATGGCTGGCCTCGAACACGTTGGCACGGCAAAGCTGAAGGAAGAAACCGGCTCACAGGCTGTCTATCTGTATCCGAAGGACGAGGCAGGCGTGATCGAACTCGTGCAATTCGGCGCCGTCGAATTCCATCCCTGGGGTTCGCACATTGGCTCGCCGGACATCGCCGACCGCGTGGTCTTCGATCTCGACCCTGGTGAAGACGTCGAATGGCGACGCGTCATTGCCGCGGCACGGATGGTAAGAGGCTTCCTCGAACAGCTAGGGCTCGTCTCCTTCGTGCGCACGACAGGCGGCAAGGGTCTGCACGTGGTCGTGCCGCTGAACCCGGGGGCCGACTGGACGACAGTGAAGGGCTTCGCACATAGCTTCGCCGACACCCTCGCCCAGCTGCATCCGCTGGAGTTCGTCGCGACGGCGAGCAAACGCTTCCGGCGCGGCAAGATCTATATCGACTACCTGCGCAACGGCCGCGGCGCCACGGCGGTGGCCTCGTATTCCCTGCGTTCCCGTCCGGGTGCCCCGGTGGCCGTTCCGCTGCGCTGGGAGGAGCTGGGCAAGCTCAAATCCGGCAACGCCTTCGATCTCACCACCGTGCCCAAGAGGCTGGCGCGCCTGAAGAAGGACCCCTGGGAAGGCATCGACACGGTGAAACAGGACCTCGATGCCGTGAATGAGACCCTCTCGGCACGCTAGCCGGGCGATCCAAGTAAACTGCCGCCTCATTCCTCCGTGACGACCCTATGTTCGTTTCGCTCCCCCGACTACTGCGCATCCCCCTCGCCTGCCTGCTGCTGTTCGTGAGCACGGTGGTGCATGTCCTGCCGCTCCTGCTGCTGACGCTGGTTCGCCTGATCATCCCGGTGCGCAGCATGCGCAACGGATTCGCCCCGGTCCTGGTGCATATCGCGGAGAGCTGGCTGAGCATCAACAGCTGGCTGTTCGGTGCGTTCACCCGCACGCAGTGGCAGATCGAAGGACTGGATGGACTAAGCACACGTGAGAATTATCTTGTGGTGTGCAACCACCAGAGCTGGGTGGATATCCCCGCGCTGCAGAAGATCTTCAACAAGCGCATTCCCTTCATGCGTTTCTTCCTGAAGAGCCAGCTGATCTGGGTGCCGCTGCTCGGGCCGGCCTGGTGGGCGCTGGACTTCCCCTTCATGAAGCGTCATTCGAAGCAGGAACTCGAGGCGCACCCGGAGCTGCGTGGCAAGGATCGCGAAGCGACCCGTCGTGCCTGCGAGAAATTCAGCCACGTGCCGGTGTCGGTGATGAACTTCACCGAAGGCACACGCTTCACCAAGGGCAAGCACGACGCGCAGAAGTCACCGTATACGCACCTGTTGCGGCCGAAGGCCGGCGGCGTCGCTTTCGTGATCGACGCCATGGGCGATGCGATCCGCCAGATGCTCGACGTCACCATCGTTTACCCGGCCGGGCCGGGCACGATGATGGATCTGATTGCCGGTCGTATTCGCGAGGTACGCATCCACATTCGCCGACTCGCCATCGATCCGTCGATGCGCGGCGATTACGAGAACGATGCGGTGTACCGCGAGCGCTTCCAGAACTGGGTCAACCAGCTGTGGACCGAGAAAGATGCACGAATCGCGGCGATGCTCAGACCGTAAAAGGCAGGGCAGGAGCCGCTCCGATGTGGGAGCCGCTTCAGCGGCGAAAAGCCAACGAAGCGAGGATGCGGCACGCCCATCGCCGATAAATCGGCTCCCACAGAGAGCTGAAGCTCGCCCCCCGCATCGTGCTGCTCCTACGGGGTGGCCGCTTCCTTTGCCAAAACTTCGTCCAGGCGTTCGCGGCCGGCGTCGGCGTAGGTCTTGCACGTCTTGCCTTCGCCTTGTTCCGGGTGCGGCGTAATCAGGACATCGCACGGCAATGCGGCGACGCGATCAAAAGTCTTGCGGAACTCGGCGACGTAAGCCGGGTGATCACTGAAGCGATAGCTGTCCGCCTTGAACGCATACAGGCTGTCGGCGAAAGCGATGTTCTTGCATGAGGTGCCTTCGCATGACTGCCACGTCCACGCCGTGCCGCCCGGTGTATGCCCCGGCGTGATGTGCGCGGTAAGGGTCAGCTGGCCCACATGCACTACGGTGCCATCGACGATATCGCCGTGCGCATCGACCTTCGGATACGCCTTGTCGCCCGGGTCGTATTGCGGGTCTTCGGGATACTTACCGCCCAGTTGCATCGCCGCCGCACCCTTCGCCGTCGCGCGTACGGGTGCGCCACTGTCCTTCGCCAACTGCGCGATGGCACCGGCGTGATCGTGATGCGCGTGCGTGTTGAGGATCAGCTTGATGTCTTCCACGCGGAAGCCGAGCTTGCGAATATTCGCCTCGATCAGCGTCGCGTTCGCCGTAAGCGGCCCGTCGATCAGCACGTGGCCCTGCGGCGAGGTGATCAGCACGGACGACAGGCCCTTCGTGCCGACGAAGTACGTGTTGCCGTAAATGACATGGGGTGCGACCGGCTGCGTCCATGCGGGATCGCTGGCGAAGGCGGGCAGGGCGGTGCAGCAGGCGAGGGCGAGCAGGGTGCGGCGCATATTGATGATCCCTGTGGTTAGACGGGGAAGGATAGGCGGGCGGGTGGGGCGTTCGGCTGTTTGGGTGGGGGCGAAGTTGTGGCAGGGATAGCAGCTGCGAATGGATCAACCAGCAGCAGCCGTCTGCACCGCCGGGCGCCGCTGGCGGGCGCGCCAGAAGAGGAAGCCGGTGACGAGCAGGAACATCGGCAGCATGCCGGTGATGCAGGCCACGATGCGCCAGAGCATGCCGCCCACGGCTGCCGAATGGATCGGGAAGAGGGCATTCGCGAGGCGCAGGCCAGGGCCGAGTTTCGTCGCGTCGTCGCCGCCGATCACGCGGGCGGCCTGGGGGTCCATCCACAACGAGCTGCGCCCGTCCTTGTTCCACTCACCGGGACGGCGCACACGCAGCACCAGGGTGCCACTGTCCTTCTGCGGCAGCATGACCCGGGTGATTTCCGCATCGGGCGCGGCGGCCTGCGCCGCGGCGAGCACGGCCGGCCAGTCGACCTTGCCGTGTGCGGGCGGAAGCTTCGGCGGCTTGGCCGGCGGGGCTTCGCTGAACGCGGATGCGAGGCCGTTACGGACGGCACCGCGATAGGCCATGGTCGTACCGGTGCCGATCATGACGATGAGCAGGGGAAGGGCAGCCACACCGACGAAACGGTGGAAGCTCGCCCAGCGCAGCACCGGCGGGTTCGTGTGCGGCTTGAGGTGTTTCAGTGCGCGCCGGCGTCCTGGCCAGTACAGCCACACACCCGAGAAGAGCATGAACAGGCCTGTGAAGGCGACGACGCCGAGGATGGTCTCGCCCACTTCGCCACTGAGCAGGTGCGTGTGCCAGTCCATGAGCATCAGCAGCACATCACCGGTCTTTTCACGATGCAGGAGCAGCTCGCCGGTGGTGGCATCGAAATAGCTGCGGCCGCCGCCACGCTCCTGTGCCTCCCACACCGGCAATTCGTCATCGGGCAGGGAAAGCCCACGCAGTCCCTTGCCTTCCGGGGACGACAGCAGGGTCGCCAGCGAACGGCCCTGGGTCGCCAGGTCAGGCAGCGGTCGCGAGGTGAGTTGCGGGTGGCCGGCCGCAATCAGGGGGTCTTCCCACAGCATGATGCTGCCGGAAAGGGTCACCAGGGCCAGTACGAGGCCCAGGCTCAGCCCCAGCCACAGGTGCATCGTCTTCAGGGCGGAACGGAAACGGCGCGGGTGCGGCATGAAGACGGCCTTGCGGGAAGCGAAAGGCCGTCATCGTAGGTGCGAATGATTATCAGATCAATTCACAGGTTTCTGCGACCCGTTGTTTCAGGACGGCCAGTGGTTGTGCAGGATGCACTGGGTGAAGTCGGTGCGCTTGAATCCGGGCTGCTTGTAGGCCATGACGTCGGCTTTCACATTGCCGAACGTGGTCTCCGGCTTGTTACGGACGCCGTTGTAGAAGGCGTCGATGATGCCTTCCTTGAAGGCGTCGCCGCGCGGGTGAATCTGCGCCACGGTTTCGCGATCGCTGGTGGCGACGTTCTCGAAGCCGAGGCCGAGCACGTCCATTTCCACACCAGCCGTGACCAGGGCAATCTCCGGCTTCATGTGCTGGGGAACGCCGGGGGTCGTGTGCAGCGCGATCGAGGCCCAGACAATGTCGATCTGGGCTTCGTCCATGCCCTTCGAGCGCAGGAACTCACGAGCCACGTTGGCGCCATCGACTTCGAAGCGCTCGGTCTTGCTCGAATACGCCGGCACCAGGCCCATGTCATGGAACATGGCACCGGCGTAGAGCAGCTCCGGATCGAAGGCGAGGCCCTTGCTTTTGCCCGTCAGGGCGCCGAACAGGAACACCCGGCGGGAGTGGTGATAGAGCAGGTCGGTCTCGGTATCGCGGACCAGATCGGTGATCTCGCGGGCGAGCGCGCTGTCGGGAATGGCGATGCCGGCAATGGTGGTGGACATGGCGTTGGGCCTCATGCGGTGGGTGAAGCTATTGGACTCCCTGCGCGATGCGTCTTTATTTGACTCGTGGTAGCAATTTCTGCCATGTTGCGCACCATGCAGTCGCCACCTCCCCTCACGATCGCCATCGTCGCTCCACCCGGCGTGCAGATGCTTGACGTTTCGGGGCCTGCCGACGTGTTCGCCGAAGCCAACCGGCAGACCCGGCGCGAGGTGTACCGGGTGCTCACCGTGGGCACCGCGCCGCTGGCCGTCACCGCCTCCTCCGGTATGCGCTTCCTGCCGGACCGCAGCACCCTGGAAACGCTCGACCGGATCGATACCTTGCTCGTGGCCGGCTCGCCCGACCTGTCCTCCGCCGCCACCGATTACAGCCTGCTCGACTGGCTGCGCCGGCACGCGGCGGTATCGCGCCGCTACGGATCGATCTGCAGCGGCGCCCTGCTCTTCGCCCAGACCGGCCTGCTCGACGGCCGTCGCGTCACCACCCACTGGAAAGTGGCGAGCCTGCTCGCCGAGCGTCATGCCTCCCTCCAGGTGGAGGCCGATGCCTTTGTCGTTCGCGATGGGCCGGTGTGCACGGCGGCAGGCGTCACCGCTGGCATGGACCTGGCCATCGCCCTGGTCGAGGAAGACCTCGGGCGCGACGTCGCCATGGCGGTGGCCGCCGAACTGGTGGTGTTCTACCGGCGTCCGGGCGGGCAACTGCAGTTCAGTCGCCACGGCGAGGCGGCGCCGGCCGGCCGCGGCGCCTTGCAGGAGCTGCAGCGTTACGTCGCCGCACATCCGGGTGAAGAGCATTCGGTGGGCGCCATGGCGGAACGCGTCGGCATGAGCCCGCGCCATTTCGCACGGATCTTCCGACACGAGGTAGGCATGACGCCGGCGGAATTCGTCGAGACCATGCGCGTGGAAGCGGCCCGGCGCCTGCTGGAGGAAGGCCACGAGACGCCGAAGCGTGTCGCGGCGCGTTGCGGCTATGCCGACGCCAACGGGCTACGCCGCGCCTTCATGCGCCGCGTGGGCGTGACGCCGGCCGAATATCGCAAGCGACACGCCCACGCCCGTACCCGTTAGGGTCAGATCTCGATGATGCCTCGCCGTAGCGCAATGGCCACGGCATGTGTGCGGTCGTTGGCCGCGAGCTTGGCAAGGATGCTCTTCATGTGAGCCTTGACCGTCTCCTCGGCGATACCCAGCGCCACCGCGACATCGCGGTTGGCCTCGCCCATGGCGACGCGGGTCAGTACCTGGGTCTCTCGCGGGGTCAGTTCGTCGTCGTTTGCGTGTCCAGCCATCTCGTGCGCTATCTCCTCGGGTACGCGGCGCTTGCCGTCCATGATTTGTCGAATGGTGCTGAGCATGTCTTTACGCAGTTCGCTCTTGAGCAGGTAGCCCTGGGCCCCTGCGCGGAACGCCCGCAACGCCTGCACGTCGCCACGGTAGGTGGTGAGGACCAGGATGCGTGCGTCGGGGAACTCGCCACGGATCGCTTCGATCGCGGCGATGCCGCCGATGCCGGGCATCTGCAGGTCCATCAGGGTGAGGTCGGGTCGATGCTCGCGAAAGCGCTCGATCGCCTCTTCGCCCGTACTCGCCTCCGCCACCAGCCGGAGCTCGTCCTGGCCTTCGATGACGGCGGCGATCCCCTCGCGAAGAAGCGGATGATCGTCGACCGTCATGATTCGAATAGGTGGCATCGGCGGAGTATAACGACACCGCCTCCACCACGAACTTGCGAGCATCGACCGATGACGGCAAGCAAACGCGTTGCGAAAAAGCCCAAGGCGCCCGGCCACATCCGCACCGGCATGGGCGGCTGGGTGTTCGCACCCTGGCGAGGCGTGTTCTATCCGGACGATCTCGTGCAGAAGCGCGAACTGGAATACGCCAGCCGGCAGGTCACGGTGATCGAGATCAACGGGACGTACTACCGGGCTCCCGATGCTGAGACATATCGCAAATGGGCGGCCGAGACGCCCGAAGGTTTCGTCTTTTCGGTCAAGGCGCCACGCCACATCGTGCAGACGAAGCAACTGGCGACGGCAGGCGAGCGTATCGAGCGGTTCGTGGAAGGCGCCAGCGCGCTCGGCGACCGCCTCGGACCTATCCTCTGGCAGTTCCTCGCCACGCGCGCGTTCGATCCGGACGACATGGCGGCCTTCCTCGACCTGCTGCCTGAAAAGGCCGGCGGGGTGACGCTGCGGCATGCCGTCGAGGTGCGCAACGAGAGCTTCATGGACCAGCGCTGGCTCGAGCTGGCACGCGATCGCGGCGTGGCGACCGTGTTCACCGACTCGCCGGAGCACCCGTCGTTCGCCGACCTGACCGGCCCCTTCGTCTATGCTCGCCTGATGCGCAGCCGGGCCAGCGAGAAGAACGGTTACCCGGCGAAGGAGCTGAAGGCCTGGGCCGCGCATGCCGCGACCTGGGCTGCCGGTGGCGATCCCCTCGACCTGCCGCATGTGGCGGACGCGCTGGCCAAGGGCCCACCCCGGGATGTCTTCGTCTATTTCATCTCGGCGGCGAAGGAACGCAACCCCGCGGCTGCGGTGGCGCTCGGCAAGCTCGCCAACCCCGCATAATCTCCCTCTTTTCCGAACGGACGACCCATGGACCGTCTCATCCAGAACACCCTCATCGACCTTTTCGCCGAGCACGGCGTGGAACTCGAGCCCGACGAAGACTGGCTGCTCACCGAAGGGGATGACTATCCCGCCTTGCGTGGCATCTGGCACGAAGGCAAGGACGGCGGCATGGGGCGGCTCGATATCGATATCGTGCTCGACGAGGAGCGCACCATCGAGGAGAGTTTCGGCGGCATCGGCACCGGCAAGGCCGGTTGCCGCGACGCGCTGGACAGCTTCGCGCGCAACGACTTCTACGTGATGCTGGCTGCGTGCTGGCACCTGGCCAGCGAAGAGAAGCTCGCCACGCACGAACTCACGGCGGGCGTACATCGCTTCAAAGCCTATATCGGCGACTTCACGTTACGTGGCGAGAAGGATGCCCCGATGGAAATCCCCGAAGACGGTCTCTCCGCCCTCGAGGCTGCGATTTCCACCGCGCCGCTGACCAACGACGTGCACTGGATCCGCGTGTTCTACGGCAACGTCGGCGACGGCAAGACCCAGGTCGAGGTGCTTCTCGACAACGAGCCCTGGGCGGCCGGCCATAAGGCGATAGCCTCGGTCGAATGGCCCCAGCTCGATCGCTACTACAGCCTGCGTAACTTCATCGCGCTGGTGCCGCAGGACTGACGCGGTAGCGGCTCAGGCGATCGAGCCGCCGCCGTCCACCGTGATCGTCGAGCCGGTCGTGAACGGCGTCGCGGCGGCGTAGAGAATCGCGTTGGCGATGTCCTCGGGCTCGCCGGCGCGCTTCGCCGGCAGCTTCTCGGCGACCGCGGCAAACATGGCCTCACGCTTTTCCGCGTCCATGCCGCTCCACAAGGGCGTGCGGATCATGCCGGGGGACACCGCGTTGACGCGTACCGGTGAGAACTCCAGGGCCATGCCACGCACAAGGCTTTCGAGTGCGGCGTTGATCGCGCCCTGCAATACCGATGTGGCGCTGGGACGGACCGCGAGGAAACCGGAGACGATGGTCAGCGAGCCGCCGTCTTTGATGCGCGCTGCGCGAGCGACACGATAGGCCCCCCAGAACTTGCTCTCCATGGCCTTGTGCGCGTCTTCCAGCGAAAGCTGGCGCACGGGGCCGCTCGGCGTTTTCGCGGCGGAGACCACCACGTGGTTCCACGTGTGTGCAGACAGAAAAGCTTCGACGGCTTCGACGTCGCCGGTGTCCAGTACATGCGACTTCGCTTCACCGCCAATGTCGTTCAGGGCGGCATCGAGCTTGCCTGCCGACCGCGAGGCAATGGTCACGCGCGCGCCGGCGGCTGCGAACGCTTTCGCCGTGGCCAGGCCGATGCCGGAGCTGCCACCGACCACAAGGACATCCTGATTCGTGAAGGAAAACATGGCGAGCCTCTGCAAGCGGGAAGAAGGTGGGATCACTATGATCCTTGCCCAGGAGCCGACAAAGGCTCGTGAGGCTGAAAGACTCTTGCCCGGGGCCTAAGAATGATCGACAACCTGCTCGAACTGACCGTCTTCGCCCGCATCGTATCGGAAGGCAGCCTCTCCGCCGCGGCGCGCGATCTGGACCTCTCCCTGGCTGTGGTCAGCAAACGCCTGACCGCGCTGGAAACGCGCCTTGGCGTACGCCTTCTGCAGCGGACCACTCGCCGCCAGTCGCTGACGGAAGAGGGCGAGGCGTTCCACGCACGCTGCGTGCGCATCCTTGCTGAGGTGCAGGAAGCGGAGGCAGCGGTGTCCCGCAGCCGCGATGCCGTCGCTGGCGTATTGCGCGTCAACGCGCCGCGGGCATTCGGGCGACGCCGCATTGCACCGCTCACGGTGGCCTTTCGTCAGGATCACCCCGAACTCAACGTCCACCTGACACTGACCGACGCGCTGGTGGATATCGTCGACGAAGGCATCGACCTGGCGATCCGCTTCGGAAGCCTGGCCGACTCGTCGATGATCGCCCGTTCGCTGGCGCCCAACTTCCGCGTCCTGTGCGCGGCGCCTTCCTATCTCGCCCGGCGTGGCCTGCCCTCCGAACCGGTGGCGCTCACCGGTCACGACTGCATCGTCTTCGGCGAGCAACCGACCCGCGAATGGCATTTCGAGCACGCGGGCGAGCCGGTCTCCGTGCGCGTGAACCCGGCCTTCGTCACCAATGACGGCGAAGCTGCCCACACGCTGGCGCTGGCCGGTGGCGGCATCGTGCAGAAGTCGATCTGGGATGTCGGCGACGACCTGGGTAGCGGGCGCCTGGTTCGCGTGCTGGCTGACTACACCATTCCCGCTGCACCCTTGCAGGCGGTGTATGCGAATGCGCAGCACCTGGCGCCGAAGGTGCGGCGGTTCGTGGATTTTTGTGCGGAGAAATTGAAGGAAGAGTGGCGCTGGGGGTGATGGGGTTGGTGTCGGTGGAGAAGCATGTGGGAGCCGATTCATCGGCGATCCCGCGCAGCGGGCCAGACTACCGAACCCCCGCCCAATCCTCAGGCTTCATTATCGCGAACAACCCATCACGCAACGTCCGTCGCCCCAACCGAAGCACTTCCGCATCACGCGAAAACAAGAATGAAGCCCCGGACGCCGCAGCGAGCTCCAGGAACTTCTGGTCATCCGGATCGCGGCAGCGGGGCAATGCAGAGCGCGGCGCCATGGCCTCCCCATCCAACAACGTAACACTCCGATCGAAACGCGCCTCCGCCTCCGCCCGACGCGCGTCATCCAGCTTCAGCGCCGGGTAGCGCAACACACCCACCCACTCATCGCGGCAATCCGCCCGCGTCACCGCTTCGACGTCGCCTGCTTCAAGCGCCGCGACCAGCGGCGCGACACGTGGATCCTCGAACACGAACGCGTCGAGACAGACATTCGTGTCCAGGACGACGCGCATGCGATCAGGCCGCCGATCGCTCGGCAAGTTTCGCGTGCTGCTCGGCAACGATGGTATAGGACTGCTTGCGCGCCGCGTGATCGAAGATCTGCGCGGTGATGATCAGTTCGTCCGCACCCGTGCGCGCGATGAAGTCCGCAAGGCCGTCGCGCACGGTGTCGGGCGAGCCAACCACGGCACAGGAGAGCGCATGGTCAACCTGCGCTTTCTCCATCGATGTCCACACACCGTCCATCGAGTTCACCGGCGGCGGCAGCGTACCCGGCGCACCGCGGCGCAGGTTCCAGAAAGCCTGCTGCTGGGAGGTGAACAAGCGACGCGCTTCCTCATCGGTTTCGGCAGCCACCACATTGATGCCAAGCATCGCGTAGGGCTTATCGAGCACCGCGGACGGGCGGAACATATGCCGATACACCTCGAGCGCCTTCATCATCATGTCCGGCGCGAAGTGCGAGGCGAACGCGAAGGGCAGGCCAAGGTGGGCAGCGAGCTGCGCACTGAACAGGCTCGAGCCCAGCAGCCAAAGCGGCACATTGGTATCCATGCCCGGCACCGCGCGAACGGTCTGCCCCGGCTGCTGCGGACCCAGGAACAGCTGCAGTTCCTGCACGTCGTCCGGGAAGCGGTCGTCGCTCGGGCCCATGGAGCGGCGCAAGGCACGCGCGGTGCCCTGGTCCGTGCCCGGAGCGCGTCCGAGGCCGAGGTCGATGCGGCCCGGATACAACGAAGCCAGGGTGCCGAACTGCTCGGCAATCACCAGTGGTGCGTGGTTGGGCAACATGATGCCGCCCGAGCCGACGCGGATGGTATTCGTGCCTTCGGCAATGAAACCGATCACGACCGAGGTGGCCGCGCTGGCGATACCGGTCATGTTGTGGTGCTCGGCCAGCCAGTAGCGATGGAAGCCCAGCGCTTCGGCGTGCTGGGCGAGATCGCGGGAGTTGCGCAGCGATTCGCCGGGGTTGGAGCCACGTGCCACCGGGGACAGGTCGAGTACCGAGAACGGAATCATCCGCAGACACCTCTTGAAAGGGGGAGGCGGACGAACCGCCAATCCGTTCCAGATGGGCGGGGAAGGGGCTGTTTGCAACCCTCACAAGGTATTCCGGGGAAACAATCCGTTCGGCGGAACGATGCTCCGCAGGCCGCAGCGGGGGAGGAAAATACACCCATTCACTTACCCAGTCCGGTAATTCCGGGGGAGCACGACATGATCGACGTCCGCAGCTTCAACAGCCTTGGCGGTGCCAACCACGGTTGGCTCGATGCGAAGCATCATTTTTCGTTCGCCTCGTATAGCGACCCGAAGCGCATGGGCTGGGGCGCACTGCGCGTCTGGAACGACGACACCATCGCTGCCGGTACCGGCTTCCCGGCGCACCCGCACTCGGACATGGAGATCATCACCTATGTACGCGAAGGCGCGATCACCCACGAAGACAGCCTGGGCAACAAGGGCCGTACCGAAGCGGGCGACGTGCAGGTGATGAGCGCCGGGACCGGGATCCGCCATGCCGAGTACAACGCCGAGCCGGACGCCACCCGGATCTTCCAGATCTGGATCATTCCGGACGGTGAGCGTAAGGCGCCATCGTGGGGTACCCGCCCGTTTCCGAAGGGCGAGCGCTCCGGCCAGTTCGTCACCCTGGCCAGCGGCATGGCCGGCGACGGCGACGCCTTGCCGATCCGCACCGATGCCCGCGTGCTCGGCGCCAGCGTGAAAGCCGGTGAGACTGTCGAGTACACGCTGGGCGAGGGCCGCTTCGCCTATATGGTGCCGGCCGAGGGCTCGGTGCAGGTCAACGGCACGACGCTCAACAAGGGCGATGGCGCCGCGATCCGCGACGAGACCACGCTGCGCATCACGGCATCGACCGATGCCGAACTGGTGCTGGTCGACAGCGCCGCGTAAGTAACACCGGGGTTATGCTGTGGGTCATGACGACCCACGGCATGTCCTACCTCGACAACCCTATTCTCGACACCGACAGCTACAAGGCCAGCCACTGGCTGCAGTATCCGCCGGGAACCGACGCCACGTTCTTCTACGTGGAATCGCGCGGCGGTACGTACGAGAGCACCCTGTTCTTCGGCCTGCAGGCCGTTCTCAAATCACGCCTTGGCCGCCCCGTCACGCATACGGACGTGGATGCGGCGCGCGACTTCTTCGCTGCCCATGGCGAGCCCTTCAATGACGCAGGCTGGCGACGCATCGTCGATGTCCACGGTGGCAAGCTCCCCGTGCGGATTCGCGCGGTGCCGGAAGGCAGTGTGATTCCAACCCATCAGGCCCTGGTGACCATCGAGTCCACCGACCCGGAAGCGTCCTGGCTGCCGTCGTACCTGGAAACCCTCCTGCTCCGCCTGTGGTATCCGGTCACCGTGGCGACCACGAGCTGGCAGGTTCGGCGGACCATCCTTCACTACCTGGAAAGGACCTCGGACGATCCCGCGGGACAGATCTCCTTCAAGCTGCACGACTTCGGTGCGCGCGGCGTATCCAGCGCGGAGTCCGCGGGGCTCGGCGGCATGGCGCACCTGGTCAACTTCCTCGGCACGGACACCGTCTCCGGCGTGCTGGCCGCTCGCGCGTTCTACGGCGAACCGATGGCCGGCTATTCCATTCCTGCGGCCGAGCACAGCACGATCACCAGCTGGGGCCGTGAGCATGAAGTCGATGCGTATCGGAACATGCTCAAGCGCTTCGCGAAGCCCGGCGGGCTCGTCGCCGTGGTCTCCGACAGCTACGACATCTACCACGCGATCACCGAGCACTGGGGCAAGACCTTGCGCGACGAAGTCATCGCGTCCGGTGCGACGATCGTCGTCCGTCCGGATTCCGGCGATCCCGTGGAAGTCGTCCACCGCTGCGTCAGCCTGCTCGACGACGCCTTCGGCAGCACGGTGAACGCAAAGGGCTTTCGCGTACTCAACCACGTGCGCGTCATCCAGGGCGATGGTGTGAATCCCGAGAGCATCCGCGCCATCCTCGAACGCATCACGGGCGCCGGCTACTCGGCCGACAACCTCGCCTTCGGCATGGGCGGTGCGCTGCTGCAGAAGCTCACGCGCGATACGCAGAAATTCGCATTGAAGTGTTCGGCCGTCCGCATCGGGGGCGCGTGGCGCGATGTCTGGAAGGATCCCGTCACCGACCAGGGCAAGACGTCCAAGCGCGGACGCATGACCCTGGTGCGTCATCGCGAGTACGGCAGTTACCGCACCGTGGCCTTGCCTGACGATGCGGTATCGCTGGCGCCCGGCGCTCTCGAGCCCGGCTGGGAGGAAGCGATGGTCACCGTGTGGGAGAACGGCGAGTTGCTGCGCGACTGGACGTTCGCCGGCGTGCGCGAACGCGCTGCGGCCGGACGCTAGTCGTCGAGGTTTTTGTGGGAGCCGGCTATGCCGGCGATGGGTTGAGGGGGCCTGGCTATCGCCGCTGAAGCGGCTTTCACAAGAGAGCAGGCCGCCTCCGGGTTACGGGGCGGCTGGGGCGGTTGGCGGCGCCGTTCCCGCGCTGCCCTTCTTCGTCATCAGGCCGTGCGTGAACAGATACGCCGCCGTCTGGTAGTAGGTGATCGCATCCTTCGCGTCCACGGGATCGGCCTTGGCCACGGTGGCGTCGCCCGATACAAGGTCGGGTGTCATCTCCTTGACCGGCTCACGCGGAATGAGCGACGTGAGTCGGTCGCCACGCATATACCCAAGCTCCTGGTAGGTGCTCATGAAGGTGCGCTCGCGACCCGGCTCGAGCTTGAACAGGTCGTAGCCGTAGAAGTGCGAGGTGTAACTGAAATTCAGCAGGCCCAGCACGGTCGGCGGAATGTCGATCTGGCTCATGAAACGATCGACCCGGCCCGGCGCAACGTGCTTGGGCGAGTAGATGAAAAGCGGAATGTGGTACTTGTCGACCGGCAGGCTGGTCTTGCCCGCGCTTGCCGCGCAATGGTCGGCGGTGATGACGAAGATGGTGTCATCGAACCATGGCTTGGTCGACGCGCGCTTGAGGAAGTCGGCCAGCGCCCAGTCGGTGTAACGCACGGCGGAATTTCGCGCGCCCTGCTTCGCGTTCACCCGGCCTTCGGGGAACGTGTACGGCCGATGATTGGACGTGGTCATCACGTGGCCGAAGTACGGCTTGCCCTTCGCATACGACGCGTCCATCCGCTTCATCACTAGCGTGAACAGGTCCTCGTCGGCCACGCCCCAGACGTTCTCGGTGTGGATGTCCTTCGCATCGATGACGTTGCGGTCCACCGCCGTGTAACCGTTGCTGGCAAAGAAGTGGTTCATGTTGTCGAAGTAGCCGTAACCGCCGTAGACGAACTCGGAGGTGTAGCCCTTCGCATTGAACACGTCGGCGAGGGAGTTCAGGTTTTCGTTGCCGGGACGCTTGACGATGGACTCGCCGGGCGTCGGCGGCACGGACAGCGACAGCGCTTCCAGCCCGCGCACGGTGCGCGTGCCGTTGGCATAGAGCTGGGTGAAGAACAGGCTCTTCGCCGCCAGCGCATCGAGGTTCGGCGTCAGCCCCATGTGCTTGCTGACATTGAGGCCTTCGACGTAATCGCCGGACAGGCTCTCCACGCTGATCAGCACGACGTTGAGCTTCTTTTCCGGGCCCGCGGCAGCAATCGTGCGCGTGATGTCCTGCGGATCGTTGCTGGTGAACGTGGCATCCGGCGTCTTGACCAGCTCGCGCAGGTTACCGAAGGCCTGGTCGTCGGGAATGGTCGGGTAGTACTTGGCGTAATCCAGCTCGTTGTTACGGAACGCGGCGAAGAACTGGTAGATGCCGTTACCCGCCAGCTCATTGACGTAGTTGTTGGTCGAACGGTCCTTCATCGAGCCATCGACGGCGAAGCTCACCGCCACGGTCAGTACCAGCCACACGCCGACCACTGCCGAGCGGCCGACGAAGCGCGAACCCGCGTCCTGCGCCCTGAGCGCGCGGCGGCTGAAGAAGACCACCAGCACCGTCGCCAGCAACAGGAGCAGCGACCAGGTGGCGATGGGGTACGACTCCTGGATGTTGCCGACCACTTCGTGCGTATAGACCAGGTAGTCCACCGCGATGAAGTTGAAGCGCGCACTGAACTCGCCCCAGAACACCAGTTCGGCGGCAGCGAGATAGAGCACAGCGAAAGTCAGGACGAAGCAGAAGCCGACAAAAACCCGGCGACCCCAGGTCGACAGGTAGGCCCGGCGCGGCAGCAGCCAGAGCACCAGCAGCATCGGCCAGGCGAAGTAGAGGAGGGTGACCAGGTCGTAGCCCAGGCCCACGGCGAACAGGTACAGCCACTTGCCCGGCTCGCGGGGGATATCGTGCCCGGTCTTGATCAGCAGGATCAGGCGGACCAGGAAGGCCACGACAACGAACAGGACGCCGAACCAGAGCAGTGGCCGGAAACGCTGGCGCAGGACGCCCGGGGCCGAAGAATCAGAACGCATGGTGCCTCGCGGAAGGTCGCCAGCCGGAAAGCGGGCAGAGTGTGCCAAGAGGGTAGATCGGACGCCTTACGCAAGGCTTTCTCAAACCTTATCGTAAGCTTTTGTCGTCATCGAGGGTCAGAATGAACGCCGTGAGTGCGGCGACCTGCCGCCTGCACACGCTCTGTGGCACCCTACACGACCTTACGAGATACAACGGAGCCGCGGACGCAGTGGAGCACGAGACGAGGGCGGAGCTGCCAGTGAACGACGCGCCCCTGATAAAGCCCGCGCTTTACGCGACGTTGCTACGTCGCGCGGGCGGGCCCCTGTTGTCCCTCCTGCTCCTGTGCCTGGCGCTGTGGGCCTTGCACGCCATGGCCACCGAGGTCACGTACCGCCAGATCGGCGCCTACGTGCATGGTCTACCCAACGCCGATATCGCCCTGGCCATCCTGCTGACCGGCGCCGGCTTCGCGGTCATGACGCTGTACGACTGGTTCGGCCTGGCCAGCATCGGGCGGCGCCTGCCGGCGAAGCGGGTCGGCCTGATCTCCTTCATCAGTTATGCGTTCTCCAACGCGCTGGGCATGTCCCTTCTGGTGTCGGGCTCCATCCGCTACCGGTTCTATGTCCAGGCCGGGCTGAGCACGGGTGAAGTCGCCCGCGTCGTCCTCTATACGACGTTGAGTTTCTGGCTGGGCCTCGCCGCCCTGACCGGCGTGACCCTGCTTATCGTGCCGATTCCGCCCGAAGTGCCGTTTTCGAGCCTGCGCATCCCGTTGGCGATCGTGCTGGTGCTGGTACCGCTGGCCTGGTTTTCGGCCGCCGCGCTGGTACGCCGGCCCATCCGGGTCGGGCGCTGGGCATTCAACACGCCGACACCGCAGGTGGCCGCCCGGCAGATCCTGATCGGCGCGCTGGACTGGGGCCTCGCGTCCGGCGTGCTCTACGTGCTGATGCCGCAGGAAATCGTGGGCGGCTTCGGTCACTTCCTGGCGATCTTCGTGCTCGCCCAGATGGCCGGCCTGATCAGTCACGTCCCCGGGGGCCTGGGCGTGTTCGAGGCAGTCATGCTGGCCGGCTTCGGCGCCACCGGCAACCACGGCCTGGAAGCCCCGATCCTGGGTTCGTTGACCGCCTTCCGCCTCGTTTACTACCTCCTGCCGCTCGGCGTCGCCACCGTGATGGTGATCTGGCGCGAGATCCGCGGCCTGCGTCATACGGCGCTGATCACCCCGTGGTTCAGCAGCCTGCTGCCGCCGTTCTTCGCCGGGCTGACCTTGATCGCCGGTGCCGTACTACTGTTCTCCGGCGCGACGCTGGCCATTCCGGGTCGCATGGAGATCCTGCGCGGCTTCGTGCCCCTGCCGCTGGTCGAGGTCTCGCACTTCCTCTCCAGCGTCGTGGGCATGCTGCTGCTGATCCTTGCCCGTGGCCTGCAACGCCGCCTCGATGCTGCTTACGTACTGACCCTCGTGCTGCTGATCGTCGGCGCCGTGCTGTCGCTGCTCAAGGGCATCGACTACGAAGAGGCGACCCTGCTGTCGTTGCTGGCCCTGGCCCTCGCACCGGCACATCGTCACTTCTACCGTCGTGCCTCCCTGTTCCGCGCCAGCTTCTCCATCGGCTGGATGGTCGCCATCGCGGCCGTGCTGGGTTGCTCGACCTGGCTGGTGTTCTTCAGCTTCAAGCACGTCGAATACAGCAACAACCTGTGGTGGGAATTCAGCTTCCACCATGGCGGTGCCCCTCGTGCGCTGCGCGCCCTGGTCGGTGCCACGGCGGTGGTGATGCTGTTTGCGCTGGCCAACCTCATCCGCCCCGTGCGGACCCGTCGCGCCTTACCGGATGACGCCGACCTCGCTCGCGCCATGCCTTTGCTGAAGGGCTTTTCCTCGGCCCAGGCGCACCTGGCCCTGGTCGGCGACAAAATGCTGATGTTCGCGCCGGAAGACCGCGCCTTCATCATGTACGACATCGAAGGCCGTAGCTGGGTGGCCATGGGCGACCCGGTGGGCGAGAGCGAAGACGCGCGCCGCGAACTGGTCTGGCGCTTCCGCGAGGAATGCGAGCATGCCGGTGGCTGGCCACTCTTCTACCAGGTACGCCCGGAAGACCTCGATCTTTACCTTGAGGTCGGCATGAGCCTGCTGAAGATCGGTGAAGAAGCACGCGTGCGCCTGGAAACCTTCAACCTCGACGGCAAATCGAAGAAGACCCTGCGCGGCACCGTCAACAAGCTCGCCCGCGACGGCCTGCGCATGGAAATCGTGCCGATCGAAGGCGTGCCCGCGTTGCTGCCGCGCCTGAAGGTGATCTCCGACGCCTGGATGCGCGACAAGAAAGTGCGTGAGAAACGCTTCTCGCTCGGCCTGTTCGACGAGCGCTATCTCGCGCGTACGCCCATGGCGGTGGTCTGGCAGGGCGATGAGCCCGTCGCCTTCGCCAATGTCTTCGTAACGACGTCGAAGGAAGAAGCCTCCGTCGACCTCATGCGCCACCTGCCCGACGGACCCTCCGGCATCATGGATTTCCTGTTCATCGAACTGATGGTCTGGGCGAAAGCCGAAGGCTACCGCTGGTTCAATCTCGGCATGGCACCCCTGTCGGGCCTGCAGAACCGTCGCACCGCGCCCCTGTGGAGCCGCTTCGGCGCCATGGTCTTCGGCCGCGGCGAGCGCTTCTACAACTTCCGCGGGCTGCATCGCTACAAGGACAAGTTCGACCCCGAGTGGGAGCCGCGCTACATCGCGGTGGCCGGCGGCATGGGTGTGCCGCTTGCGCTGGCCAACGTTGCCAGCCTGATCTCCGGTGGCCTGGGCGGCGTGGTGCGCCGATGAAAAGGTTCCTCCGTTATTTCCTGATCGCCATCGTGGCGGGTGGCCTGCTGGGTCTGCTCGCCTGGCACCCGTGGACGCACGCTTCCATGGAGGTGTCCACCGTGGAGCTGCCTGCATTGAAGGCGGCACCAGCAGGGGAAGAAGACCTGCTCGTGGTCATCTACTCCGGCGATGGCGGCTGGTGGGATCTCGACCAGCGCCTTGGCGCGGTGTTTACCCAGCGCGGCATTCCTGTCGCTGGCGTGAGCACGTTCAAGTATTTCTGGCGTTACCGTTCGCCCGACGAATCCGCGCGCGATCTGGACCGCTTGCTCGACCGTTACACCGCGCAGTGGAACAAGAAGCGCGTGCTGCTGATCGGCTATTCCTTCGGGGCCGACGTCCTGCCGACCATCGTCGGCAAGCTGCGACCGGACAACCGGACGAAACTCAGCCAGCTCGTGCTTCTTTCAGCCAGTCGCGATGTCAACTTCGAGATCGAGCTCGAGGGCTATATGCAGCAGGGCTGGTGGACCACCCACACGCACAACCTGCTGCAATGGCTGAATCCGGTCGTCCATACCGACGCCGTCCCGCCGATTCTCGCGCTCGGCGGCAAACCGCCGATGGCCTGCTATTACGGCGCGGAAGATGCGGAGGACAGCGGTTGCACCGATCCGAAGCTGCCTTCGTTCGTCACCGTGTACAAGAAGGCCGGCTCGCACCATTTCGACGAGAACTACGAGCAACTCGCCACCGAGCTGATCGACCGCATGCCGCCCGCGTCGGCCGCCTCCACGTCGCCTTAACGGTTTCCGGGCCTGCGGGCCCGTGAAGACCTGTCACAAAACGTTCACCGCCGCGCCACCGGAATTTTCTCTTTTCCGGATCAGGCTGAGTGCTCGGGTGGGACGACGGCAGGAGACGATCGATGCAACGAGAACCGGGAAAACGAGACTACGGATCTTCTGATTGCGCGAGGCTGCGCAGCCTCGCGAGCCGTGGCATGCCCGTGACCCAGAGTGTGCCGAAGCCGACGCCGGCGGCACCGCCGCGCGATTCGCGCGAGCACCGCGTGCGGCCCAGGCCTGAGCGCCAGGCCTGCGCCTGAGATTTCTGCGCCTCCTCACCCGCGACGGAAAGAAACTCACACTTTTAAGATTCCTCCTATATCCGTCGCCGACGTGCCTACGCAAGATAGATCCGTGTCCCGCCCGGCCAGAAGCCGCGCGGGACGACCGAATCGCCGATGACCGATCCGACGGCAGGATGCCGTCAGTCCCTGGTATCAGGATCGATCCCCCCTTCATCGGCGGTAACGCCGCGCCGGCTTCGCCGGGCCGCGTTTTGGTGTGGCTCGTGCCACCGGATCAAGGGACGTCCTTCATGGCCCTCCGCGTGAGCGCGAGGGCCATGTTTTTATCTGGAGCGTGCCGTGGGCTAGCATTGGGCCCATGGGATGCCTGCCTCTACCACTCTTCCTGCTGATCGGTTTCGGGATCGGCTACGCCATCGATTCCCGCACCGGCGCCGTCTGGGGTGGTGGCATCGGGCTCGTCATCGGCCTGGTGCTTACAGCGTTGTTAGTCCGCGCTATGCGCAAGGGCAACCGCTAAGCGCCAGTTCGGCCTGCTTTCTGTGTCAGCTCTTCTTGCCGAAGAACACCGATACGCCAAGGCCAGCGATAACCGATGGCCCGTGCGAGCCGATACGGTGCAGCGCATAGGCATCCAGCTGTGCGTGATCACCGATGCTGTAGGCAACGCCGCCACCCGCCTGCAGCTCGTTGCCATCTTCCGCGTCGTGGATCGCATCGGTCTCCACGTAGGCCATCCAGTTCTCACCGAACTTGCGGCCGAAGGTCGGAGCGAGTGTCCAGGTGTTACGTCCCTGCAGGCGGTCGACGTTGGCGAACAGCGTGCCCTGCCAGGTGTCGTTGGGCTTCCATTGGCCCGTCGCGCCAAGCGTGTACTGCCTGGCGCCGTTGCCGAAGTCCTGGTCGCCGTTGGCGAAGCTCACCTGGCTCAGCGCCGCCCAACTGAACGTTCCGGTGTCGCCGGAGCCGCCCGGGGCGATCTTCAGGCCGACGCTGGTATCGCCGTGGCCGGTGGCATGACGGCGGCTGCCGCCGCCGCTCTCCACCAGGCGATTCCATGCGGAGCCGCCGATCTGCAGCTCGGCCGGCCCGCCGAGCCCGATGCGGATCAGGCTGTCGGCGGTGTAGGTCTTGTCCAGCAGACCGTCCTGGCGCTGCCGCTCATAGGTCGGCAGGCCCTGTTCGAGCGCCAGCGTGCCCACGGGGAGCACGCTGGTGGCGAATCCCGCGCCGGGCCGGTCGAAGTCCGGCGGGTCGGCGAAGGCGGGTGCCGATACGAGGCAAAGGAGGGTGGCGACAGTCGGAAAGGGGCGCAGGTTCATGCGCGCATTGTGGCTATCCCGTGTCGCCGTGTCGTGCAGGCCCTCCTTCGTCGGCCGGCCTAAGGGGCCTTCACCACCGGAAAGCTCTCGCCAACCACGACGGTGGCCTCACCGGCGATATCGCTGGCCGAGCGGCCGAGTTTCACCGCATAGGTGCCAGGCGCCACACGCCAGCGCTTGCCCGCGTCGTCATAGCGGGCGAGCGCGAACGCTTCCAGTGGGATATCGACACGGCGGCTGGCGCCCGGCTTCAGCGAAATCTTGCTCCAGCCAGCGAGGCGCCGCGTGGCCGCGCCCGGCGCGGTGACGTAGATCTGCGGAACATCGGCACCGGCGGTCTTGCCGGTGTTCTTCACCGTGACATGGGCGACCGGGTGGCCCTTGGCATCCTTGTCCACGGCGAAGTCGCTATAGGCGAAGTTCGTGTAGGTCAGGCCATAACCGAAGGCGAACAGCGGTTCGCGCTTCGTCTTCTCGAACCAGCGGTAGCCGACGTCGGCGCCTTCGATGTTGTAGTCGACGTTGTCGGCCGGCTTCTCTTTCGAATAGAGGCCGGCCGCCTGGATCGTCGGGCGGGGCAGCTGCGCTTCGTCCTTCGGCCAGGTCACCGGCAGGCGACCCGACGGCGCCGTTTCGCCGTAGAGCAGGCGTGCGATGCCTTCGCCGCCACCCGAGCCCGGATACCAGGCCTGCAGGACGGCACCGACGTTGCCGAGCCAGGGCATCTTCACCGCACCATTGGTCTCGAGCACCACCACGGTCTTCGGATTGGCCTTCGCCACCGCGGCGACGAGCGCATCCTGCCCGTCGGGCAGCGCCATGTCGGGCACGTCGAAGGACTCGGCGGCCCACTGGGTGACGAAGACGACCGCCACATCGGCGCTGGCCGCAGCCTTCGCTGCGGCGGCGGGATCCGTACCGGGATCGAAGCTGACCTTGCCGCCGAGCTTCTGCATGAAGGTCAGCGGCGCGGACGCGTGGTAGCGCACCGGGCCGGGCCAGCCGGTCGGCTGCAGCCCCGGTACCGGATCGCCACCGACATCGGTCACCGTCGAGGAACCACCACCGGCGAGCACGCCCTTGTCCGCATGGGCGCCGATGACCACGACCGACTGGCCGGTGCGCGACAGCGGCAGCAGGCCTGCCTCGTTGCGCAGCAGGACGGCGCCGGCCTCCAGCGTGTCGCGCGCGACCTTGCGGTCGGCGTCGTAGGGAACGGGCGTGGTCGGCTTGGTCGGGATGGGGTCATCGATCACCCCATGCGCGATCAGGCTACGCATGATGCGCCGGGCCATGTCGTCCAGCCGGGCCTTCGGTACCTCGCCGGAGGCGACAGCGGCGCGCAGCGGCTTGTCAAAGAACACCTCGGCGTCGAAGACCTCACCTGCCGATTCCTGGTCCAGGCCGGCAAGCGCCGCCTTGGCGCCGCTGTGCGCGCCGCCCCAGTCGGACATGACGAAACCCTTGAAGCCCCATTCCTGCTTCAGCACCTGGTTGAGCAGCCACTCGTGCTCGCCGGCGAAGGTGCCGTTGACGCGGTTGTACGAAGACATGACCGAGCCGGGATCGCCATGGGCGATGGCGATCTGGAAGGCGAGGAGGTCGGATTCGCGCAGGGCGACGGGGTCGATATCGGCGCTGAGCGTGTTGCGACCGGATTCGAGGTCGTTGATGGCGAAGTGCTTGATGGTGGAGACGATCTTGCGTTCCTGCACGCCCTTGATCGTTGCACCGACGATGTTGCCCGCGAGGATCGGGTCCTCACCCGCGTACTCGAAGTTGCGCCCGTTGCGCGGGTCGCGCACCAGGTTGATGCCGCCGGACAGCAGCACGCCGTAGCCCTTGCCACGCGCTTCGCCGCCGATCATGCGGCCACCGGCATGCGCCACGGCAGTGTCGAAACTCGCCGCAGTGGCAAGCCCGGCGGGCAGCGAGATCGCGCCCTTGCCGTCGATGCCCGGCTTGTTCACGCCGAGTCCCGCGTCGGTCTCGTTGATGGCGGGCAGGCCTAGGCGCGGCATGGCCGGCACGTAGCCCGCACCGCCCACGGCACCATCGGGCACGCCGTGTTTGTCGCTGGCGAGGCCGAAGTCGGAACGAATCAGGCGAAATTTCTCATCGTCCGTCATGGCCGCAACGACAAGCTCGGCGCGACGATCCACCGACAGCGAGCGGTCCATCCACGGTTTGGCCGGCGGCGTGGCCGCGCTGGCGCTGGCGGCAAGGCCGGCGGTGATGGCGAAGGCGAGGGCGGTACGGCGCACGGTATCGGGCATGGTCGGGGTTCGGTCCGTTGGGAGACCTACACGTTCGTTCAGTAACGGTTTTATCGCAACCCGCGAGACCACTTCGGGGTAGGCTGGAACTTGACCCAAGGGCCTCCAGACCCCACTTAAGTGGTTCAATGAATTCACAAAAGTCGACAACGCTAGACGCCTTTCATCCCGCGGTCGCCGCCTGGTTCGGGAACACGTTCCCCGAGCCCACGGCAGCGCAGGTGGCCGCGTGGCCGGCGATCCGTTCGGGCCGCCACACGCTCGTCGCCGCCCCTACCGGTTCGGGCAAGACGCTTACCGCTTTCCTGTCGGCCATCGACATGCTGGTGCGCGATGGCGTGCGTGACGGCGGGCTGCCAGACCGCACGACGATTCTCTACGTGTCGCCGCTGAAGGCCCTGTCCAACGACATCCGAATCAACCTCGAAGCGCCGCTGGCGGGCATCCGCGAGGAACTGCGCAAGCAGGGCCTGCCTGATCTCGAGATACGCACCGCCGTGCGCACGGGGGATACGCCTTCGTCCGAACGCGAACGCATGAAGAAACGCCCGCCACACATCCTGGTGACAACGCCGGAATCGCTCTACGTCCTGCTCGGTTCCGTCTCGGGGCGCAGCATGCTGGCGGACGTGCGCGAGGTGATCGTCGACGAGATCCACGCCGTCGCGGCGAGCAAGCGCGGTAGCCATATGGCGCTGTCGCTGGAGCGGCTGGAGTCGCTGGCGCAGCGACGCATCACCCGCATCGGGCTGTCCGCCACGCAGAAGCCCATCGAGAAAGTCGCCGCCTTCCTCACCGGCAACGCGAAGGAAGACTGCGCCATCATCGATATCGGGCATACGCGCAAGCGCGACCTCGCGATCGAAGTGCCGCCGGTGCCGCTGGAAGCGGTGATGTCCAACGACATGTGGGAACTGGTCTATAACCGGCTCTCCAATCTGGTCGAGCAGCACAGCACCACGCTGATCTTCGTCAACACAAGGCGCATGGCCGAGCGCGTGGCCAGGCATCTTTCCGAACGACTCGGCCGCGAAGCCGTGACCGCGCACCATGGCAGCCTCTCGCGCGAGCAGCGTCTCGACGCGGAGCAACGCCTGAAGAAGGGCGAGCTGCGTGCGCTGGTCGCCACGGCCTCACTCGAGCTCGGCATCGACATCGGGGACATCGATCTGGTCTGCCAGATCGCCTCGCCGCGTTCGATTGCCTCCTTCCTGCAACGCGCCGGTCGCGCGGGACACGCCGTGGGCGGCACACCGAAGGCGCGACTGTTTCCCACCTCACGCGACGACCTCGTGGAATGCACGGCGTTGCTCGACTGCGTGCGCCGCGGCGAACTCGACGCGCTGGTCATGCCCATGCAGCCACTCGACGTTCTCGCGCAGCAGATCGTCGCCGAGGTGGCCTGCCAGGAGTGGGACGAAGACGCCCTGTTCGATCTCGTTCGCCGCGCGTATCCGTTCAATGCACTCAAGCGCGAAACCTTCGACGAGACCGTGCGCATGCTCGCCGAGGGCTTCACCACGCGTGTCGGCCCCCGCGGGGCTTACATCCATCGCGACGCCGTGAACAAGCGCCTGCGTGAGCGTCGCGGTGCGAAGCTCACCGCTGTCACCTCGGGCGGCACCATCCCCGAAACCGGCGACTACAACGTCCTGCTCGAACCGCAGGCCATCGTGGTCGGCACGGTGAACGAAGACTTCGCGGTGGAGAGCCTTGCCGGCGACGTCTTCCAGCTGGGCAACCGCTCGTATCGCATCATGCGTGTCGAGATGGGTCGCCTTCGCGTCGAGGATGCGCAGGGCCAGCCACCGAACATCCCGTTCTGGCTCGGCGAAGCGCCCGGCCGCACGGACGAGCTATCGATCGGCGTGTCGCGCCTGCGCACGGAGATTTCGGCGAAGTTCGACGAGGGTGGTCGCGAGGCGGCACTCAGGTGGCTGGTCGACGAGCTGGCGCTGAGCAAGGCCGCCGCCGAGCAGGTGGTCGATTACCTGTTCCGCGCCCGTGCCGCCCTCGGCGCACTGCCCACCCGCGAGACGCTGGTGATGGAACGCTTCTTCGACGAATCCGGGGGCACGCAGCTCATCATCCACACCCCGTTCGGCAGTCGGATCAACCGTGCCTGGGGCCTCGCGCTGCGCAAGCGTTTCTGCCGCAAGTTCAACTTCGAGCTACAGGCTGCAGCCACCGAAGACGCCATCGTGCTGTCGCTGTCCACCAGTCACAGTTTTCCGCTGGACGAAGTGGCGCGCTACCTGCACTCGAACTCGGCCGAGCACGTGCTGATCCAGGCACTGCTCGATGCGCCGCTATTCGGCGTGCGCTGGCGCTGGAACGCGACGACTGCACTGGCCTTGCCGCGCTTCAACGGCGGCAGGAAAGTCGCGCCGCAATTACAGCGAATGAAGAGCGAAGACCTCCTCGCCACCGTCTTCCCCGACCAGGTTGCCTGCGCGGAGAATCTCGTTGGTGAGCGCGAGGTGCCCGACCATCCACTGGTAAACCAGACGATCGACGATTGCCTGCACGAAGCCATGGATTGCGATGGCCTGCTAGCCATCCTGCGCGGGCTGGAAACCGGCGCCATCCGCATGGTCGCGCGCGATCTCGCCACACCATCGCCGTTGGCTGCGGAGATCCTCAACGCGGCACCTTACGCCTTCCTCGACGACGCGCCATTGGAGGAGCGTCGCACGCAGGCCGTGCAGTCGCGCCGCTGGAACGACGCGGAAAGTCCCGACGATCTCGGCCGGCTGGATGCCGAGGCGATCGCGTCGGTGCGCGAGGAAGCGTGGCCGGAGGCACGAACCGCCGACGAGATGCATGAGGCTCTCATGTTGCTCGGCGCCGTCACAGACGACGATGTGCGCAAGCATCCAGCCTGGGCCGGGTTGCTTCGTGCACTGGCGAAGGACGCGCGCGCCACGGTGCTGAGGCACGGCGACGTGGCCTTGTGGGTGGCTGCCGAGCGCTTGCCCACGTGGCGCGCCATCCACGCCGATGGCGCACTGTCACCGGCTATCGCCGCCCCTTCCGAATTCGAAGCGCAGGCGTGGACACCCGAGTCGGCGCTGATCGACATCGTTCGCGGTCGCCTCGGTGGGCTTGGCCCGGTGCCGGCCCGCGTGCTCGCTTCATCGCTTGGCGTGGAGGCGGGCGCGCTCGATCTCGCGCTGGCCTCGCTGGAGACCGAAGGCTACGTCATGCGCGGTCCGTTCTCGCCGGGCACCACCGACGTGGAATGGTGCGAACGACATCTGCTGGCGCGTATCCATCGCTACACGATCGGCCGGCTGCGCCGCGAAATCGAACCGGTCGCGCCACGCGACTTCATGCGCTTCCTGCTCGACTGGCAGCACGTGACCCAGGGCACCCGGGTCGCTGGCCCCGATGCGCTGGCCGGCGTGATCGCCCAGCTCGAAGGATTCGAGGCCGCAGCGGGTGCGTGGGAGGCGGAACTGCTTCCCGCGCGTGTCAGCGATTACAGCATCGGCTGGCTCGACGATCTCTGCCGCGCCGGACGTGTCGTCTGGAGCCGTCTGCGCCTGGGTACGGGTAGCGGTGGCCCGGTGCGCTCCACGCCGATCGTACTGTTGCCGCGTCGCCAGCTGCCCATCTGGTCGGCGGCTGCGCCGGCCATCTCCGAGGAGTTGCCGCTCTCTTCGCGGGCCCAGGCCGTCGCTGATGCGCTGCGCGATGAAGGCGCACTGTTCTTCGATGAGCTGGCGACGACCACGCGTTTGCTGCGCACCGAGCTGGAGGACGCCCTCGGCGACCTGGTGGCTGCCGGCCGCGTCACCGCGGACAGCTTTGCCGGCTTGCGCGCCTTGTTGCTTCCTGCCTCGAAACGAAACGGCAGCCGTCACCGCCGTACGCGCCGGCACATGTTGAGCGGTATCGAAGACGCCGGTCGCTGGTCGCTCGCACGTCGGCCAGCTGAGGCACGTAGTGATGCCGATGGCCTCGAACACATGGCGCGCACGCTGCTACGTCGCTATGGGGTGGTCAGCTGGCGCATCCTCGAGCGCGAGGCGGCGTGGTTACCTGCGTGGCGCGACCTGCGCCGTGTCTTCCATCGGCTGGAGGCGCGCGGCGAGATTCGCGGCGGCCGGTTTGTCGACGGTCTCGTCGGCGAGCAGTTCGCGCTGCCGGAGGCGCTGGCAGCGTTACGGCAGATTCGTCATCGCGAGCACGATGGCGAGATCGTCTGCATTGCGGGGACCGATCCGCTGAACCTGGTCGGCACGATCATCACCGGCGCGGCGAAAGTGCCTGCCGTGCTCGGGACGCGCATCGCCATTCGCGATGGCATGCCGCTGGCAGCGATGATCGCCGGCAAGTTCGTGACGTTGATGCCTTTGGAAGGCGACGACGAACGGGAGGCGCGTTCGGCGCTGCAAAGGCATGCGTCGTTTGCGACGGCGTTGTCGTATTGAGTCAGGGAGGGCATCGCCGCTGAAGCGGCTCCCACAAGGAGCAGGCCCGGCTTCGTGTGGGAGCCGCTTCAGCGGCGATGCTCTTAGCGCAACTGCAAACCCCCGATCACCCAGATCTTCGGCCCCGGCTTCCCGGTAATCACGAAGCACAGGTCATGCACGCCCTCGCGCTTGGGCAGGATGCCCTGCAACGTCGCGCGGCCGTCCTTCGCTTTATCCAGCGCAATGGTCGAGATCTTCGGGCCGTCGCACGAGTCCTGGTGAACCTCAAGCTCGCCGGCGCGCGAGCGCGACTTGCGCGAGACGATGCCCGCGGCGTCCTTCCACAACGCGTAGTTGAACGGCAGGCGATCGACGGTTACATCGAGGCCGTAGCGGCCATCGAGCTTCACACCCTTCCACACCCAGCAGGTGTTCATGATGTCGACCTTGTAGACCGGTCGCACGCCATTGACCGCATCGGGTGATTCGATGCGCAGGACGAGCTTGTCGCCGCAGGTGTCGAGCTGGTCACTGTTGCGATGCAGGAGCGACTTCGCATCGATGGCTTCTTCACGCGGACCCGCCAGCGCAAAGCTGTTGTCGAATGCATTGGCACGCACGGTCGTCGGCAGCGGCACGTCGAATGGCGCCGTATACGCAGCCGATTGTGCGGTCGGCGAGGTGCCGTCGGTGGTGTAACGGATGGTGCCGTAACCGGTCTGGCTGGAAAGAGTGACCTTCGCCTTGTCGGCGTCGGCGGCTGTCGAAGCGATGGCCACTGCGTAGGCACCGTCGGAAGGTACGATGCCCGCGGCGCGATACCGTGACATCTCCGCTGGCAGGCGCGCGATGAAACCGTTCCAATCCGCCTTCGGCGACCACGTGCGTTCGGCGACGGCTGCGATGCGCGGGAACACCGCGTGTTGCGTGCGGTACCAGTTCGGGAGGTACTCCGCGAACACGGTGACCTGTGCACCGAGCACGTGCGCGGCCTTGTCCGCGCCGATCTCTGCCGGCACCGGATCGAAGTCGTAGACGGTCTTCAGGGTCTGCACCTGCGGCCGGCCCGGCTGCTCATCAGGCAGGGTGGACTGCAGGTAATCCATGTACAGCGTCGGCGACGGAGCCATCACGACATCGTGTCCGGCGTTGGCCGCCTTGATCGCGCCTTTCGTCCCGCGCCAGGACATCACGGTGGCGCTCGCCGGCACCTTGCCGTCGAGGATCTCATCCCAGCCGATGATCCGCCGTCCGTGCTTGTCGAGGTAGTCGCCGATGCGGGCGACGAACCAACCCTGCAGCTTCTCTTCGTCGTCGATGCCGAGCGACTTCATCTTTGCCTGGGCGGTCTTCGAATGCTCCCACTCGTCCTTGGCAGCTTCGTCGCCACCGACATGGATATACGTCGACGGGAAGATCGTCATCACTTCGTCGAGCACGTTCTCCAGGAAGGTGAAGGTGCCATCGTCCACGTTGAACAGCGCCGTGTTCACGCCCCAGTCGCCGGACACGCCGAGCTTCTTGCTGCCGGCGCCGAACTGTGGGTAGGCGGCAACGGCGGCCTGCGCGTGACCGGGCATCTCGATTTCCGGTACGACCGTGATGTGCCGCTCGGCAGCATAAGCGACGATCTGCTTTGCTTCGTCCTGCGTGTAGAAGCCGCAATAGGGGCGATCCGGATCGCCGGTGAGCGCGACGTCCGGTCCGACGGGCTTACGGCAACTGCCCACTTCGGTGAGCTTCGGATACTTGAGGATCTGCAACCGCCAGCCCTGGTCGTCGGTGAGATGCCAATGGAAGGTGTTGAGCTTGTGCAGGGCCATCTGGTCGAGCAGGTGCTCGATCTCGGTGACCGACTGGAAGTGGCGAGACGAGTCGAGCATCAGGCCGCGCCAGGCAAACCGGGGCGCGTCGACGATATGTACGGCGGGAACACCGTTCTGTGATGCCGGATCGGTCAGCAGTTGCCAGTACGTCACCGCGCCATAGAACAGCCCGGTTTCGTCGTTGGCGGCGATGCGCACGCCGTTGCTGTTGACGTCCAGCGTATAGGCTTCGCGTCCCTTGGTGGTCGCGTCGGTCAACAGTGTGATCGCGCCGTCGCGAGGCTTGCCTTCGACGATGGCGATATCGGTGCCGCGCGCCTGCCGGATCCAGCCTTGCAATTGCGTTGCGACTTTCTTCGCGGCGACGTTGCCCGGTGCGACGACGATCGTGGTGGACGTTTCGAGGCGGAAGTGTCCTGGCAGGCGCTGCAACGACGCAGGCTGCGGAATCAGCGAAAGTGGCGCGTTATCGACGGGGCCGGTTTCGTGCCTCGGCTGGTTGGCGCAGGCGGTCAGGCCAAGGGCCATGGCGAGGAAGAGGGTTCGGCGCATCGAGAACTCCTGCGGTTAGAAGGCAACCGTCCGATTGTGCCGGAAACGCACAAAAAAAAGCGGGCCCGATAATGGGTAGTCGGGCCCGTGGGGAATGAAGCTTCGAGGGGTTTGCGGCCGTCCCTGGCCGCTGATCCATGACGCTTTATCAGAGGTCGAAGTGCACCTGGGCCATGTAGCGGCGACCCGTGGTGTATTTCGCGACCGGCAGGTCCTTCGTGCCGATGTACTGCTTGTACTGTTCGTTGGCCAGGTTCATGCCCGAGAGCGTGACCGAGATCTGCTTGTTGAACTTCCAGCCGATCGTGGCCCCGAGATCGGCGTAAGCCTCGGTGGTTGCGGGCGGCGCACCAGCCACGTAGCCGCCGGCGAGGTACGCGCTACGCCAGTTGTAGTTGATGCGGGCACTGAACGCGCCGAACTCGTAGTACGGGCTGATGGAGTACGCATTCTTCGAGTTGTATGGCAGCTGGCCACCCGAATCGAGCGTGCCCTTGGCGTACGTGTAGTTCGCCGTGACACCGAAACCGGTATCCCAGAAGGCCTGCTGGAAGCTGGCGTTACCACCCCTGACCTTGCCCGAGCCGACGTTGACCGGACGGGAGATGTCATAGGTACAGAAGCCGTCAGCCGTGCACAGGCCCGCCGCGAGCTCCTTGGCGAACTGGACCGGATCGGTGGAGGTTGCCGAGTTGAAGTGCTGCTCCTCGACCACGTCCTGGAAGACGTAATCGTCGATCTTCTTGTAGAAGCCCGTGATCGCAAAGTAGGACTGCGGGGCGAAGTACCATTCGCCGGAGAGCGAGAAGTTCTTCGACTTGTACGGCTTCAGGTCCGGCGTGCCGCCGGAGCCGGTGAGCACGGTGTCGTTGAGGAACAGGTTGTTGACCTGCATGTTGTACGGCGCACGGGCGATGACCTTGGCCGCGGCGGCACGCAGGATGATGTCGTCGGTCAGGTCGTAGGCCACGTTGAGCGACGGCAGCCAGTTCTTGGTGGTCTGCGACGCCTTCTGGTAGCTGCCGGCGGGAGCCGGAAGCACCGGAGCACCGGAGTAGTTGTAGCCGAAGCCGTCGGTCTTCGTATCGACGTAACGCATGCCGAGGTTGCCGTGGAAACCGCCACCAGCGAAGTTCAGCTGGGCATACGCGGCGTTGGTCTTCTCGATCAGCTTGTACGTCCCGTTGAGGAACGTACCCGGATCTTCGTTGCCGCCGTTGGTGGCGCGAACCCAGGCGTACTGCGCATTGGGATCGGCGCTGACGTGCTGCGAGGAGCCTTCCCAGCCACCCACGCTGCCGAGGGTGTTGGTGAGACCGTCGGTGCCGAGATCGGCGAGCGAGATCGGACCGTTACCGCCGTAGACGTGCGCGTTCATGCCTTCTTCGTGACGGTTCCAGCGGTAACCGACCTGGAGTTCGTTGAAGAAGTTGTCGAAGTACTTGCTGAAGTCGAGCTGGGCGTAGCTGTCACGCGAATTCGCGCTGTAGTCGCCGTAATTGCCGGGCCAGCCGCCGAGGCCGTCCGCGTCACCCATGTGCCAGTTGGCCGGATTCTTCGCCGCCGCCGGGCTGTCAAAGTTGAAGCCGTGGTTGATGTCCCAGGTGTAGCCGCCCGCGTACTGCGGCTCGATCACGGCCTGCGAGATATCGTCGTTACGGGCCTTGCTGTAGCCGGCCGCGCCGCCGAGCTTCCAGCCGTCGCCATCGTAGGTCGACTTCAGGTCGAAGGCCGACGTACGGACCACGGACTTGCGGACGTTGCTGTCCATCAGGGTCGGGCCGATGGCCGGGCAACCTGCGTTGTCGTTGCCGCAGACATGGCCGCCGGTGACGACGCCATTCGGACCCTGGGTGAAGCTGGTCACGTTGCCTGGCGCGTTACCCGTGAACGGGTACATCGACTGATTCCAGTTGTCGAAGTTCTCGCGGATGAACAGGCTGTTGAAATCAACGTTCCAGTTATCCGCCGGCTTCAACTGGAAGCCGAGGGTCGCGGTATCACGCTTGCGGTTCTGCTGGAACCACGCGGAGTTGACCTCGTCGGGCACCTGCGCGTTCGGGTTCAACGTGCCGTTGGCGATACCCGCACCGACGGCGGGGCTCGAAGCCCACTTCGACACCGGGCTGTAGCTGAAGATTTCCAGGCCCTGGCGGTCGATCTTCTCTTCGTAATGCTGCACCGAGCCAATGATGCCGAAGGTGTTGGAGGTGTTCTTCCAGCTGTACAACGCCGACGCGGTGGGACGCGAGCCGCCACTGCCCTGGTCGTTGTAGTTCAGGCCGAACGAACCACGCACCGTGTTGGCCGGCAGGTCGAGCGGTTCCAGCGTGTGCAGGAGCACCGTACCGCCGAGGCTGCCTTCAGTCAGGCGTGCTTCGGGCGACTTGTAGATTTCCAGTCGACCGATGATTTCCGGCGCGAGCATCGTGAAGTCGAAGCCACGGTTCGGCTGCGCACCGTACTGCCACGGCGTCTGCGAGATCGGCTGGCCGTTGAGGAAGGTAAGGTTGAGGCTGGGGTCGGTACCGTCGATGGAAACACGATCGCCCTGGCCGAACTGACGGTCGATCGTGACGCCGGGAATCTGCGTCATCGCTTCGGCGACATTGGTGTTCGGGAACTTGCCGATGTCTTCGGCGGTGACCGCTTCGACAATGGCATCGGCATTGCGCTTGGTATCGAGAGACTTCTCGAGACTGGCGCGGATGCCGGTAACGGTGATGCCCTCGAGCTGGGCTGCCTTGGCGGCGTCAGCTTTTTCCTGGGCAGTCTGCGGCTTTGCCGGCGGCGGCGTCGCGTCTTGCGCGGCGGCGATTCCGGTGAAACAACAGAGTCCGGCGATGATGCTCGCCGTCAGCAGGTTTCTACGATGCGACATGGAGTCCTCCCCTCAGAGGATGTAGCGGTGACGGGTTTCGCGGCCGCGTCATGCTTCGTTGCTATCGAAGGGTCTTTCGACCCGGTTGTTGTACTGAGCCTGCGTTCCTTTCCCGCTCTTCAGTGAGCGCTCGAACCGTGCAGGTAGAGACCGGCGGCACCGATCACTCCCAACTGCCCGTGGTCCATCAGACGTACCGGTACTTGCTGGAGAAAGGCGCGCATAACGCCCTTGTTGAAGAACCTGGAGGCGAAGCTGCTGGCGAGGAGGCGGTCGCGAACCTGGGGCAGGATGCCGCCCGCAAGGAACACGCCACCACGGGCGCCGTAGAGAAGGGCGAGATCGCCCACGAAGCTGCCGAGAAGGCCACAGAACACGTCGAGTGCTTCCACTGCGGCGGGATCGTTCCCGTCGAGGGCGGCGCGCGTGACGGCGGCGGGCTCGGTCAGCGTCGCGGCGGTGCCGCGCAGCGTCGAAATGGCTTCATAGAGATTCACGAGACCCGGACCCGACAGGGCGGTCTCGTACGAAACGTAGTCGCGGCCGCGGGCGAGTTCGCCCAGGATCGCGACCTCGCGCTCGTTACCCGGCGCGAGTGAAATCTGGCCCGCTTCGGTCGGCAGCACGGTGGCGTGCGGCGAACCCGGCAGGAGCACGGCGGAGCCCAGGCCGGTGCCCGGCCCCATGACGAGGATCGGTCCCACGGCCGGGTCGGCGGCGGTTTCGATGATCGGCAGGGTCTGGTGGTTCTCGAGGAACTGGCAGGCGTAGGCCACGGCTTCGAAGTCGTTGACCACGGCCAGGCCGAGCAGGCCCAGGCTTTCGCGGATGTCCCCGATCGAGACCGGCCAGGGCAGGTTCTCGTTGACGATGGCGTCGCCGAGCACGTAGCCCGCGCTGGCAACCGCGCAATGTTCGATGTGGTGCTGGCCATCCAGGCGGCCGACGAAGTCCTGCAGCACGGCGGTCAGGCTGGGCCAGTCGGCGCAGGCATAACGTTCGTAGCGAAGCACGTCGATGGCGGTGGAGCCGACAGCGCGGCGTACCAGGCCGATACGGGCATGCGTCCCGCCCACGTCGGCGGCGATAAACGCCCCGGAACGCGAAGCACGCACGATTTCCCGTTGTTTGGCCGATTCGCCCACGCCCCGCCCCTTATGACTTGCCCCTGATTTGAGCGGAGTCTGTGAGCGAAATGACAACGTTGTCAACAGGACAAATGGCTAGGACATCCACCATTCCATCCTGCGTTGCAGCAGGAAACGTTTGCGGTCGGCCGTAATCTTCTCCGAATCACCGCGTGGCGCGGGCTGCGGCATGGGGAATGCATGGGCCATCAGGGGTTTGACGCGCCGCGACATCGAAAGTCACAAACCGCATGGCTACGGGGAGGGCCGTGTAAAAAGCCAATTGACAACGTTACGCACACGAGTCAATAAAGGCGACAAATCAGAGGGGAAGCACCCATGTCATCCACCACAGTCAGCGTCGAAGAGACCCGACATTCCAGCCTGGTACCGATGATCATCATCGGCGTCCTGTTCTTCATCTTTGGCTTCGTGACCTGGCTCAACGGCCCGCTGATCACGTTCGTGAAGCTCGCTTTCAACCTGGATGACGTCAACGCCTTCCTGGTCCCGATGGCGTTCTACCTGTCGTATTTCTTCCTTGCCCTGCCCTCCTCTTTCATCCTGAAAAAGACCGGCATGAAGAAGGGCATGGGCCTTGGCCTGTTCGTCATGGCCATCGGCGCCGTGCTGTTCGGCCAGTTCGTCACCATGCGCATTTACCCAGGCGCACTGACCGGCCTGTTCGTCATCGGCGCGGGTCTTTCGCTGCTTCAGACGGCGTCCAATCCGTACATCTCCATCCTCGGCCCGATCGACAGCGCGGCGCAGCGCATCGCCTTCATGGGCATCTGCAACAAGATCGCCGGCGCGCTCGCGCCGTTCGTTTTCGGTGCGGTGGTGATGAGCAATATCGGCACGTTCGACAAGCAGATCGCCGCCGCTGGTTCGCCGGGCGAGAAGGACGCCCTGCTTGCCGCATTCGCTTCCAAGGTGCACATGCCGTACATGGTGATGGCCGGCCTGCTGGTCGTGCTCGCCATCTGGGTGGTTCGCTCCTCGCTGCCTGAAATCAAGCCCTCCGGTGCGAATTCCGAGCGCGCCATCGGCCACGCCAAGGGCAGCATTTTCAGCTTCCCGCACCTCTGGCTCGGCGTGCTCTGCCTGTTCGTTTACGTGGGCGTGGAAGTGATGGCCGGCGACGCGATCGGCACGTATGGCCAGGGCTTCGGCATGACGCCGGAAGACACCAAGCACTTCACCTCGTACACGCTGTTTGCCATGCTGCTGGGCTACATCGCCGGCCTCCTGCTGATTCCGAAGTTCGTCTCCCAGCAGAAGTACCTGGCGATGTCCGCCATCCTCGGCGTGATCTTCTCGATCGGCACCTACCTGACCACCGGATACACCGCCGTCGGCTTCGTCGCCGCGCTGGGCTTCGCCAACGCCATGATGTGGCCGGCGATCTTCCCGCTGGCAATCAAGGGCCTGGGCGCGCTCACCGAGTTCGGCTCGGCCTTCCTGATCATGGGCATTGCCGGCGGCGCGATCATCCCGGTGGCCTTTGCCCATCTGAAGCAGAGCCATGACTTCCAGGCCGTCTTCCTCTGCCTGATGGTCCCCTGCTACCTGTACATCCTGTACTACGGCGCGGCTGGCCATCGGGTCGGTCAGCACATCAAGGACTAACGTCCGCCTTCGCTACGTAACGGCCATCCGCTAGGATGGCCGTCTTGCTATTGAGGGTCCGAGATTGCGTAGCCCTACCATCAAGGACGTGGCCGAGCGGGCCGGCGTGTCGCTGAAGACCGTCTCCCGCGTCATCAACCACGAGCCGTCCGTCCATGCGCGCACCCGTGACAAGGTGCAGCGTGCCATCGATGCCCTCGACTACCAGCCCGACCAGGCGGCGCGCAGCCTGCGCAGCGCCCGGACGTACGCGCTGGGCCTGGTTTATGACAACCCCAACGCCCACTACGTCATCGCCATGCAGAATGGCGTGCTGTCGGTGTGCCGGGAGCGCGGCTTCGGCCTGCAGATCCATCCCTGCGACTCGTCGGCGCCCAAACTGGCCGAGCAACTGTGCGACCTGGTCCGGCGCAATCGCCTGGCCGGTCTCGTGCTCGCCCCGCCGATGTCCGAACAACCACGGCTCCTCGCGATCCTCACCGAGCACAAGATTCCGTTCGTACGGATCATCTCCGCCCGGCAGGATCCGAAAGACGGCTGGCCGTGCGTTTTCGTGGATGACCGTGACGCCGCCTATGCGATCACCGAGCACCTGATCCAGCTCGGCCATCACCGCATCGGCTTCCTCTGGGGCGGCAAGGAGCATCGCTCAAGCCCGGAGCGCTACCAGGGCTACGAGGATGCGCTGCGCGAGTACGGGCTGCCCGTGGACAAGAAGCTCGTGGTCGAGGGGGACTATTCGTTCGACGATGGTTTCCGTGGTGCGCGCAAGCTGCTCGCATTGAAGGAACCACCGACCGCGATCTTCGGTTCCAACGATGAGATCGCGGCCGGTGTTCTCGCCGCTGCGCGCTCGGGTGGTGTCGACGTGCCGTGGGAACTTTCGATCGCTGGCTTCGAGGACAGCCCGTTCTCGAAGCAATCGTGGCCGGCATTGACCACCGCGCGGCAGAACACCGAAGAGATCGGTCGGCATGCGGCGCAGCGGCTCATCGCGGAGCTCGAGCGTGATGGCGATGAGCATGTCATCGAGAACGAGGGTTTCAGCCCGGATCTCGTTGTTCGCGGGTCGACGGCGCCGCGGCGGTTGTGAATGCCTACAGCGCTTGTCGGCGAATATGCCGTTGACTGTGTCCGTCCTGCATAGATAATGGCGACGGTTCAAGGATTTGAACCTGACACAGCTGCCCTGCAGGTGACATATAAGCGAGGCTCGCCCTCCACCTGTTAAGTGTTCGCGCTTCCTGCGTAGACACAAGAAACGACTGCCCTGCGGGTGACATATAAGCGAGGTTCGCCCTCCACCTGCCTGGCGGTCAACCTGGAGAACGGATGCTCACCTATTCCATCATGCTTGATGGCGCATTTGTCAGGCGAAAGACCGGCAGCGCGACGAGACCTGCCACGTGTAGCGACATTGCTCGACTTTCGGCGGCTATTCGAACCCACCCCCTCCTGCTTTCCCGCCGCCTCCATCGGATCTATTTCTACGATGCGGCGCCATCTGCCGAGGTCATCGAGAATCCCTTCTCCAAGGAACGGCTCGACTTCAGTACAAGCAGGGCTTATCGAGCCAGCGAAGCCATGCATAACGAACTGGCATGCCAAGACTTCTTCGCGAACCGCCTCGGCGAACTATCTATCGATGGCTGGGCGCCGAAGAAGGATCTTCGGAAGGTAAATGAGGAAAGTCTCACGCTTCGCGCCGACGACATCAAACCGATAGTCGGTCAGAAGGGCGTGGATATGCGTATCGGGCTCGACATGGCGAGTCTCACGCTTAAGAAGCTTTCCTCGCTCATCGTGCTGGTTACCGCCGACAGCGATTTCGTCCCAGCCATGAAGTTCGCGCGCCGCGAAGGCACTCAACTCGTCCTGGTCACGCTCGGGCACGGCGTCAAGGATCCCATGCGGCACCACGCTGACATCGTGCTATCTGGCACTGTGGCTGAATGGTTCACACGCCTGTAGCCAATGCATCCCGCTGAGGCCTGATCGATGGCGGCTCAGGCCATTGTCATCACGCCGATCGCAGCGACAGCGATCAACAAGCCGAACCAATTAAGCCACGAGAGCTTTTCGCGGAACGCCACTACGCCGACCAGCGCACCGAGAAGCACTACGCCGAGATTCATCGAAGCGAACACCAGCGACGGATCGTTCGGCAGTGCCTGGTGGCCGCGGATGTAAAACAGGATGTTGGCGAAGTTCGCCGCACCGAGCACGACGCCGAAACCGACGCTGCGCAACGAGAGCGGTGCCCTGCGCATGAGCGCACGGGCGAACACGGCGATCCAGCAAAGCACCATCGCGATGAGGAACGAGGCGAGGAGGGCGCTGGGAAACGGCGCATGCGCCTGGGCGATCATCTTGAAACAGATGTCGATGGCGCCGAAGCCGGCGAATACCGCCAGCGGCGCGAGCCAGCCGGTGCGCTCAGCACGATCCTTACGCCACAGGATGCATACGACGGCGACCAGCGCGAGAACGATGCCGAGCACCTTCAGCGGCACCAGCGCTTCACCGAAGAGAAGGAAGGCCGCGGCCAGCGAGAAGAACAGCGAGAGTCGCTGTGCCACGTCGGTGCGGACGATGCCGGCGCTGCGTACGGAGCGCGCGAGAATGACGAAGATCGCCGGCAGGAGGACGCCAAGCAGGATGAGAGGCACGCGGGCGTCGGACTGGAGTGCCGCCTGGGGCGTTGCACCCAGCAGCCATACGGCGAGGCCGGCTGCCACGATGTAGTTGGTAGCGACGGCCTGGACGATGTCGACGTTCGCGCGGCGAGCGAGCTTCAGCAGGACGGAAACGGCGACGCTGAAGGCGACGGCTAGAAGGATATAGATCATGGGCAGGGGGTGTCGCGGTGCGGCGAAGATGAGAAGTTTCGCACGAAGCATCGCCGCTGAAGCGGCTCCCACAAGAGCATCGCCGCTGAAGTGGGTTTCACAAGGGCATCGCTGCTGAAGCGGCTCCCACACAAAGCGGGTCGCTCTTGTGGGAGCCGCTTCAGCGGCGATGCTTTTTCACCAAAGCGACAGGCTCAGCGACCCAGCTGCGAGGCCTCGCGCGCCAGCTTCTCAATCGCCGCAAAATCACCCGCGGCCAGCAGGTGCGCCGGTGTCAGCCACGAACCACCCACGCAGACCACGTTCGGCAGCGCGAGGAACTCCGCCGCATTCGCCAGGCTGATCCCACCCGTCGGGCAGAAGGTGATCTGCGGCAAGGGGCTGGCCCAGGCGCCGATGAGCTTGCTGCCGCCGGCCGGTACGGCCGGGAAGAACTTCTGGAAGCGGTAACCGCGCTCGAGCAGATTCATCGCCTCGCTCGACGTAGCGGCACCCGGCAGCAGCGGCAGGTCGTGGTCGGCGGCGGCGTCGAGCAGGCGCGGGGAGCTGCCCGGCGAGACGGCGAACTTCGCGCCGGCCTTGTAGGCGGCCTCGAGATCACGCGCGGTCAGCACGGTGCCGACACCGATGAAGGCACCTTCGACTTCCGCGGCGATGGCGCGCACGGCATCCAGGGCGGCTGGCGTACGCAGGGTGACTTCGATCGACGGAATGCCGCCGGCCACCAGCGCACGCGCCATGCCGACCGCCTTCGAGGCGTCTTCGATGATCACCACGGGAACCACCGGCGCCAGGCGCAGGGTGGCTTCGACGAGTTGCTGCTTCGCTTCGTTGCTCATCAGGTACTGCTCCGGAGAATCAAAAGACGCCCGCACCGAGGTCGGCCGTGACGGCGGACTGGCGGAACATGGCAAAGAGCTCGCGACCCATGCCCGTGTGATGCATGGCAAGGTCGATGTTGTCGGGAATGCGCGCGTTCCACTCGTCGGCGTCGACCAGCACTTCGATCGTGCCGGCCACTGCGTCCAGGCGCACGAGGTCGCCGGTGCGGATACGCGCGATGGGACCGCCCGCTTCGGCTTCAGGCGTGACGTGGATCGCTGCCGGTACACGGCCCGAGGCGCCGGACATGCGACCGTCGGTGAGCAGGGCGACACGATGGCCACGATCCTGCAGCAGGCTCAGCGTCGGCGTGAGCTTGTGCAGCTCGGGCATGCCGCGCGCACGCGGCCCCTGGAAACGCACGACGGCGACGAAGTCACGATTGAGTTCGCCGCGATCGAAGGCGACTTTCACGTCGTCCTGTTCGTCGAACACGATGGCCGGCGCTTCGATGATCATGCGATCGTCGGGTACCGAAGAAACCTTGATCACGCCGCGACCGACGTTGCCCGAAAGCATGCGCAGGCCACCGTCGTGACGGAACGGTTCGGTGATCGAGCGGAGCACGCCACGATTGCCGCTCTCCTTCGAAACACGCTGCCAGGCGAGCGCGTCGTTCTCGAGACGCGGCACGTGGCGATACGCTTCAAGGCCGTGACCCATGATGGTGTTCACGTCGCCATGCAGCAGGCCGGCGTCGAGCAGCTGGTCCATCAGGAAGGCCATGCCGCCCGCTTCGTGGAAGTGGTTCACGTCCGCGTAGCCGTTCGGATACACGCGTGCCAGCAGCGGCACGACCGCCGATAGCGCGTCGAAATCGTCCCAGCGTAAATCGATACCCGCGGCGCGCGCGATGGCAACCAGATGGAGCAGGTGATTAGTCGAACCACCCGTGGCATGCAGGCCGACGACGCCATTCACGATGGAACGCTCGTCGACGATGCGACCGATCGGCATGTAGTGATCGCCAAGGCAATCCGTCGCCAGCACGCGTTCGACGGCGGCGGCGGTGAGCGCTTCGCGCAACGGCGTGTCCGGTGCTTCGAAGCTGGCACCCGGGATGTGCAGGCCCATGATCTCCATCAGCATCTGGTTGGAGTTGGCCGTGCCGTAGAACGTGCACGTGCCCGAGCCGTGGTACGAGCGGGCTTCCGCGTCGAGCAGCTCGGCGCGCGTGGCCTTGCCCATGGCGAAGGCCTGTCGGACCTTGGATTTCTCTTCGTTGGGAATGCCGGAGGGCATCGGGCCTGACGGCACGAAGGCGCTGGCCAGATGACCGAAGCTCAAGGCACCGATCAGCATGCCCGGCACGATCTTGTCGCAGATGCCGAGGTAAAGCGCACCTTCGTACATGTCGTGCGACAGCGACACCGCGGTGGCCATGGCGATGAGGTCGCGCGAGAACAGCGACAGCTCCATGCCCGGACGGCCTTGCGTGACGCCATCGCACATCGCCGGTACGCCGCCAGCAACCTGGGCCGTCGCACCGAAGGTACGCGCGGTGGCGCGGATGCGCTCGGGATAGCTTTCGTACGGCTGGTGCGCGGACAACATGTCGTTGTACGAGGTGACGATCGCGATGTTCGCGGCGTGACCGTTGCGCAGCGCGTCCTTGTCGTTCTCGCCGCAGGCGGCGAAGCCGTGTGCGAGGTTGCCGCACGACAGGTGATGCCGCTTCGCGCCCTTGCCGCGTGCGCCGTCGATCTTCGCCAGGTAGGCGGCGCGCGAGACGTGGCTACGCTCGACGATTCGCTGAGTCACCTCGGCGAGGATGGGGTGGATGTTCATGGCAGTTCCGCGTGGCTACGTAATGGGATCGCCGGCCCCCGCCGGGCGATCCGGGCCGCGCGTATCCCGCGCGGCACGATGGCTTGCATTGAAGCGTTGAAACGTCGAACTCAGGGCGACCAGTACACGTCGACGGCGGTGCGATCCTGCTTGAGCACCGCAGCGATCGGGAAATCCCCACCGGCGATTGCCTTGTCGAGGATTTCCTTCTTGTCGTTACCTTCGATGTGCAGGTACAGCGCACGCGTATCGAGCACGCGGGGCAGGCTGAGCGTGATGCGCGGTTCACCCGCGTCTTTCGCACGCATCGACAGCACACTCTGCTTGCCATCGAGGTCGAGTGCCTGTGCGAGGTGATCGCCGCCCGGGAAGAACGATGCGGTATGGCCGTCCGGACCCATGCCGAGCACGACGACGTCGAACGGCTTGCCGAGGGCGTCGACGCGCTTGCCCACGTCCGCGAGCGCGGCGTCGACATCATCGGCATGTGCCGCGTCGAACAACGGCAGGAAGGTCGCGACATGCGCTTCATGCGAGATCAGGTGCTTCTTGACCAGGGCCGCGTTGGAGCGGTCGCTGGTCTCGTCCACCCAGCGCTCGTCGACCAGCGTGACGCTGATCTTCGACCACTCGATTTCCTGCTCGGCCAGCACGGCGAAAAGCAGCTTCGGCGTGCTGCCGCCGCTGACGGCAATGCTGGCCTTGCCGCGCGCCTTCACGGCCGCGTCGAGCTTGCTCGCAATGTCCTTGGCGAGCGTGTCGCCGAGGGTCAGGCGATCGGCGAATTCGTGGCGATTTACTTTTGCGTTCATCAGGCAGCGTCCTCGGCCCAGGTACGGCCATCACGTTCGATAAGCGCCACGGCGGCGCTCGGACCCCAGGTTCCCGCGGTATACGGCTTCGGCGTATCGCCGCTGCCTTCCCACGCCTGGAGGATCGGACCGGCCCAGTTCCATGCCGCCTCGACTTCGTCGCGACGCATGAACAGGGTCGGGTTGCCGCGCACCACGTCGAGGATCAGGCGCTCGTAGGCATCCGGCTGCTGGATGCCGAAGGCCGCGGCGAAGCTCATGTCGAGCGGCACGTGGCGCAGGCGCAAGCCACCCGGACCCGGGTGCTTGATGGTCAGCCACAGCTTCACGCCTTCATCCGGCTGAAGGCGCAGCGTCAGGCGGTTCGGCAGCAGCGGACCGTTCGCGGGATCGAAGATGGAGTGCGGCAAGGCACGGAAGGTCACCACGATCTCGGAGACACGGTTGGGCAAGCGCTTGCCGGTGCGCAGGTAGAACGGCACGCCGGCCCAGCGCCAGTTACCGATCTCCGCCTTGAGGGCGACGAAGGTTTCGGTCTTGGACTGGTCGCTGCCCAGTTCGTCCAGGTAACCCGGGACACTCTGGCCTTCGGCCGCACCGGCGCGGTACTGGCCGCGTACGGTGAGCTGGCCGGCGTTGCTGGCGTCGATAGGACGCAGCGAACGCAGCACCTTGAGTTTTTCATCGCGCACGGCGTCCGGTGCCAGCGACGACGGCGGCTCCATGGCGAGCATGCACAGCAGCTGCAGGATGTGGTTCTGGACCATGTCGCGCAGGGCGCCGGCACGGTCGTAGTAGCCGGCGCGATGGCCGACACCCACGGTTTCGGCGACGGTGATCTGCACGTGGTCGATGTGCTGGGCGTTCCACAGCGGCTCGAACAGGGCGTTGCCAAAGCGCAGCGCCAGCAGGTTCTGCACCGTTTCCTTACCGAGGTAATGGTCGATGCGGTAGGTCTGCGATTCGGTGAAATAGCCGGCGACCGCATCGTTGATCGCGTTCGCACTCTGCAGGTCGCGGCCGATCGGCTTCTCCAGCACGACACGCGAGCGCTCACCGTTCAGGCCCAGGGACCCCAGGCGCTGGCAGATGTCGGTGAAGATGTCCGGCGAGGTCGACAGGTAGAACACGCGGATGTGCGTGGGCTGCGCCGCCATGAGGGCCGAGAACTCGTCCCAGCCGTCCGCCTTGCGGGCGTCCAGCGAGCGGTAGCCGATCATCGCGATGAAGGCGTCGAGCTGGGCCTTGGCGACATGCGCCACGCCTTTCTCGATCGCGACGCGAACCTGCTCACGGTACCCGGCGTCGTCGAGACCCTCTCGGGCCACGCCGATGATCCGGCTGCTCGGCTGGATCTGACCATCGACAAAGCGGTGGTACATGGCGGGAAGAAGCTTGCGGACGGCGAGATCGCCGGTGCCGCCGAAAATAACCAGATCGAACGGCTCGATCGGCAGGAGTTGTGCGCTCACGACAGTGGCCTGTTCAACGTCGAGGGAAGATGCCACCGGATCGTACCAGTGACATACCAGGACATACCAGCCCCGTACCAATCGCCGCGACGTTTCGCCACCATTCACGGCACGATAACCCAACGTAAACGGTTCCAGCGCTCATTTGGATCGTGCAAACGACTGTTTGAATCGGCCGGTGGTATGGACTGACTTGTACGCGCTTGCCCCAGTGGTCGGGTATTGGTATCTTCCGGGAATGGAAATCGCTCTCGTCGCCGAATACCAGCGCCTTCAACACGATCCGGCCGCCCGGCTGCCGCTGGCGTACATGCGCCTGCGCCGGGCCATCCGTAACGTGATCGAAAACGGCGAGGTGCAGGTGGGCCACGCCCTGCCGAGCGAGCGCGACCTGGCCAGAGCCCTCACCCTGTCCCGGGTCACCGTGCGCAAGGCCATCGGTGGACTGGTCGAGGATGGCCTCCTCACCCAGCGCCACGGCGCCGGGACCTTTGTTTCCGAACGCATCGTCAAGCCGCTGTCGCGGATGACCAGCTTCACCGAAGACCTTCGCGCCCGCGGCCTCAACCCACGCTCGGAGTTCTTCGAACGCGCCATCGGCGAAGTCACTCCCGAAGAATCCATGGCGATGAACCTGTCGCCGGGCACCCAGGTGGTCCGCCTGCACCGCCTGCGCTACGCCGGCGATGAACCGCTGGCGATCGAACGCAGCGCGGTGCCGCTATCGCTCCTGCCCGACCCGAGCCTGGTCGAGGATTCGCTTTACGAAGCCCTCGACAAACTGGGCAACCGCCCGCTGCGTGCCCTGCAGCGTCTGCGCGCGGTGGTTCTCGGCCCGGCACAGACGCGCTTGCTGCGCCTGAGCGCCGGCAGTGCGGGACTCAGCATCGAACGCCGCAGCTTCCTCGACGACGGCCGGATCGTCGAATTCACCTGTTCCTGGTATCGCGGGGACATCTATGACTTCGTCGCCGAGCTGCACAGCGACTAACGAGCCAACCAGACCATGACGATCCAGCCGCAAGACACCCTGATGTTCCGCGAAGCGCACGAGACCGCCGAGGTCGTCGAGCGGCAACTCGCCAACAACGAAGCCGTGATCGGCGCGCTCGCCGAACGCCTGCGCGCGACGCCGCCACGCATGGTCATCACCTGCGCACGCGGCAGCTCGGACCACGCGGCGATGTACGCCAAGTACGTGTTCGAGACCCAGCTCGGTGTCGTCACCGCGTCGGCATCGCCGTCGGTCACCTCGATCTATCATGCCGCGCAGCGCCTCGACGGCGCGCTCTACGTCGCCATCTCGCAGTCCGGCAAGAGCCCCGACCTTGTCCGCAACGCGGAAGCGGCGAAGAAAGCCGGCGCTTACGTGGTCGCCCTGGTCAACGTGGTGGACTCGCCGCTGGCCGATGTCGCCGACGTGGTCATCCCGCTGCACGCCGGTCCGGAAACCAGCGTCGCCGCGACGAAGAGCTATCTGGGCGCCCTGTTCGCCATCCTGCATATCGCCGCCCGCTGGAGCGGCAAGGCCGAGATCGCCGACGCAATCACCGCGCTGCCCGCGCAGCTTCGTCATGGCTGGGATGCCGACTGGTCTGCCCTCACTGACGGCCTGGTCGACGCGCACAACCTGTTCGTCGTCGGCCGCGGCTTTGGCTTCGCTGGCGCGCTCGAAGCCGCGCTCAAGTTCAAGGAAACCTGTGGCCTGCACGCCGAAGCGTTCAGCGCGGCCGAAGTGAAGCACGGCCCGATGGCGCTGGTCGGCCCGGACTTTCCCGTGCTGTTCTTTGCGCAGAACGACGACACCCTGCCGGGCGTGCTCGATGTCGCCGCCGAGTTCCGCAAGCGCGGGGCCAAGGTGTGGGTTGCCGCACCGGGCGCGACAGGCGAGGACATCCTCCCGCTCGTCGCCACCGCGCCGATCGCCGCGGTGCTGGTCACCGTCCAGAGCTTCTATCGCGCCACCGCCGCACTCGCGCTGCGCCGTGGCTTCAATCCCGACGTCCCGCCGCACCTCAACAAGGTGACGGAAACCGTCTGATCCATGGAGTTTCCTCGTATGACCATCGCCCTCGTCAACGGCCGCGTCCTTACCGATAACGGATTCCAGGGTGGCTTCGCCGTCCTGATCGACGATGGAAAGATCACCGGACTGGCGCTGCCTTCCGATCCGCGCGTGCGCGCGGCCGAACGCCACGACCTCGGTGGGCACACGCTGCTGCCGGGTTTCATCGACTGCCAGGTCAACGGCGGCGGCGGCGTGCTGTTCAACGACGTGCCCACGGTCGACGCGATCCGCCGGATCGGCGAAGCGCACGCGAAGTTCGGCACGACCGGCTTCCTGCCAACCCTGATCAGCGACGATGTCGACGTCATGTCGAAGGCCATCGATGCGGTCAACGATGCCCTCGCCCAGGGTGTCCCGGGCGTTCTCGGCATCCATCTCGAGGGTCCGTTCATCGCGCCCGAGCGCAAGGGCGTGCACGATCCGGCGAAGTTCCGCATCGCCGATGCCAGTGACGTGGCGATGGTCTCGCGCCGCCACGGCGGCGTCACCCTGCTTACCCTCGCACCGGAACGCGCCAGCGCCGCCGTGCTGCAGGAACTCGTCGCCAACGGCGTCATCGTCGCCGCGGGCCACACGGCCGCCGATTACGACACCACCCGCAATGCGCTGGCCACGGGCGTGCGCGGCTTCACGCACCTGTTCAACGCGATGACCCCGTTCACCAGCCGCGAACCCGGCGTGGTCGGCGCGGCACTCGAGGATCCGGCCAGCTGGTGTGGCCTGATCGTCGACGGTCACCACGTGCATCCCGCGTCCCTCCGAGTGGCCATCGCCGCCAAGGCCCGCGAGAAGATGATGCTGGTCACCGACGCCATGCCGCCGGTGGGCTCGGACGATCCGACCTTCGTGCTCAAGGGCGAGACGATCACGGTGAAGGACGGCGTCTGCCAGACCGCCGACGGCACGCTGGCCGGCTCCGCGCTGGACATGGCCACGGCCGTGCGCAACACGATCAACATGGTCGGCGTGCCTTATGACGAAGCCGCCCGCATGGCGTCGACCTACCCCGCGGCGTTCCTGGGCCTCGGCGCCACGCACGGCCACATCGCCGCGGGATACCGCGCCGACCTGGTCGTGATGAACGAGAACCATGAGGTCGTGGAGACCTGGATCGGCGGCGTCCGCGTTGTCGGCTGACGCTCTCATATTTGTTAAATTCGCGTGACACCAACCCGGCGGCCCGCTAAAGTGGCGCCGTTCGGGTGTCCCGACCGGCAGTCGTCGGAAGGGATGAAACGGGAAGCCGGTGCGTCGCCTCGCGACTATTCCGGCACTGCCCCCGCAACGGTAAGCGACAGGACGGCCTGAAGGCCTTCCGGAAACCGGCCAAACGCCACTGCGCAAGCGGGAAGGCGCCGGGTTCCGCCACGGTAAGTGGCTGGCGTGAGTCCGGAGACCGGCCCGATGCATTCGCCTCGCGACTATCGCGGGGCGTTTTATGTTGGGCGATTCGCGGAGGGCGGATCCGGACAGCGTTCCGGGTCGATCCGTGCCCGCATGCCGTTCGCCGTTTGTCCTCCGTGTCGCCTCTAGCGACGCACTAAGGAAACGGCTCCATGAAGAAGACCCTGCTCGCGATGGCCCTGCTGTCGTCCATCGCCGCCGCCCACGCGGCCGACGCGCCCGCCGACCGGCTCGATCCGGTGGTGGTCACCGCCAACCGCGCGGCGACGCCGCTCGACGAAGTCCTCGCCCCGGTCACGCTGATCACCCGCGACGACATCGA